>JBBQZS010000042.1:0-62025 GCA_038207495.1 Chloroflexia bacterium
GGGGCGGTAGCGTCGCTTGCATTATTTCCTGAGTTTGGGTTCTGTCCGGCTCTCCCATCGAGTTCCTCCTTAATAGCCTCTTCTTTTTTTCTTTAGTTTTTCACCGCTCTTTCCATTTACACAGACTATTCTACACTCTCGGGCAAGGTTCTGGGTGACGATAAGTTTCTTTAAGGTTTTGGAATTCAACAAAGTCATGACTCCTCCAAGAAGTCTTATTAAAACGGTTAGCTACCGTTCAATAACTTCCCCACTTTACTAGCTGCACAAATTCTAAAAAATGGCATAGTCCTACAATTGGGGACAATATTAACAGTTAGGGGTAGGAATTACTATAATTTTGATATTACAGAATTATTACGATAAAGTATAAATATCTTAAGGTGTTAGGGTTGAGAGTTGTAAAACCCTTGGTTTTCTATCCACTGATCGCCTAAATCCTAACTAATACTGCTAAGTGACAGCCAGAGTTTCGGCCAATTCGCGGGAAAACTCCTCCATCTCACGGGCGGTGGTAATTACCTGAATGCTGCCGGTGGCACTCTGGCGCGCTATTGTTCCAATTTCCTGAAGTGAATCTACCGCCTGTTTCGAGCCACTATATTGCTGGCTGGTTGCATAAACTATCTCGCTGGTGAAATTATTCATCAAATTGGTAGAATCCTCAATCCAATTGCCTACCTTAGCGTTTTGCTCTATAGCAATAAGCAGTTCGTTCATTACTTCCCCACTCTTTACCGCTAGTCCCAGGGCTGCGATGGTTTCTCGCTGGCATTCCCCAGCAGCACCCACTGCTATCTTTATCTCGCCACCCACTTCTCCCAAAATAGTAGAAACTTCTTTGCTGGCCTTAACACTGCGGTTCGACAACGATTTTACCTCTCTTGCTACTACCCCAAACCGTTCGCCATATTCTCCAGCCCCAGCTGCTTCAAGCGTGGCATTCAGAGCTAACAGGTGCATTTCGTCGCTAACATCTTTAATTAGTTGATTAATCTGATTGATTTGGCTTGAACGATTCTCTAGTCTTTCCAAAATTTCAACCATTTTCTGATAAAGCGCTGTTATCCGATGATTGCCAGCGATAGTGCTATTTACAGCTAACAGGCCTTCCTCACCCCGTTCCTTAACCAAATCAGCGGTGTGGATCACTTGTTGGGCAGTGACCAATACATCAGTAGAGGTGTTATTGATATTCTCGGCTTTGTGGGTAATTTCATTAGCAGTCTGGGATAATTCCTGCAAAAAAGCTGTAATCTCCTGGATAGCAGCTACCTGTTGCTGGCTACCACTGGCTTGCTGGCTGGCGGTGGCATGCAATTCAGCACTTACCGATTGGATACGGGTGCTGACCATTTGTCCCATTTCCCGTTTGCGTTCGACACTGCGGAAGGCTTCCGAAATCCGATTATTTTGGGTCGTCGCCTGTTTGTAGCTGGTGTTTAGCTGAGAAAGCAAGTATAGGCCGAGGGCTGTGGGTGCAATTAGTACAAAAAACCAAATTATCACAGTCAGGATAGTAGCAGTTATACCACTCAACGGTAACAAAGCCTGAAACTCAAGCAGGGTAATTAAAGAAGTTACCGCCAAACCCGTCATAGTTATCAAAAGAGTACCATACCAGGGCAATAAAAAAAGGCTCATTACAATTGGCAGAAAAAATAAACCAGCCATTGGTTGGTTAGGGCCGAAAAAAATTAAATAGAAGCTCATTGAGAGGGTGGTACAGCCTAGCATTAGCCAACTACCAAATCGGACAAGATTCGGGTAATGGCTAGCCCAATTGACAAAAATACTTACGCCGACGCAAATCATTGTTGGGGGTATTACCCCTAGCAAGCCGAATTGCCCGGTGAAATATGACAAAGGAATCATTGAAAGCGATCCACCACCAAATATTGAAATGATAATTAGTGAAAAGACGCTGAGAGATCTTTGTTCACGTTGGGTCTTTGTTTCCAGTTGCTCTGGAGCAAGGTTATGAGTAACAATTAGCTTTCTTAAGATTTGGGGACTTAGCAGCGACATAACTACTCCAGCAGCTTTGAAGGACCATAAAAGCCTTTTACAAATTCAATTTTACTAATCAATAAGGAAAAACCGGAAAGTTTTTGCTAGTTTGCAGGCTGAGTAAAGAATTCGATGTTTTGAGGCGCACCAAGAGAGCCTACTAACGCGAAATACTAGAAGTTATAATAATGGGTAGGGGTACGAATTACAATAAGTGTAAATTGCAAATCTATTGCGATTAAGTATAAATATTTTAAGTGGAAGGACAATTGCAGATATAGACCAGTGAAGCTGCCCCAGCATTTTGGGAAGGGCAAGCAAGGGAGCCTGAATTACACTCCGATTTCAGGGCGACAGCAAGTCCCCCTTCGAATCCCACCTTCTTTATTCTTACTCTTTAATCTTTATTACTTCAATAAACTGGTGTTGTAATTACTATGAACGAAGGCAGAATCGTCGAGTAAGAGCAAATGGAGCGGCAGGTTAATTTTGATGCCCTCTATTTTGAGCTCGCTCAGGGCCTTGCGGCTGCGTTCCAAAGCCTCGGCGCGGGTTTCGCCCCAGACTATTAGCTTGGCAATAAGCGGGTCGTAGGGGCGGGGTTGGTTTGCCGCAGATGAACCCGGATTTTTATGTTTTTATTTTCATCTGTGTTTATCAGTGTATATCGGTGGCTAATCCCACCAGGACGGGGCAACGCCACCTCTACGAATCCCCGACCTCCAACCCCTATTTCACAATATTGTAAAAAAATTGAAAAGGTGTGATAATTCCAAAGAAAGAGAGCCTGGAAGTGGGCCTGAATAACCCGCCTCCTGATACTCCTTTTTACTGGAAATAGCGTAGTTTCACAAATTTGAAAACAGAAGAGGATTTAACTATGAAGAGCGAATTACGGGGCAATAAACCCAAACCTGAAAAGAAAAAACCACCCAAAGATACCAAAAAGCCCGCCCCTAAACCATCCTAACCTAACCCCTCTGCCCCCTTCCTTTCCAACGGGAGGGGGGAACTATTACCTCTCTTTTTCTAAGGAAGAAGCCAGTTTACGGTCGGGGGGGTTCCGGCTTGTTCCCTCTCCTTGTCTAAGGGAGAGGGGATAAATCTTGTGCCTACGAATTTTACCGACGACCGTTCACCCTTGACCCTTCACCCTTCTTCTAAAAGTGGGTAGGCCGGGCAGGAGGAAGTAAAGGGCCAGCAGCACCGTCAGGGCCAGACTTGCCTCGTAGCTAATAAATGACACAGCAAATGCCACCAGATAAAACCCAAGCCCTGCATTATATTTTTTGGAAATATCCCGCACCACTGCCTGGGGCACAGTTGGGTAAAGCAGCCGATAATTCCCCGAAGCGTAACGCCATAGAATATTGTAAACAATCGCCATCGCCAGCATCGAGCCAGTGTAGAAAATGGCCGCTATTTGCTGCTCCTTGCCTTCCCGAATATATTCTGCCAGCACCGCCGTCGGGAAGGGTAGGAACGATACCACCATCAGAAACAGCACGTTCAACGAGAGGAATGAATGGGTAGTGCGTCGAATCAGCTTGAACAACTGGTGGTGATTAATCCAGATGATACCGATAACCAGAAAGCTGGTGAAATAGCCGCCATAGGAAGGCCACAGCTTGAACAAGGACTCCCATAGTCCCCCTTTGCCTTCCGCCTCCAGATGCGGCACTTTTACTTCCAGAATTAGCAGGGTAATGGCAATCGCCAGCACCCCATCGGTGAAGGCTTCAATCCGGCCTGTGCCTTCGCTATTGCTATCTATGAGGACTTCGGGGCTTTGCTCGGTTTCGAGGGACATTTCGCGCTCCTTTTATGGTGGTATATAATTTTTGGTTTTTATGACAAAAGTTTAGCCAATTTTCCTGCCAGGCGCAACCAGAAAAACGGCTAGGGAGGATGGGGGGAAAGGATGAAAGAAATCAGGGCTGAAAAAGTCGTAGGGACTGGCCTTGTCCCCAAAGGGGAGGCTACGCTCTGCCTGTCCTGAATCAATCCCGGACAACCACAAGGGTTGTCCCTACGACTTCCCTTTTCCCCCTTCGCGAACCGCCCCTACGAATTCTTCATCCTTCGAGCCATTGACAGGATAATTAATTACCTTAAAATTGTAGGAAAAGGAGAATAAAAAATATATGACTACCAAAGTACCAACGTCGTTACCCCTGCAAGTTGAAGATATAACCAAAATGTCATTCCTGGGCGAGGTGCAGTTATCACCCGATGCCAGCCAGATTTATTACGACCTCTATTATATTAATCGCGAGAAAAACAGCTATCCCGGCGAAATCTGGCAGTTAGATGTCGCCAGCAAAAAGAGCCGCAAGCTGACCAACGGGCCGCGGCGGGATGCCAGCCCACGCCTGTCGCCCGACGGTACAAAGCTGGCCTTTCTGTCCGACCGGGGGGGCGATGAGGTCAAGCGGCAGGTTTATCTGCTGGATTTGGACGGGGCGGGCGAGGCCACGCAGTTGACGACCTTCCAGACGGGCGTTTCCAGTGTTACCTGGCTGACCGATAACCGCCACCTGTTACTACTGCTGGACACCCCCGACGACACCGAGAAGGCCGCCACCTGGCATTTGCCCGAAACCGCCGAGGCCAAACGCGAGAAGCAAGCCAGCGAGGAAGAGGCCAGGCGGGTGAGTGGGCAGCCCGTCCGGTTCGAGCGGATTCATATGCGGGCCGATGGTCGCCCCAGTCTGATTCCGGGCGATTCGCATACTCAGCTCTGGTTGCTGGATACCGCCGCGCCGGGAGTAGCCCCCCGCCAGATTACCACCGGGCCGTTTAACGTGGCCCAACCCACCTCCTCGCCCGATGGGCGGAAGGTGGTCTTTAGTTCCACCCGCAACCAGCAACAGGCCGATTTTACCTGCATTAGCGATTTGTGGCTGGTGGATTTATATGCCGCCGAAACCACCTTCGAGAAGTTAACCGCCAGCGTTGGCCCTGCTGGAAGTCCGGCCTGGTCGCCCGATGGCAAGACTATCGCCTTTGTAGGTCATACCAATCCCAAAGATGGCTCGTTTATGGAGCAGCCGCGCCTCTGGAAGCTCGATATTGCTGAAGATGGCAAGGCGGGCGAGGCGGTATGCCTTTCGCTGGGGCTGGATCGCCCCCTGGCTAATATGCTCAACTCCGACTTGCGGGCCTTTGGTGAGACTCCCCCGGTCTGGAGTGACGATAGCGCGGAAATATATTTCGCAGCCTGTAGCGAGGCCAGTATGAAGCTCTTCCGCGTTCCCCGCGATGGCTCTTCAGACCCTACGGCCTTTACGGGCGATGGTCATATTTACGCTTACAGCTTTGCAGCAGGGCGGGTGGCCTTTTCCTGCGCTACTCCCCAGGTTCCCGGTGACATTTTCCTCTTGCCCCTTTCCGCCCCAAACTCGGAGCGGCTGACCAGTTTGAACGATAGCTGGCTGGCGAATTATTATCTAGCCGAGCCCCAGACTATTAAAGTGCCGAGCCTGGATGGTACTTGCGAGATTGAGGGCTGGATATTGCTGCCGCCCGGCTTCGATAAGTCCAAAAAATATCCCCTGGTGCTACAAATTCATGGCGGGCCGCATACTGCCTATGGACATAGCTTTAATCTGGAGTTTCAGACGCTGGCGGGGCAGGGGCAGGTGGTGCTGTACACTAACCCGCGTGGCAGCGTCAGTTATGGGCATGAATTCGGGGCAGCGATTTATAACGATTGGGGGCATCACGATTACGATGATGTGATGGCGAGTCTCGATTATGTTATCGGGTTGGGCTATGTGGATGCGGCCCGGCTGGGAGTGACGGGCGGGAGCTATGGCGGCTACCTGACCAACTGGATTGTGACCCATACCGATAGGTTCAAGGCCGCCCTGACCCAACGCTGTGTTAGCAATATGCTGACGATGTACACTCTGTCGGACATCAGTTTCAGTTTTGTCGAGACCGAATTTGAGGGGGATATCTGGTCGAATCCGCGTATCTGGGAGCGGTCGCCGATGGCCCACGCCAACAAGTGCAAAACCCCCCTGCTAATGCTGCATAGCGATGCCGATTTCCGTTGCCCGATTGAGCAGGCCGAGGAGTTTTTCTTCGCCCTGAAGCGCAACGGCTGCGAGGTGACACTGGTGCGCACCCCCAACGAGAGCCACAACCTTTCCCGCAACGGCACTCCCGACCACCGCATAGGTCGCCTTCGCCGAATTAAAGAATGGTTCGAGACACGGCTGTAAACCTAACCCCCTAGCCCCCTTCCCTTAAAAAACGAAGGGGGAACAAATCTTGCTTTCTCTGTGAAATGGCAACGTGAACTGCGGATTATCACAGAGGAGGAACAAGTGCAATTTTTTCCGGAAGATTGGGGCAAGGTGCTGGTGCCACAGGCCCCGATTATCGAAAGTATCGTCCGTATTTCGCTGGTCTATCTGGCTCTTTTCTTTCTGTTGCGGGTTATTCTAAAACGCGAGTCGGGCGGGCTGGGTATCTCGGATTTGCTGGTGCTGGTGCTGCTGGCGGACGCGGTGCAGAATGGGATGGCGGGACAAACAACCTCGGTGGGGGACGTGCTGATTCTGGCGGTGACCCTGATTTTCTGGGATTGGGCTTTGAGTTTTTTGGGCTATCACTTCCCCTGGTTCTATCGGCTTATTCGCCCCAAATCGCTAGTAATCATCGAGAATGGCGAGATTAATAAGGTTAATGCCCGTAAAGAACTCCTAACCCGACAGGATATTATGGAAGAATTACGCTTGCAAGGGGTTCAGGAGTTAGCAATGGTAAAAAAGGCCTATATCGAATCCAACGGCGAAATTAGCATCGTCAAACAAGATGATCAAGCCGCAGACCAATCAAAACCCACAAAACCCAGGGTGTAAGGTGGTTGTCGGTGGTCAGTTGTCGGTAAAATTCGTAGGGGCAGTTCGCAAACTGCCCAGTGTTGCCTTTGTAGGGGCGAACTGGTGGGTCGCCTAAAACCAACCCCGCCCAGTAACCACCGCCCCACCCCATGTATTTCTTCATCCTTCTCCCTCTTTTTCATCCATTATTCTTCCTCTATTAGCTTCAGTAGATTTCCTGGCACGCTTTATGCAATAGATACCCTAGAAGAAAACCTGAAAAGTTTTCGAAATAACAATATTGCTTCACTCTGGAAAGGAGTTTCAAAAACTTATGAGTAACAACTATAACTATCAACCTGTAAATCCTAATCCTGATCCCTTGCCACCAGTTGCGCCAATCGCAAACAAGACGGTCTCAACTTCAGATATGGGTGATGTCAGGGTTGATAATATTAACGAAAGCTACGTAGACTCTCAGGGCAACTTAACCCAACGCCAAGAAGAGGTTTATGATAATCCGTATCAACGCCGTGTTAATATTCTTAATCGAGCAACCACAATAATTTATGCTCTGGTAACGGCACTGGAAGTATTATTGGTTATGCGACTGGTTTTCCGACTTTTAGGGGCTGACCCCAATAACGGCTTAACCAATTTTGTCTATAATCTGAGCCGACCCTTTGTTGTGGCTTTTGATGGAATATTTGCCGACCAGAAACTAACGACTAACAGCGTTTTTGAAATATCTACGCTAGTAGCCATGGCTATGTATGCCTTGCTAGCCTGGGGTGTCGTATCTTTTATGTATGCGATTTTCCGACCAGACCCAAGTAGCCGCCAAAATGTGGTTACAACTAGACGCGGCAGGTTTTAGACCCGCTTAACTTTAAGCCTTCCCTGGTGGGAGGGCTTATTCTTTTGCCTATTTAAACATTAGTCAAAATACAGTTATTTATGGAGATACAAATATGACCACAATAAAGGAACAGGCACAGACTCAAACAAATAATTTAACCACCCGTCCTGAAGTTGAGGGGGTGAACTCCAAAGACAAAACCTCTCAATACAAGTTTAGCACGCGCTCTACCAAAGGGCAGCCCCGAGGAAAAGAGGCCGCCGAAGCCAAAACCAACTCGATTGAGTTCAGCCTATTTGCCCCTTATATCAAGCGGGCGGCAGTGGCTGGTGACTTTTCAGACTGGAAGGAAATTCCGCTATACAAAGATGACGACGGAACTTTCCGCATTGGCGTTGACCTGGCTGACGGCGATTATGAGTATAAATTTTGGGTAGAGTCCAATAGCCCCTGGCAGCCGGGGCAATGGGTGTCAGTTGCTGACCCACTCGCTACTGATATCAACGAGTCAAATGGTGGTAATGCCGTTTTACGCGTTCGTGATGGGCAAATTATTGTAGACGATTATCAGTGGAAACACGATGACCAGTCTTTGCCCCCGGATGTTGACCTGGTTATTTATGAGACCCATGTAGCCGATTTTGGCGGTAATTTTCAGGGAGTAATTGCCAAATTGGATTACCTGACGGGTCTGGGGGTAAATGCTATCGAACTGATGCCCCTGACGGAGTTTCCCGGAGACAGAGGTTGGGGCTACAATCCCAAATTCTTTTACGCCGTAGAAAGTGCCTATGGCTCTAGTAGCGACCTGAAGAATCTGATTGACGAGTGCCACGCCAGAGGTATTCGGGTCATTCTGGATATGGTAGCGAACCATGCCCATCAGGATAACCCGCTGGCTCACATAGACCATAATTACTGGTTTGTCGAAAATAATACCGACGATTTTCAGTTCGGCCCGAAATTTGATTATCAGCATTTGGATGAAAATCTGGGGATTTTCCCCTCCCGAAAGTTTATGAACGAAGTGGCCTTTTACTGGCTTACTGAGTTTCACCTGGACGGGATTCGATTTGATGCTACCGCCCTTATAAACAATTTCGATTTTCTCGGCTGGCTTACCGAAGCCCTGAAACAAGCCTGTGGCTCTAAACCTTTGTATCTGGTAGCTGAACATATACCGCTTGACCCGGCAATGGTCGGAGTAGACGGGCCGATGGACGGACTCTGGCACGACCCGTTTTATTTCCAGATGACCGCTAACCTGCGGGAAGCTGAGTTTAACGGCTGGCAACCGTTCGACTGGGAAAAAACTATGAATGCCATTCAACCCGCCCGTACCGGGATTCTTGGCCCAATTGCTGCCGTGCAATATCTTTCCAATCACGACCATAACCGCCTGATGTTTGAACTTGGTACGGCGGGAATACTGGAGGATAAAGCTTTCCGCAAAATGAAGCTCGGTATGGCGGTGATGTTTACGGCGGTAGGGGTGCCGATGATTTGGATGGGCGAGGAATTTGGCGAACCCAGCGACAAAAGCATGGACCCGCGCCCTCTCCATTGGGAATTGTTGGGGAATGAGGCGAACGCTCAGTTATATCACTACGTAAGTGGTCTGATATTCTTACGTAAGACCACTGGAGCCTTGAAAAGTGAGAATATTGAGATCATTCATACCGACCCGGAAAATAAGGTTTTGGCCTGGAAACGCTGGGATGATGGGGGTAGCGTAGTGGCTGTGGTGGCGAACTTTGGGGATAATCCCCTGTCTAACTATAACATTCCTAACTTCCCGGCGGACGGCGAGTGGCACGAGTTTACTTTTGATTACGACATTACGGCGGAAAATGGGGTTCTGGTTGACCTGCTAGGCCAGAGTCAATGCAAAATTTACCTGAAAAAGTAGTGAATCCAGAGTTTTGGCACACTTTATGCTTTTATTAAAGGTAGAGAGTAAACACCAGAAAGAAGTTTAACTCTGGTAACAGATAACAATTATTTTGAAAGGAGTTTCCAAAATGAGTATCTTAGTATGGTTGATCGTAGGTTTATTGGCTGGCTGGATTGCTAACATGATCATGAGTAGTGGTGCAGGCGGTCTTCTGGCGGACCTGGTAATTGGTGTCCTGGGTGCAATTGTTGGTGGTTTTGTAATGGGTCTGATTACTGGTCGAGATATGGTCAACGGTTTTAATGTGGAGTCCATTCTTGTAGCGATTGTTGGGGCCATCATTCTAATTGCTGGCTACCGTGCAGTAACAGGCACACGGATGCGCACCTAATTCGAGTTTTTTCAAGATGTTTATTGAATTGAGTTCAGAATTATTTAAGGAGTAACACTTTGCTTGTTACCCCGCAAGCCACAATTCTTTCCCCATATCTTTCCTTAACAACTTTAAGGGAATGTCTCATAGCGGCATTCCCTTCATTATTTGTAAAGAACTTTTTGAAATATAAAAGACTCAAGTTTGCACCAGGCTACCAAAAGTGGTATAAGAAAGGGTGTGTGATAAACTTCTGTTTGATGTTTGCAGAAACACCCTTGAGAGTTTTTAACTATTTTTTTGACTTTATCGCCGCTTATAAACCTCTTTTGAGTATTTTGCCGCTTCCCTCTCAGGTTTCTAATATCATATGGTTCTTCACTGAAAGGAATAACTAGCAAATGAAACCATTCAACGTTAAAAGATTAGGGGTTATTATGCATGCTAACCCCGACGACTCACATGAAGCCTGGGGAGTGCTTAACCCGGCCTGTGTGCGAGGCAAAGATGGCGAGCTATATTTATTTCCCCGCCTGGTTGCGCCTAAAAATTATTCCCGGATTGGGGTAGCAAAGGTTAAATTCAACTCGGAAGGTGATCCTTATGATGTTGAAAGGCTGGGGGTTGCCCTCGAACCTACCGAGCTCTACGAACAAAACCTGCATACGGCTGGTTGCGAAGACCCCCGCATAGTCTATATTGAACAGCTTAAAACCTATGTTATGACTTATACCGCTTATGGGCCAATTGGGCCGCGTATTGCCCTGGCTACATCAGATGACCTGCTTACCTGGAAGCGGTTAGGGCCGGTAGCTTTTGCTTTTCGCGCTGAGTGGCAAATGGATTTCAATCTTTATTCCAATAAAGATGCCATCATTTTCCCGGAACCAGTGATTGACCCCAAGGGTAGACCCGCTATTGCTATGATGCATCGGCCAACTTACGATGTTTACGGTGCTTTGAACGACCCCAATTTGCCATCTTACGTGGTTTTACCAGCGGGGGTGGAAGACCCACGACCTAGTATCTGGATTTCCTATTGTCCGCTTGAAATTTTGATTAATAATAACCCCGAAAACTTGATTATCTTCGATGAACATCAATTGCTTATGACCCCTTCCGGGGTTTGGCAGCGTTTCAAAATTGGCGGGGGCACTCCTCCTGTCAAAACCAGTTATGGCTGGGTAACTCTCTTTCACGGCGTAAGTGGCGGGATTGTTACTGCTGCTGATAGAAGAGCTCCAAAAATGTATTACGCAGCGGGGGCCCTTGTCCTTGATTTGCAAGACCCTCGTAAGATTCTATACCGCTCAATAGAGCCAATTTTAGAGCCAGAATTGCCGGAAGAAAAGGAAGGGATCGTTTCAAATGTGGTTTTCCCAACCGGAGTAGATTTGCGCGAGAATGGCAGGTTGGACATCTATTATGGGATGGCGGACGAGCGTATCGGGGTCGCTACCCTACAGTTGCCCACTGAACTACCAGAGCAGGAGCTCCCCGAATAGATATAGCCTCTAGAGCTGGATATAAAAAGTAGTAGTGACTAAAAATCACTACTACTTTTTATTACGGAGTTTGCAATTAGCTGTTCAGGCTAGAAATTTTTCGCAAACTTTGGAGGGCTAACAAATAGGATATAACTGATTCGGCCCCCTGATTATAATTTACGCCGTCAGACTCAAGACCATCATAAACGCCGCCCGTCAAAGGGTCATAAACAGCCAGTTTATGACAGTTACCCCCACTGTACCAATCAAAAGCACAACGCGCTAAATCAAAATAGCGCGATTCGCCCGTTGTCTGGTAGGCCAGAGTATACATCTCAACCAACCCCCCGGCCTCTACCGGCTGCTCATCAAATTGGGCGGGTGCCTGACCTCGGTTTAGCCAGCCGTCACTGCCGATTAGCTTTAGATAGCCATTCTTAAAGTGTATTTCTTCCAGAAAGTCCGCCGTTTTGCGGGCTACATTTAAATATCGAGTATCCTCAGTGGCAAGATAAGCCGCAAAAAGAGCCTGGGGAAAACGGGCATTTTCGTAAGTTATATAATCCTCAAACCAGTACCAACCTGGTCGCTCCGACTTCTCCAAATAGCCCAACAAACGGTCAGCCACAAAATTTAGCTCCGTGCGTATTTCGGAATGTTCGGGCCGCGCCTTCAGGTAAGCAGTAAGGCCAAGCAAAGCAAAAGCCAGGGTACGCGGCGATGTCATTTGTGCTACCTGGTGGCACAACGCTTCCAACATTGGTTCAAGCAAGGGCCGATATTCAGGCTTTTCCAGATAGACCCCGCCCAAAGCCCAAAGAGTGCGACCCTGCGAATCGGGACTACCTACCTCTTCGAGGAAGCGGCGGTCATAACCCAGAAAATTAACGAAAAGTCCGTTCGGTTGCTGACAGTACATTACGAAACTGAGGTAAATGGGGAGACGGGCCACCAATAACGGGTCGTCACTCTGGGCGGTTGCCAGCAAAGCCCGTACGTTATCATCCAGGGTATAACCGTGATGGCGGTCAGGAATAGAAAAACGCGAATGCTGGAACATCCCAGAGTCATCGGTCATTGCCAAAAAATGGGCCGGATTAAAATTATCCGGCTCATTGCTCTTAAAAGTCAGGCGAGTCAAAATAGGGTTTAACATTTTTTTTGCTTATTTCCTGACTAACGGATAGTTGGAAATATAGACAGGTGAAGCAAGGGGCATTGAGCTGTTGCTGGCTATCAGAGCCATTTTCTCGAACATTTCCCCATATTGCCGACCAACATTAGGCCAGGCCATCTGATGAGCATATTGGTAAGCGGCCTGCCGGGTTGCGGCTAACAGGCTGGGATTGTCAAGCAAGCGTAATAGAGCTGTACTGATACTGGCACTATCCTTCCACTCCACCAACAAACCGCGCTCGTTCGCCAGAACTTCTTTAGCATAAAGATAGGGCGTGGATATTACCGCTTTGCCAAACCCCAGGGCGTAAGCTAAAGTGCCACTGACGATTTGCTCTTTACCCAGATAGGGGGTCAGGTAAATATCAGTTGCCGCCAGATAGTCGCACAAATCATCAAAATCCAGAAAGCGATTTTCAAACTGCACATGGTCAGTTAGACCTAGCTGGCGGACACGGGCTTCCAGACTCTCTCGGTAGCTTTCACCTTCAAGCTGACGTACCACCGGGTGCGTGCCACCCAATACCAGGTATTTCACCTCTGGATAGCGGGCTACTACGGCTGGCAGGGCTTCCAGAGCGTACTCTATCCCTTTGCCTTTGTTAATTAGACCAAAAGTTGCCAGGACGGTTCGCCCGCTCAAATTGAGTTTGACTTTAGCAGCGTCGGTTGAAAGTAACGGCACATCTGGTACGCCATGATAGATAACCTCAAGCTGGTGTTTTTTCAAGCCATAAACAGTCTGCATCAATTGAGCTGAGGTTTGGGTCATTACCACAATTTTATTGGAATGCCGACCAATTTCCTGCATAACCCGCAAATAATCAGCCGTGGGGTGAGGCAATACCGTGTGTAAAACACTTACGACTGGAATTTCTATTCGCCTTAAGATTTCAAGTAACCATTCGCCTGCTTCACCGCCATAGAGTCCGAATTCATGTTGAACACAGAGTACCTCGGCCCCGCTGTGATTGATGAAATCAGCCGTCTTTCGATATGCAGCCAGGTCATATTGGGGTAATACATACTTAACCATAGCCGGATAATTCAAACCCTGAATTTCTTTAGTATTTTCCAAAGCAATTACTATTGGTTTGATTTGAGGGGATTGCTGCACAACTGCCTGGATTACATCACTGGTAAATGTAGCAATCCCACATTGGCGAGGCGGAAAACTAGCCAGAAAAGCCACCTGATGGGTCGCTTTATTAACTGCTAACCTTCTAATAGAATTTGATATATTATTTGTAACCATACTCATTTTTCGTTTTTAGATTCTTTACTTGATTTGAGGTTATTCGCTTCAGGTAAAAAATTTTCTCCTTTTTGACTAAAAAAACTTCCCAATAATACTAAAAGTAAGGCAATATTCGTGCCAGCAATGAACCCTTCCAGTATTAGCACTAAAGGGCAATGGATAAATTATCAAATTTCCCAAAATCAGGAGTCGTGGCACAAGAATTGCGATAAAAAGTCTTGCCAGTGCAGCGTGCATTGGTTCAAAAACTTCCAACAAAAGTAAGAGGAGTGTTCAACGATGAAAGACAACAAACAAGAGCAAGCAGAAGGCAAGACTAAAGAAGTAATGGGCAATGTCCAGAGTAAGACAGGCGAATTGCTCGGCAATGAAGAGATGCAAGCTAAAGGCGAGGCCAAAACCGCCGAAGGTAAAACCCAAAATGCTGTTGGGAAAGTTAAAGAAGCGGTAAAAGATGCTGCCGAGGTAGTCAAAGACAAAGTGGAAGACATTACCCACAACGACCACAAGCATGACCATAAACACTAATAAAAAACAGCCTAGGGCAGCCCTCCGGGCTGCTCTTTTTTTATACTTTGAACATTGCTTTAGCTGCTTATTTAGCATAAACTATTATAACAATATTAAAATTTGCAAGGCTGTCAGAGAGTTTTTAGTTTTGTCAGTAATGCGCCAGTAAAATACCAACCAAATTGAGAAAATTAATTTTTATCAGGCAATTATCGCTGCAAAGGAAGATAATAATTATCTTTGCTTTGGTTGCCCTGGTTCTAGTTACGATTATTTTCATTACCTTTGTGACTATTGTTAGCTACCGGGAAAAGCGCGACCTGGTAACCCGCACTAACGAGGTGTTGAATCTACTTGACGATACTTTAGTCTCCATTAATGATGCCGAAACCAGCCAGCGGGGCTATTTACTTACAGGTGATTTGCAATATCTGGAACCCTACAACGCTTCTATCACTATCTTACCCCAATATCTCGATAATTTACGCAATTTAACCTCAGATTACTCTAGCCAACAACAACGGCTGAAGACGCTTTCAGCCCTGTTAAACACTAAATTGGCTGAACTCAAAGAAACTATTAATTTGCGCCAGACTGTAAGCCTGGAAGCAGCTCTACAAGTGGTTCGTACTAACGTGGGCAAGCAGACGATGGACAATATTCGTCAGATAGTATTGGCGATGAGGAATGAAGAAAATAACCTGCTGCAAGACCGCGTTAAGAACCAGAATACCAACGATATTTATACTCTTCTGAGCGTTTCGATTTTAGTCTTATTCAATGCCGCCTTTTTCAGCCTGATCTACTATCTGGTGGGGCGTGATATTAATCGCCGACGGCAAGTTGAAGCTGAAATTCGGGGGTTGAACGCCAGCCTTGAACAGCACGTGGTTGAGCGCACAAGCGAACTTGCTAAGGCCAACCAGAGTCTGAAAAAAGAGGTGGTTTTGCGGGAGGCTGTTTTAAATCGTCTGCGTTTATTATCCGAGATAAGCACCATTCTGGCCTCCTCCTTCAATTACGAGGGAATTTTGCAGGAAATAGCCAACCATACTATTTTATATCCGGGGGATTATTGTTTAATTGATATAGCGGATGACCTTAACACATCATCCTTTCGGCGAGTGGCAATAGCCAATGCCGACTCGGCGCAAGAAGCCCTCGCCAGAAAACTGGCTCAGGAATACCCGCCCGATTGGTTTGGCACATTTCTCATGGCGCAAACCATAAAAGATGGCAAAGCGGTAGTGGCCAATGAGTTTGATGATACTCTCCCTTCTGCCGAAGCTTTGGAAGCTGAACAGTTTCGTCTATTTAAACACCTCAACCCAAAGTCGGCAATGAGTGTCCCCTTTAGAGTTCGTGACCGCTTAATCGGAGTGCTATCAGTGGTAAACAATGAGAAGGCATATCGCTATAGTTCGGAAGATGTTAACTTAGCCCAGGAAATTGCCCAACGGCTAACGGTGGCTCTGGATAATGCCCAGCTTTATAGTCAGACCCAAAAAGACCTGAATACCCAGAGAGAGTTGGACTATTACAAAGATTTGTTTATGTCAGTTGCCAGCCACGAACTACGTACACCCCTTACTTCGATAAAAGGTTATGCCCAAATCTTGCAAAGGAATTTGCTGGGTCAGGCAAAATTGTCACCTCAAATAGAACCTGGTCAGGAAAAGCTGTTGCGCTCGGTAGAAAGAATTATTTACCAGTCTAACCGCATGAACGAGTTGGTAGATCAATTGCTGAATTTTTCCCGGATTCAAAGCCACCAACTGGAGTTAAAGTATTCTCCAGACCTGAATCTAAACGAGCTAATTGAACGGATTGTAGAGCAGCATCGCCAGAACCCCCGCAACCATAACATTGCCCTGCAACTGCCCGACCAACGATTGGTAGGCTCCTTTGATGCCGGACGGATTGAACAGGTTCTGGATAATTTAATTAACAACGCTCTGAAATATAGCCCCGCCGAAACCACCGTGACGGTGGGTTTAGAAGCTTCCAGGCGGATAGATACTGACCCATCCATCCAGGCTTTAATCTGGATACGTGATGAGGGTCACGGCATAAGCAAGGAAGCCCAGGAGCATATCTTTGACCCTTTCTATCGCGTGCGTACCCACCAAAACGCCGTGGTAGAGGGCCTCGGTCTAGGCTTATATGTCAGTAACGAAATAGTTCGGCAACACGGCGGGCGCATGTGGCTGGAAAGTCAACCCGGCGAAGGTAGCACTTTTTACCTCAGCTTGCCCCTCACCCCCACCTCATAAAATCTTGAACCTGTTTTATCGTTGGAGGATGCTCTGTCATCCAAGGCTCCACTTTGCGATTATCGCCTGACGGAGCAGCTTCCTACAAAGGATTTTACAATCGTTCACCACGAATGTCGCCCTG
This sequence comes from Chloroflexia bacterium, assembly GCA_038207495.1. GTDB lineage: Bacteria > Chloroflexota > Chloroflexia > Chloroheliales > Chloroheliaceae > Chlorohelix. Next base: position 16,797 of record JBBQZS010000042.1, read on the forward strand.
AGCCTGTGATTCTAGCACTGATTTTATTTGCCTATTTATGGCACGCTTCTTGCTTTTTAGGGAGTTAGCTATTATCAATAATTATTCTGACGAAAGGGGATAATTTATGCTAGAGAAACAAACTAAACAAACCAGGAAAAATGTAGGCTTGTTCCGAAAACGGGCTGACAAAAAGCTTAAAGGTTGGCAAAAACAGGCGAACAAACTGGTAGACCAACTGGAACCAGAGAAAAAGTATAACGCCGTTGCTCATCAAGTGGAAAAAATTCCAGGCATTGTTAGCGATCTGGTTGACAAACTTGAGCCAGAGAAAAAGTTTAAAGAAGCCTCCAAACAGGCGGAGAAAATTCCAGGCATTGTCAGTGATTTTGTTGACAAACTTGAGCCAGATAAGAAATATAACGCTTTTGCTCACCAGGTTGAGAAAATTCCAGGCATCGTGAGTGATTTTGTTGACAAGCTGGAACCGGAGAAGAAGTATAACGCCGTTGCTCATCAAGTAGAGAAAATACCGGGCGTTGTCGGTGATTTTGTTGACAAACTTGAGCCAGAGAAAAAGTTTAAAGAAGCCTCCAAACAGACCGAGAAAATGGGTGAGGCGGTAAGCGGTTACGTAGCCGGACTTGAACCAGAGAAAAAGCTGGCCGATGCTAAGGAAAAATTTAGTAAAATGGCGGGGAAATCGTCTGTCGAGGATAAGCCAGCAAATAAGCTGCCCGATGATAAACTCTCGCCCGAAGCCGCTAAACGGCTGAAAGAGTTTGGCGACCAGGCCGTACGGATTACCGGGAAATACGAGAAAGCCAAAAAGAAAAAACACCCCATCCGTAACACATTAGGTTTGAGTGCACTGGCAACGGCAGGACTGGCCTGGAACAACCAGCGTTTGTGGAAGAATACGCCCGCCCTTGAAAGCAAATTAGAGGGTCGAGGAAAGTATTTTACCTCGCGCTGGGGTCAGGTCTATTACAAAGAGGCCGGAAGCCCTGAAAATCCCCCGGTTGTGCTGGTGCATGGGGTCGGGGCTGGCGCAAGCAGTTATGAGTGGCGCAAGAATTTTGAAGCTCTATCGCATGATTTTCACGTTTATGCCTACGACTTATTGGGTTTTGGCAAAAGCGAACGATCAGTGACGGTTTCTTACAATGCCGACCTATATGTTGACCTGCTGACCGATTTTCTACGTGAGGTAGTAAAACGACCAGCGGCTGTTATGGCAGCGTCTCTGGCGGGTGGACACGCAATCCAGGTAGCTAACCGCTTTCCTGAAATGGTGAACGCCCTGGTGCTTTTGCAGCCGGCTGGTAATAACTTAAGTGCCGGAATTGCTGGCCCTAATGTTACCGGAAGTTTTAGTTACCCCATTTTGCGGTTGCCAATATTGGGTCAGGGGTTGTTTAGCTTTGTGGCTTCGCGCTTTAATATTCGCTCGTTTATGCAAAACCAGCTTTATTATGATAAGAGTCTGGTTAATTATGAGCTAGTAGAGCAATATTACATAGCCGCCCATCAGAAGGGAGCGGAACACGCGCCGCTAGCCTTTTTCGCGGGCAGGCTAAATGCCGAGATTGGCACAGCCTTCGGTAAGTTACAGCAACCTGTACTAATGGTCTGGGGTCGCCAATCGAAAATTACGCCGGTAGAGCAAGCCTACAAGCTTCTCCAACAATTGCCCTCCGCCGAGCTAAAAGTGCTGGAAGATGCCCGGTTAGCCTGTAATGATGAAAAGGCCGACCAGTATAACCAAGTCGTCAGCGAGTTCCTGCACAAAAAACTGCCAGAAATAGATAACCGCTCATTTCTGACTGACATTTCAGTAGCACGCGGCTAGAACATTATCCGATAAGACTGAACACAGGCTGGGATTTTACTCCCAGCCTTTTTTATTAATCTATTCTGCTTAATTCTCCAGGGCATTTGCAAAAACTGTCTCTTTGAGTACCGTACACAAAAGAAATATCCTTGTGATTTTGAGGCGAAGCTGAGGAATCTACGTTCACACCCTTTGGAGTATATCAAAGCGAAAGTCCTAAAAATGTGTTATGCTTTCCTGACTACCGTTCCCCAAAACATAAAACTAAACTGAAAGGAGACAGGCAATGGCAAGCCTGAAAGGGAAGACCCTGTTTATCACCGGAGCCAGCCGAGGTATTGGGCTAGCGATTGGTTTGCGGGCGGCACGCGATGGCGCAAATATTGTTATTGCCGCTAAAACTACCGAGCCACACCCCAAACTACCCGGTACTATCTATACTGCGGCAGCAGAAATCGAGGCGGCTGGTGGCAAAGCTTTGCCCCTGATGGTAGATATTCGGAATGAGGAGCAAGTGCAACAGGCGGTGGCCCAGACCGTTGCCACTTTTGGCGGGATTGATATTCTGGTGAACAATGCCAGTGCCATCAGCCTGACCGGGACGCTCGAAACTCCCATGAAGCGTTACGACCTGATGCACCAGATTAATACGCGCGGTACTTATGCCTGTTCTCAAGCCTGTATCCCCCATCTGTTAAAGGCCGAAAATCCCCATATCCTAAATCTATCGCCCCCCCTGAATATGGAAGCAAAATGGTTTCAGAATCATGTAGCCTACACCATGGCGAAATTTGGCATGAGCATGTGTGTGCTGGGTATGGCAGCGGAGTTCGCCGACAAAGGGATTGCGGTTAATGCTCTCTGGCCGCGCACAGCCATCGCGACGGCGGCGGTTAAGAATCTGCTGGGTGGAGATGAGGCAATCCGAGGCTCGCGCAAGCCCGAAATTGTAGCGGATGCGGCCTATATAATTCTGACGACTCCCAGCCGCCAATTGACCGGGCAGTTCTGCATTGACGATGAAATTTTGCAGGGCGCGGGTGTCACGGATTTTGAGCAATACGCCGTAACCCCCGGCGCACCCCTGATGCCCGATTTCTTCGTTGGGTAGTTTTAAAGATTAGCCCGGAAATAAATCACCGGGCTAAGAGAGCTTTTTAAGGATACCTGCTCTTTTAGCGCGACGGCTTTAGTCCCGCGCAATATGACCTGATTCTATCCCCAAACTTGCGTTAAGTTCCCTTCCCCTATTATCATGAATATCTAAAATCGGAAAAGCTGTCAGCTTCTAGCACGAGTTTTCCGACAACCGATGCCCGATAATTGACAACCCCAAGGAGGAAAAATTGGAATTTAAAGCATTAGGTAAATTTGTTGCCAAACCCAGCCGTGAACTGGATACCTTTCCGGCCCCGGAAAACGTAAAAATAGTCCGCATGACCACCCACGAACTGACCAGCCTTTGCCCCGTAACCGGGCAACCCGATTTCAGCACCGTAAAAATCGAATATGTGCCTGACAAGCTGTGCATTGAGTCCAAGAGCCTCAAACTTTACTTCTGGAGTTTTCGGGAAGAGCCCGCCTTTTGTGAGGCCCTTTCCGCCAAAATCGCCCAGGATGTTTTTGAGGCGATTCAGCCCTTCAGTTGCCATGTCACTATTACCCAGAGCATACGGGGCGGTATCCAGATTGAAGCCGAAGCTGAGTTAAATCGGGAGTAATGGTTGGGGGTTGTTAGTTATTAGTTGTTAGAAATTAACCAATAACTAATAACCAATAACTAATAACCAATAACTAATAACGGAAGGAACTTTTATGAGCGTAGCGGCGGAAGAACTACAGAGCGAGGAAAAAGAGGCTAAGGGCTGGGGGCAACGCTGGAAAAGCACCCGTGAAGCCTTCGCCAATGTCGGTGGTGCTATCCAGTTGGTCTGGCAGGCTCACCCTACAGCAACACTGGCGATGGCGGTAGTGACGGTAGCTTTCGCGCTGCTCCCGGCGGCTTCGGCCTGGGCCGCCAAGTTAATCGTAGATACTATTGTTAATTCGCTCAGTGCCAAAACCCCCGTGAGCGAAGGGTTAAGTGCGGTTTTGCCCTGGCTATTGCTGGAATTTGGCTTGATTACCCTCACTACGGTTTTGAGCCAGCTCCGCACCCTGCTCGACCACCTCATTAACGCCCGGTTGGCCCATTCGGTCCAGAACCAGATTATGGCGAAAGCCCTGACCCTGGATTTGCACTATTTCGAGAACGCCAAATTTTATGACAAGATGCAAAACGCCCAGCGCGAGGTCAATTGGCGACCCGTGAGTATTGTCAACAGCAGCTTTTTGATGGTGCAGGATGTCATAACGCTGGTATCGCTAGGGGTGCTATTAACCGCCTTTGGCCCGATTGTGGCCTTATTGCTGTTCGGGGCGGCAGTTCCTTCGTTTATCGCCCAGATGCGCTATAGCAAGCTTTATTTTCGGCTGCTAACCTGGCACTCGCCCGATTTTCGTCGCAAATCTTATTGGGAAAGTTTGCTGACGCTAGATAGCAGTATGAAGGAAATCAAGCTGTTCGGGCTGGGCAATCCTCTGTTGGGTCGGTATAATCGCCTGTTTAACGAGTTCTATCGCGAGGATGCGGCTCTGGCGAAGAGAAAGACCATTATCGCTACTCTATGGGGGATTTTTGCCACTGCTGGTTATTATGGGGCTTATGGTTGGGTGGTCTACCGAACACTTGAAGGAGCAATAACGCTGGGAGATTTAACCTTGTATCTGGCGGTGTTGCGGCAGGGGCAAGGCAGTTTTACAGGTCTGTTCCATAGCCTGGGCGAGATATACGAAGGTAGCCTGTTTATGAGTAATCTGTTTGGGTTCCTCAAACTAAAACCTCAGACTGAGGCTAAACACCAGGCCTCTCGACCAGTGCCGGAAAAGTTCCAGACCGGCTTTGAATTCCGCAACGTTTCGTTCCGCTACCCTGACCGCGAGGATTGGGCTATTCGTAACCTGAATTTGCACATTGCCCCCGGCGAGAAACTGGCCCTCGTGGGGGCGAATGGGGCGGGCAAAACTACCCTGGTTAAACTTCTAACCCGGCTGTATGAGACAACCGAGGGTCAGATTTTGCTGGATGGGGTAGACCTCCGCGAGTATGATACGGCAGAGTTGCGGGAGCGTATCGGGGTGATTTTTCAGGATTTTGTGCGCTATCAGGCGACAGCGCGGGAGAATATCGGCTTCGGGCAAATCTCAGCCCTGGAGGACGAGGGGCGAATTGTCGAGGCTGCCAAACGGGGTGGCGCGGATGCCGTTATGGACGATTTGCCCCAGAAATACGATACTTTGTTGGGGAAATGGTTTGATAATGGGCATGATTTGTCGGGCGGGGAGTGGCAGAAGATGGCCTTGAGTCGGGCTTTTATGCGGAATGGCAACCTGTTGGTGCTGGACGAACCGACCTCCGCCCTGGATGCCGAGCGCGAATATGAGATTTTCCAGCGTTTCCGCGAACTGACCGAAGGGAAAATGGCCCTTTTAATCAGTCACCGCTTTAGCACGGTGCGCATGGCTGACCGTATCGCCGTGCTGGAAAATGGGCAGATTATCGAACTAGGGACACATCAGGAGTTACTAAAACTAGGGGGTACTTACGCCCACTTGTTCAACCTACAGGCCGAGGGATACAGGTAAAGGATGAGGGATGAAGGATGAATAAAGAAGAATTCTTTCCCCCTTCCCTGAATCAGGGAAGGGGGCAGGGGGTTAGGTCAACTAGCCCCTACTCAATCCCTAACCGAGTGAAAGCCGTATCAATATATTTCAAGTGATAGCCATAATCAAAAAGACCCTCTATTTCTTCATTTGTCAGGCGTTCGACTACCGCCGCATCACCTTTGAGGTTCTCGATAAAACTGCCGCGTTCTTTCCAGGCTTTCATGGCATGTTTCTGGACAAGTTTGTAGGCTTCCTGCCGACCCAGCCCCTTTTCTACCAGCTTTAAAAGCACCTGTTGGGAAAAGGTCAGGCCGCCACTGTTTTCCAGGTTGTAGAGCATCTGCTCCGGGAAAACCACCAGCTTATCAATAATCTCGGTCATTTCGGACAAAGCATAATCCAGCACCAGACAGGCATCCGGGAAAATTACCCGCTCGGTGGAACTGTGGCTGATGTCGCGCTCGTGCCAGAGAGCTACATTTTCCATAGCGGTCATAGCATAACCCCGCAGCAACCGGGCCATCCCTGAAATCCGCTCGGAGCGGTGGGGGTTACGCTTGTGGGGCATCGCCGAACTACCCTGCTGATTCTCGCCAAAGGGTTCTTCGACCTCCCGAACTTCGGTACGTTGTAAATGGCGAATCTCGGTGGAGAATTTTTCCAGAGAAGCCCCAATTATTGCCAGGGTACTGACAAAATGGGCGTGGCGGTCACGCTGCAAAGTCTGGGTCGAAACTGGAGCGGCGAATAACCCCAAACTCTGGCAAACCTCTTCCTCAATATCGGGTGGGATGTTAGCGTGCGTCCCGACTGCCCCCGAAAGCTTGCCCACCGCCATCGTGGCAATAGCCTCGTCCAGCCGATGCAGGTGGCGGCGCATCTCGTCCACCCACACCGCCAATTTGTACCCAAAAGTTAGCGGCTCGGCGTGCATCCCGTGAGAGCGGCCAATCATAATCGAATTTTTATGTTCCAGGGCGCGGCGGGTAATTGCGCCCAGCAAGTTTACCACTTCCTGCCGCAACAGTTGCCCGGCCTCTTGCACCTGCATAGAAAGAGCAGTGTCTACCACGTCGGTGCTGGTCATGCCCAGGTGGATAAAACGAGCCGATTCGCCTACCGTCTCGCTGGCGGCTCGGATAAAAGCAATTACATCGTGGTCGGTTTCCTTCTCGATTTCCAGCATCCGTTCCAGGCTGACCGTCGCCCGCCGAATGTTAACCATATCTTTTTCGGGAATAACCCCTTGCCGTGCCCAGGCCTCACAGACGGCAATTTCCACTTCCAGCCAATAGCTAATACGGTTTTCGTCCGACCAAACTTTTGCCATTTCTGGACGGCTATAACGTTCTATCATGATGCACCTCTCAGCTTTCAGCTATAAGCAGATAGAATATAGGAATAAGAAGCAAGAATTGTTGTCTGTTGTCTCTTGTCTGTTGTAAATTTATGACCTTTACTTTCGACTCGGCACTTCTAAATATCCTGCCTATCCTGTTCATCTTTGTTAATAATCTTCTTTCAAACAAAGAAAAAGACGGGGTACGGAAGAATTTTCTTCCGCCCACCGTCCACCGTTCGTGCGTCTAAAATTATCGGGCTGTAGCCGGAGCGGAAGTCGGTTTATTCGACTGCCTGCCGCGCCCAAAATACTTCCCAAAGTCATTTTTAGTCCAGGAAACCAGGAACATACTGGCGTTGAAAATGGAGGAATAGGTTACACTAATCATCCCAATCATCAAGGCCAACACAAAGGTGCGAATACTTTCACCACCAAACAGGTACAGGGCAATTAGTGGGAAGATAATCGTCAGGTTGGTATTGATAGAGCGAGCCAAAGTTTGCAGCAAGCTATAATTCACCACGCTATCAAACGGTTCGCCAGGATTACGCAACTCGTTCTCACGGATACGGTCAAATACCACAATCGTATCGTGGTTGGAGAAACCGACCACTGTTAGTAAAGCGGTAATAAAGAGCGCGTCAATCTCAACCCGGAAGAAAGCCCCCAGGATACCGAAGATACCCAGCAGCAGCAACACGTTGTAAACCATTGCCAGCACCGTACAGGTGGCATAGCGCAGGGGGTTCTTGACGTTGCGGAAACTCCAGGCCAGATAAGCCAGAGTCGCGATTGAAATCAACACAATGGCTAAGAGGGTGCGAACCCCAATCTCACTGGCTACTACCGAACCAACGGTGTAGACGCTATTACGGCCTTCATCGAAAGTGGGATAGGCTGCCTTAATGGCATTTATCAAAGTCTGTTTTTCATCGGTCTGCCCGGAAATTTCACTGGTGCGAAGAATAATCAGGCCACCTTCGCTCGGTGAAGCAATAGCGGTGAAAGCTTGTTGGTCGCGCTGGGTCAGGAGGTTTTTTTCGGCATCGGTGCGGTTAGCACGGGTACGCAACTGGCCCAGGTAACTTTCCTCAGCCGAGCGGATAGTATTTTCAACCTGGGTTGCACCAGGGGGATTTCCCTTAAAATACAAATCCCAGCTAGAGCCGCCCGTAAAATCAATTCCGAACCGCAAACCACCAAATAAAATTGCTACCAGACCTGGTAAGACCAGCACAAGCGAAAGGATGTAGAACCAACCGCGCTTGCTCACTAAATTCGGCATTACTTCTCCCCTGAAAAAAGGACTGAGGACTGAGGACTGAGGGCGAGTCTAAACTATACAAACTCAAACCTACTAAAAATCCTGTTTATCCTGTCCACCCTTGTTGATTTTTCCGACAACCGACCACCGACTACTGATAACCGATAGACGGCACAGATTATATCACGCTTTGGGGCAGATGCAAATTCACATTTTAAATTTATTCCGTTGAAACCTTTTCATGCATTACCTATTGATGGTATAATCCAGAAGCTACATACTATGATTATGTTGAGCAGAGAGATAATAACTCAGCAATTTATTTAAAACCACCGATGTAAAATAGCCGCCGATAGCAAGGTTGGAAAGAACATGGCCGAAAACAGGCAAGTTTACGATGAAGCAATGGCGCGGGGCCGCGAATTACTGGCAAACAGCCAGTGGGAGAGTGCCTTCCGAGAGTTCTACAAAGCCGCATCCGAGTTTAAGTCCGACATAGCAGCCAGAGTCGGAATGGCCCAAATGCTTGCAAAACTTAATCGGAACGACCAGGCTCTTAACCAGTATCAGGGTCTGGTAAAAATGCGCCCGGATGACCAGGAGATTTTGCGAGGCTATGCCGACACCCTGGCCCAGTTAGGCCGCAAGCCGGAAGCGATTGACGCTTTTTATAAATTACGGGATATTGCTAAAGAAAAACAACAACCCATCCCGCGTATTGAAGCTTTAAGCGAGATAATTGGCCTGGATGAAAGCCGCACCGATGCCTACGAAGAAATTGTCGAGGTTTACATCACCGAAGGCGATAACGTTTCGGCGGCGGCGGTAGGGGTAGAATTAGCCCACTACTATAATAGTATTGGTCAAACCCAACAGGCTCTCGAAATCCTGAACGACGTGGTGCAGCTAGACCCCAGTAATTCGGATGCCCATACTTTGATGACCGAATGGGAAGATGGGAGCGCAACCGTCATCGCTCCCCCGCGAGTGTCTACTCCTGAACCAAGCCTGGACGACCTGCCCGACCTGGATGCCCTCGAAAGTCTAGTATCTGCTACCGTCCCCGGCGGTCAATTCTCCGCCCCAAAACCCGCCCCAAAACCGGTGGAAGACACACCTGAACCAACCTTTGGGGATGATTTAACCAACGTGGTCAGCCCCGCCCCTACCACCGACCTGGTTTCGGGAACCCAAAAGTTGATTACCGAAGCCGAACTTTCGCTGGAACGGGGTGAAACGTCTAAGGCTATTCGCCATTATGAAATGGCAATCGAGGCCGGAGCCAATGGCGCAGATATTCATTACAGCCTCGGTCAGCTTTACTCCCAGCAGGGCCAATTTGACCAAGCCATCGAACAGTTACGCAAAGCCACTCAGGATACGGATTATGCCGCCTCCGCCTGGTTTGCCCTGGGCAACGCCTATGAAGGAATGGGGAATTTGGAGGAGGCCGGAAACGCTTACGAGCAATCGCTACGCCAGATAGACCTTACCCAGATTGGCGAGAACGAAGTTGACGAGCTGATTGACATGTACGATGTAGCGGCAACTGCCTACCAGAAAACGGGTAACGAGGTCAAAGCTGCCAGCCTTTATACCAAACTAGCCGGGTTCGTTTCCGGCAAGGGCTTCCGTACCGAGAAAAGTACCCTGGTGCTGATTAAAGCCCGCGAAATGAGCGAAAAAGCGGTACGCGAGCGGGTTATCACCGGGCGGTTGCAAGGCGAGGAAGCCCCACCACCACCCCTTGCCCCAACCAAACTTGAGGAAGATTTAGCCATCGCTTTTGGCGATGGTGAGATGATAACGGGCTCAACCTTGCCCGGCTTTAGCAGCTCGATTAGCTTCCTGGGGGGCGAGGGTGATTTCCTGAAACCGCTCAATGGCAATGGGGCGGCTAGCAGTAACGGTTTAGCTGGCCTGGATTTCTTGGACGAGAGCGTATCCAGCTCAAAACTCAGTAATTTGCTGGATTCGACCACCGCCACCATGCCCGCTATCCTTTCCATACCGCCAATTTTCCCCAGCCACCTGATTGAAATAGAACCTAACGCGCTGGCGATGCCCTATTTGCGGGCTTCCGAAGATTTTATGAAGCGCGACTTACTTCAGGCGGCAATGGATGCCTGTCACGAAATGATTCGCTACTTCCCCGGCTATCTTCCGGCCCAGGCAATTCTGGCAGAGCTTTATGTCAAAAAAGGCTGGCTCGAACAAGCCCGCACCAAATATCAGTTTATTGTAGACCTCTATAATACCCGTGATGAAACCGCCAAATCTATTCAGGCTTACCGTCGGTTGGCGGATATTAGCCCGGATAATATGCCCCTTCGCAGCAAGCTGGCTAATCTGATGATGGCGAACGGGATGAAGGAAGAAGCGGCGGAACTGCTGCTAACCACCATTGACAGCTATGTGCGCACCGGACAAACTGAACGTGCCCTGGACGAATGCAAAAAATTACGTAACCTTGCCCCCAACAGTGCCCCCATCCGCATCCAGTATGGCGAATTATTAAACCGTCTGGAGCGGCATACCGAGGCTCTGGGTGAATTCCGGCGGGCTCTGGAACTGGACCCAACTAATGCGCGCGCCCTTTGTCTGCTCAACATTACCCTATTCCTGACCGACCAGACCGAAGTGCGCTGGACTAGCTTCAAGACTGTGTTGGACGCAATGGCTAGTGACAGCGAGGCGCGGGGCACGATAATGAATGAGTACCGACAGGCTCTTTTCCTGTTCAATCATGCCGCTTTGAACTATGCTTCAGCCTGTATTAACCTGGAAGCGCAACTGAAACCCCAGGCCATCCGTTCTTTAGAAGAGACCTTGCGAATGGCAACCAGCGACCCGGCAGCCCAAGAGTTTGAAATTCTGGCCCGTTGGGAATTGGGACAGGTTTATCTGGACTCGTTGGCCTACGATAGAGCTGTAGATGAACTAAGCAAAACGATTAATTTATTAGAAGCGGCAAATGGGGCGAATTACGCTCCGTCTACTATGCGCTATGGCTCGCTTCCTACCCAACTGACCATCTATCGCAAGTTGGCCCAGGCATTTATAAAGCAGGGTCAGGTGCCTTACGCCCTGAAAGCCCTCAAAACGGTTAAACGGCTGTTGCCCTATGACCGCGAAGTTTATTTTGAACTGGCGGAGTTGCATTTCCAGCAAGGGCAGCTTTCCGAAGCGTTAGCCGAACTTGGCGAGTTATCCGACCATTACGAGCGGCTCAACCAGACCGATAATGTGGTTGAGGTTTTGAAGGAGATGGTCAGGCTGGCTCCAAGCCGCATTGAGGTGCGTGACAAGCTCAGTCAGGTCTATCTGAACCGGGGTATGATTGAGGACGGATTAGCCGAAATTGACGAGCTGGCCGAATTGCAGCGCAAAAACGGGCGGATGAAAGATGCGGTACGCAGTCTGCAAAAAGGGGCCGAGATTTATTTTATGATGGGCAAGCAAGACAGAGCCTACGAACTTTATGACCGAATTGTGCGGATTGCTCCCGGCGACATCGAAGCCCGCCAACAACTGGTAAATTTGCATATCCTGGGGATGCGTCTGGCGGATGCGGTGGAGGAACAGCGCACTATTGCCCAGATTTGTATGCAAAGCGGTAATACGCATGAGGCTATTGGGGCCTTGCATCAGGTTATCGGCCTTTCCCCCGAAGATACCCGCGCTTATTTCCAGCTTGCCGAGGTGTTAAGGAGCGTGGGCGAATTTGGTCAGGCTTTCAAGCTTTATGGGCGCATAGTCAAGCTTGAGCCTACCAATGATAAAGCCAAGACCTTGCAAAGTCAGGTGAGGCAGAAGGCTATCGAGGCCGGACAACTCAAAGAAGATAAGGGCAAGTAGTCGCGCAAGGCTGCTTGTACACCTGAATGGATGCATTAATAGGGCTATTAAGCAGTTTGCTTTCGCGGCTGGATTTTCTGGCGGCGATTGATATATTGATTGTAGCGGTCCTTATCTATGGGCTGCTCACAATTTTACACGGCACCAGGGCTTCGGTGTTGTTACGTGGCGCAATCATTCTGTTTGTTGTCCTCTTTGTAATCGTCAATATCTGGCCGCTCCAGGTACTCCGTTTCCTGATTGTTAATTCCCTCCCGGCGATTTTGGTGGCTATTCCGGTGGTTTTCGCCCCGGAAATTCGGCGTGCCCTGGAACAAATCGGTCACACCAGCGAATGGCTCAACCGTCCTTTGGGGCAACGAAGCGAAGATGCCCTGCTGATTATGATTAGCGAGGTTATCAAGACGGCTTTTAACCTCAGTGGGCAACGCTGGGGCGGGCTGATGGTGATTGAGCGCAGCACTGGCCTTCAGGATGTTATCACCAAAGGGGGTGGCATCCCGATTGAGGGGCGCGTCACCGAGCAACTGCTAACTAACATTTTTGTGCCTAACACTCCCTTGCATGATGGGGCGGTTATTATTCGGGGCGACCAGATTGTAGCCGCCGCTGTGATTCTGCCCCTTAGCGATAATCCTAATATTCAACAACATTATGGAACGCGCCATCGGGCGGCTTTGGGTATCAGTGAAGATAGCGATGCAGTGGCGATGGTTATTAGCGAGGAAACGGGAGCGATTTCGATTGCGGTGGCGGGGCGACTTTACCCCAACCCCAAACCCCGCCGCGAGGATTTGACCGAAACCTTGACCGCCCTGATTGTGGGTAGCCGCTATCCCAATCAATCCCGTTTGCGCCGCCGCAACAATGGCTTTTTGCGCAACAAGATTACCGGATTTCGGAGTAACCCCGCCGCCGATACTACCCCGGTCAAACCCCCAGCCCAATGGGATAAGGGCGGGAAGAACTAAATGGGTTTGATAAATTTCGTAAAATCAATAAACTTCAGCCGCTTCGTGGTCGCCTTTATTCTGGCAGTCTTTGTATGGGGCTATGTCAGCCTGACGGTTTACCCCGAAGAAAACCCCGATTTCAACAATTTGCAGTTTGAAATTACCCCGCCCAAAGCCCTTGACCTGGTGGTGCGTAATACTTATAAGCCCCAGAATGTGGTTGTTACGATCAGTGGGCCGCGCGACAAGGTGGGGAGCATTACCGCCGGGTCGCTCAAGCCCTATATTGATGTGTCGCAGGTTAACAAACCGACCACCGACCAGTTTGAGGTTAAGCTAAAAATTGGCGACAAAATCCCCGATGGTGTTCGCTACTCTATCAAACCTGAGAAAATCGAGTTGCAGATTGAGGATCGCAAAACCACCCAGTTTAAAGTTGAGCCTGTGCAGGTGGGCGAGGTGGCGGCGGATTATAACCTGGGCGAGATAAAGATTGCGCCCGAAACCATTAATGTAACCGGGCCTTCAAGTCTGGTGGGGCTGGTGCGGCGGGCAGTGGTTTATACCGACCTGTCCAATCTTAACATTTCGCTGCTGGACCGTTCCAAAAAAGTAGCCTTGCTGGACGTTAATAACAACGAAGTGAAGCAGGACGAGATAAAAATTACCCCTGATACGGTCAGTGTGGATGTTAAACTTTCCACCAATTTTCAGTATCGGGATGTGCCGGTGCGAGTGACTACCACCGGGCAACCCGCGCTGGGCTATGTGGTGGCTTCTACTACGCTTGAGCCTTCGATTGTGACGATTTACGGAGAACTTGGGGTCATTCGGCAGGTGGAATATGTGCAAACCGAGGCAGTAGACGTTACGGGGGCAAGTGCCGATATTACCAGAACGGTGGCCCTCAAAGCTTCCGCCAATACCGATATTTTGATTGCCCAGGCCAATAAATCCGCCCGTGTCACTATCAGCATTACCCCTTTAATTGTGTCCGCCAGCATCGAGAAGAAGGTGGAGCAGGTTAATGTTGGCCCTGGCTTGCTCTACGAAATTATTCCCAATACTGTCACGGTCAACCTTAGCGGCACTTATCAGGCTTTTCAGATTTTGCAGCAGAAGCAATTCAAACTGGAGGAGGTGAAGGCGGTGGTTGACCTCGCCGGGAAGACTGCGGGTGAGTATGCCAATATCCCGGTCATCATTACCCCGCCCGATGGTTTGAAAGTAACAAATACTCCTACTATAACTTTGCGGATAGTGCGCCAGGCTACCGCCACGCCCACCGCCGTACCTACACCAACCCCTTCACCCACTCCCACCCAGCTACCCAATACCCCCACGCCCGTAACAACCCCAACCCCTGTGGTCGAGGAAACTCCTACCCCCACGCCCACTACTCCCGCCCCAACCTCCCTACCCAGTCCAACCACCCCCGCCCCGCCTACCACTAAACCTAAATAGGTGATAATTTTCTAGAAAGATTACTTTCTTGCTTATTTCCTACATTTGGTATAATATTATTGCAAAGCTGTTTTTGCTGATTTGATTTCTTACTTTTAGTAAATACACCCCAATACCAACTATTCTGAACTACAAGTAGGCCAAGAGTTGAAATTTTTGAAGCGTTTAATTCCTCTTTTTACTGTATTTTTAATAAGCTTTACTGTTTCCGCCACTGCATTTTCTGCTCCAAATTTCGCAAATTTTAAGTTTAGAGAATTATGGCAATATAGCGACAAACTCGTTGACGAAGTGCCAGGGGCAGGGCGAGGTTTTACTTGGGGGCCAAATGACTTTGGCACTTTTCAAGAGCAATATAAAGAAGCTTCTGGAGGTTACCGACAAGTTCAATACTTTGACAAAAGCCGAATGGAATTATCAGCTAATGGGCAATCTGTAACTAACGGGTTATTAACCAAAGAACTGGTAACAGGCAACCGTCAAGATGGGGATGCTATCTTTACCCAACTTGCGCCAAGTAGCGTACAAGTAGCAGGGGATGAAAATAGCGGCGGCGGAAATGCAGTTTCACCAACGTATGCTAGTTTTAAGAATGTTGTCACTTTTAATCCTGGTGAAAATACCGCGCCAAACCGGGTTAACCAGTTGGCAAACCTTGCCATAAACAAAGCTGGAGAAGTAACTACCCTTGCTAACCCGCCTGCTCAAATTAAGATTTCATCTTATGAAGGCACGTTAGGTCATAATTTACCACAGGTTTTTCAAGATTTTCAAAGTTTGACCGGACGTGTTTGGAAAAGCTTTTCATATGTTAATGATAAAATTTATACCGATAATCCAATAGCTAATGTTTTTGGCTTCCCGATTGGCGAACCTTATTGGATACGGGCGGTAGTGGCGGGCCAAGAAAAAGATATACTTGTACAACTTTTTGAAAGACGAGTTTTGACTTATACACCATCAAACCCTGCTGAGTTCCGGGTTGAAATGGGTAACATCGGACAACATTACTTTTCCTGGCGTTATGTTGTTAATGCGCCAAAGCCTTACAGTTTTTCAGGTTCAGGGAGTAAAGTTATCCAGGGATTGAACCTTACAGAAGGGGTCTCAAGGCTAATTGCTACACACAACGGGAAAAGTAATTTCATCGTTACAGTCAAAGATAGCATAGGTAAACCTGTTGATTTGGCTTTCAATGAGATTGGCAACTATCAGGGTAGCATTTATAGCGAAATTTCAAAAACTGGTGTATATGCTCTTGAAATACAAGCTGATGGAGCATGGAAAATAGACCTCCTGGATATGGGTGTTTTAAGAAGTGAATCACCCAAAACAGACACCAAATACTCTGGAAAAGGTGATACAGCCCTAAAAATAAAACTTCCAAAAACCGGGCTAGTAGTATTTAAGTTCAATTATGTTGGGTCAAGTAATTTTATTGTAACCATTTACGATAAAAACGGAGATATAGAGGATTTGCTTGCCAACGAAATAGGCAACTACACAGGTGAAAAATCTATTTCGGCAGACAATAGTGATTACTATCTTAATATACAGGCAACAGGTGAGTGGACTGTCGAGATTGGTTAAATTTATTATTTTTCCAAATTCCTGCCCAATTATTGTATTTCCAACTGACCGAGGGCAATGATACTTTCGAGGTCTTCCAGTTCGTCGGGGGCGGCGTGTTGGCGGAAGATAACTCTAACCAGTTCTAGTTGTTTTGGGCTGGCCTGACCCAGCATCCGGCCCATATCGGCAATATCCTGTAGCCGCCCCGCCTTAAACTTCATCAGGGACAGATAGGGCAGAGGGAGTATCGGCAAACCCTGTAAATCGCGGTTGTTTTGCGCTTCACTCAGGGCAACGGGCCACCAACTTTCGTTCCCTTCCAGCACGTCCAGTTCTTCGTTAGCTGGGGTAAGCCACTGCGAACGGCTAACCGAAAGCTCGCCCATATATTTTAATCCGGCAGCTTGTAACTTCTGACGCACCAAACCCGCCGAGTCCGCCACCACAATTAAATCCAGGTCTTTGGTCATACGCTCTGGCATATAGTGACGGGTAGCAACTGCCCCCACCACCGCCCAGGGCAAGGGCGCAAGAATCGGCCCAGGATCATACCATTTCACGTTTGCAGTTCTCCGGGTTAAAAAAGCCACCGAGCTACCCGCGCCCGGTTTCTGGTGACGCAAGGCCAGCGCGATTAACTTTTGGCGCAAGTTTCTGGTTTGCTCAACCGTCATAATAACGAACCCTCAGTAAAATATTGTCCCATTTATCATAGGGTTCTGAGGTGCTTTTGTAAAGTAGCTAAGAATATTTGCATGTTATAAAAAAGTTCCCCCTTCCTTGAATCAGGGAAGGGGGCCAGGGGGTTAGGTTATTCTACCCGTCCAGGGTGCTGGTGTCGCCGACTGGCTCGCCCAACTCCTTCGCCCGGATAACCCGCCGCATAATCTTACCGCTACGGGTCTTGGGCAGACTTGGCACAAACTCCAACTCGTCCGGCACTGCCACCGCCCCCACGTTAGTCCGCACGTGCAGCTTGAGTTCCTTCTCCAGTTCGGGGCTGGCCTCAAAACCATTCTTGAGAATGACAAACACCTTCACATGCTCGCCCTTCACCTCGTCCGGCTTGCCGATAGCCGCCACCTCCGCCACCGCCGGATGACTTACCAGACTCGACTCGATTTCCATCGAACCCAGACGATGCCCACTGACCTTAATCACATCATCCACCCGCCCCTGAATCCAATAATAACCATCGGCATCCTTGTGGGCGGCATCCCCGGCGAAATAGACATCCTCAATTGTGTTCCAATAACTCTCGTAACGGGCCGGGTCGCGGAAAATCGTGCGCATCTGGCTGGGCCAGGGATGCCGGACAATCAGAAAACCGCCCCGGTCAGCCCCAACGCTATGCCCATCCTTGTCCACCACATCGGCCTCAATCGTGGGGAAAGGCCAGGTCGCGCTACCGGGCTTGAGCGGCAGAATCGGAGTAGGGGTAATCATATGCCCGCCCGTCTCGGTCTGCCACCAGGTGTCCATAATCGGCAACTCGTTCCGACCAATATGCTCCCGATACCACATCCAGGCTTCCGGGTTAATCGGCTCGCCGACCGTTCCCAACAGCCGCAAACTGCTCAGGTCGTGCTTGGCGGGCCACTCCGTCCCCTGGCGCATCAACCCCCGGATAGCGGTGGGAGCGGTGTAGAAAATCGAAACCTTGTACTTTTCCACTACACTCCAGAAACGATCAGGGGCGGGATAGGTCGGGATACCCTCGAAATAAACGCTGGTCGCCCCGTTCATCAGCGGCCCATAAACCAGATAGCTATGGCCCGTTACCCAACCCACGTCCGCCGTACACCAGAAAACATCGTCCGGCTTAATATCAAAAGTAAACTTCATGGTAGTGTAAACGCCTACAGCATAACCCGCCTGGACATGCACTACCCCTTTGGGCTTGCCAGTGCTACCACTGGTGTACAGGATATAAAGCATATCCTCACTGTCCATCGGCTCGCAAGGCACAACCGTATCCTGGGGAATGTCCGATAGCAAATCATCCCACCAGATGTCGCGCCCTTCCTGCATCGTCACATCCAAACCCAACCGTTTGAACACCACCACTTTTTCCATCGTAGGAATTTCGGCGGCGGCTTCATCGGCAATCTTTTTTAGCTCCACCAACTTACCACCCCGATGATTGCCATCGGCGGTAATAATCAGCTTGGCCTCGGCATCAATACAACGGTCGCGCAAGGCATGAGCTGCAAACCCGGCGAACACCACCGAGTGAACCGCCCCCAGCCGGGCAATCGCCAGCAAAGTAATCGCCTGTTCAGGGATAGCGGGCATATAAACCCCGATGCGGTCGCCTTTTTTAACCCCCAACTTTTGCAGACCTGCCGCCAGTCGGTTTACTTCCTGATACAACTCCTTATAGGTCACGGTGCGGCTCGAACCGTCGTCACCCTCCCAGTAATAGGCTACTTTGTTTTCAACGGGCGTACCCATATGTCGGTCTAAAGCGTTATAGACAATATTGAACTTGCCGCCACTAAACCATTTAAAGAAGGGCTTTTGAGTCCATTCAAAAGTCGTTTGCCAGGGCTCAAACCAGTGGAGTTCCTTCGCCATATCCTCCCAGAACTCAAAACGGTTTTCGACTGACCACTTATGAAACTCATGATAATCGGTAAAGCCTTTAGACTTCATGTAAGCCATAATATTGGCATTATCAATAACTTCCTGGCTGGGAGTAAAAACACGAAGTTCGTTTAATACGTGGCTGGTAGTGTCAAAATTGAGGTTATTGCTCATACAGGAATTCCCTCCTTCACTGGCGGCCTGGTTCCATCCTTGAAAACCGTGCCTGAAACTTCATTGCTCACAAAAAACAGAATTTGCCTGAGTTGTGGCCAGGTTGAACAAAATTTATAGGTTTTGGGTGATAGATAATTAGCAGTCTAATATTACAATCATTATAGGATATTGCCAGAGGGCCGGTCAATTACCAAACCTGCCCTCTAACCACCTTTTAAGCCACACTTTCGACATCTCAACCTTTATTTACCAACCGATTGAGGCACTATCGGCGCGGGGGTCGCAACCACCCAGCAGTAAACCATTTTCCTGGTTGAAAACAATCCCCTGAGCATAACCCATCGCCGAGCTAAATTCGCCCACCTCGTTAATCAGATGTCCCTTCGCTTTTAGTTCTGCCAAAACCTGGGCAGGGTATCGGCCTTCAACCTGCAACCCTTCAGGCTGGTCTGGCATGCCCTTCCCGTGAATCCAGCGCGGCGCGTCAATGGCCTCCTGAATATTCAGGCCAAAATTAATCAGGTTAGTATAAACTTGCAGGTGGATTTGAGGTTGCCCATCCCCACCCATCGTGCCAAAAATTATTTCCGGGCGACTATTGCGGAAGGCCATCGAAGGAATCAGGGTGTGCATGGTGCGCTTTTGGGGCGCGATATGGTTGATTTGCTGCGGGTCTAGCGAGAAATAAGCTCCCCGGTTTTGTAATTCAATTCCCCAACCCGGAATCACCAGCCCCGACCCAACCCCCATATAGTTGCTCTGAATTAACGATACGGCGTTCCCCGCCCCGTCCGCCGCGCACAGATAAATCGTATCGCCATCCACCGAGCCAGGGTAAACACTAACCGACGCCTTATCGGGCGAAATCAGTTTGCGCCGCTCGGCAATATAGTTATCATCCAGAAGCTTCTGAGGGGCGACCTTCATAAATAACGGGTCGGTGATATATTCGCCTCGGTCAGCGAAGGCCAGTTTCTTGGCTTCTACCATCAGATGCATAAAAGCCGGATTCTGATGCCCACCCGCCGACTCAAAAGCTTCGACCAGCTTCAACGATTGCAAAGCGGTCAGGCCGTGCGTGTTGGGCGGCATCTCGTAAATGGTATAGCCGTGATAGCTGATACTGAGAGGGTCAACCCACTCTCCATGATGCTCGGCTAAATCTTCCATCGTGAAAAGACCGCCCTCTTGCTCTGAAAACTCTACCAGGGCGCGGGCAATCTCCCCCTGATAAAAAGCGTCCCGACCCTGCTCGGCAATCAGCCGTAAAGCCCGACCTAGTTCCGGCACTTTCAGGATAGAGCCAACTTTGGGGGCGTCACCCTTAGCCCCATAAACCTCGCGCCAGGATGGGTGACACCAGGGCTGCGACAATACGTTGGTAATGGCGTAATTCAGGTTCGGGCCAACTCCAAAGCCCTGTTCGGCGTATTCAATAGCGGGTCGCAAGGCTTTTGCCAGCCCCAATTTGCCAAACTTATCCGCCGCCATCTGCCAGCCATCCACCGCCCCCGGCACAGTCACAGGCAAAATCCCCCGTTGGGGCATATCGGTGTGTCCGTTGGCCTTAAACCAATCTATGGTGGCGGCTTTGGGGGAGCGACCACTGGCGTTAAGGGCGTGTAAACTGTCACTTTTGGCATCATAAATCAGCATGAACAAATCGCCGCCCGTACCACAGCAATGCGGATAAACCACATTCAAAACGGCGTTGGCGGCAATCGCGGCGTCAATGGCATTGCCACCCGCCTCCATAATCCGCACTCCGGCCTGAGCCGATAGATAATGCGGGGAACTGACTATCCCATTACGGGCCAAAGTCACCGGGCGCGTTTGCTGCATTTTGGTATAATTCCTCTCTAAATCATCTGCAATATTTAAAATCTAAAATCAAATATCCAAAATCTAAAATTGGGAGAATTTGTAGAAGGCTGCTCCGTCAGGCGATGATCATCACAGGACAGAGCCTGCTCCTACAAAATCCCTTCGTGCTCCATGCTTCTTTATTCTGAACTTCTACCCTTGTCCTATCAAAGCCGCGCCTACTACCCCGGAAAAATCCCCCAGTTTGGTACGTACAATATCGACCGATTTGGAGGAAGCGGGCAGAGCCTCAAACTTGGCTTTATCCACCACCTGATGGAAAAATGGGTCAACCGCCTCAATTAACCCGCCGCCCAGAATAATGCGCTCCGGATTGTAAAAGTTTATTACTGAGGCCAATCCCAACCCTAAAAAAGTGGCGGCCTCTGCCAGAACCTCAGTCACCAGCGGGTCATTCACCTCCATTGCCTGAGAAATGGTCTTACTACGAATCGCCACACTAGAGGCGGTAGAAGGGTCATCCAGACCGTCCCCGGCCAGTAATTCGCGCAAAATCGAAGCACGCCCTCGCTTTATTTCACCTAGCAAAGTGCGGGTAATGGCGGTACGGCTACTGTAGGCTTCCAGATGACCCCGCCCACCGCAACCGCAGTGCCGACCACCCGCGCTAACCACAATATGCCCAATTTCCCCGGCGGTTCCGCTAGTCCCTTTGTAAAGTTCACGGTCTTTCACGATACCGCCACCGATACCAGTCCCTACAAAAACGCAAATGTAGGTTGAGTGATTGACCCCTGAGCCAAAATTATGCTCGCCAATGGTGGCTACTTCCACATCATTGCCCAACTTAACAGGCATGTGCAACTTTTCACTTAACAAAGATGCTATCGGATAGTTAGGCGGTGCGCCCAGGTTAGGGGCGAAAATCAACATCCCGCGCTCCCGGTCAACCTGTCCAGCCGCTCCAATCCCCATAGTGGTGGGGCGTTGGTCGAGCGGCAAATTCGCCAACCCTAAAGCCTCTTCCACCGTTGCACTAATGCGATTAGCCAGGTCTTTTTCCTTATTACCAACGGTCTTTTTCTTGGCACTGGCAACAACCAACCCGGTAGCAAGTTCGACCACCGCCGCCATAATCTTGGTGCCACCCAAATCAACCCCGATGCCATACTTAGCTGTCATCCTACATCCTCTTCTGTCCTATTTAGTTTTAGCTTTCGGAAATAATGCTGTTGCTCCTAATATTACTCTATTCTGAGCTTTGGAACAACTTTGGAAGGAGTCAGAATTAAGGAGCAAGGAGCAAGAATAAAGAATTGAATTTGGGTAGGGGTAGACCTCTGTGTCTACCCTGTAATTTAGAAACTAACAACGAATAACTAACAACCAATTCTGGATTACTTCAAGGAGAGCCACAAATCGTAGACCTGCCGATGGGGTAAAGCCGACTCGCGGGTAACAATTTCAACCGCCTCTTTAGCCCGCAAACCGTTAGCTTTCAGCTCACGCAAGCGGTCAAGAGGGTTAACTACAATGGCGATATCTTCTGGGATTTCAGTAGAACTATCTGAGGTTGGGCCAAGCACCAGGGTAAATTCGCCGCGTGGTGCAACTTCCTTGAAGTGGGTAATCGCAGCGGAAAGGGTTTCATGACGAATTTCCTGATGTAATTTGGTTAACTCTCGCGCAACCGCTACCGGACGTTCTCCCAAAACCTCCAGGGCGATTTCCAATGTAGCCAACAGGCGGTGAGGTGCTTCAAAAAAAACCAAAGGGCGGCGCGAAAGTTCAGGACGCAAACGGCTAAACCACTCTTTTAATTCGCTTTTCTTACGTGGCGGGAAGCCTACATAACTAAATTCCTGGGGCGAAAAGCCACTCAGCACCAGAGCCATCATTGGGGCCGCCGCTCCCGGTGCGGCATCCACTAGGATGTTCGCCTTTAAACAGGCTTGCACCAATTCCCAACCGGGGTCGCTCAGGCAGGGTGTGCCAGCATCCGAAACCAACGCCACATTTTGTCCGGCTTCAAGCTTTTCTAAAATCGCCTCAAGTTTACTTATTTTGTTGTGTTCATGGTAGGCAATAGCCGGGGTTGAAATTTCAAAGTGGTTGAGCAACTTGCGAGTATGGCGGGTATCCTCCGCCGCAATCAACGAAACTTCCCGCAACAAGCGCAAGGCCCGCAAAGTAATATCTTCGAGGTTACCAATCGGGGTACTAACTACGTACAGCGTCCCAGCCGCCACACCTAACTCCTCAAGGATTGTAATAGTCGAGAGTTAAAAGTTGAAGGTCAAAAGGCATAAATCTAAAATCAAATTACCGAAATTTAAAATTGGGAGTGGGCGGGCGACTAGGTTCTTAGGGTGGGTTAATCCTAAACTCACACTTTTCGTAATCAATTAGTAGGAAATTACCTTTTTCTTGACCTTTGACTTTCGACTTTTAACCTTCAACTTTTCTTCTCTATTCTGATTTCTGACTCCTGACTTCTGACTTCTTTTCCCGCACAATTTGAGTTGCCAGCCGCACCGTTTCGTCAGGGCTAGTACCACGAAAGTCCGCCCCCAATCTAGTTGCCAGGTCGGGCAATTCGTTCAGTAACCGTCCACCCACACCGATTAGCAAATCAGGGTTGGTTTTTTTTACTTCCTGCACAATTCCTTTTATTTCACTTAGACGTTGGCTGAGGGTAATGCTGAGTAACAACAAATCAGGTCGGCTTTGTTCGATAGTGGTGATGAAAGCCGCCACCGGAACATTTGCCCCCAGATTGGTAACCGCCCACCCCGCCCGGATGAAAGTGTTGGCAACCATTGTTAAACCCACCACATGTTCTTCACCTGCCACGCTACCAATCACCAACCGAAATCCATTAGGCAGGGCGGCTACCGCTTTGGTGCGCGACAAAAATTCCCGCACAATCCCGGTGGCTAAATGTTCGTCACCAATCCCGATTTTGCCCTGATGCCACATATCGCCAATCTCGTAAAGAGTCTCGCGCAAAACCTCATCAAGCTGATTGTTGGGCAAAGTGCGTTGTAAATAATCCAGATAAAGTTCAGCCTCGGTCGGGTCTTTTCCCTCTACCAGCAAGGTTTTGAGTAAGATTTCCCTAAAAGCTTTAACCTCACGCTGAGGGAAAACGTGCACTGGTAAAGTAAACAAGAAAGTAGAACCTTTGCCTACCTCACTTTCTACCCAAATGCGCCCGCCTATAAGTTCAACCAGATTTCGGGTAATGGCTAAACCCAGGCCTGAACCCTTAATCTCTTTGGTTGTGCCATTTCTGACCCGGTAAAACTTCTCGAAAATATTGGTCAAATCATCAGCGGGAATACCCACTCCCTGGTCGCTAACACTTACCTCCAAAAACAGAGGATTGATTGTATTATAACCAACTTTAATATTAATCTGACCACCCTTGTTGGAATATTTGATAGCGTTGCCGATAATATTGTTCAGAATCTGGATAAGTTTATCGCGGTCAGCTCGCACAGCAGGTAAATTCTCCTCAACCTCAATATGGAAATTATGGCGACTGCTGCCAATCCGCAAGATTTCTACACACTGCCGAATCACCAGTTCCAGTTCCACCCGTTCCAGCCGCAAATCTATCCGACCAGACTCGATATGGCTGAGACTCAACATATCTTCGATTAAGCCACTAAGTCGGACACTCTCGCGGTTTATCATTTCTAACCATAAACGTTGGCGTTCGGGGGAAGCATCCTGGGTCAATAATAATTCACTGAAACCCTGAATAGCACTTAGCGGTGTCCTTAGTTCGTGCGATACTACCGCCACAAACTCATTTTTAATCTGGTCAGCGGTATGTTCCTGAATAGTATTATGCAAAATCAGGGTTCGCCCAACCCAATTTCCTTCGGCGTTATACACCGAAAACATGGTTATTTTCAGGTTAAGGCTTTCGCTGGCACCTTCGTTTTTAATATCGGGAGTAATCAGGTTAATTCCGAGCTGTAAGGGATAGGTCGGGTTGCTATTTTGTAACAGGTTTTGAATACCCTGGGGGTCGCGGGCGCGCAGAATAAGCTCTTCCAGGGCTTTCGACAAGGGCTGGCCTACAATATTATTAGGGTCATGGCCTAATAATCCCACCGCCGACAGATTTACAAAAACCACCAAATCATCGCGGTCTGTAATAATCACACCATCGGGATAGGAAAGAGCCATCGCCGTGACAGCCTCAATCCGCACTCTTGGCTCTACAATATCTGGAGATGTTTGTTCTGATTCCATCGCTTAACTCCGAAAACCGGTTGTCGGTTGTCATTCGTCGGAAAAGAATTAACAAGGATAGACAGGATGAACAGGATGTTTTAGAAGTTCTGAGTGGTGAGTGTTGAGTAAAAAGTTTGAATTGGGAAGTTCTTTAACTCACACCTCAAAATTCAAAATTCAAAACTTTTATTCTTGCTTCTTTATTCTGGCTCCTGACTCTTGATTTCTGACTCCTTTTATTCGTTACTCCAAATTGGCTATAATTTGAGCTTTTGCGGTGGCGGTATTAGCGGTGCCGCCCAGGTCGGGAGTTAACACTTCCTGAGTAATGGTTTTGGCTACGGCCTGTTGCAGTCGCTCGGCGGCGGTATCTTCGCCCAGGTGTTGGAGCATCATTGCCGTTGCCAGCAAAGTAGCGAAAGGGTTTGCAATCCCCTTACCCGCAATGTCGGGGGCACTGCCGTGAACTGGCTCGAAAATCGCTCCACTTACCCCAATATTCCCACTGGCAGCCACGCCCAACCCACCCACCAACTCAGCCGCTTCATCCGAAAGGATATCGCCAAAGAGGTTAGTAGTAACGATTACCTCGAAATTTTCGGGGTCTTTAATCAGGCGCATCGCCATTGTATCAACCAGTAGTTCCTGGGGTTCTATCCCGAATTCCTTGTATTCCTCGGCAACTGCCAGAGCCGTCCGGCGGAAGAGGCCATCAGTCAGGCGCAATACGTTGGCTTTATGCACAATCGTAACCTTGCGTTTGCCAGTTTTACGGGCCAATTCAAAGGCGTAACGTACAATTCGTTCGCTCCCCTTGCGCGAAATCAGGCGTTTAGCAATGGCATAATCACCAAAATCTTCTTCCTGACCGATATAAAGACCCTCGGTATTTTCGCGCACCACGTAAAAATCCAGCCCCTCCCGATAGTGCCGACCTTTTAACCCTAGCGAGTGTACCGGGCGTAAGTTGGCATACAGGTCAAGTTCCCGCCGCAGCGTTACCACCGCGCTTCGATAGTTTTTAATATCGGGTGGGGTAGTAACCGCCCCGAAAAGGGTCGCATCGGCCTGACGGGCAGCCTCAATGGTAGCCTGGGGTATCGGGTCGCCCAAATCCTGATAACAGGCATAGCCAGCTCTTGCTTGAGTGAAATTCAAATCGAGGCCCAGCTTTTGCAGCACTTCCACTGCCACGCCCACTACTTCCGGGCCTATCCCATCGCCTTCGATTACTAGAATATTGTGTGTCATCAAATTAACCGTTTTTCGCCTGGAAATCTTGCATAAACGCTACCAGAGCCTCAACCCCGGCATAGGGGAAAGCGTTATAAATCGAAGCCCGAATGCCGCCAACCGAGCGATGCCCACCCAAACCATCCAACCCGAGGGCAGTGGCCTCCTTGACGAATTTCTTTTCCAATTCTTCATTGGGTAGCCGATAAGTCACGTTCATCAGAGAGCGGCTATCGGTCTGGGCGTGACCCTTGTAAAAACCCCGACTGGCATCAATCGCGGCGTAGAGCAGGTTTGCCTTTTGCTTGTTGCGCTGCCGAATTTCCGTCAGGCCACCTATGCTCAACAACCACTTTACTACCAGGCCGCTAAGGTAAATGCTAAAGGTAGGCGGGGTGTTATAAAGTGATTCATTTTTGGCTTGCAAACGATAATCAAGCATCGTAGCCAAATTTTTAGGACTGCGTTCCAGCAAATCCTCGCGAATAATGGCAATGGTCAGACCCGCAATCCCGGCGTTTTTCTGTGCTCCACCGTAAATCAAACCGTATTTGCTAACATCGAGTGGGCGGCTCAAAATATCCGAGGAAGTATCGCAAATCAACGGAACATCGCCCACTTCCGGCTCGCTGTGCCACTGCGTGCCATAAATCGTATTGTTAGAAGTAAAATGGACATAGGCCGCCTGTGAATTTAAATTTAATTCGCTCTGGGTCGGGATGCGGCTAAAATTCTCGCTCTCAGTGCTACCCGCCACCCGTACCTTGCCAAATTTGGTAGCCTCGGCTAGTGCTTTTTGTGACCAAGAGCCGGTCAAAATATAATCGGCCTCGCCTGTCGCCGGAAGCAAATTCATTGGTACCATTGCGAATTGAAGGCTGGCCCCACCTTGCAAAAACAACACTTTATAATTTGCCGGAATATTGAGTAACTTCCGAAGATCGGCCTCGGTACTGTGAATAATATTCTCAAAGGCGGCACTACGGTGACTCATTTCCATAACCGACATGCCCGCACCGGGATAGGCAATCAATTCTTCTTTGACTTGTTCCAGCACTTCCAAAGGCAATACTGCCGGGCCACTGGAAAAATTAAAAACGCGCTGGTTTTCTTGTGTTTGATTTGTTATTTCTTGAGCAAGGGTCATTAGTTTAGACCTTTCTAAATAGCGCACGGGCTTTCCGCACTGATATTAATTACCAAGCAATTTATTGGCGTATTATAGGTTACAGAATAGTTCCCGTCAAAAGCTTTTTTGGCTTATTAAGGATAACACAAAAAAGTCAAAGGTTCTCAGCTTTTGGCCTTTAACCTTTGACTTTCGACTTTCCGCGTCAACAAAAACAGCTTAGTAAGTTATTACTCTAGGCAGGTTTTTGGCTTGCTCGACCCAATCTTTAACCTGGTTTTCAGAAGGAGTCTTGCGGACTAGCTTTTTCTCTTCGTTAATCTCGCTCAACTTTTTGAAAAGGTTCTCAGCATTACGTTGGGCTAGTTCTGGTACGGTATCCACGCCCGCCTTTTCCAAAAGGTCGGCATACTCCTCGCCAACCCCCTTAAGCCGGAAAAGGTCGGCATTATTAACCCACCGCAAAATCAGTTTCTCGCTAATTTCGGTTTTTTCAGCGAGTTCCTGACGACCTTTAGGGGTAGAACCAGCTTCCATCAACTTTTCGGTGGTAGTAATGCCCTGCTCCTGTAACTTCTTGGCAGAAGCCTCGCCAATACCTTCGACATCCTTAATCTGTGACATTTAAAGATACTCTCCTGTTAAACTTCAAATTCGGCGAAAATCTCACTACCCATCCATTCGGGCTTGCTTGTGTCGTCTAACCAGGTTACCCGCACTTTTTCGCCCGTCCAAACTAATGTGGCTTTCTCAAAGCTCTGGAAACCGCCCACATCGCCAGTCTGTTCGGTGACAGGGAGGCCAATTTCCGGGTGCAATCGGTAGAAGCGCAGGAAAGAGAAACCTACGGCATAACCGTTAATAGTTTCCACATCGGGTAGAGCCTGTCCTTCATCTGACATTGTAGTTGTCCTTTCTGGTAAAATTCCCCATTTTGATATAGGAAATCGGTTAATAAATGATTATAGCAATAAGCCTGGATTAGCTATTTTTTGTCCTTATCGCCGCCGAACATGCCGCCCAACATACCGGGTAGTTTGTCAGCGATGCCCGCCGAACCCAACCACTTCGGCACTTCGTCAATGTTATCTTTCAGAAAGTTAACCACCTTCTCGGCAGTAGCCTTGTCAATACCAACCTTAGTTACCAACTGATTGATTAAGTCGTCCATGTTTTCTCCTTCCAGAGTCGCTATTTTGAACCCGTAATTAAGCCAGACTAAAAATTACTTTAGTTATGTAGTCAGCCTAAACAAAACTGACCTATCGAGTAACAGCTAAAACGTTTGTAAAACAAAAATTGTATAGACACACTTTGAACCTGGTCGGTTTATTCCAAAACCGCCAGTAATATCTGAATTATAACCCAAATTGAAGGATTACCCTGACACTACCAAGTATTTTGCTAAATCGCCTGAGCAGCGCATCGGAGGGGCTTTTTCCGCCTATCAGGTAATTTTTATTCAAGTGTTAATACCTCAAAGCAAAAATGTTGACAAGTCTGTAATGTGGTGTTGAAAGTCTATAACAATTGTCAACAAATTGTCAACCTATGTTGCTCTGTTTCTTCTCGTCAGTTTTTACCCTGACTAATAGGTTAGACGGAAGGGCTTTTAAAAAGTCACAGGGGATTGGAGTCAGAATTCAGGAGTCAGGAGTCAGAATAGAGGAATGAGAAGCAAGAATAAATGGTCAAAGGTCGAAAGTTAAAGACTAACAACCAATAACCGACAACCGACTACTGTTCCCGACGAAGTTGGTTGCGTTCCAGGTCAAGGTAGGTTTGGAGGATAAGGGCGGCGGCGGTAGCATCAATGTTAGCGCGGCGTTTATCGCGGTTATGCCCGGCATCCAGCAACATCCGCTCGGCGGCGACGCTAGAGAGGCGTTCATCCATAAAGGCAATCGGAATCGTCAGGTGCTTGGCAAGCTCGACAGCAAAGGTGCGGGCGCGTTCGGCCTCAATTCCCTCTTTGCCGTTCAACTGAATAGGCAGACCGATAACCACTTTTCCGGCCTCGTATTCCGCCACGCGCTTAACAATTTCGGCGAAAACCTGGAAAGGGCTCCGAACCTGAATGACCCCAAGCGGTGTGGCAATCAAGCCAGTTTCATCGCTCAGGGCCATTCCAATTCTCTTGCGGCCTAAATCAAGGCTGAGATAACGCACCTTTTACTCCTTCATGCCTCATTTATGATTTGGCTGAAGGACTAGGGGTGGCAACAGGCACCGTGCCAACCACAGTGCCTACAGTCGTAACAGCGGAAGTCGGTTTGGCCGAAGTGTCATTCTCATAGTCATACATCGTCTTGAGGTCTAACTTGGTCGGGTCAGTAGGAAGCGTCCCCTTGAAATCGCTGAAATTGACATCCAGCAATTGCGGATAAGCACTTAACACCGCCGCTTTTGCATCTTCTGCCGACTTTCCGAGTACCAGATTACTGATACCCTTTTTATCGTCCTCAGTTAAAGGCTGGAAAATGCGGGCTGTCACTCCCACGGTGTAAATCAACCGCCCATTTTCTTCCTTAACCTGCCCGTCATCGTTAAATTTCAGACTTGAAGGTTCGATAGATTGCTTCGGGTTCTTGATAAGCGCACCCTTCACGGCATCTGATAGAGCCGCTTTATTATAGACAATCGCCCTCAGCGAAACGGCGCAATTACCTGTAAGCTTGTCGGACTCCTCCCCTACATTCTTGGAAAAAGAGCATTTGGGGTCAGCCGTTTTCAAGAATTGAATACCCTGAGTTTCGGCATTAAATTTCCCGTCAACCTGCTTCTTGGCATCAGTTTGAGCCTCGTCCATCAGCTTTTTCTGAAGGGCCGCCATATCCTCTTTGGATACAACCTTAACTGTGCGCTCGGTGCCGCCATTTAATGCGCCGATATTAGCAATAACTGAGTCGCTTATGACTATACGACCTGCCCCCTCAAAATTCCCTACCGGGCCAGGAACGCCAGCCTGTACCACTCCATTAGCCTGACCGCGACCACCACTAACGGGGTCACCCGCGCCCACGCTTAACGAATTGACCAACTTGTATTCCACCCCGGTTTTGGGGTTTTTGTAAATTACCTGACCAGCCGGGTAAGATTTAGCCGACACTCCGGCGTTGAAAATCGTTACCTGACCCTGAGCAAAACCCTCAACCTTTTTGGTGGAACCAAAGGCAGGCCATTCCCCTTCTTTGGTGATACTGCCAGTATTAATCTCGGTGACACCCAACCGAGGGGCAATCCCGGTCTGTTGGTCGGTAGGATTGCTGGTGGAAGCACTACCACTGACCGGAGAGCCTTGCGGAGCGGCGGTAGAGGAAGCACCCGCTTTAGTATCAAGCAAAATCGAAACCGTATTGGTCACTTGCCCGGTGGAAAGAACCAGATTCACCCGTTGTTGATTAACGCCAGCCTGGGGATTGCCTGTGGGGTTTGAGCCACCCGTTAACAACATCCATAGCGCACCAACCACAATCAGGAAAATACCTGCAATCGCCAGGTAAGCAAACAAACTATATAAAGAACTTTGTTTTTTACGTTCGCGCTGGACTTCGGGGGCAAGTTTGGGGCGGTCTAACCGGATACCTTCCGCCGCAACCTGAGTAGGTCGCCGTCCGGCATTAACAACTCGACCAAAACTACCACCAACCCCGGCTAAAGCAGCCGTCAAACCCGCGCCTAAAGCTGGGCCGCGCCGCTTGGACACCACTAAATCCGGGTCAGTTATCGCACCACGGTCACGACGGTTGCCACGACTCCGCACTCGCGGTTCGGCTGCTTCCCGGTCACCCCGACGCACTCCACTGCGCTGGCGAATTTCGGCGGCGGCGGTATCTGGCTCGTTATCCAGAATTGAAGGCACATCTTCATCACGGTCATCCGCCAGGTCAAAAGGCAAATTGGAGCTATTGGAGCGGGTGGGAGACTCATCCCCTAAGAGCCCGGAGCCAATCGCCTCCTCGTAAGACATTGTATGACTTCCGCCACTCATATCAAAGGCGGGCGGCGGGGGCGGGTTAGGAATTGCCGGACCACCACCAAAAAAGTTTGGGGCATTTTCACGGGTAAGAGGCGTATCGCCGCTCAAGCCAAAATTGGCCGGGGGAGGCGGTGTACTTCTGTTAGGCATTTCGGGCGGTTGCATATTAGCCAGACCACTAAAAATATCCTGGGCATTGCGTCCACGCGGAGAAGCAGGGGGCTCATCCATTTGCGGGATGCCAGTGGGTATCGTGGGCTGGCCTAACATACTGGTATTACCATTCACCACAAAACCACCAGGAGGGCCACCGAAAGGGCGAGTCGCCTGTTGGCTAGGAGTCTCCCCAAAATTGGCAAAGCCGCTTGGTAGATTATCGTTATCGGAGTCAGCCGCCGGAGGTGCGGCCACCGCCCCATCGCCTTTATCAATCTGGAAACCAAGCAATTTAGCCAGACCTTGCACCGTTTTGTTTCCACCTGCAAATGTCAGGTTAATGCTTTCCTCCCGAACCGTCCGGCGCAAAGCATTAAACTGGTCAAGTGTTTCGAGAGCGCGGGTCTTGTTGGGTAAAACTACCAGTACGTCCTTGGAACGTACCTGACGCAGACGACCAATAATCGCGTCTAAATCCTCATTCGCGTCAACCATTA
The DNA here is from genome assembly GCA_038207495.1 of Chloroflexia bacterium. Taxonomy (GTDB): domain Bacteria; phylum Chloroflexota; class Chloroflexia; order Chloroheliales; family Chloroheliaceae; genus Chlorohelix. The sequence goes on from JBBQZS010000042.1 coordinate 48,600, forward strand.
GCGTTTCTTGGGCCATGACCTGGATCACCTCCTGCCCCATGTTAAAAACAAGGGTCAAACTAGGGCTTTGACCAAATTTTTTAGCCAGTTATGGGCCATCCGTAGCAGGCTAAAAATCTGTTTTTATTTGCTTATCGCACCATTTTTCAGCGCGGAACTCACCAGCCCAGCCGTTAATCCCAACGCTTCGTCCAATTTACTCGCGTCAATCCCGCCGCCCTGGGCCATTTGAGGGCGACCACCGGCCCGCCCGCCAACCACTTCAGCCAGTGGGCCAATCAGTTGTCCGGCGTGTAAGCCACGTTCTACCAAATCCTGCGTTATCATTACCAGTAAGGTGGGCTTTTCGTTGATAATCGCTCCCACCGCTACCACTCCGCTTTTAAGCGAATCGCGGAGTTTATCTCCCAGGCTGCGTAATAGGTCGTTATTGGCGACATTCACTTTTACCGCCAGCACTTTTGCCCCATCAACCTCTACCGCCTGATTTAACAGGTTACCCGACTCGGCCTGAGCCTGTTTTTCCCGTAGATTACTTAGTTCGCGCTCGGTTTCTCTTAATTTGCGCTTGAGTTCTGCCGCTTCCTCAACCAGATTTTCGGGCTTGGTTTGCAAAATGCTGGCGGTTTGATTTAACAGCCGCAATCTATCCTGGACATATTTCTCGGCAGAGCGACCAGTCAGGGCTTCCACCCGCCGCAATCCGCTTCCCACACTGCCTTCAGAGGTTATGATCATTAAACCAATTTGACCGCTACTGTGGAGGTGAGTGCCTCCGCATAACTCCCGGCTGTAATCGCCCACACTCAGCACCCGAACCCGGTCGCCGTATTTCTCGCCGAACATCATGACCGCCCCGCTCTTTTTAGCTTCGTCCAGCGATAGTTCCGTCACCTCTACCGACAGGTCAGAGCGCACTTTGGTGTTAACAATCTGCTCGATTTGCTGCAACTGCTCGCTGGAAATCGAGTTGGGATAGGTAAAGTCAAAGCGCAAACGGTCAGGCGAAACCAGCGACCCGGCCTGTCCAACCGTATTCCCCAACACATCCTTGAGAGCCTTATGCAAAATATGGGTTCCGGTATGGTTGCGGGCGGTATCCAGACGGCGGTCTTCTTCCACCACTGCGTCTGCCTTGTCGCCTTCGTTAATCGTCCCTTCGGTTGCGCGCCCCTGATGGACAATCATATCGCCTACGGGCTTGTAGCTGTTTTCCACGATAAAACGGCCCGTCCCGGTGTCAATATAGCCCGTATCGCTGACCTGACCACCACTCTCCACATAGAAAGGAGTTTCCGCCAGCACAATCTCGGCATCCTGCCCGGCATCGGCACTCTGGGTGCGTTTGCCGCCCACAAATACCGCCACCACTCCGGTACTCAGGCTGGTTGTATCGTAGCCCCGGAAAGGCGTGCTACTTATTGCCAGAGCCTTGTAATCTTCCATATCTGGGCGGTTGGTTTCAAAGCGTTTCAGGCTGCTACTGGCTTTGGAATGTTTTTCGCGGGCCGTCTCAAAGCCCTGCCAATCCACCTCAAAACCGCGCTCCTGGGCTAATTCGCGGGTCAGGTCGGGCGGGAAGCCGTGGGTTGCAAACAGGTCGAAAACATCTGCCCCATTAACCTGCTTTTTCTCAGCATTCGCCAGGGGGTTAGACTCGATTAAAACCTCAAAGCGGTTCAAGCCCATCTGCAAGGTGCGCCCGAAACTTTCTTCCTCTCGCGCCAGCACGCTAAAAATGTGCTGCCTGCGCTCGGATATTTCGGGGTAAATATCGCCCAGCATATCAATTACAACCTGACTGGTGTGGTGCAAGAAGGGTTTGTCCATCCCTAACAAACGCCCGTGCCGAATCGCCCGCCGCAAAATTCGTCGTAAAATATAGTTGCGGTCTTCGTTGCCGGGTAGCACACCATCGGCAATCAGCATGGTCGCCGCCCGGCTATGGTCGCCAATCACCCGTAAGGAAATATCAGTCTTGGAATCTACACCGTACTTTTTTTCGGTTATCTCGGCGGCCTTCTGGATAACGGGCTGAAACAGGTCGGTATCATGAATAGATTTAACCCCTTGCATCACCAGACTCAGCCGTTCCAGCCCCATCCCGGTATCAATATTCTTACGGGGCAGAGGCACATCCTTGCCATCGGCATCCCGCATAAACTGCATAAAAACCAGATTCCAGACTTCCAGATAGCGCGGCGATATTCCGACTATAGCATTAGGGTCGGGGTCAACCTCCGGGCCGAGGTCGTAATAAATCTCGCTGTCAGGCCCACACGGCCCGGTTTTACCGACTGGACCCCACCAGTTATCAGCAATCGGGGTAATACGGCTGGCTGGCAGACCGATATCTTTAGTCCAGTAGCCTAGCGACTCTTCATCAGTTGGGTAAATTGAAGGGAAAAGTTTGCTTTCAGGGATTTTGTATCCGCCTGTTAAAAGTTCCCAGGCAAAAGTAATAGCCTCACGTTTGAAATAATCGCCTACCGAAAAGTTACCGAGCATCTCAAAAAAGGTCAGGTGACTGGGGTCGCCGACTTCATCAATATCATTGGTGCGGAAGCATTTCTGCACAGTAGTCAGGCGGTTTTGGGGTGGAGTTTGCAAGCCCAGAAAGAAAGGGGTCATCTGCTGCATTCCGGCGGTAGTCAAAAGCACCGTTTTATCCCCAGCAGGCGGAACTAGCGAGGAGCTGGCTATTGGGCGGTGTCCATTTCTAACGAAGAAGTCTGTAAATGTTTGTCTTACGGCACGGCTACGCATAATATTCCCAGTCTAGCTGTTTTCAGGGTTACACCCTTCAATTTTATGCCACTAATTTGTTATTGTCAAGTTGTTTTTGCGATATGTAGCATAATATTTGAGTGATTTGTGCTTAAATCGCCAAATCCACCCTGCTACATGTCTATTTTAGAGCCTCTGTCAAAGATTAGAGCTTTGTTATTTTTCTTATCTGAGATATCGAAGTCGGGGAAATCCAAGAGAGGCGAAAATCAGGGTAGAGAATTTTTTGTAGGGGTAGACAGCTAAAATTGGTAGATTTTGGCCCTCCAAAGTGTCTTAAAGAAGAGGGTTAGGGTCTGAGTAGCCTCACGGTGGTAGCCCCACCAAAACTTTTGGCGCAAAGCTTATTGTTGGTACGGTGCATATCCAGGCGAGACCGTCCTACGCTCCGAATCCAGCGTCCGGTCGGCACGCAGTCAGCATAAGGTATTTTTATATATTGCCCAAGACACCATAAAGCATTGTTATCCACCACCTCATTACTTACTTCGTCGGTAGTTTCGAGCTGAGTAAGAAATTTTGTAATAAAATCTTCCAGGGTTTTTCCAGTTTCTCCCTGATAGGCTTCCCCTTTTAAGGTTCGCAGGTATTCATTAGGAGAAAAGCCGATTTCTAATTGATTTCGACTGCCTATGGTCTTTGCCTCGCCTGGTTGCGGCATAATCGGAAAACTTTCCACTAACCCTACCGACCAGCCTGGAACGGCACAAATCCGTCCATTATTGATTACTTCTAGCTTGGTCAATCCTTGATGATTGCTCGAATATTCTTGCGGAAAATATACCACCTCATTCGTATCCAGTTTCTCTCTTAAAGTCTCCCATATCCAGACCTGTTTTTCGGCATTGACGCGCACCGGAATTAAAGGGTCAGAAGGTAAATGCCTGGTTTGATAAATCTTCCTTTCGGCGGCGTGTTTAATAATAGCCGCTTTCAGTCGGTCAATCAGCAGAGGTAAAGGCATTGCCAGGGGGATTAATTCTAAACGCTCAAACCCTTGTAGACCTTTTTTGGCTACAAGTTCGCTATTATAGCCGAATAGCTCTGCCACCTGTTCCAGGGTTGGTAGGGGATACTCTTTTCCATCCAGGCCAATCACTCCCAGGCTCTCTGATTCTGGCATAGGGGTGAGAATATTGGTGTGGTTTAAGGCTGAAACGCAACGGGCATATTCCATTTCAACCGGGAATAGCTGTTCTGCTTGAGTATTTTTTTCCATTTGCGCTGCTCCTATCTATTGTTCGATGGAAAGGAGCCAGGTTTACCAATAATTTACCAGATATGTACTTTAACCCACACATCGCCATCTTCAATTTTGACAGGGTACGTTTCAAGTTTTTTGCGAATGGGCGGGCTAACTGCTGCTCCGGTGGTTACGTCAAAGCTCCAATTATGTCCGGCGCATATTACCTGACAGCCGTGCATCTGACCAACACTGAGCGGGAAAGCCTGATGGGGGCAAACATCACGGAAGGCATAAATATGTCCCTGTATCCTGGTGATAGCCACTTCCCATTCCTCTTTATCCAACAAAACCCGCAGCATATGGCCTTCGTGAATTTCTTCAACGCGGGCCAATTTACGAAACCCTTCTGTATTTACTTCGTAAACCTTTTCCACTGTAACCAACTTCTAGGCGAGGACGATATCTCAGCCAATCTATATGTTAATTTTTTATCAATTCGGAATTTTTCAGCAATTATATACGGGAAATTCACCAAATTCAACCCATTCGGATAGCTTTTTTCAATAAGCAGCAGCTTGGTACAAACCCCGACCCAATATTGTATAATCGTTAAAATTCACTATCTAAAATTAATGATAGAGATTAACTTTGACTGGTTACTCATAACTCAGCACTAATTACTTTTAAACCGGGGGAGGCCACGATGCTGCTAACGATAGACGTTGGCAATACCAATGTAGTTATAGGCGTATTTGTAGGGGACGAATTAAAGGCAAGTTGGCGGGTACAGACCGAGCGGCGACGCATGCCTGACGAGTGGGGCATTATGCTGACGGGCTTCCTGACCCACCGGGGAATGAATCCAAACCAGATAGATGCCACAATCATCAGTAGCGTTGTTCCGCCCCTGACAAATAATCTACAGGAGATGGCCCGGACTTATTTTAATGTTGAGGCTCTGGTGGTAGAGCCGGGGATTAAAACCGGGGTGGCGGTGCGCTACGATAACCCCCGCGAGGTGGGTGCAGACCGCATTGTGAACGCCGTTGCTGCTTTCCACTATTACGGCGGCCCGGCGATTGTGATAGATTTTGGCACAGCCACCACCTTTGACGCGCTATCTACAACGGGTGAGTATCTGGGGGGAGCGATTGCCCCCGGTATCGGAATTGCCGCCGAAGCCTTGTTCCAGGTCGCCAGTCGTTTGTTCCGGGTCGAACTCGTGCCACCCAAACAGGCTATCGGCAAAACCACCGCCGCCAGTATGCAGTCCGGCATTATGTTTGGCTATATGGGGCTGGTAGAAGGGTTGGTAAATCGCTTCCGTCAGGAGTTAGAGGTAACCTCGCCACCCGCACCAGGCCAGAAAATCAAGGTTATTGCCACAGGCGGCTTGGCGGAAATAGTGGCACAGGGTTCAGTCGGCTTGATTGACGCGGTTGACCAGGATTTGACCTTGCAAGGGTTACGCCTGATATACGAGTTGAACGAGAGTCAGAATAGTCTCCCCCTGCCGCTACCCAATAACTCTATAACCAGGAAAAACTTCGACTAAATGCTACTTAAAGACAAAAACATTTTGCTGGGAGTGGCGGGTGGGATTGCCGCTTACAAAGTAGTGCAACTGGCCCGCGACCTGACCAAAGAGGGCGCAAGGGTGCATGTGCTGATGACCGAAGCCGCCACCCGCTTTGTTACCCCGCTCACTTTTCAGTCACTCACCCGCCAGAAAGTTTATACCGACCTCTGGGAGCCCTGGACGCAGGAGGAGCAAGGCCATATTTCGCTGGCCCATCAGGCCGATTTAGCGATAGTCGCTCCCGCCACCGCCGACATTATCGCGAAACTGGCGTTGGGTTTCGCCGATAACATCATCACCACTACTTTACTGGGTAGTATCGCACCGCTCCTGATTGCTCCGGCAATGGAAACCCATATGTATCGCCACCCCGCTACCCAGCAAAACCTGATAACTTTAAGCGGGAGCGGTGCTACTATCGTTCAACCCGGTTTTGGAATGCTGGCAAGTGGGGCAATCGGCGAAGGGCGCATGGCTGAACCCGAAGTTTTGTTAGCCGCCATCAAACTAGAGTTGGGCAAATGGGGCGATTTGCAGGGCAAACGAATTGTAATTACGGCGGGTGGCACCCAGGAAGCAATAGACCCGGTGCGCTATATCGGCAACCGCAGCAGTGGGCAAATGGGCTATGCCCTGGCCCAGAACGCCCTGGAACGTGGCGCAAAAGTTACCTTGATTAGTGGCCCGGTTTCGCTAAAACCACCTTACGGCTGCGAATTTGTGCCAGTGCAAACCGCCCGCCAGATGCAGGAAGCGGTCAATAATCACCTGCTGCCCCGACCCGACCTTTACCCGCCGGATGTGTTGATTATGGCGGCGGCGGTGGCGGATTTTCGCCCCTCACAATCCAGCGACCACAAAATTAAAAAGGGGAGCACCGCCCCGGTTATTGAGCTAACCTTGAACCCGGATATTTTGAGCGAGTTGAAAAACACCCCTGGACTGGAAAATTTATTGCGGGTGGGCTTTGCCGCCGAAACTGACGATTTGCGGGCCAACGCCCTGAAAAAACTCGAAGCTAAAAATCTGGATTTGATTGTAGCAAACGAAGCGGTAAGTAGTATCGGACACGCCGACAATCAGGTGACGCTTATCGAGCGGGGTGGGGCTATCCGCGAATTGCCGCGCCTACCCAAAACCGAGGTAGCCGAAGCTATTCTGGATAAAGTGGTTGAATTATTAGGTTAAAAGTTTTGAATTTCCATAAATTCCAGGAAAATGAAGCGCAGCCTACATAATTGTCCTCTAAAACAGCTTATAATTTTTCTGATTGCTTCAGGATAGGCTATTGGTAAATAGTAGATTAAAGAGGTTGGAATATGAGCGAGCATAGCGGCTCACCGGCATTAGCCGAAACCAGAATGCTAGGCCACCGGGCCAGATTTAGTAATACCAATGCGGTGCTTCTTTTTTATTGGGCGGTCATCGCGGCCCTGGCCTGGATCCCCATTCGAGACGAGATTTTCTCCTGGCGGGTAGGGAGTGGCCTGGAAAAATATTTCGGTTGGGCGGTTATCGCCCTGGTGGTAACGGTTGGGGCGCAAATCGCCTATATGCAGGTGGCCCGCAGCGACGGGCGGCCTATTGCCCCCTTGACTTCCCTGATTTTTATTATTGTCAACGGGGTGTTGGAAGCTTTCATCTTTATGGCTTTTTACACCATCTTTTTCCAGGGGGCAAAGCTGGTTTTTGGTAGTCTGGATGTGGTAAATTTCTTGTTTGGCTTCCTGGGCTTTTTCATCTACAGCGGTTTTATCCACGCCTTTTTCTGGGCGCGGATGATTCCCCCCCACTTTAGTTCCGAGCCCCGGTTGCAAAAGTTACGCAAGTTGCTAACGCCGATTCAGACCGCGATTGTGCTATCATGGTGCATCTACTATTATTTTACGGGCGACATCTGGACGATTGTGGCTTTGCATATTGTGATTGATTGCGTCCTGATGTTTTGGGTGCGACCACCGCTATTATTCGCTCCTAAAGCCTGACTTTTGAAAGGATGAAGGATGACAAATAGTCGAAAGTCGAAAACGTTTGACCTTTGACTTTTCTCTTAAATATCCTGCTTATCCTGTTCATCCCTGTTAATTTTCTTCAAACCTGTCTTTTTCAAGGAGACCAAAATGGCTGAAAGTCGGGCGGAAGCCCAGGCAACCTACGAAAGCACCTTACAACATCATAGCCAGATGGTCTACGAAGGCCGGGTGGTTTCACTGCGGGTTGATACTATCACCAAACCCGACGGACATTCCTACAAGCGAGAAGTGATTGTGCATAGCGGGGCGGTAGTGGTCGTGCCGATAGATTCCGAAGGGAAAATTATCCTGGTCAGGCAATGGCGCAGGGCAGCCGCCCGAATCTTAACCGAGTTACCTGCCGGAACACTCGAACCCCCCGAAGAACCTATCGCCTGTGCTGACCGCGAGTTACAGGAAGAAATTGGTTATAAGGCCAATAAAATTACCCCCTTGGGCGGGTTTTTCAGTGCCCCCGGTTTTTGCACCGAATATCTATACCTTTTTCTAGCCGAAGATTTGAGCGAAAGTCAGCTAGAACCCGATGATAACGAGGCAATTGATGTGCTGCGAGTTACGCTGGACGAAGCTCTGGAAATGATCGGGTCAGGGGAAATCTGTGATGCTAAGAGCGTGGCGGGAATCTTACGTTATCGCTTCTTGAAATAAACCACCAAGTCGCCAAGAAATTTTTATTTTCCTGGTGACCTGGTGTCTGGTGGTTAGTTTCTATATTTTGAGGGGAAGTTCAAACTCGAATGAAAAGGAACTGACTACTTCTCGACAGGCAATTTCGACTGTTCCCAGGCTAACATTCCCCCCGCCATATTAGTGACGTTGGTGAAGCCGGATTGCATCAGGAACATCGTCGCCTGACCACTGCGCCCGCCACTCCGACAGACCACAATTATCTCCTGGTCGGGTGAGGTAAATTCGTGCATGTGCCTGGGCAACTGGCCTAACGGTACCAAAGCACTGCCTTCAATATGGCCTTCGCTATATTCCCAGGGTTCGCGCACATCCAACAGCAGAGGTTGGCTGCTTTTCATTTTTTCGGCTACTTCCAGGGGTGTCGCCTCTGGAAATGGTGGTTTCCCGAATCGGTGCATCATTCTCTCAATTCTCCTCTCAAAATTTCATATAGTTGCTGGTTGTTAGTTATTGGTTGTCGGTTATTTATTCCCCCTTCCACTTTAGGAAAGGGGGCTAGGGGGTTAGGTTTGTTAGCCTTTCCCAAAAGTCCTGAATTAATAAAAATAATAAGTTATTCTATCGAGCCAGAAGGCCAGCGAATCTGTTAATTGAAACAAAAACAGGGCTGACACCAGGGCTACTCCGCCCATCCCGCTGCGCCAGACCCGACCTAAAATATTTCCCGCCGCTAGAGCAATTAGCGGTATCAGGTAAAGTTGGAAACGACTTTCAATACCCTGGATTCTTTCCAAAAAGGCAAAGGCCACACAGGTCAAACCTAATGCTAGCAAAACCGCGCTAACCGGGTAAATTGGCACACCCGCCCTAAACCAGTGCCAGTTCCGCCGCTCCAGGTAGCCAACCAGCCAGAGTACCGCGCCACCTACCGCCACTAATAAGACCAAAAGGCCGAAGAAAACCCGACCGTCACTGTAAACCCGACTGATTGAGTTAAAAAAATCAAAAGGAGCGCGGGGCTTAATGTCGGGCGGAGCTTTTTCACCCAGGCTACGGCCCAATTGCTCCCCAATCAAACCAATAAAGTTATAATAATAAAGTGCCAGAGCCAACGCAATACCCGAGAAATAAATCACAGCCAGATAAAGAGCCTCACGCCGCCCGATTGTGCCACCCAATAGCAATAATACCAGAATCAGACAAATTATAAAGGCGTTGGAAAAAATAAACGTGCCATAATGCCCCACCAACACTACAAACAGAACGACCAAAGGCAATAGGTAGCGAGCCACTTTAAATAAACGGGTTCGAGCAATTTCGCGGGCTTTGGAATTTTGCCAGCGTTGCAACTGCCGCACAAAAAAGCGTTGGGTCAGGTTTTCCTCGTCCTCTTTCTCACGAAAAAATAAAGCGTTCTGAGGCGAGCGGGGCAAGGCGGGTAGTTGCCAGGGCGAACGCAGGTAGGTTAAGGTGCCGCATATGGTGCATAATAGCACCAAAAAAGCCCATGCACCAAACAGGTTAGCATGATTCCCCTGCGAAAATATCAGGAAAGGGTATTTGCTAATCGAATAAAATCCCGCCGCCACCAGCCCCGCCCAATTAGCATCGGGCTCGTACTCATGGCTACCCGCTAAACTAAGTTTGCCTGACAGTTCAAGTTGGGGGCGACGAATCAGACTGGACAGATAAAAAACCATAAAAACGCCACTGGCCTGTAACAACGAACTGGCAACCTTGAACAAGGTTTCAAATGATTCGCGGCTACCGTCAAGCAGAGCGGTAAAGGGTATCAGAGAAATGTAATAAGCCGGGGGGTAGGGCGCAAGTTGGTTATTGGGGAGCGGCTCGGCGTCCACCCACATTCCCTTCAACACCTGAGATTGCAACACCCGTACATTCAGGCCAATATCGCTGGAAGTAAATTGAGGGTCAAGCTGCCCGCCCAACAGCAACACCAACCCTAACAGGAAAAAGCCCGTCAGCCAGCCTACTTCGCGCCGGGTCATATTTATCCCCAACAGGCGGAACAAACGCGGCATCAGCTCAACTAATAGGAAAACCCCTACCCACAGGAAAAACATTGTCCGCAGGAAATTCTCGGCAATAAAGGTGGTCAGACTCAGGCGGTCATTCACCAGCCAGAAACTAAAGCCACCAATCACCCCGAAGCCCCCCAACAAGGCATAGGGAGCGGGTATCCCCAGCGTCAGAAATATTAGCACGCTCAAAACTGTCACAAGAATCAGGGGAATGAATTTATCGTCGGGCGGGCGCACTCCCGGCGACAGGAAACCGGGTTGGGTCGGCTCAACCTTCACCCAATCCAGCAAAATCCCAAGTTCGCGGGAATCGCCTTTGGGTCGCCAGGTGCTACTATCCAGTTTCAGGTGCAAACTGCCATCCTTTAACATATCAGCCCGCACCGGAATAACAATTTCTTTCCACTGGTTCTGGGGCGGAGGTTGAGTCAGAGCGGGGTCTATCAAGGTATTATTAACATACACTTTGAACTGAGGATTTGGGTTCTCGCTGCTATTGACCCGCAAGGTAAGGTTGATGGCTTGCGAACCAATACCAGGGAGGTCAATCAAACTTGGGCTACGGTTGTTGGTAAAGCGATAATCAAAGCGGTCAGGGGTACGGTCTTTTTCGGCGGGTTCGCGGGTGAAAAAAGTGCTTTCCTCCAGATAAGGACGGTCAACCCGCGCTCCAACCTGAATAAAATAGCTTGGCTTGGCCTGATAAGCCAGCCCGTAAGCCGCTACCGCCACAAAAAATATTGCGACCAGGGCGGCACACCCCACCCCCGCGATTGGTCGGCGCAACTCGTTCATTATCAGGGCCTCAGCTCGGTTGAGCGGAAAATAATGCGGTCATACCACAGAGCCAGAATCGTCACTAGAAAATAGGCACTAATCGCCAGGGTCAAAAGTTTACCCGCCCAGGCATGCCGCTTCCACAATCTCGCCAAAAATATTCCCGCTCCAATTGCCGCAAATGGCAGCAAAAACAGCGAATAACGCACGTACAGGTTAAGCGTCCAGCCCAGCAGCGCGTAGAAAACCGCCACCCCAACCCAGGCCAGTCCTGACCAGAACACTCGGCGGCGGGCTATCCGCAACTCGTCGTTGTCATCCGACTCGATTGGCGGGCTATCCTTTCGGCCTGTGCGCCATAGCCAGTAGAACGTCCAGGGTAACATCAGCAGCGGCATCAGGTTAAAATATACCCGCGCCTCCGCATAAAAACCAGACAGGCCACCCGTAAACCATTCGCCTGGGCTTTTGACGCATTTCTGGATTAGCCCTAAGCGACGGTCATCCACCGACCCGCCGACCTGGATACCGCCTGCACATTTCCCGGATGTTGCCGCCGCCCCACTCACTTTGTTGCCAAGCGTGCTAAAAGCCTGGGGCAGCATATCGGCTATTGTAGCATAATGATAGAGGGCAATCGAAAGAGCAAGAGCCAGAAAATAGGCCCCAAATGCGAATTTAGCCCCTTGACGGTTTTCACGCCGCAAAGCCAGCAGGATTATTATCAGCAGGAAGGCCGCCCCGCTCAGGATAATGATGCCGGGATGTTGGAGGAAACTTGCCAGCAGCACCGCCGTTAGGGTTACAAAATAGGGCCAACGCCGCAACTGGTCGTATTTTGCCACAAGCAAACACAACCCCACCAGCAACAGCCATTCCCCATACAAATTTGAAACCTGCCCGTAACCGATTGACAACAAAGCCACCGGGATTGTCGCCATAAAGAAGGCCGACAAAACCGCCGCCCGTCCATCTCCCACCGCCCGTTTGACCAGATAAAATATCAGCAAAACGCGGGTGGTATCGAATAGCACCATCCAGATTTTCAATAACAAAATGGTGTCGGGCACTAGCCAGCGAAAGAGGCCAATAACCGCGTACATGGCGGTGGGGTAATAGGTCAGCCGCCCACCCCACTCCTGAGATTCGATTTTTTGGAAATACTGCCCTTGCTCCCAGAATAAAAGGTAGCGGTTATTGTGAAAGCCAATATCCACCATCTGCATAAAAGGGTGGAAAGTTCCCGCCAGCCGAACCCCCAACGCTAGCCCAAAAATTGACAGCACCCAGGCCCGTTCCCAATCCTGCGTCCAGACCCGCCGCATGGGTATGTCCAGCAGCACTAGCGCAATTAGGGCCAGACCAAAGGCAAAAGTTAGTTCCTGGGTAAAAACGGTCAGCCAGGGCCGAGTGGGAGCCGCGATTCCATACGCCAGGATTGCCGCCACCACCCCGCCAACTCCCAACCCCACCAAACCCCCAAACCCCGCCCGCGTGACAATCAGGTAAGTTAGCAACACCGTTGCCAGCAAATAACCAAGCTGGACTACGGGCGGCAGGGTGAAACTAGTAGGGCGGGCCTGAATTTCAGCACTCATAAAAACCAAACCAAGCTGGCGGGGGTCACTTCCGGCCTGGAAAGTGGTGGTTTTCAGCACCAACCGCAAATCACCCTTTGTCCCGGTGATAGCACTGGCGGGAACGGTGAAATCGTAATCCTTAACTCCTGGCTCGATTTTGTAATTTCCGATTAAGGTTTCGTTGGCAAAAACGGTCAGGCCGAGGTTAGGGGTGGTGTTTTGGGCGGGTTGCAGCTGCAAACGCAGGCCATAATCGCGCTTGCCAATGCCCTTGAACTCCAGAGCCGATTCGCCCCGCGTCCAGCGATAAGTGAATCTATCCGGCCCGGTGGTTTCCTCCCGCGAGTTGAAATTCTGGAAGAAGGGTTCGTCGAGGCGAAAGTTGCTGGCGGGGTCAATTTTGTAGTTGAAGCCCACTTGCCAGGCCAGGGTAAAGGCCAGCAACGTCCCAAACAGCAAAATATACAAACCGGGGGCGGTCAAAGCTTTTTGCCATAACCGCCTCTCGTCCCGTAACCCGCTTTGCAAACGCAGCAAAAGACGGGGCGCGACTTGAACTTGCCCCGCCTCTTTCTCGCTAACTATTTTGTTGGTGGTTGCCTCGCCCAAAAAAACTCCATTATTTACAAGGATGAACAATATAATTAGGGGAATTGTAGGGGTGGGTTTGTAACCATCGACTCCAACAAATACATTTGTTCTGCTCTCTAAAAGTAAAATCAAGTTATGCACTTGAGTTCAAAACTACTCATTTACTACTTGGTTCAGAGCAAATTCTATCAAAGGGAATTGCTCTAAATCTGATTTGAAAT
>JBBQZS010000043.1:0-54253 GCA_038207495.1 Chloroflexia bacterium
GAGCTTGGAAGCGAAGCTTGCTAGCGCAGACCGGTGAGCGACAGGCTTGCCTGGAGCATTTTCTTAAAAAGTGTCGTTGTCCTTAAAACATTTAGGCATTTTTAACCCGGAATCCCAACATTTGACAACCGCAATCTACAACATTACACCCGGAGAACCAACAACTCCTGATACTACCGATTTTTGGTCAGTCAGAAGCCTAGACTACAATCAACCGAAAGAAATAACTATAATGAGCTGGGAAAAAAAGGACAAAGAAATGAGCTTTTCTAAGGTGTACTTGACGCAATATCTACATAAGATTAAAATCATCATTGTTAAAAAATCTGTATTAGCTCTTTTGTCTGTATTTGTCAGGGAGAAACTTAATTGGCCTACGGAAATATCCTCCAAATTATGCCACCCCAACCTGGTTGGGAAGCCGTTTATGCAGAAATTTATTACAAGGGTAAAGGGGCAAGCTATACCAAGATTCCCTTAAATTGTTGGGCAGTTGTTGAAGCTAAAGTGGAAAAAAATAACGCTGGCTATGGAACAGTTGTGGTTGGTATGTTGGTTACCGTTACAAATTCGTCGGTATTAGATTTTGCAGACTCGATAGAAGGTTTTCTTGGCTACAATTATCCAGGATGTGATCTGAATTGGCATCTTGAAGCCGAAAAGTTCCGCAAAATGCGACGTAATCGTGAATAATAAAAACATCTGACTCTAAGGCCAGATGTTAAAAAATCTATTTCTTTTTGATGGAGCTGGGGGGAGTCGAACCCCCGTCCAAAAAGTTCGTACCTACAATCTCATTCACAAGCTTGTCCCACTTATAATGTCGAGTTAAAGACGAAGTAGGCGAATGTCTATAACTCCGATTGTGTGTCTTTTGTCAGATTACCCAACTCTACCCTGACAGCATCCCGTTTTTGCAACACCCCTACGAACTCCACGAGATACGGATTTCTCGGGGTGGCTACTTACTTAATTAAGCAGCGAGAGCGAATTGTGGTACGCTCTGAGTGTTTGTTTTGCCAGTTAATGGCTTGCTTCATTTTTACGAGGATAAAGCGCCTCGGCCTGCGACTGTAAGTTCTTGCTCCCTGTCGAAACCGGGCAGCCCCATTTGTTATTCCTTATAGATTATACACAACCTGTCAAGGGTTTTTCCTAACTGACTTTTAACTTCTCATTACTAAACCCTGAATTATCAAATTTATTCAACGCCAAGCTAACCGCTACGTCATATGTTAACTTTTTGCCTGATTCCCAACAATGCTCAAAAATTATTGGTTCAAGCTGGGATTGAACTTCCTTCAGGTTTTCCTCAAATATGGCGGCAACCCAGGACATTCTAACCCCACCTGTCGTTTCTCTTATTTCCTGAGCCGCACCATAAAGCGTTGCAGCCTTCATATAATTCTGGGTTTTTAAGGCCAAATCTCCTACACCTTCTAAAAAATCTGGTAAGATATAACTATAATGCTCTTCGATTCCATCTATTGCAAGAACTTTTCTGAAATGTTCTTCAGCTTCAAGATAGTTCCCTTTTGCTGAAGCAATCTCTCCTAACATTTGTTTGGCGTTAGCAATATTAAATTTGGAACCAATTTCAGCAGCAATTTTTAAAGACTCATTGATCAACTCGGTGGCAATGACATGATTCTGAAGATGAGATTGCAGATGTGCCAGGTTTTCCAAAGTGTCAACCAACCCTCGCTTGTGGCCTAATTCACGACGGATAATCAAAGCTTCCTGATATAGCTGGATGGCTCTGTCAAAATCCCCCTGAAAATCTGCTAGAGTCGCCAAGTTGTGTAAAGAGTCTCCCACTCCCTGAGTGTCCCTTAATTCGCGGCGATATTCAAGGCTTTCCTTGTAGGCTCTCATTGCTTGGAAGTATTCACCCTGTATGTTGAATATAATAGCCAGGTTGTTAAGGGAGTCGGCGATACTTCGTTTGTTTCCCGACCGCCGCCTTAATTCCAAACCCTCCGAATAATAATTTTTTGCAGCACTATAATCGCCACCAAAAGAAGCAATGTTCCCCAAAGCATTCAAACAATCAGCTATCCCGGTTTCATCGTTTAACTCACGATGTAGAGCTAAACTTTTCTCTAACCAACAGAGCGAAAGCTCCTGGTCACCTTGAAATTGAACTAGCCTGGCAAAAGCCAAGTAGGCTTTGGCAAGAACAAACATGGTGGAAACGGCGGAGTTTTGGGTGTCAAATTGATTAATTCCTAACTCAAACCAGTATCTTCCTTCACCTGAATAACCTCGAATATACCAAAACCAGCCAAGTGCATTACACATTTGCAACGCTTTTTCAAGCTGACCCTTGTTAAATAGCCAATCCAGGGCTACTCTTATATTTTCGTGTTCTTGCTCTAATCGGGTAATCCACACCTGCTGCTCTGGGCCTCTTAGCTCTGGTTCTGAGGTTATAGCAAACTTCCTGTAATATTCAGCGTGATACTCTCTTACTTGAGTACATTCACCGCTTTTTATTAATTGTTCTAAAGCGAATTCGCGGATGGTTTCCAGCATGGCAAACCGATTTTCACCATTTATTCCTGAGACCAAGCGAAGCAAGCTTTTATTTACTAGCGAATTCAACAGCTTACTAGTGTTTGGAGATAGTTCGCCCTTTTGAAAACAAACATAATTTACCGCTTCCAGCCCATAGGAATTTACGAATACGGCTAAATGGGTAAACATCTTCTTTTCGTTAGTGGTGAGTAAATCGAAGCTCCACTTAAGCAGGTTTCTTAATGTCTGCTGACGTAGAGGCAGATTGTTTGGTCCACTTGTAAGAGTCTCAAGGCGGCTAGAAAGGTGGGTAAGTAGAACTTGAGGAGGTGTAAATCTAATTTGTACGGCAGCCAATTCAATCGCTAAAGGAAGTCCTTCTAATCTAGCGCAAATATCTGCTACAGCCGAAATATTTTCTTTTGTTATTTCAAAATTAAACTTTGCGGCTTGTGCCCGTTGATTGAAAAGTTTTATCGATTCTATTTGTAGAATTTCCTCTGGCTTATATCCATCTGTATTACTGGGGAATCCAAGAGCGGGGACTTCATAAAGATGCTCACCATATATATCCAGAATTTCACGGCTTGTTGCTAAAATTTTTAAGCCAGGGCACATGTGGAGTAATTTGGTTATTATGCTACGTGCTGGTAACACCTGCTCAAAATTATCCAATATTAGTAATATCTTTTTAGCCTTTATATATTCTTTTAATATATCAATTAAGGATTGGCGGCCTGATAGCTTTAATTCCAGGGCTTGAGTTAAGACCCAAAGAACTGCTTCGGTTGTTTGGGCAGAAGATAAGTCTACAAAGAAAATTCCATCATCAAATTCTTTCAATAATTCTGTCCCCACAACCAGGCTAAGACGGGTCTTGCCAATACCACCAACACCAGTCAATGTTAGAAGACGAACCTCTGGGTGATTCAGAATTCTAATTATTTCATCTTTTTCTTTTTTCCGACCAATAAGTGAGGTTATTTGGGCGGGCAAGTTGTTAGGAGTAATTTTTTGAGGGAGGATAGTTGCATTTATATTGGTTGGTTTTGTTTTAATCTCTAATTTTTGAAACCACTCTTCCCCGTTATAGCTTGAACTACCTAGATCAACATATTCCAAAAGCTCAATAACTTGATCTTGTTTGGCAATGACCTTCCATGAAACAAGGGTTTTTATAATTTGATGAACGTCATAGGCTTTTAATGGTCTGTTACCATTCAGCTTGTAGCTTAAGGACACTGGACTCAAATTGAGAGCCTCAGCGAGATTTTTTTGTCGGACACCAATGCCCTCATAATACTCTTTAATTTTTTGATGGAAAGCCACTAAGGTCATAATTTTCTCACCCCACGAATATAGTTAATATTAGCCTAAATAAAATAAAAGCAGTATCAATTACTCACTAATAAAGACTCATGAAATTTAAAACGACCTGTTTAGCTAAAAATGTGTAGAGGTAGCAGAAAAGCTTCATTTGGAAATGGTTAACCCAAAACAAACAACAAAGTTAAATCAAAGTGACAACTTTGGGTTAGCAATTTTTTTACAGGCCGAAAAAAAATCAGGTATTTAATTTTAATTCCCAATAAGCAACGGCTTTTGGTAACCCCTGAAAGGGTAGAGCAAAGGATTTAAAGCAAATTTAAGAAGTATTAGCTATTTTTACAATATTTTACTACCTGATGTCAAGTGCCAATTTCCTTGAAAGGTTGTGAGCCAAATAACAAGTGTTAAACAAAATGTTTAAGAGACGTTTATCATACCTACTTGATTAGCATAGCAGGTTTTCATTATACTTTTTACCAGTTGAAACATTTCATTTTGCTTTTCGTCAGCAGTAATATCTCACTCATAACTCAATTGTCACTCTAATTGCCCAATTCTCGGTCAATTGGGGTCTAATAAAAAGTTCCCTTACGACCCCAAAAAGTCCAATCAGGGCGGGGGTAGGTTTGTGTTGCCATAAAACAGGAGTCAGAAGGTAAATGTTGTTTACAACCTCAGAACCAAAAACTAATACCGTCTTTGATGAGCAAATAGCCAACTTGGAAGCAAGAAAGACCAGCTTTACCCACGAACTTGCCCAGCTTAGACAGGGGTTGATTCAAACTACTCTACCCGGCGGACAGGCTTTCACCGTTAATCTCAATAACCTGACTCCCGCCACCCTGAACCAATACCTTACTAACCAGAATCCCCTCGTCGTAAAGTTGGTCGAAGGGGGTAAGAAAAGGCAGGAGTTGAAAAAGGAGTTAGGTCTGGAAATTCCTACTCTCACCGCGCAGCCCGGGCTTTTTGGTCTCCATAACCGCCTAAACCTATGGGTCAAATCCAAAAACAAATTGGTCGGGGCAATCCTGGGTAGTAGTTGGCTAGTACTGGTTGGGATTGTAATTCTGCTAATCTGGATCGGCCCAAGTGCGCTTTACACCATCTCTGGCGGAACAATGGGTGGTAGTACCCCACCCCGCATCAAACCCGTTCCTGTTAAAAATAGCACTCTTACGCCGTTACCTTACATGACTCCTAATCCCAACTCGGAAAAAGTAGCTTTGTTCAACTATTTCGGGGATGGTGACGACAATTCAGATATTACTCCTATCCTAGAACCAACTCCCAGTATTACCCAGCCCGGTTCAGAAGTTAATACAACCCTTGTTTCTCCAACTACCACCCCTACCCTGAATTACAAGGGGAGAGTGGGGCAAGCTCCTTCCGATACCGGGGGGTTAAACGGACCGCACGGGGCTTTCCTGGCTCCCAGCCGTCTGGCTATTCCAGCCTTGAAACTTAATACCAATATCGAAAGAGTACTGACTACTGATACTCAGGTAGGTAGGGTAGAGATTATCTGGCCTACTGGCAGCGAGGTTGGTCACTTTGGGGCTTATCCCGGTGAGGTTGGCAATCTGCTACTTTTCGGTACGCAAGATAGCCTGGGTAGTTTGAGGCGGGTCCAACAAAATGACCTTATCAGTCTTTATGACCGTAACGGTAATTTATTCCGGTATCGGGTGCTGGCTTTCTCGTCTTCCGGCCAACCGGAACGGATAGTTGACCTGGCTAACCCGGCGGATGCCTTTATCTGGGAATCAAATTCAGAAGCCATGCTGACTATCCTGGTTAATATGCCGCGGGAAAGCTTCCCAGTTCAGAGTAATGCAGGAAGCGAGTTTGGAGCAGTTACGCCACAGACCCAGGACGATTATTTAACTACTAAGCGGCTGGCTTACCGGGCAGTGCTGGTAAATTATGCCCCAGCAACGGTCACGCCCTCCGGTATTCCGGTAGGAGTGCCAAACTCGGTCTGGCAGACCAGTCCAGCGGTTCCTTATTCTAACAATCTCTCGACGCAACCAGGATTAACGGGATCAACTTCTGCCACTATCGATCCAACTGCATCGGTTACCCCAAATCCTAACCAGGGGAAAAGTTACCCCGGTTTACCTAATACCGGGGATGGCTGGTGTAGTTCCCACCAATGTGAAAGGAGGTGATGCACCAAAATTTATTCTTGCATAATTGGATATTTCTTTCTCTCTTTTTAAGGAGGGGTTTAGCCGCAATAGCGATTTAACAGAAGGAGTTTACTGATTTATGAAAACTAATCGGGGGCGGGCTGCCCCACCTGTCCAGCCCGGACATAATTTCGCGATGAAACTCGGTTTCCAGTTTTTCCGCCCCTCCTCCCGACAGACGGTGGGCCAGGTTCTAACACTAAGCCTAAACCGGAGTTTCATACGAGGCCAGGCTATTTTGACTGCTTTAGAATTAGCCGCTCTTAGCTTTTTTCTGCCCAAGGCCTCTTTCGCCCAGACTGGCGGGGCGATTGATACCACTCAGATTCAGGCATCAGTCACGGCCTTGAGTGGGCTAATCCAGACCCTGGCGGGTATCACGCTACTACTGGCCCTGATGGCAGCGGGTGGGTTGACGATGTGGGGAGGTTTTAGTGCAAATATGCAACGAATAGGTATCAGAGGTGCTACATTTGCCATCATCGGGGCAGCTCTCTGTTTCCTGTTCGCGGCGCCCCTTTCCACTTTCTTTGTCTCAACCTTCCAGGCTGGGGCCGGAACTACTGCCTAATCTTACGGCTGGGGTAGGGAGGAATTAGAAGGGGAAATATAAAGACTTTTGGAATAGGTTTTCGCTCCTTTATTTTCCCTTCCTTTGCTCTTCCTCACTCTGGCAGTTTAACAATTATTAACAAATACGGAGAGGCGAAATGGTTCAGGTTAATTTTGAGCAATCAGTAGCAGTAAACGGTTCAAGCCTTTCTAACCGGAAAAAGGGGCAACTCACCCGGTTGGGGGTATTTGGGCTGCTGTTGCTATTGGGCCTGAGCCTGCTCCTCTCCGGCTGTGCTGATTATCCGGGGGCTGACCCACCCTGTACTGGCAGTCAGAAGAATGCCCCTGGTTGTGACCCACCTACCTCCGGTCTTTCGGATAACCCGGTAGGCGGGGAGTGGTATCAGGATTGGGCTTTCAAGATCGTCCAGAAAATGCTTTCCAATCTGGCGATTCAGGCAGTGCAATTATCGGTTTCGGTCTTCTGGTCAATCTACACCAATCTTTCTTCTACCGACTTTGCAGGCTGTGGGGCTGGAAATGGGACAGGGACACCCACCTGCTCAGCGGTGGAGGCTTTTAGTGCTATTCGCACCGTAGCTTTTGTCTTTTTTCCGCTAATTATGCTGTATCGGACTTTTAAGTCATATTTTCTGGGGCAGTGGATTGAGGGTTGGTATGAGAGTTTCCTGGCGATTTGCGCCCGGTTGCTTATCGCGGGGTTCTGTATCGCTTCACTGGAGGTAATTATGACCGGGGCTTTTGGCATAAGTAACCAGTTATTTAACGCCATCAGTGGCGGGCCGGAGGGTTTGAACGAGATTGCCAAAGCGGTGGTCGGTCACGGTTGGAGTCCTGGAGCACCGCCCGGTTCAATCCTTTCTCAGCCAGCGATTGGCGTTCTAAGTGTGGAGTATGTGGTAAATGTTGGTCTCTTAATCTTTATTCTAATTATCTGCCTTTTAATGGCCCTGGTTTTTATTTTTCTGGGAGTGGTGTTCTTACTCAGGACGGTACTGGTCTTTATCCTGTTTGCGATGTCACCATTAGGGGTGCTGGCAGGTACGCTGGATGAGTTTAAGCCCTGGTTTTTCAAGTGGTTTCAGAGTGTCCAGGCCATGTTAATTGCCCCATTGCCAGTAGCCATCTGTTTTCGGCTGATCGGAAGTTTTGCCCAGAATGTACCAAGTGCTCACGACAATCCCCCTGAGTTTATTTTGACGATGGTTTACATCATTTGTTTTTTGGCGATTGGGGCTTTGCTGATGTTCAAGATTGCCGGGGCTTTAGGTGGAGTGTTATTCGGAGCCTTGACCGCTGCTGCCGGTTTTGCGGTGGGCGGGATTGTGGGTGGAATAGGGGGTCTTAACTGGGGGTTAAGCCGGAATGGTGGTGCAGATGAACAAGCAAAAACCGCCCAGGAGAAGAAAAAGGTTACCAGTGGAACTTCCCAACTGGAAAGTGGCAGTGGAGGTGACAGTGAGGCTTCGGGTTTAGGGGGGAGTGGGGCAGGTAGTCCGGGTTTTGGCTTACAGGAAAGAAAGCAGCAAATGGAGATGGCCTCGGCCCTCAGAACCCTCACCGAAACGATGAAGGCCAGTAGTTTTAGTCAGAGTAGCCCTCTCCCCACTCCCAGGTTTAGCCATGCTGCTCACGACAATTTTGGCAGTGTGATGAGGTGGGCGGGAGAAGAGGCGGGGGTCAGTGCGCCTTACCTGTCGCTAGCCCCCTACCGCAGCCGTTATGGTCAAAATAGTGGGTCCAACAACCTGTTAATTTTCCAGCCAAGTGGACAATCGGAAACCGGGTTGGGAGTTGGAGCTACCGAGGGGAATAATGAATCAGTGCCACCGCCTTCCCCGGCAGATTACGAGTCGCCGCCACCCCAGAACCAATGGCCCCCGCCAGAACCAGCGGGAACAGCACCTCCCAGACCCGGCCCAGTGGAGCGGGTCATTGAACGCAATCTGACCCGTTTCGAGAATAGTTTACACAGAAGAACCCTCTAGCGAATGTAGAAAATAAGAGGGTAGAAGTTGAGACCAATGTAACTAATAACAGATAACGAACAACCATCAACTGACTAAAGATTATTTAAGACCGGGAACTGAAAGATTTTTATGGAAGAACAGGAATATCGAGTACCAGCAAAATTACTAACCAGACGTGAGCCAATTTTTTTCAACCGCCTTTCAGTATTAGAGGCGGTGCAGTGGGGAATATTGGGGGTGCTGGCTTACTTTGGTCTTAACCTGCTACCCTTTGGGTTTGTTTATAAGGTAGGGGTATTAGGGGCAATGGCCATGATCGGATTTGTTTTTATTCATGTACCGATTAACGGCCTGACCGGACTGGAATGGCTGTATATCGTGCTACGTTTCCGGGTAGAGGAAGACCAGCATCTGGCCGAGCCGCCCTTATCCCTCAACCTGCCAACCTTTTCTCGCCTGGCTACGGAGCAAGTGAAGGAAATTGAGCTAACCGAGGTGCAGCTTGAGGAATATTTTGAGTCTGAAGCTGGCGGTTTTCAAGCTGTTGCTGGTGGAAGTGAGTTGGTCGGGAGTAGTATTCCAACGGCTAATCCTTGCAATATCAGACTAGAAGATAAGGCTGTTATTCAACCGCCAGGTGAAATGGTGGTAATGACCAAAATGGAAGGGGAAGGTTAGAAATGTCCCACCCTGAAATTGTAGGTAATCAAGTTAAACCCAATCCTACCGAAAGCTTTGGGGTGGCCCCAACCATCCCGAATTTCGGTGTTGAGAAAGGCAGAACTACGGCGGTGCTTACTTCTCCCGGTAGCGAGGATAGCCAGTTTAACTCAGCTGGCCTGGTTGGCGCGTCCAGACCAACCAGCCAGGATTCAAAACCTGTTATTCCTGAACCAGCTTTCTCTTCCACTCAAGTCCCCAAAGAAGAAGGGTTAGCTTTGGAGAGTAAGGTATTAACTCCCTCCCTTCTGCCAATTTTAGGCGTAGAGCGGGGTTGTCTGGCCCTGGCCGGTGGTAACTATGCCGGAGTGATCAAGATGTCGGGGATCAATGCTCGCCTTTTGAGTGCGGTCGAGAGACAGGCTTATGTCAGGCGGATGGAAGCCCTTTTTAATGCCAGTGGTGGCCCTTTTAGTTTCTATGCCTCAGTGCGGCCCCATAACCTTGATCAGGAGCTGAAAGAACTAAAAGCTAAACTTGAAGCAGAAAACAATCCGGCCCTCCACCAGCAATATTACCTTCAGCTTGACCACCTGGAGCGTCTTAGCCAGGAGCATAACCTGACCCGTCGGGATTATTACGCTACGGTCCAGGTTGGGCAAGCCGATTTAAAAGCCCTTCAAACTGGTGAGCAGGAGAAGTTGAGTTTTGGGCAACGGGTCAAAGGCAACTTTTTAGCGGCCTTTGGCAGCGAGGATCGCCCTAATCCCTCCAACCGAGGCAACAAACAGGGCAAGGAACTCGTTCCTCCTCAAATTGCCGGGCAGACCCTCTTTCGAGCTAACTCTTTTGCCGAAGGTTTAAGGGATGGAGCCAGAGTGCTGGATACCGCCGAGATTGTCCAACTCCTGGGGCAACTCTGTGAAAGCCAAACTGTTGGGAACAATTTGGGGCACTCTTTTGGTAGCGAGAGAGGTCAACAACTTTCAATTGAGCGGCCCGAGGTTATAAGCCAGATTGGCGGGGTGAGTTTTAAAGAGCAACCAGATTACCTGAAGCTGGGGGATACCTTTGTGGCCTCCCTTTACATCACCGACTTTCCGCGCTGGCTGCACCTGGGAAGTTTATTTGAAATCCTCCGACTGCGGGAGGTTGAACTGGATCTAGCTCTCCACGCCACTCCCCTGGATAACACCCAGGCTGAAGAGAAGCTCAAAAACCGGGAGAGTTTGCTGCTGGCGGTTAAAGCCTCGGATGCGACTGCTACCGGGGATGCTCACCGAAATGACCGAATTGAGGGGTTACACGAACTAAGACGGGTGCTGGCTAGAGGCGATGCCCGGATTTTCAAAGCTGGAATCCGCCTGTGTGTCAGGGCTAAAACTAAAAAGCGACTATTCGCCGACCTCCAGCGGGTAAGCCAACGGCTGGCGGAACTGGGCTTTAAGGCCGCTACACCCCTATGTAACCAGAGGCGAGCCTTTTTGAGTTGCTTACCCTTTGGGGTGGATCTCCTCGCTAAGGAGAAGTTTATCTCTGACCGTACTATTCATCCCAATCTGACCGGGCAGAATCTGGCCTGTCTCTTACCCAACCTTATTATTGATGCCACTATGCCCAGAGGGATTCCTTTGGGTATCGAGAAGGCTAGTGGGGGCTTTTTCACTTTTAACCGCTGGGCCAGAGAGCAAATTGCTCCTCATACCGTTATCTCAGCCTTTACCGGGGCGGGTAAATCTATTTCGCAGGCTCTGGAAATTCTGCTGGAATTACTCAGGGACCCGATACTGGAAGCTTTCTTCATTGACCCCCAGGGTCAGGTCTCACTCAGGCTGGCCCAGATGGTGGGAGGTACGGTGGTGGATCTGGGAGCCAGTGGTAATGCCTGTTTTAATCCGCTTGACCGCTACAGTCTGGCTGGACGGGAGGAGGGTCTGGCCGAAAAACTTGAGTATTTAGTTCCGCTGCTTGAACTGATGATGCGGGCCGAGCTAACCGCCACCGAGAAATCGGCCCTGACCAGAGCGGTTAAAAGGCTGTATTCCCATTTTGAAGAGGGTGAAAGCTGGGTATCCACCCTTTACCAGAACTTTGCCACATTTCCCCTGTACGCGCCCCTCCGACCCTACCTTTTGGACTGGAGCGACGAACAGGGCCAATCTCAGGCCGGGGTAATGTCTCAGCTTGCCACGATTTATGCCGAGCTCAGGCTGAAATTCAAGCTCCCGGCTTCGGGGTTAGTCAGGGGAGTACAGGTCAACGGGAAACTCCAAAGACCAATCTGCAAATTATCTGGTAATCGCTGGTATTACGCCGGGGAGGGTGAAACCGACGAGCCGCTGGCTGAACTAACAACTAACCAGACAGATTACAAGCCTGGGACCAACTCTTCTCCAACCAATAGTGCTAATCCAGTCGGGGTGATTCCAGCGGCGGTCTGGTATCCCGAAAACAACTGGTTTCAGGCTTTGCAATTAGAGTTTGAACGGCAAGTGGGAGCGGCAGGTTTGTTCAGCCAGTTGGACAGGTTAGCCGCCAGAGCCGCCGTCAGGGATGCCTTCACCGAATTGTCTTTAGGGATGCCGATTCTGTCAGATATTTTACCGGCATTAGTAGCCGAGGGGCTGACTAATCTGGCAAACAATTTAGACCAGTTCGTTGACCCCGCCATTTTAGGCCCACTTTTCAATGGGTACACCAATGTAGATTTCAGTCGCTACCGTTTTGTGGCTTTTAATTGTCTGGGTCTGAATGAGGAGGTCTTAAAGACTACTCGAATTTTCCAGGTTATTAACTACCTGTGGGGGATGGCTAAGGTTATTCGCAAACGCCGCTTACTGGTAGCGGATGAGTTTCAGTTAATGATGGAAACTTTTGGTAGTGTGGCCCAATTTATTAAGCTGCTATTTATGCGCGGGCGGGCTTTTGGTTTTGCCATTACTGCCATTGTGCAAAATATTTCGGCCTTTCTGGATAACCCCGATGGGCGGGTCTGTATTGAGCTTGCCAGCCGGATCGTTCTGATGAAACAGCAACGAGGGGCCGAACACCGCCTGAGAAGCCACTTTGGGCTGACCGACGGGCAGGTCGAAGCCTTACTTAACGCGGTACCGGGGGAGGCTCTGGTACTTACGAGTAAGGGCTGGATCCATATGCAGAACGTTATTCCCAAAGAGCGGCTCAAGCAATTTGAGACTAATTTACCTGAAGGATAAAAGATAAAACTGAAAGATGAACCAAAGGAGGAACGAAAAAATGACTATCAGAAACATTAGTCGGGTAATAAGGCTGTTTTTAATAATTTCAACCGTTAGTTTGGCTCTGTTCCTGGCAGCCTGTGGGGAAGGTAGCGGGGTTGCGCCCCCACCTACTCCCGACCCTTATGCCGGATTGGATGCCGATGGAGTGATGCGAACCTATTTTGAGGCTTATAAGGTCGGGAAATATGAGGTGTGTGTGGCTCTCCTCGGCCCCCTTAGTGGTAAGTCGCTGGAGGAATTCAAACTATTAACGGCAGATCTGCGCCGTCGCAGTGGAGCAATTGAAGAATACCAGCTTGGCGGGGAGCAAACCGGGACTGAACGCACCTATTCTGTTTATGTCCGCTATACCGGACAATCGAAGTTTGGTACCAATCCCGGTACTTTCCGGTTGGGTCTTACCCCCAAAGGTTGGCGGGTTACGGAATATACCTTCATTTAAGGGTTGAAATATAGACAGGAAGACTGAGTAAGCAGCAGTTAAATCGATTTTCGATTTTTAAGCTGGTGGCTTACTCCTGGCTTCTGGCTGCCTGATTTTGAGGTTTTATGGCTAAAAGTGAGAGTAACAAAAAGGGAATAGCTTTGCTTGGGGCGGTGATAGGACTACCGTTATTGGGTTGTGTCTTTATGCCAGTGCTGATTTTGGTGGTTATTCTGGCAGCCGCCGGGAATTTCCTGGGCTGGCTTTTCGGGGGTGGCGCGCCCTCTTTCTCCAGTGGAGATTTGACCAGGGTAGCAATGGGTTCGCCCGCTTCAACTATCCAGCTTTGGACTCCTACCCCAATCCCGGATAGTTGTTTTATTACCCCCACGCCGGTGCCGATCACGGTAGTACTGCCACCGGATACTTTGCCGCCTACTCCGGTAGACCAGCCCCAGCCCTCCAATACGGCAGGCTTTATTACCCAGTTTTTGCCAACACCTACCCCTTGTCCCACCCCACCTAATAACTGGGCGACCCCTGATCCCCGCTGGACCCCGGTGCCGGAAGGGTATGGGCCAAGAGGTTCACCGTATCGGGACAGGTATGTTTTTACTCAGGCTTATGGCTGCACCGATTTCCCCGAATTCAAGGATCAGGTCTGTGCTGCCGCCACCGGTGGGAGATTGCCCTGGTTTCATCGAGGGGTGGATCTGGTCAGCCTGGGAGATAAGACGGTTTATTCGACCATCGCCGGGCAAGTAATATTCGCGGGTTGGGCTGATGATGGTTTTGGCAACCGGGTGTATATTTCCCAACCGCCCTGGCTGGTAATTTACCCCCATCTCAGCCGGGTGTTAGTGGCTCCTGGTCAGAATATTCCCTGGGGCGTAGCGATCGGGGTAGAGGGAAGTACGGGTTATAGCACTGGGAGCCATTTGCATTATGAGGTGCATATTAACGGAGCCTGGGTTGATAGCACCCCCTTCCTCAACCGGGACTAAAGGTTGAAAGACCGGGAGTTGAAGAAAGTTATTCTTCGCTTTTTCTAAAAAAATATATTGGCGGAAAGGTAGGTTTTTTGATGGCAACCCGGAAAGATTTGAATTCAATTTCCCTGACTGGCTGGTTGGGGAGTAACCCTGAGTTAAGGTATTTGACTGATGGAGAACCCGTTTGTGATTTGAATATCGGGGTTCACGATGAAGTGAAGCAACTCAATGGTGCTTACACCGATATTACCGAATGGTTCAAACTTTCCCAGTACGGAAGGGCCGCCGAGTTCTGTGCCCTTTATCTGCTGAAAGGCAGTCGGGTAGCGGTTTCGGGTAGGTTAAAGGTCGAACGCTGGCTGGATAAACAACACCAACCCCAGTTTAAATTGCTGATTTCAGAAGCGACCCTTACGCCCCTTGACCGCAAGCCCTCCGACGATGAGCCTGTTGTGCCAGAGGATGAGATGGACAACCCCCTTTCGGCAGCTTAGGGTCGGAAAGGGACTCCTGTTTAAGAATTGATAATGTTTGGCTGAGGGAATAGGGATGAGGATGAAGGGGATGAGCAGGTTTAGCTTTAAACATATCCGGGTAGTTGGGTTAGCAGTCTTAATGCTGGGGTTGGGAGTGATCCCAACTCTGGCTCAGACTGCTCCTCTAACCGTAGTTGTAAGGGATAGTTATGGCAAAGCTTTAGCCGGAGTAAGTTGTGAGGTGTTGAGCTATGATTGGGGGTTACAGGTCGGACAGGCTTATGGGGTGATTGCCAGAGGCGAGACTGACCTTAAAGGGTCGGTTACTTTTGATGCTTCTAATTGGCCCAATTCCGGTTATCGTTTCAAGTTCAGCCCCACTCCCAGATTAAACCCCGCCAATACTTTTTTTGACCCCAATAACCAGTATCGGGGTTATCCGGCAGCTTATGTCGGAGGGAAAGCCGAAACCCAATATTTTTTTATCGCGGCGGATGGGCTGCCCTATAACGACCTGAGCGAAGGGCAGGGGGCACCAACTTTCCAGCGTGACCCGGTGGGTGGGTTGGATCAACCAAGGCTAACTTTGATGCCTTCCCAGAATTATCTGGCGACGGTCAAGGCTGGGACGCTGGCGGCTCAGGCTAGAGGTGAGCCAACCTCCACCCTGCCACCACCGCCGCTGCCGTTTAAGGGAGTGGCTGGCCCGCTTACCCTGACCCCTGGAGCAAATACCGTTCCAGCCGAATCTAACACCGGGCAAGCTACCCCTGGGGCTACGGTTACAGGAGTAGTTTCTCAGACAACCGGGGTAAGGGCAGTATCTTCCCCAACTTATGGGAATAATCTGCCAGTTTCTAATCCCCAGGCTGCCACTGGAAATCTGCTTGGTTCTATCTTTATGGCAATTTTAGGAGTTGGTTCATTCTACCTGTTTTTGAAATACCAGCATTGGCTGTATTTCTGGTTGGGTTTGGAAAGGCAGCCAGTTATAAATGCTCAAAAAAAGCGAGCAAGGACAAAAAACCCAAACATTGAGAAAACCGCTCAAATAGGTCACAAAAAAATTGGTGGTGTTAATAAGGCCGACCAGGGCGAGGAGGAAAAGTAATGGCAAAGTTTTGGGAACTATTAGCGGGGAAGCCTAAGAATAAACCTCAGAAAGCTCAAGTGGCTCGTACTAACCCAAACGTTAAGGCGAGCCAACCCGTCAGACCAAACCCTAACCCCCGCCCCCTGCCCAAAAGTCCCGAAGAAGAGGCTCTGGAGTTTCTGGCAGGGTTAAGGCCGGAAGATATTCTGGCCCTCCAATACCCGGCCTTACTCCAAAAGCGCGATGACCGCATCGCCGAGATTGAACAGGAACTTCCCAAAGTAGAGGAGGAACTGGCGACTCTTTATCAGCGTCGAGCTGAAACCCTCCAGTTAATCCAGGTAGCCAATCGCCAACAAGTTTTAACCCTTAACCGCAGCGACCAGGGCGAGGGGGGGAAGTATGTTAACTAAAAATCTGACGGGTAAACCTAAAGCTTTACCGATTACCCGGCTTAAATTGGGTATGTTGGTGTTGGGTATCTGGCCGACTTTTGGGATTTTCTTCCTGATAGCTATCACTACCGGAGCTAACGCCCAGGAGGTGGCCCCCTGGTCGCCCTGGTCTAAACCCTACCGGCTCCTGCCGTATATGCGGGATGCCGTTTTAACCCAGAACCCGGTGGATTTGTCGTTGGGGTATGTCGGGGCTAATGGGGCGTATGGCATTGTAGCCGGAAGCGAAGCCGCTAACTGGAACCACGACGTTTACACCAAACTTTCCGACCAGGCTCCCCCCGACAACGCCGGTTATCCAGGTGGGGTTTATGACGAGTTCGGCACTTTGCATGCAGTTTGGGGTGGAAGGGCCGAGAGTGGGCAGTTCCGTTTGTACTACAACCGGATTCTGAAGGGCGGGAATAATGTAGGCCAACCTCGTGACCTGACCAAAGAGTTAATGCCGCAAAGCGAAGATTATTTCGGGGACGGTTTTATAGATTATTCGCGGCAACAAAAGAAGTTGTTTGCAATATTTACCACCCGCGATACCAATCAGATTCCCTCAACTGAACAAGTTTATTTCAGCGAGAGTGCCGACCAGGGCACTACCTGGAATAGCCCACTAAAGTTGGGGGAAATGAGCGGTTATGCCCCTGGTAGACCCGAACTCGTTGTTGACCAAAACGGCAACCCTCATATTTTCTATGGAGTGATGGCCGCCGACGATAGCCGCAGCTGGTATTACCACCGCATGAGGGTAAACGGCAACTGGTCAGCCCCCCAAGATATTACCGATGGTACGCGCTACCGCCTGTTTACTCCCAAAGTCGCGCTTGGACCGGATGGCGATATCTGGGTAGCCTGGACGGCTGCTCAGATTGATGTGGCCCACTGGGAAAGTCAAAGTAACAGTTGGCAGACTTTTAACAGTGTGTCGGGTAAGGGAACTAATACTGGCTGGCCCGCTATTGCCGTAGGCGCAGGAGGCGCAGTCTGGGTTAGTTGGATTGAGCGGGGCAGCGACAATATAGGCGACTGGCAACTCAGGTTTACGATTTACCGAGAGGGCAACTGGATTCCGGCTCAGGTGGGATTTGTGTTCAAAGACAAACTGGTAGCCAAGGATTTGCCCTGGACTCGGGTCGGTTGCCTGAACGCAATTTACGCCAAAGGGCTGATTTATCTGGGAATGTGTATCGCGGTGGATGATCCGCAAAGTGTGAGTGTAGGATTGTGGCTTACTACCGTACCGGAGGGCTGGTATCCCGGTCAGGTCTTACCAACTCCTACCCCGGTTGTCACCAGCCCGCTTGCGACATCTACTCCAACAAATCCCGCCGGGGCAAATTCTACTACCAGGGTAGCGGCTTCAATAACCTTGACCCCCACCGAAACGGCAAATCCAGGTAGTGGGGAGAATATATCGTCCGCTACTAAACCTACTCCGATGAATACTCGGCCCTCAGCCCTCAGTCCTCAATCCTCGCCTACGCTTGCACCAGAATTGGTGAAAGCCACCGAAGTAGCCCAGGCTCAAGCGAAAGCCGCGTTAACTCCGGTTAAAGTGCCGATGCCCTTAAAGCCAGTGGGAAGTGGGATTGGCCCGGAGTTAGTGCTACCAACTGCTACCCCAACCCCCAACCCAACGGTTACCCCTAGCCCTAAGCCCACCCTTACCCCGGTGGTTAGAACTACTTCAGTAGCGGGGAAAGAGAGTGGCAGCAACGGTGCGCCAGGGGTTATAACTCCGAGTTCCGGGGCAGGGACTAAAACCAGCGAGACCAGCAAACAATTACCGCCGACCCCAGGCCCGCTGGTGTGGCCCATTCTTTCGGGGCTGTCAATTGGGTGGGGCAGTATGAACTTACTCAGTCGCCGCCGGCTTAAGAAACGACTCTTGAAGGGGGTTAGCCCTTCCACGAGATAAAACCGCTCTATCGTCAGGCTGAAATCCGGTTGAAAATGAAGCTTTAGAATCAGAAAGTAGAGAAGATTAAGATGCAAAACCCATATCTTACCGTTAAAAAGTTGACGGCTACTAAAATATTATTTCGGTTGGTGAAAAGCCCTCAAAGATTGTTAGCCACTTTGTTATTGTTTTTGCTACCTTTAGGATTGTCAGTAGGTGGCGGGATTGACCTGTTGGGGGGCTGGATGTATAGCACTTCTCATCGGGGGCAGATAGATGAGAGAGAGGCCACTTTCTTTATCAACTGTCTCCAACAAAAAGGTTTGTGTGACAAAAACACCCGGCAAAAGTTCTGGCCGTTGGATAGGCTCGAAGTAGGGCCAGTGGTGGTGGATCTTTCCCAACCCGCACCTTTCCTTGTCGGTGGTTTATTTGTAGTAGCCTTCTTTTCGTTGGCAGCCCTGACCTCCCCTCGCTGGGTTAAATCCGAGGCTAAGGGTAATGAGAGCCTGGTGCCAACCCCCGCTGCCGAACCTGACAAAAACTGGCTGATTGGTGGTCTGGTGAGGCGCGAGTGGCAGAGTGACCCCGGCTATTTCTATTTAAGGAAGGGATTTAAGAACCCTTACTTCCTCACCAGCGAGATGTTAAGAACTAACCTTTTAATTGTAGCTCCGCCGGGTAGTGGGAAAAGCTTCTCGGTAGTCAGACCCTTTATAACCTTTGCCAGAAAGAGTAATAGCTCGGCCCTGGTTTTTGATGCCAAAGGCCGGGATTTTGACCCCAAACTGTTTGATCTAAACTTTGACCTGGTGAACTTTGAATCGTCTATCCGCCTGACCCTCTTTGCCGGGCAGACCCCGGCCCAATCAGGCGAGCAACTGGCCGAGGCTTTAATTCCCCAATTGAATGAACACAAAGCCTATTTCAGCGAAGTGGCTAAAAATAGCATGTCGGCCCTGGTAGAAGGCTATTATGCGGCCTACCAGCGTTATCCAGAACTGCTGGGGATAATGCTGTTCTTGAATGAAACCAGCCGGATTAAGGATTTACAAAAAATCCTGGCTGAAAAAGTAGCCGACAGCAGCGAAGCCGAACGCCTTATTACCAACCTGGAAGCAGTGCTGAGACTACAGGAGACCAAAGGCGATTTATTGGGCAACCTCCGACTGGCTTTGCAGCCACTCACCAAACCGGAAATCGGGCGATTTCTGGAAGCCAACCCCCGCCCCGGCAGTTACCGTATCAAAGAGCTAATTTCTCAACCCCGGCTGGTGCGCTTTGCCCTGCCAGTAGCTGAGTTTCCCAAAGTAGCCCCGGTACTGGGTCGGTTGATACTAACCCAGTTTAATCTGGCGGTATTATCGCCGGATGTCCCAAAAGAACATTTTAAGTGTGCTTCTGTTGATGAGGCCCATAACTTTGTCACCGAAAGTCTGGGTAAGGGAATGGCCCAGGCTCGCAGCAACAATGCTGGTTTTATTCTTTCTTTCCAGAGTTTAGGACAAGTAGAAGATAAAAATTTATTGACCACCCTCTTTGCCACCAGCGGGATTAAATTAGTGATGGCCGGGGTAGGCGACGAGGATGCCGAAAGATTCAGCAAAACTTTTGGTGAGCTGGAGTTACCATATGTTACCCATAGCCAGGCTACCAGTTACAGTTCAGGCAGTTCCAGTGGCAACAATTCCGGGCGAGAGGGAAACAGCAACAATAGTACCACCAGCCACAACCGCCAGCGGAACGAAGGTAAAAGTCAGGTCACCCGCTTACGTCGCCAGTTTTTACCCTCAGAAATTCGTAGCCTGCCGCGTTTTCATGCTCTGATCGAAAGTAGCGACGCTTACGGGCGACGCTGGTTTGGTCAGGTGGTGGACTTAACCGACAGTACCGTCACAGCCCTGGAAAAATCTCAGCAAGAGAAAACTAAAGTCGAAAAGAGCAAAGAAACCCTGCCCGAATCATCTCCCCTGCCACTCCCTTCGACCGAACTTAAACCCGAACGGAACGAGTTGCAGATAGCACTCCCCACCTGGAGTAGTAATCCTGAGCCGGTTACGGAGGGGTATACCCCAGAAGAGGGGCGGGCAGAAAGTAACCCTCATTCCGAGGAAAGTAGACTGAGTTTGGGGAAGTTAAGCACCCAACCAGAAACCCGACTTTCTGGTTGGCAGTTACCCGCCGCGAGGGAACAGCCTGGTGAGTCAAAAGTGTTAGAGGTAGAGACGGCTAACCAGAATTTTGAGGCGGAAGATATAAAAGCCCTGTTGAGTACAGAAGGTTTAAAACCAGCGCAAATACCAAGCCTCTTGAACGAAATGCTGGAGCGGGGGCGGAATTTAAGGGAGCTGGTAAGACTGGTGGAATACGCCCATTTAACCCAACCCCGTCACCGGGCCAGCTTTATCGCTCGTTTGATCCGGGCCGACGATTACCCGGATGAGGCTCGTTTGAACAAAGCCCGCCAGAAACCGACAAGCAGTGACGAAGCCCTTTAAGTCGAAGCCTTTTAAAATCAAAGTTTCCAGGTTGAAGAAGGTCAGGGGAATTGTCAGGTATACCAGAGCCAGCCATTAAACCCTTTCCGCTTCAAGAACCCATTAGCTAAATTGTCAGTAGAAAGAGCAAAGTCGTTATGTCAGAAAAAGCCCGCCAGCGAAGAAATCAGGCGAAAGTAATCACTGGCAGGGATCGAGAAATCCTACGGTTTATTGGTCAGGGAGGAGTTGCCAGTTTGAACCAACTTCAGCGGCGTTTCTGGGAAGGCCGGCAGCACACGACGGCCCAGGAGCGGCTGGGTCAGTTGGTCAGGGCTGGTTATCTTGAGGAATACTATACCAATGTCAGGTTGAGGGGGGAGCGGATTTATTGCCTGAATCACCAGGGAGCAAACGAATTCTCGGCAGGCGAAAGAAAACAGTTCACCCTTGGCAAGCCCAACCAGATTGAACTCAAACAACAACTGTTGGCCCAGGATACCCGGCTGCTTTTTGAGCGAGAACTAAGCAAAAGAGGTGGGCAGTTAGTGCGCTGGACAAGTGAACGAAACCTCAGAAGAGAAAACAGACTGGAACATCCCGTTAAAAGTCAAAACATCTCCCAGGCCATTTCGGATGCCAGAGCAACCATTGAGAACAATAACGGCCAGCTTGAGGAAATAGAAATAGAAATAGATGGGCAGTATCACGGGCGGATGTTAAAGGAAAAAATCAGGAGTCTGGCTAACAGTGCCCGAACCACGGTCTGGGTGACTACCCTGGAGCGGGTAATCAGGGTAAAACAGGCCATCCAGGAAGCCCAGGCCAGTAATATCCGGGTTTTATGCCTGGAAAAAGAAAGGCCTGGAAAATGAAAGTTACCCAACTGGAAGTTGCCAGAAAACTAATGACCCCCGCTCGGCTGGAAATCCTTAAATTTCTGAGTAACTATCAATTTGGCACTACCCAGCAAATATGGCAGGAGCTTCAGCCTCACAAAAACCGCAACCATACCGGCGGGGATTTAAATAAACTCAGGTCTTTAGGGCTAATTGCCAGCTTTGCCTACCAGCCGGAACGGGGTACTAATAGCGAACTATGCTGGCTACTGCTGGCAGCTGGCGCAAAAATTCTGGAAGAAGCGGGTTATCCTTTCAAATTTGGCAATCACTATTACCGCCAACCCAGCCGGGAGCGGATTCAACAGCGGAACAGTGAACTGGCTCTGGCCCGGGAGGTAAGTTATGCCCAGTGGCAGTTAATTCAGCCCATTCACTATAGCCCCACGCAACCCATGCCGGAACGAACCCCCCAATATTTGAAGCTGGCCGAAATAGTTGACTGGCAGGAAAAACAGGCTATCGAACTTGCCCGGCTAAAGGGACATTTAAGCCGCCAGCGCGAAATAGATTACCAGGACAAAATTCACCTTAATACTATCCCACGTCGGTTGAACGATTATCTGGCTTATCGGGAAAACCGGGCAGCGGTGCTGGTTCTCACCTCCCCGGAGGCCGGGGAACATTTCTGGCAATCGCGGCTGGAAAAGCTGGAACGATTGGGGAAAAAGGTGGCGGTAGTGGGATTGTTTGAAGATAAAAATCAGGCGGAAGCCTACCAGAAGCGTTTAAGCCGGGCCGGAATTATACCCGCCCTGGTTAGCAAGGTCTATGAGGTGCTTAGAGATTTAGCCAGGTAGGCATAAAGGGTCGTTTGGTGACCTCCAATTCCCAAAACCGGGCTGAAAACCAGACCAAAAACGGAGGGTAGGCTACAGATAGCTCATTGGCAAGGGTTAAAAGCTAATTGACCCAACACAAGGCTCACCCCCAGCGTTACTCACAGAGCTTTATATACCGGGATGGGTGAGAAAAAGCTTATAAGGTTATCCAATCCTATAAGGAGAACTGGTTATTACAGGATTTTTTTTTAATCCGCCCTGACCTATAAAAAAGTAGAAGGCCGCTCAATCCAACCCTATCAGGAAGAATACTTAACAGGTAGGAGACCAATAAGTAGTAGAAGGGCCAACAGGCTAGACCTATCTATCTAATAGAAGGAAGCTAGAAGCAAGCATTAGCAAGAAAGCCAATATGCACCAAAATTGGGCAAGTCTTAAAAAAGTAATCGTTAATTTCGTTTCAAGTGTACCAGCCGCTCTGGTAGCAATACCAGCTGCAATTGGTAGTGCGGAGTTCTCGCGGCGGGTTTATCAGGAACCCTGGAATATAGCCATCGGGCTGGGCATAGAGAGCTGTTATATCGGTCTTATTTTGTTTGCTCGAAATAAGGGTTTTAGGGCTTATCTGACCACCGCTCTGACCGCCCTTATTTGTGGGGTTATTTACAACACCCTGCATGCCGCCGAGGTGGAGGGGTTGTTGGGCAGTGTGGGCTGGCAATGGGAATGGGTGCTGGCCTTTGTACATGGCAGTCCTCTGTCAATTCTGGGTTTCAGCTATTTTATGTTGTTACACAGTTCCAGCGATGCCAGGGAGAATAGCCAGCAAATAGCCGACTCCCAGTTGGAACGGCAGAACGTATCAACAGTTTCAGCCGTAGCACTTGCCGAACAAGCAGCCGCTATAGCAGACAGAGCTGGGTCACCAGCCGCTAAACCGACAACCGCTGCCGTTGTTTCAGCAGAAGGGCTTGTGAAAACTGCCGTCGGGCAGCCAGAGCAGCAAATTGGAACGGCAGCTTCGGCCAGCCTCGCAGCAAATGGAATGGCTAATCCAGTCAGGACAGCCGAACCCGCCGCCGATTCCGGCAGAGATTGGGGTACTTCGGCAGGCAGCCCAAACCGGGTGGCTTTGCCCCCGGCAGCCGCTTTGTTCCTTAGTGGGGTAAAAACAGCCGAAAGACCGCAAGACCCGGCAGCCGAAAAGAGTTACCAGCTTATCCCAGTCGGCAGTTCAATTGGAGTCCTGGAGGGATTGGCTGAATCTGCCAGCAGTGGGATGGCAGAAGTAAATTCGGGGCTTCCAGTTCTCTCTGAGCGAAAAGCCGAGATCTTCAAGCTGTCCAGGCAGTTTCGGGATAAAAAGATAAAAGCCGAGGAATATTATAGCGAAATGGAGCGGTTACTCAGTTGAGGAAAGCGAAGGGAAGAAGCTGATGTTTGCAACCGTAGCCCTGGTACTGGGCTTAATAGTCCTGACCCCGGTAATAGCCGCTCTGGTGGTAATAGCCGGAAATCTTATCTGGAGTGGGCTCTGGCTGGGTATTTTTTATCTGGTAGAACATCTCCTTATTTACCATCTGGCTTTATTAGGGCAGGGGATTGGCGGGTTATTTACCGAAAATCAGTTTGCCGCTGATTTGGCGGGAGCATTGGCCTTTATGCCAGTGATACTACTGGTGGCGATTCTCTGGTTATCCAGAAACCATTCGTTCAGGAACAGTTGACCGAAATTGTAATAGTTCCTAAAACCTGTTTTAGGTCGGGCGTAGCCCTCACCGCTCAAGGACTGACTTTGAGTGGGCTG
Organism: Chloroflexia bacterium; assembly: GCA_038207495.1. Lineage (GTDB taxonomy): Bacteria > Chloroflexota > Chloroflexia > Chloroheliales > Chloroheliaceae > Chlorohelix. The sequence continues at coordinate 23,804 of JBBQZS010000043.1, forward strand.
GGGTGCGGGCGTACCTGCGGTTTCTCCGCTCAGGGGAAAAAGAGGTTCCGAGGGCGTAACGTACTACATGGGGCGGTCAACGACCGCTCCAGCTACAAGAACTTATGAAGAAAGGAGTAGGGAAAAGTGGACAGAGACAAATCAACTGAAGCACCAGACAAAGGTTCATTGTTTGACGGACTGCGGAAACGCCTGACGCGGCACCAGGTCGGAGAAGAACAATCCGGCAAGGGATTATTACCAGTTGATTGGGCTGGAAGCGTAGAAGAAGTATTAAGCAACTGGCAAACCTCGCCAGAGCAGCTAACCGAACAGGCTCCCAGGCTGAAAAAATCTGGTGAGGAAAACCAGAAATAGCATTCAAACAAAAACACCTGACCTGGCAGGGTCAGATGCTTCTAGAAGTTTTTATATTGGAAAGAAAAGCCCCGCATTCCCGACGAGGTTTTCCCGAGACCAAACTCCGCAAAGGAGGTTTGGGGCATTTTTGGGTATACTCTCAGCCTCAAGATATCATAATCCGACTTTTGCTGTCAAGAGGTTAACAGGATTTTCGGAGATTTAATTTGAATTTTAGATCGACCAGAGGAGAGAAATTATGGAAAGAAATTCAAACCAATTTGTGCAGGTGCCAGTAACCCTGCTGGAGCTAGAACTAAATCCCCTGGCTCTGAAATTATATCTGGTGTTATTAGCTCACGCCCGGCAGTATGAAAGCTGTCAACCCAGCCAGACCGAACTGGCTCGCCAGCTAAAGGCCAGCCCTCGGGCAGTCAGGAACTGGCTGGTGGAACTGGAGCAAGCCGGGCTAATCAAGACCGATTCCCGTCAGAAAGAAGGTCAGTCTAATTGTTACCACCTCAAGCTCAGGGCCGGCAGTCCTAACCTTCAGCCGGAAACAGCTGAAAGAAACGGTATAGCCAGAAAGCCAGAGGTTGCCCCAGGAACAGGCATGCCGGGGTGTAGGAATAGGACTGCCCTGGAGGTAGGTAGAGTTATGCCAGAGGGTCTGAATGAACTTGCCGGGGAGGCAGGAATGGCTAAACCAGAGGGTTGGCACGCCAGTTCCGGGGGAGGTAGGAACGGGGCTGCCTATAAAGAACATGAATTAATACATACTGATAAAACACCACACGTTTCTGCTCTTGAAATACCAGCATACGCTGAAGACGCTAATGAGTGTGAGAAAACATATCCCACTAATCTTGATCATCTTGAAAACCATTTAGCAGTGCCTTCCCCTACTACTCGACCCAGCCAGGAACTGGAACAGGTTTTGTTAGAAGCTGGAGTAGCTAGTGCTGTGGTATCCCAACTGGCTCAACTGGCCCGAAGTAGAGGGCGGGGGGTTACGGAGTTACAGCAGCTAACTGACTGGATACAGTCCCAACCCTGGATCAAGAACCCTGGTGCTTACCTGACCCGAATGGTACAACTGGACCAGTTTGATATCTATCCTTCGGTCAACCAGCAAACTTATTTTAGCAACGGAACAACTGGAAATTTCACCAGGGGAAGGCTGACCACCGAAAGGTCTAACTCACGGGCAACCAGAAACGCCCGAAGGGTCAATCAGGTTCAAACTGGAGGGATTGACTGGAGTAAATATCGCCCAGGCGGTAAATATGGTTATCTGGTAGAGGGCCGCTAACGGGTAATTTTTGGCTACCTGCTCATAACCCGCTAGATGAATCGACAGGAACTACAGCAGGAGTAACCAATATTCTGAGTAACCGGGTAACCAGTCCACAAATTACCCCTAAAACGTGCCACCCTGACCCTCTAGTCCTTTTGCTCAATCCCCAGCGGGCTAAGGCCACCTGGTCTGTGCTGGGCCAGGATAGCACGTTCCCTGTTCCCCTCGTCAAGGCCACTCCCACCAGTTTTCTTGACGGATTTGGGGACTGGTAAAGGAAAAATAATTTAGTCAAATCCTGAAAACTGGTAGGAGCCTCGACCTTGACGGTGGTGGGAACGTGCTAAAAGCAGGCCGCCAGACCAAACTGGCCTCTACCCGGAGCGGGTGAGCAATAATTCAAAAAAGGAGAGGGTTATGGTAGCTTTACTTTTTCTGGGCTTTTTTGCGGTATTGATCCTGGGATTACTACAGGCTCTTGGCTACATCCACATTTTTTAATTGGGCAGGGCTGTCTGGTTCTGGTTGAGCCGGGCAGCCAAAAAAGTTAAAAAAGGGCCTGAAAGGGTTCGACGCTGCGAAAACCCCGTCGGGAACGTAGCGGAACCGGGTTCAACTCCCGGCAGGTCCATCACGACCCTCTTAACTTCTTTAGCTTCCTCAATTTCCTCTTTAGACAATCTTTAAGGCGGTAGTTGCCAGTTAGCTACCGCTTTTTATTATTCCCCTGCTATTTCACAAGGTTTAAATATCCTGTCTTACCTTATTCGGCGACTAATATCCAAAAACTCGCTGATGCATCACTTGCTACTCACAGGTAGGTGGGCAGAGCGTTCCAAACCGAGCAGCAATTAATTATTTCAACCTTAAAAGAAAACCCGACAACAAAATCCAAAGCAAAGTAGACATTAAGGGTTATTTCCACCAGTCCAAAAACCTTGACCGAAAAGGTTAGATTCAGGTTCAGGACAACCCTGGAAACAAATACGCCAGTTAGATAATAGACTGCACCACCCCTACCCTGAAACTAATCCGAAATATTGGAATGGTTTGATTGCGGCGGTCTAATTATTTGGGCAGTTCGGGTAGCTCTATGAAGGGTAGGCGTTAGAATCAAAAATAAACTGAAAGACGAAATTCCCCTAACCAGCGTCACCTTACCCGGTGGCCCTGTCTTTAAATAACCGCTTAGGTTTAGCGACCTTCTGCCTACCAGCCTTTAGATTCGCCTCGACCAACCTCTAACTCTGGATAGTAAGCTACGCCAATACAGTTCATTTAGAGCATTTCGCCTATATTTTGGCGGTCCCATCGGTTATAACAATCCCCCTTTAACTAAACCTGTTTTTTCTTCTGCCCAGTTTAGCCCAACCGCCGCCGCCGATAACAAGGGTAAACCTCCTTTGTCAGCTTAAGCATATCGGCGGCTAAAACCGTCTGCAAGGCCACTCCACCCACTTTTTTGCGACTTTTTGCCGCGGCGCAACCCTAAAAGTCGCCGTCCGAGGGACTAAAAAAGTGGACGGAGAGCCTCGACCTTGCAAACGGTTTTACGGTGGGCTTTGGGATGGGCAGGAAAAACACATTTAGTCAAAAGGAGAAATTGCCATGACCCGAATGGACGCAAACAAAATTGTCGAAAAGCTGGAAATGAATCCCTTTGGTATAGCCCACCTGGCCTACGGATTACGGTTAGCCGGGCGAGACCGACAGGCCGCTGGACAGGAAGCGGCCAAGCTGTTCAATCGGTTATTCAAAGAGCCCGCCTACCAACTGGGGGAACTGACCCTGGCCCAACGAGTTTTCGCCAACTGGTTCATTTGTGGTTACAACGCCCAATCTTCCCAAGAGCTACCCGCACTACCCAAAGAAATAGACCTTTCCTACGACTACGCCATCCCCCTATCCCGCTATTAGCTCAGGAGGGGGTGGGGTTAGCCTACCCCCTTTTCTCACAAACTTTTAACCCGAAAGGAGCGAGATTATGCCCAGCCCAAGAAGTAATGCTGGTCGTTTAGGTTACATTGCGGCCCTGTGGGAAACAGGCGGCAAGTTCCACCAGCTGGGTGGGAAAACCACTACTCGGTTATATCTCTATACCAGCGCAATTGATGGAGCGGTGGGCTATGAGGCAGCCGTGAGGGATGGCGTACATATCCCAAAAGGCAAGAAACATCGTTATAGCCAGGAGCAACTACCTATTGCCGAAACCGAGGGTAGTTCTGAGATAGATTAACCAATCAAAGCAAAGCCAGGGATTAGCTGGTTCTGACTAAAAACTTTTGGAGATAATTTTGCTACAAGGAGGATAACAAAATGGAAGAAAAGCAGGCTGAAATGTTATTGGGGATAACCCTGGATAAACTAAATCAGGCCACCCGCAATATCGAGGTTATGACCAGCTTGTTCGCCTGGTTAGGTTATCCCAGGATAGCCCAATATTTCCAGATGACCAGTAATTCTCTACGTGGCTTTCTGGAAATATATCAGGATAAGTTACCAGGAGCAGTGTTGGAGAACTATCAGGAGCGGGAAATAGCGGCTGATGCTGAACTTTTGGAAGGCTTGAAAAAAACCATCAAGTTTGGGAAAACCCTGAAATTGTTAAAGGTTCTTAGACTACCGCTGGCGATGCAGCAGCGGGTGCTGGAAATTCAAGCGGGATTGTATGAGCGGGGCAGGCTACGGCTAAAATAAAGTTAAAGGTTTGCCTTCCCCTTTTTTCTAAGAAAAGTGGAATTTCCTCTCCTTACTAGCCCCTTTCTTTATAAGGACAGATAAATCCAGGAAAAGGAGTTTAAGAAAATGAAAAGTTCACCCGAAATGCGGCAGCTAATTCTGGATATTTGCCAGAAATACAATTTCAGACTGGACAAGATTGGAGCATATTTGAAGTTGGAAATGGAAAGTTACATGCCGTTAGTAATCGAAAAAATAGGCTGTAACCAGGTGTCAGTGGCGCATTATTATTATCAAAATGGAGATGCCATTGCAGACCCCGACATACTATTTTTTACCGTTGGAGAAGATTGGATTGCGGCAGAAATCAGTCAACCCAACTACTACTCAGCCCCGGTAACAGGGGACGGCAGCCGGGAATGTGTCTGGCTTTGTCCCGACCAAAAGAGTCAGCGAGAGCAGACTGGAATAGCGGAACTGGCCCAGATGTGGGCCGAAAATCTCAAGAGTCAGGGCTGGTTAGAAGATGGGCGAGTGGTGGCTACTCAGGTCGGGGAGTAAGCGTCATCAGGGAAGATAATCCCCAGCTAAAAATGGGCAATACCTGATAAACCAGAATGGTAGGTCAGCCAGATTTAGAGGTAGCTTATCCCTCCTTTTGTGGTAAAATTTGATTTAGAAAACCTGTTATAGAACGGAGACTAACTTGACTACCGACCAGGATAATTTTTGGAAGGAAGCTCTTGATATTTATTTTGAGAAGGCCCTGGCTTTTTTCTTTCCAGCGGCCCACCAGGAGATTGATTGGAGCCGGGGCTTTGAGTTTCTGGACAAGGAACTGGCTAAAATTACCAGAGAGAGCGAGGTCGGTAAACGTCTGGCCGACAAACTGGTTAAAGTATTTCTGGCTGACGGTACTGAGACCTGGCTCTTAATTCATATTGAGGTACAGGCTTATTCTGATCCTGAGTTCGAACGACGGATGTTTGAGTATTACTATCGCATCCGGGACCGCTATCAGGCTGAAGTGGTTAGTCTGGCCCTACTCACGGATGCCAGTCCCAGCTACAAGCCTGAACAGTATCAGGTTAAACGCTGGGGTTTCTCGTTAACTTTTCAGTTCCCAGTAGTGAAACTGCTGGATTATTACGACCATTGGGCAGATTTGGAAAGCAATCCCAATCTGTTTGGGATAATCGTAATGGCCCACCTGAAGGCCCAACAGGAGAAACAACCAGAGGAGCAACTGAACTGGAAACTTAGGCTGGTCCGGGAGTTATACCACCGACAGTACAGTCGGGAGGAGGTAGTGGAGTTATTCAAATTTATTGATTGGGCGATTAACCTACCCGAAAAGCTGGAGTTAGAATTCCAGGAAGAATTAAGCAAAATAGAGGAGCTGGAAAAAATGAGCTATGTAACCAGTATAGAACGGATGGGCATAGAAAAGGGCAAACAAGAAGGCAAACAAGAAGGTAAGCAGGAAGAAGCTGCTACCTTAGTATTGCGCCTATTGGAACGGAAGATTGGAGAAATCGGCAGCGAGGCAACCCAAGAGATAAGTGACTTGCCGCTGGAAAAGTTGGAAGAATTAGGGGTAACCCTATTGGATTTCAGTCGGCTAGCTGACCTCCAAAGCTGGTTGGAAACTAACAAACCAGCCTAACTAACTTTTTATAATTTCCGGCAAATAATTCTTTTTTTTCTAGCCTTCTATCGTTAGCCAAAGAATTTGTTCTCCCTTTTTTCCTGGAAAAAAGGGAGAACGAGGGCCGAATCAGGTTGAGAAGTGTGTTACAAACCGAGCAGCCTGTTTAGATAAAATAAATTTTATTACCCAGTTAGGGTGGTAGCAACATAGCTTTGGAAGAAATCCACTGAGTAATACCTGTCGTTTTGTAGAGTATTGGGCCGTACAATATATGTTGAAGAAGCGAGAAGCTATCTTATGCCTCGTACCAACAAACCATTGCGGATTGAAGGCTGAATTACCCCCGAAGCTCTGGCGATACTGCGACGAGCCGAGATTGTCTGAACGATTTTATTGTGACTGCTGCTCAGAAGGCCGCGCACCCCACGATTGAAGAATAACATTTTATCCACCTGTCGTTGTCAGTGATTACTCCCCACACCTGGCGGCGGCTTTTCCCTAAGCTGAAGCTACTGTTCTAAAATAAAAAGGCTCTCCAATGGTTATGACCTTGACAATAATCACGACTGGTGCTATAACTCACTAGATCGTGATAATTATGTACGCGATTTTAGCCTCTACAAAGGCAGTTTTATGTTAGCCTATTTTAAGTATCGTCCATATCTTGATGCCAGGTTAAGTTCCCGGCTGATCGCTAAAAAAGCCCGGCTTGAGCGTTACCGCCCTTTGCCACTCGAAGCCGAACAATATCTACTGCACGACCTTAAAATCATTCAGACTTTTCACTCCAATGCCATCGAAGGCAATACCCTCAATTTGAAAGAAACCGAACTGGCGATTGAACACGGTTTAACCAGTGGAGAACACCCCCTGACGGATTATTTGGCGGCTAAAGGTCATGCTAAAGCTTTTGATAGAATGGTGGCTCTGGCGCAAAGTCCTGGTAATCGCCTGAATAAAAATATTATTTTAGAGTTACACGCCCTTTCGATGCAGGGGGTCATCGCCGATGCCGGGAAATTTCGGAAACTGCAAGTTTTTATTCGGGGTGCCCGGCAGAATCCTCCCCCAGCTGAGGCCGTCCCGAAGCAAATTCGGGAGTGGCTTAGTTGGACGGCTGGCAAGGAAAACGAGTACGATCCGGTCACCCTTGCCGCCATTAGCCATCATCTTTTTGAGGCAATCCACCCTTTTACCGATGGTAACGGCAGAGTAGGGCGACTAATCCTCAATTTTCTGCTAGTGAGGAAGGGCTACCCGCCGGGACTAATACTTAAAGATTGGCGTAGCGGCTACATTTCGGCTTTACAAAAAGCAGATAATGGGGATTACAACCCTTTAGTTAACATCGTAGGAGTAGCTACTGAAGAAGGGTTGAACCATCATCTCAGGGCTTGTGAAAAGGTGGGAGCTACTGAATGGTTTTTACTTTCGGAGCTGGCTGAAACTTATCCCTATTCGGTAGATTATTTGGGTTGGTTGGCCCGCCATGGTAGATTAGAGGCTACCAAGCGCGAGGGTCGCTGGTACTCAACTAAAAAGGCGATAGAGAAATATCAGGAAGGCTTAGGCGAAGGCAAACCGGGCAGAAAGATAAAACCGGGCTAACCGAGTAGTAAGTAGCGTTACGAAGCTTAATCCTATTATTTTCGTAATTGAGCCAACCAAACTCTAAGACAAAGTTAAAAGCAGTGGTGAACTCTTGCATTGCGTACAAGAAGTTCAGGCGGGTTGTATGAACGGGGCTGGCTATGGCTAAAATAAATTAAAGGTTAGTCCTTCCCCTTTTTTCTAAGAAAAAAGAGGAAGGGAGGGCCAAGCTGGATTCAGTGGTTCGTTCTAAACCGTGCAGCTTGTTTATATTCGACCAGTCCTAACTCTAATGAGAGAATTTCCCCTGGTAAAAAATCTAGTATCCTGGACAGATCTTTCACTGTTTAACAGTTTTTTTGGTCTCAGTAGGTTGTTGGGACGTTATGGATTAGGTCTATAGGCCCAACCCCAAATGGGTGGGCTTAAATATCAGGTACTAATCCCGCCGCTAACCCCACCACTAATCCCTCCACTTGTGGTGGGAAAAATGAAGGGGAAATGGTGGGATTAGAATACCCCAAAAGTTTTCCTCCCTGGCTATTTTAAACCAGCATCAACTAAAGCTTTTTCCAATAATTCCACCACTGTTAATGTTTCAGCCCACAGTTGTAGATAATTCAAATCAATCTCGTTGGCCTGTACCCGCAACACCCCTACAATATCTCGCCACTGTTTATTTGACTCATTTCCGCCTAGCTTGAACCATTCCAGCTTCAGCAACACAATATCTTCGGGTGAGGCCATTTGGAAAAGGTGCTGGTCATCATTATCCAGGGCGGCAGTTTGTTTGCGTTGCAGAGTGGAGCGGTCAAAAGGCTGCCCTTTTGGAATAAAAATATCTATTTTGATCATGGTGTCGAGGTGAATTAAGTTAAAGGAGGAGCGGCGCGTAAGAGCTTCTCGCATGGCTGGTTCACTGAGGTAATAATCGGCCTGTAATAATGTAACAAGACTATTAATTTGTTCCGGCAGTAAATCGGCCATCAGGTCGGCGTCAAGGGTTGAACGGGCGACTCCATAAACTGAACTAGCCAACGACCCACCAATCAAATAGGCCACGTTTAGTTGTTCAAAGGCTGCTACCACTGGTTTGAGAGCAGCCAGCACATCGGCGGCAATCATCTACCCGTCTCTTTTCGCCAGGTCAGATATTCCCTGAGCCTGATCGCCAAATCTTCGCCATAATGAAAGGAGACGAACAACAGGTCAACTTCTTCGTCGCTGGCAGTAGGATTAGCTTTTTTAATTCCAGCCCAGGCCAATTGACGAGTGGTGGCGGTGAGCGAACGCACAAGCTGAAACCGTCGAGCCACCGTCGCTTGACGCAACAATTGAATTTGGAATTCTTCGGCTTCGGGGCTGGTGTCGGCAGATAAAGCAATCATTTCAAGCAGCCTCTCTAAAATAGTTAATGTATTCGTAAAGTTATTATAGCCTAAAATCAGTTCAATGTAATGCTCCAGCCAGATAAAATATTCAACAATGGCTTAGGCTAGAAATTAATAAAGGGATTTCCCGGTGGGATAACGGCAATTTTACTACCTCAAACCAAAGGGTTTTCAAAGGGAGTTAGTTCCCGGATATCGTTGGATATTTCTATGGCAATCCAGGGGCTACAACCGAATGATGATGCCAGCTCCCTCAACCTGAGTTTGCTACACACTTTCCGTCCCAACCTGGCTTTATTTCTACCTGTAACTAACCGATTGGTTTGGCCTTTCAACTTGAGTAAGGCTTGCTTTGATTGACCTAACCCTACCGCTTTCTTGTGCCAAACACGCCTAACTGTTCTCTGCTTTTCCCCGGTTAGCGACAGTCTTTGCGGGTAACACCCTACTGCCAGCTTTCTGGTCGGTAGTTAGAACCCGGTATCACCGCCAGATTAGCCTCACCCATTTCCCAGACTCCAATCCTCAGACAGTCTTTCCAAAATAGCCTCTATAGTTAGACTAATTTCTCTGCCACCTTACTATCTCCCTTTCAACTGGCTAAACCCCACTCTAAAGGCTGTGCAACCACTTCCGGGCGGGCAAGTCATTTTTCTGCCACTTTAGCCTAGCCCAACCGCCGCCGCCGATAACCAGGGTAAGCCTCCTTTGTCAGCTTAATCATAGCGGCGGCTAAAACCGTCTGCAAGGCCACTCCTCCCACTTTTTTGCGACTTTTTGCCGCGGCACAACCCTAAAAGTCGCCGTTCGACTGAACTAAAAAAGTGGCGGAAAGCCTCGACCTTGCAAACGGTTTTGCGGTGGGCTTTGAGGCCAGTGTCAGAAATGACTACCCGCCGGGGAGGCGGGTTACAGCCTATTTAGAGTAATTTAGCTTACTTGAAAGGAGATTTCAACAATGGCAAAGGAAGTTAACAGTGTCCAACTGAGCGGTAACCTGGGTAAAGTCCCTGAGTATCGGGAAGTCGGTAATGGAATGGCAAGCTTCAGCCTGGCAGTCAACCGTTTTTACCGCGATGACAAAGCTGCCCAGGGTTACAGCAAAAAGACCTCCTGGTTTCGGTGTGTAGCCTGGGGGCCAGTGGCAAAGTCGGTATTGGAGAAGCTGGACAAAGGCGACCGGGTAATGGTGCAGGGTCATCTGGCTCAGAGCGTTTATCTCAACAAAGCTAAAGAGAAAGCCTCTTCGGTAGAAGTGGTAATTGAAAGCTTCAGCCTGTTGAAAGATGCAGCCGAAGCGGTCGAAGAAGAGGTTGAGGTTGAAATCGAGGCTGATGACCCCCCGATAGAAGCCCCAAAAGCTGCGCCCAAACCCACTCCGGTCGCCCAACCTAAGGCAACTGCGGGTACCGCCAAACGTAAAGCCGCTTAAGAAGTGGCGGGGCTGGCAAATAGCTGGCCCCTTTTTTCAACAACGTATATTAGTTTAATTCAAAGGTCATATAGAATTATGACCCAATTTTATGGGAAATCCCGCTAAATACCCACCAATTTTGCCAAACTGGCTGCATTAATGTAGCTGTTTCCAACCTCAACATTGGGGTAAAACCGAGCAGCTTTAGGCGTTGCGTTCGAGTAATTAATTCCCTAATATAAAAATTAGCTATTTCAATAGTGTGAGGAGAAACCTAGTGGAAATTAATTATGTAATTGGCGATGCCACTCAACCTATCAGTGAGAACCCAGTAGTAATTTGTCATATCGTTAACAACCTGGGCAAGTGGGGCAAGGGCTTTGTAATGGCTCTCTCCCGCCGCTATCCTCAGCCAGAGCGGGAGTATCGACGCTGGTATCGGGGAGAGACTGGTATTCCCTGGGGACTGGGACAGGTACAGTTTGTGGAAATTAACCCCAGGTTATGGGTAGCAAACATGATAGCCCAGCATGGTATTGGCAGTGACCAAAACGGCCAACCGCCGATTAGATACGCCGTGTTAAGTTCTAGTCTGGCAAAAGTAGCAGACTTTGCCCTGAGCCACCAGGCCGAGGTACATCTCCCGCGGATTGGCACGGGTTTGGCGGGTGGGAAATGGGAACAGATTGCTCCTTTGCTTGAACAGAACCTTACGCAACGCGGAATTGTCGTAACAGTCTACGACCAGCCCTGCACCACCTAAACTGGTTGGGAATTTCAAGTCGCCAGTAGCCTTTCCGCTACCATTTGTCCTATCTCTACCCACTTCTTAATACCACCAGCACTATTAATTAGGCAGGATTGCCAAACATCTTCCCTTTTTTCCTACCAAACGCCTTCACCGCCCAGAAGTATTAGTATTAACCAGGTTGCCATACCCTCCCTTCTATTCCCCTTACCCAAAAGTAACCCAGGGCGGAGGATAAAATGGTTCGGCTTCCCGTCTCTTCGACCCTTTAAGACTACCACAGGAGCCAGGCTCCGGGCCGCTAATTTCGTTTACCAGCTTTTTTCAGCCTCAAACTTACAACTTTACCTTTAACCAACCTGACCTTTCAAGTGGCCCGGAGTGAAAACCGTCAAGGAACAGCCCTGCGCTCGCGGGCCGCATTTTACCGAGGTATAAAAAAATAAGGCCCGCGTCCTTGACGGCTTTCAGCCCCCTGTGGTGATTACCAGGTGTCGAAGGACGGGCAAGCCCTTACCTAAACACCCCGCCCTTGACCTTACTTTCAGCTTTAGTTCAACAAAGGGAGTGTGTTTTATGGCAAACGATTTAAATTCCTGCACTATAGTGGGTCGGCTAGGGCGTGACCCCAAACTGACGGTTACTGGCAGTGGTCGAGCGGTCTGCCGTTTCTCGATTGCTAATAACCGAGTGAGTGAATTCGGATTAGAGACCAACTGGTTTAATGTCAGCGTCTTTGGTGACCTGGCTCAACCCCTGGCCCGACGGCTAACCAAAGGCCAGTTGGTGACAGTGGTCGGTCAGGTGGAAGTTAAGCGCGACCTGGAAAGTGGCCAAAGCTATAACGGAATTGTAGCCGAGGATGTTCAGCCAACTAAATCAGCCCCGGCTCTCAATCACCCCAATGCCCTGACGATTGCCGGAAGATTAGGTGGAGAGCCGGAATACAAACTGGTGGGGAAAAGTAGTAACCGACCTATGCTGACCTTCTCTATTGCCAGCAGCCAGAGCAACGAGTATAGCGAACGAACCACCTGGTTGAGAGTGGTGGTCTGGGGTGAAGAAGCCCTCCGCCTCGAGAAACTCAAACTGACCAAAGGTAGCCACCTCACCGTAAACGGCTCTTTGCAAAGTCGCAGCCTGGGAGAAGGCCCGGAGCGACGAAGTTACCTTCAGGTGGTCGCTACCCGGCTAGAACTAAACGACCAGCGTAATACCAAACGAAATAGTGGGGTGGGCAACGGGGCCGAGAGCTTTAGTCATTTCAGCCAGCAGACCACCTTTGACCGATACACCAACGAACTAAACCCCACCGAGAACCAGATAGCGGCTGAATCAGGAGTGTGGTCAAACACCAGAGGCTGGCAGGTAGTTGACCGTAAAAGTGGGATATACCGGGGCGACCCCTACCCGGCCAGTAACGCAGGCAAGCAGGCGGCCAAACAACTAGCAACTGATCTGGGACGCGAAAGAGGCCGCCCCCAGGATTTTATCCTCAAGCTGGTCGAGATAATGATTACCAGATAACCCTACCTCAAAAAAACTGAAAGGCGGCTGGTACTACCCGGATAGGTAAAACCATAGTCAAAGCCGCCCCTGTCTGACAGCCGAACTGAAGCGGACACTCGTTTCGGTAGCGGCTGTATTTTTTAAGCCAATTTATAAGCGCGCACTGCCCAGATTTGGAGTGGTCTACCAACCCAATGTTTACGACAGTATATTTTTAAATTCTGAGTTGAAAGGAGTATGCTGATGACCCCTAATTTGACTAGCCCCGCTCACCCAGGCGGAAGAAAAATGCCAAAGTTATTCTGGCTAACCGTTGGGCTAATGCTTATAGGAGCTTTGCTGGTGGTAGTCGCCCCGGTGCTACTCAACCCTCAAAATCCGGCCTTTAACCCCAAAGCCAGAGCGGAACTGGAACAGGAAGCCCGCCAGATTGAGCAAAGTGGGCAACTGCAAAAGACCACCTGGCAAAAATTAGTTCAGTCAGCCTCGGTGGAATGTTACTTTAAATCCTTCACTCCCCAGGAATTCCTCATAACCGGCATATTGCCAGACGAATTAGTTAAACCAAATACCAATCAAGCGCGCTGGTATCTCAGATTCCCGGCAAATTTCGGTAAGGATTTATTTGGAGAGATTAGATTAGAACTAGGAGTAATCAGCACCCAGCAGCTTTACGGAATTGTTAATCAGGGCAGCTTTCGGGCCTGCCAGAACTCAGAAGCTGCGCGAGCCCGCAGTCTGCTGGGACTCTAATGAATAAATCCCTTAGTTCAAATTGGGTTATAGCCCTTGCCAACCATTGGCCGGATCAGCGTTAAATGGCAGAATTCCTTCTAGCCTCACAATTCTATCAAGGATTGACAGAGAAAATCCGGGCTCTTAAAATAGAGTGGTAAGAACTTTTGTTTTAGCATCACAAGCCTGGTTTCAATAGACCAAAGGTGAAACCCCCGTAGAAAGGCAGGAAAAAATAAATGGTAGAAACCTCCAAGCCACCAATTGCCAGCACCACTGGCAACCCCCTCTATCCCTACTCCTGGAAGGAGGAACCTCAAGACCAGTTGGCTACTTTTCTAACCTGGGCGCATAGCCGCCAACAACTGCTGGATGAGAATTTTCTACTGGAATTCAAGGGGTTGGTAGAGAAAATGTTGAATTTAGAGACCACCCCAGATAGTTTAGGGGAGAACGGTAGTGTCCAGAGCTGGCTGAACCTGACTATTGAATTACTAACCCAGGAACGCCAGCGAGTACAGGCCCTTTATCAAGAGTTTGAAGCGCAACGAGCCTGGATTAAAAGTAATTATAGCGAGGAAGAGATCGCTGCCTGGCTAAAAACCAATCTGCCAGAAGCCTATAATTATGCCAGCCGTCGCGATCTGAGTGGTGACGAGGCTAATCTGCCGGATTAGTCTTTCTTTGGGGAAGATAGGCGAAACAAAGTGCTGCCCAGCGTTTTTTGCGGTAGCTAGCCGCTCCTGGGATAGTTGGTATTTTGATTCTGGTTACTCTTTTTTTGAAAAATGGGTAAAGTTTTGGGTGCAGTCTGCTAAACCTGTGCCAAACCGTGCAGCTTAAACTATAGCTCTAAAAACCCTTGCTAACAGTCGGCACACAACCAGATTTTTAGCTATAATGTATCAGACAGAAAAGCCCCCAAAGAGTAGCAAGGAGAAATGCCGGATGACCATGAGTAAAACTAAAATCCTGGAAAAATTCCCTGAAGAATATCTGGTTGAGGAAGATGAAATGAGTGAAAGTAGTGCCCAGTTCCAATTAGTCGGATATCTGGTGCAGGTTTTATTGTGGTATTTTCGCCGGGAAAACTGGTTTGTCATAGGTAACCTGTTGCTTAACCATCCCAGTATTGAAAACAGCAAACAATTAATTACCCCCGACCTGTCAGTATTTAAGGACATTGCGATAGATCTGGAAACACGCAAATATCTGAGCAGTTGGAAGATTGGAGAAACCCAGCCCGCTCCCCCGGTAGTGTTTGAAATCAGCTCAGAAGAAACCTGGAAGAACGATATCGGAATGGGAGAACGCCAGAAACCGAGGATCTACGGACGGATTGGGGTCAGGGAATATTTCGCCTACGATCCTTACCAGAAGCGGATATGGGGACAGGAAAAAAAACGCTTATTAGGCTGGCAATATGATGAGAAGGGGCAGCCGATAGCCCTGGTGCCGGACGGACGAGGTTGGTTATGGAGCGAGGAACTGGAAAGCTGGCTGGTAGAAGATGGAGAGTATTTGCGGTTGTACGACCGGGCTGATCAGCTACGGTTAACCGGGTTAGAAGCTGAAGCACGGGCTAAAGAAGCTGAGGCCCAGGCTCGCCAGACCGCTGAGGCGCGGGTGGCTGAATTGGAAGAACTACTTAGCCAACAAAAAGGGAAGAATTAGTGCTACCTACCAATTCCCGAATAAGGCTATCCCCTTTATCTAATATCTTAACCAGCTATAAAACCAATTAGCATGGTAACGTTTCAACCTCAAAACGAGGCGCAATTCAGCTTAAAACCCTCTTGACAGTTGGTCAAAAACGGGCTAAAGTAAATTTAATTGTAGCCTCGGAACCTCTCAAAATGTAACTCTTAATTTATCCCCTTTGAAACAGGTACAACCCACCCGGCGGTGGTAATTTAATTCAAACCTGCCCAATTCCATTGGAATAAACCGTAACTCTGACTTGCCCAAAAATGGGTCGGAAGAAGTCGGTTGGCTGGTCTCACCGCCTCAGTTAAAGTTACTCAACTGGAAGCGGTGGGTGCGATGCCTTTATTACCTCTGGATAAATATGGACGGCCTATCCTGAGCCTTCAGGATTTATTAGGATTACCCCATCGGGAGCTAAAAAGAGGGCGAGAATGGCGGTTGAGTTGCCCCCTGCACACTGGTCATAATCCCAGCAGTTTTGTGGTGGATTTAGCCTCAGGGCTATATTTCTGTTACAGTTGTGGAGGTCGGGGAAAACTCCGGGAATACTGGGAAGAGAAACAAACCCACACCAGCCCAATTCGAACCACCCCCGGCTCAATCACTTCTACCCAGGCTGCCCCAACCCAGAACTCCCAGAATAACTCCTCGTTCGCATCGGCAAACGTACCAGTCCCGTCTGCTATACCCTCCTATTCCAATTTCATTTCAAGCCCTGGGGTTTCTTCTTTAGGTTTACCTTCTAACTCCCCCATTACTCCCGCCCCGGAATTCGAGAGGGAAAGGGTCAGAAAGTTGAGGGCCTTCCTGACCCGTCGTAGCCCCTTGCTACCCTCAGCCCAGAAATATCTGAATTTTAGAGGCATCCAACTGTCCACTGCCCAGCGTTTGGGGCTGGCCTATGAACCCCACTACCGTTTTAATCTCTTGAGCGAAAACAACCTCCAACCCCCATATTATTACTGTTCAGCTTTGCTTTTCCCCCTGGAAAACTCGCGGGGTCTGGTTAATTACTATGCCAGAGGTCTTGACCCCCGCCGTTTGCACCACCTCCCGTCAGGGGAGAAAGGCTTGTTTATCCCGGCAAATCCAACCTCCCCAAAAAGGCAACCTCTGGTAATGGTTGAAGGAGCGTTTGATGCCCTAGCGGTGGTAGAGAGCGGCTACCCGGCAGTGGTGGCTCTAATCGGGGCAACCCTTCCCAGAGCAGGCTGGTGGTTGGAAGCCGAATACATAGTTTTGGCTCTTGACCGGGATGAAACCGGGCGACAACAAACCCCTCGGCTGGCCCAGCAGCTAACCAACCTGGGTCTGAAGGTAAAACTCCTACCCGAAGAAGCCTGGCGGGGAGCTAAAGACCTGGCGGAAGCCTGGCAGCTTCATCCCGGTAATTGGAATTGGCCGCAACTCCTGAGCACGGCTAAAGAGTGGAAAACCAACCATGAAGGAGTTGGCGAGCGCTGTTAAGGAAATTGATTGAAGCTATCGGGGAGCTATTTCAGATTTTAATAACCTCATCAAGTGGAGCGGTGTTAGAACTAAGGGAGGCTGATCTTGAGTAGAAGTTTGAAGAATTGGGGCGAAATTCCAGGACGCTTTGATAGTGTTAATGCCGCCTGGATTTTTCCGGCCTCTAACCCTTTTGGCATCCCCGACCTGGTGGGTGAAAAGGACTGGCTACCAGAGTGGTTGGCTCCCTATCGGGTAAGGCTGGATGACCACCATAAGCGTCAGTCAGGAGCCTGTCATTTCTACCTGGACGACTATCGCTTTGAGGTAGTCTGGGATCGTCCGGTGCAGACCCTCAAGGGACTAAATTCCTTTGGGGCGGTCTTAACCCCGGATTTCAGCCTCTATCGGGATTGGCCTCTGGCGGTGCAACTCTGGAATACCTACCGTAACCGCTGGTTGGGAGCCTTTTGGCAAAATCAGGGATTAAGGGTCATTCCCAGTGTCAGCTGGTCAACCCCTGAAAGTTATGAGTTTTGTTTTGCAGGGCTTGCCGACGGGGGTCTGGTCAGTATCAGTTGTCAGGGAGTGGGGGAAAAAGAAGCTCGCCAACTGTTTAGAGCCGGGTTCAAAGAATTATTGCAACGGGTCAGGCCAGCAGGAGTGTTGTGTTACGGGGAGCCAGACCACCAGACCCGTCTGCTAGCCCAGAATGCCGGGGTGGAATTAATAACCTATCCCACGCGCTGGACGAGCATTCGGCAGGCTCTGAAAGAGCAAAAAACCTCGCTAATTGAACAGCCCTCCCACGAAACCCCCTTCAGTGGAGATAGTATCAGTAATAAAAGGCAGGGCTAAATGGGCGGGAGAGGCGCGGCCAGTGGCTGGGAAGAACTCATTAACCTCACCAGTCCCAGCCCGCTGGCTCGTTTGAGAGCGGCAGGTGGCCCAGGTCAGGTGGGAAGTCAGCACCCCGCCCCTGGTAACCTCACCGGAATTGGGCCGGACTCTTTCAACCCTACCCTCAACAATAGTAACCTTCAGGTGGGGAATATACCCCTTGACCTTAGTTGGGGAAAGGGCTTAAAAAGTAATGAACCAGATTATGAGGTAAGCACCACGGGCGGGGTAACGGTAGTAGCCACCGACCCTGCCCGGCTAAACACCCTCAGTCAGCAGCTCTTCGGCTATGCCCTTAGCCCCAGAGATTATGCCGCCCTGGTGGCCGCCCCACCGGGGGCGCGAGTCGAACTGACCGCTAGTTTTAGTTATAGGGGTGACACCATCCAGCTGAGTATCAAGCACCCACTTTATGATAAACAGGAACGCACCATTTACCGCAATCCACAGGGAGAGTTGGAATTGCATCATAGCTACTGGCGAATGAGCAACCAGGCTCCCCCCGGAACTGCCCGACAGGTTTTCTGGGGAGTAGTAAATGCCGCCTTAAAGTACAAAATTCAGAAAATAACCACCCTGGCGGCGGGTAATAGAAACTCCAGCAGTTTTAACGGTTATTACACCTGGGCCCGCTTTGGTTTTAACGGAAGTTTAAACCCGTATTACAGAGCCAGCCTACCCGAAAGCCTCAAACCCGCTCGAAACCTGAACCAGTTGATGTTAATGCCGGGTGGGGCCGAGTGGTGGAAAGAACATGGCGATGATCAGAACCTAACCTTTTACGTCAGACCCGGCTCAAGTTCACTACGGGTCTGGCTGGCTTATTTGAAAGAAAAATACCAACAGAAAGGAATGACCTAATGATGAACTTTGCAGAATTGAAAGTAGCCGGGGAAAGTCTGGAAAAAGAGAACCAGCCATTATATGGGAAACTGCTGGGGCAATTTGGAGATTTGAGCGAAGTGGAGCAATCTCACTTCCAGAGCCTGTTAGAAATAGCGGTGGGAAGTGGGGCCGAACGGGATGACCCGCATTATCTGAAACTCCTCGAGGAAGCCCTGGCCCTAAGTGGGGAAATCCGTTTTCAGTATCTGGAAACTCTGGTACTACTTTACACGCCCCAAGAGGAAGGGGAAGACGTTGGTGAAGATGAAGCTGCTCTGGAAAAAGCCTGGGCCGGGTTGGCGGCTGACTATCAAAATCATCCCGAAAGCTGGCTGGAAAGCTGGAAACGGGACGGTTTAGACTAGTAATGCCAGGTGATTTTGGTTTTACAACACCGGAGCAAGCTATTTTTTGTAGCACTAAATACCCTTTACTTTGATATTTATTTTATGTTATCTTAAAACTGACGCTTTAGCCACCCCCAAATTTGGGTGGTTGGAGAAATGTTACATGGCACAAAAACAAAGTCTAATAACCCAAAGTAGTTTTGATCTGTGGGGAGAGGATCCAAATCCAAAAGAGCTACCCTATGAGCGACCCTCTAGTTCACCCCCACCAGAGTTTGAATTCTCCCCTGGTTTTACCCCCAGTTCCTACCACTGGCCAATTTTCCATTTTGGTCAGGAACCCCAGGCCGGAAACGCCCTGATTGATGCTTGCCCTGGTTCCGGCAAATCCACCACCATCATCGAGTTTGCCAGGTTACTACCCCCTGACCTGAGTATTTTGGTGGTGGCCTTTTCCAAACATATCGCCGATGAACTACAACCGCGCCTTCGCAGTTCAGGTCTGGCCCGTCGCAGCCATTCCAGAACCGGAAAACGGCTGGTAGAGGCTCGTACCATTCACTCCTTTGGCCTGGACATACTCCGCCGTAACCTCCTAAAAGGGAAAGAGGGGAAACTGTCGCTGGAGGAAAGTAAGTATGACAAACTAACCCGCGAATATCTGGCAACCAGAGGTCTTAGTGCCCGAGACTACCAACTCCCGGTTACTGAACTGGTGCGGTTGGCTCAATTAACCCTGACTGACCCTGAAAACGAAGAAGCCATGCACGACTTGGCCCTCCACTACAACCTGGTGGAAGCTTTCCAGTATTGGGAAACCGTCTACTTTATGGCAAAACATATTCTGGAACAGGGTAAGGAACTGGCCCAGGATAAGCAGATAATAAACTTTGAAGATATGTTGTGGTTGCCCAGTGTGTTAAAATTAGCTCCCAGAGAAAGATATGACTGGGTATTGGTTGATGAATATCAGGATTGTAGTCGGGCTCAACTGGAAATTGTCCTGAATTGTGCCACCCCTCAAGGAAGATTTCTATTTGTAGGTGACCACCACCAGTCCATCTTTGGTTTCAACTGTGCTGAAATCGGCATAAAAGAGTTGATTCTTGAAAGAACCGCTGCCCGAGAGTTCCCTCTACCGATAACCTATCGTTGCCCCCGCTCGCACGTAGCTCTGGCCAGGGAAGTTTACCCTGACATACAGGCTGGCCCCGGTGCTAAACCGGGGGAGGTACTTGAAATAGAATTGGCAGAAGTGACCAGTGAAGTAAGGGCCGGCGACCTGGTAATTTGCCGAACCACTGCTCCCTTAATCTCGTTATGTTTTGAATTGCTTCGGCAAGGGATTCAAGCCAGTGTGAGAGGGCGGGACATCGGGCGGAATCTGGCGGTGATACTTACCCCCTTAGAAAAAGCCGAGTTAGCGGGAAAGTTTAGGTTCGACCTGGAAAACTTCTTGGGTTGGCTTGAAATAGAGGAAGAAAAGGGGGTAGCCCAGGCCGAACGGGCAGTTAAAGCGGGCGCATCTCCCACCACCCCGGAGTTAGTGAAGGACAAATTCCAGACCATTAAGGCCATCTATTTGACGCAGGAGGCTAGACCGCAATCAGCCCAGGCTCTCAAGAAGTTAATATTATCGCTCTTTTCGGACACAACGGCGGCGGTCTGGTTATCTACCATCCACCGAGCCAAAGGGCTGGAGGCAAAACGGGTATTCTTCCTGAAACCAGAACTACTGCCCCACCCGATGGCAACCCTAGAATGGGAAAAGGTCCAGGAAATGAATTGCAAATATGTGGCTCTGACTAGAGCCAAACAAACACTTTATTTTGTAACTGATAGCAGCCAAAGGAAAGAGGCCGATAAGAATAAGCAAAAGAAGGCAAACTTACTTTCTGACGACGAATAGGGTAAATTTATAGGTGTCAGCTCTACAACTTGGGGAATATATTAAAAAGTACAGAACCTCACGGGGTTTGACCAGAAAACAATTGGCCAGCGAGTTAGGGATTAGTCCTGGTCACCTGAATAATTTAGAACGGGGCGAAAAGCTCCCTTCGCTTAAATTATTGGGTACTTTAGCTCAAGAAATGAACTTATCAATCGATTTTCTTAACCAACTCCTTAAAAGTCAGGGTTCCGCACTACCTCCATTTCCCATATCCAATCCTGAAAAAACTATCGCTGAGTCTGAGGAAGAGTTAATTTTTTCGATAAAAAAGAACCAACATCTGCCACCCGATTTATCGAATGAATTGGCAGCTATAGTTTCAAGATACTTTGAGAATATTAAACTCAAAAGGGGTTAGAATTTGATCAAGCAACCCTTCAATTAAGGGCGTTTATAAGGGTGTTGAACGCGAACAAAATATCAAAACTACTAACTGAGCTGATGATTAAATTCAGGATTTTGGTTTGGGGGGTGATTTCAGTAGGGATTCTAAGCCAACTTGGAGATCACTTTTAGCTAGTTGCTTTTCAATAGTCTGCTCTTTCAAATCATTAGCCAGTACCAGAATATTTGAAACTGTTTCCCGTACCCGCTTCATTTGAGTTACTAGCCGCGCTACTTCCTGAGCCTGGTTTGAGGTCAGACTGGTGGTACCCCAGCGTTGAAGTTGCTCATCAAATAACCACAAATCGTTTTGTTGGGTAGTGAAAACCTTGACAACCCGGTTCACGGTATAATCATCCAGCACATAAGGTTTGGGAATAGCTTCCTGTAGAAGAGTTAATTGTTCTACCGCCTCCTCCAACATCTCATCAATATGTGTGGCAATCATCGGGAGACTTGAAATACGGTGCCACTGGGGTGTTCTAGTTTCACTCATAAAGCAACTTTCTACTGGAGTTAAAAAGGAGAGTATCAGGTCATAAAAAGTGTCACCGCTCAATTATAGACCCCTTGAAAAGGGTTAGCAAACAATCGGTAATATTTTCCAGTCCTTCCCTGTCACAGCCTGACTGTTTAGCACATTCGTTTGAAATTCCTTACCAACTATGAGATAATTTCTAAATAGGTAACCTCCAAAGGTTGAACTAAATTCTTAATTGGTAACCGTTCACGGGGCTCTGAAAAATTGTATAGTTTGGGTTACGCCTATACAGTATATTGTATAGCTCTTCAAAAAGAAGATTTGCAGTAACCTAACCAAATCAATATGTTGTAGCTGCTTTATGGCTAACACCACAAGAAAATACCCCCGTGAATGGTTACCTTAATTGGCTTTCCAATTTTCATAAGGACAGATTTATGACTGATACTCCCGATTTTGATGCCATTAAACAGCTAAATATTTATGGGGTAGAGTATTGGAGTGCCCGGGAACTAATGGGACTGTTGGGTTACAAACGCTGGGAGAATTTTGAAGTGGCTCTTGAAAGGGCCAGACAAGCCTGTGTGGGGGTTGGCGAAACTGTGGAGGATCACTTTCGTGACGCCACGAAGGTGATCAAGGCGGGTAAAGGAGCCAGCCATGAGGTTAAAGATTACCTGCTTTCTCGATTGGCTTGTTATCTAGTGGCTCAAAATGGTGATCCACGTAAAGCTGAAATCGCGGCAGCCCAGCTCTATTTTGCGGTTTCTACCAGAGAAAATGAGCTCAGGAGCTTAAAACAAGCCCAGGAAGAACGTCTATTGCTCCGCCAACAAGTGGCTGAAAGTAACCGGGATCTGGCTAAGGCAGCCCAAAATGCTGGAGTTCAAAATCAGAATTTTGGCAGGTTTCAAAACGCTGGCTATGCTGGTATGTACGGTGGGCTTAATATTGAGGCTATCAAGCTCCATAAGGGTATTCCTGACAAAGAAGACTTGCTGGATCGAGCGGGCAGGGCGGAACTGGCTGCCAATTTTTTTCGGATTACCCAGACCGAACAAAAGCTAAGAGTGGAGCAGGTTCAGGGAGAAGAAACTGCCATAGACACTCACCACCAAGTAGGAAAACAGGTCAGGCAGGCAATTCGGGAAATATCCGGCCAGATGCCAGAAGACCTACCAACCGAGCCCACAATCCGCCCCCTAATAGAGGAGCGAAAACGACGAAAAAAGAAGAGTGCGCCGGCCCAATCTCCCAATAGCAGCCAACCGGGATTTTTCGACGAACCCACCTGATAGCCTTAAATTGGAGCAAAAATGCGACAACCTTCGCTAAAACCGGATAATAAAACTGTGCTGGAACAAAGTCTGGCGGCCCTGCCACAATTGGAACTGGTACAGCTACTTTTGCAATTTGCCGCTGAAGATGAAAACTTCCAGCGCAAACTCCTCGAAAAAATCACCATCCCAGCCCGGATTATTCAATCCCAACCCCTTAATCCCCAGTTGGTGACGCGACTGATAAAAGAAATAAAGCGTTTCTTTGCCAACCTGAACGACCTGGTTGACCCCTACTACGAAACTGGCCCCCTAACTCAAATTGAGGATTTCCTGAATGAAATCCAACTCCTCAATCCCCAGGATCAACTGCTGGTAATCCCTCAAATGCTAAAAGCCGCCAGTGTCTCGGTAGACGATTATCCCATCAGTACCGAGCAACTAGGCGAAGCCTTTGTACTTTATGGAAAGGCTGCGAGCCTGCTTAATTTAACCCCACTTCAAAAAGAAGGGTATCTGGAACAGCTCCTAAACTGGTTGGACGAACTTGAAATCTGGGAATATGGAGCTGAAACAAGTTCGGTGCTAGAGGGATTAAAACTCTTGGCAACCACTCCCCAGGATTATGCCTATCTAATCCAGAGCCTACAGACCCAGCTTGAAGCTAATCCAGCGCAAAAAACCGCCGAGCTTGTGGAATGGCAGGCGGCCTTCTACCTATTGGCGGGAGCGGAGAGCCAATACCTGGCTATTCGCCAGAGCCACCTGGAAAACGAAAGCCAATATTATGAGCTGGCGGACTACTGGCAAAAGCAAAACCAGCCGGACAAATATCTGGCAACTCTGGAAAGTTGGTTAGAGAAACTAAAGCAGGCGCGAGTAGCAGGGGCAAGTGAAACTGGCTATAACCGACCGGCCTTCCAGGGAAATTATAGCGCGGTTCTAAGCAAAAACATCTATAGCGGTTTTATCCTGGAACAACTGAGCCAATACTACCAGCAAATAGGCGACCAACCGAATTTACTAAGAATACTAATTCGCAAGGCCGAAGAAAAACGGGCAGACTTCGAGTTATACCGAGAAATCAAACCTCTGGCCCAGAGATTAGGGCAGTGGGTCGAAGTCAAGGCAAAATATCTGAGTTTGGTGAGACACGATGACCGCACCCTGGCTCAAATCTACCTGTTTGAACAGGAATGGGCTCTGGCGTTGGCCCTGGCTCAAAAGCAAAAGCCCTACCGCAATTCGGTTATAGACTTACTAGGGCAGGGTCTGAAAGAAATCTATCCAAAGGAAGTAATTGAACTTTACCAGAAAATGGTAGCGGAGAATCTGGCAGAAGCCAATCGTAAAAACTACCAGATAGCGGCGGGTTATGCCGCCAAGATTAAAGAAATTTACCTGAAACAATTAAAAGAGCCGGAAAATTGGCAGAAATATGTCGGACAAATTCGGGCGGAGAACAAACGCCGCCCGGCTTTACAGGATGAGTTTAAAGGGTTATAACCCAAGCGGTATCCGGTAGAATTAGTCAGCGAGTGCCAAAATGAAACAGGCCAAAAGAACTCTGAACGAAAGGAGCAAGAAATGAGTTTTAGAATAGAGGTAAACAAGCGGAAACTCAAACTGGTGTTTGTGATAAACACCCCAAAAGCGGGCAGCCCCTACCCTTTCGGGGTAGATTTGGTGGAAGAAACCAGAAAAGGACTTAAACCAACCTATTACAGCCGGATAGGGGTTGGCCTGGAAGAGTATTTAGCGGATAATCCCACCGCCTATCATTTGCAGGAAGGCGAGTTCTACCTGCGAGATTACGACGCTCCCGAAGTAGTAAACAAACTGGTCGAGGAAGGGTGGGTCGAACCAGTTATTGAAGCAAACCCGCTCAAAGGGGGCTATGTAAACTTCTGGGTTTATCGCTTAACCGATAAAGCAAAGGTTCACACTCTCAAAGTCACGGTCTAATACTGGATACAACCTTAATCTATTGGGCAGCTCTGTTCCGACCTGGCAATAAGCATTTTACAGATTTGAGGTTAAAAAGAATTTAAGAAAACGAAGCCAGGAAAATAACATGAAGGAATTTCGGGGTGAGTGACCAACCATTACCCTAAACCGATCAGACCCGCTCTATCAAAAACTCAGGGAGCGGGTGGCCCAAAAACACCACCGCTTCGGAGTGGCGTTTAGAGAATATGGGTTAAAAAGTTCTGGTTATCAGGCAAACTCTTATCGCACTAATTATCAATCCGCCCGTTTATCTTTACAGGAGATAGAAAATGATTGATTTCAAAGAGATTAGTGTCTCAGTTCAGGCCGATGCCGATGATAATCCGGTGGCAACCTTCGGCCTATACCTCCCTGGTATTCGCCCGGCCGAAGAGTTCCAGGTGCGGGTAAGGATAATTCACAAGGAAGACCGCTTTACCCCCGACATTCCACCCCGTGATGTTTTCCTGGAATGGGTTCAAGATCACCCCCTCGACCTCTGGCAGATTACCGTTAACCTGAATGAGAATTTGAAAGAACCGCCGGTGTCACCAGTTGGTAGCCATTTTGGACAAGCGGGGCGTTACCTGTATCGTTACCAGTTGCTTAAAGCTGGGCAGGTAGTGGTTGAGTGGTTCACCGACCCTTTTGCCCTGGCAACCGATGTCGGGGAATTAGGGGCTTTTGACTTCCCCGATCTATCCCATAGTTTCGCCTGGGACGATAAAGATTTCAAAGTCCCGGAGATTAACGATTTAGTAGTCTATGAATTACAGGTGGAGGAATTTAACACTACTTTTGAGGGGGTAATCGAGCGGATAGCTTATTTAAAATCGTTAGGGGTGAATACTCTGGAATTAATGCCAGTCACCAGCCTCAAACTGGATTTTGATTGGGGTTATGGCCCTCTACACTATTTTGCTCCCAATGAGCGTTGCGGTGGGGTGCAAGGCCTCAAACGCCTGGTAAACGCCTGCCATTTGAACGGGATCGCCGTAATCCTGGATGTGGTCTACCAGCATGTGGCCCCCGAATTTGCCTACAAGCAAATTTATCAGGCCACCGGCAAGGAAAGCCCGATGATCGGCCAGGATGGGGATTATGGGCAAAAGCCGATTTTAATAAACCCTTCACGCTGGACTATTTCCTGGCGGCCAATCGGCATTGGTTACGAGAATACCACATTGATGGCTTCCGCTACGATAATGTAGCCGGGTTTTATAATAACAACCCGCTAAAAGAGTACGGTACCCTGGTTTATCAGACCTATTTACAATCCCAACCCTTTGAACGGTTTCAGGGTACTGGAAACTATAGCCGCCTGATTCAGTGCGCCGAAGATTTGGACGACCCACGGGGAATCCTGCGCGATACCTACTCCAATTCAACCTGGCAGGACGGCCTGTTAAACAAAGTAGCTGATATGGCAAAGTTCAATTACGTGGATGAGGATTTTGCCCACCTGTTAGATACCCGCTATAGTGGCTACCCTGATACTAACAGCATTCCGATGCCAGTTGCCCCTTTTCAGTATCTGGAGTCACACGACCATGATCGCTTGATAGCTTCGGTAGGACTGGAACCCAGCAACGTGCCGAACGACGTGCGGTTTGGTGATCGCTCAAAATATTACAAATTGCAGCCCTATGCGATTGCCCTGTACACCTGCCAGGGAATCCCGATGCTCTGGCAGGGGCAGGAGTTTGGGGAGAATTATACCCTGCCCCCGGCTGGCAACGCTCGAATCGGCTTCAAACGCGAAGTCCACTGGGAGCACTTTTATGACCTACCCGGTCGCTCCTTAGTTCGCTTATATCGAATTCTGGGCACTCTCCGGCGTAATAACCGGGCTCTTCGTAGCCGAGAGTCTTATTATTATTTTAACGACTCCCGACCAAACAATGGCTTGATTGCTTACCAACGGCAAGCTCCCGCCACTGACCAACAACCTGCACAGGTAGCCCTGGTATTCCTGAACTTTTCTGATAATAGCGGCGAGCTTGAAGTACCGTTTCCCCAGGGTGGGATTTATCGGGAAATGATCGAAGACAGACAACGACTGGTAGAAGGCAAACCGCCCTACGAACTTGAAGTTCAAACGGCTGGCGAGCGGATAAAGGTCAGCGTGCCTTCCAATTACGGCTGCATTTTTATAAAAATATAACCCATCACAGCCTGATGTTGACCAGGTTGGTTTGGTTAGCTCCATACAACACCTTGAACGTTTAAGGCCAAACTGTTAGCAACGTCATTGCAGCTAGGCCAATGACCTTGTAAAATGATATTAATGTGCTTGGTTTAGGAATCTATAATCAGATTTCAGGAAAACTAAGGATGATCTATGGGAAACCAAACGGACAACAAAAATAAAACCGCTCTTTTATCCTCAAGTAATACCAATGAGTCACTACAAACCGCTTCAGAAGGGCTTGAAACTCAGGGTTTTACACCTGCGGGCTTCTTAAAAACCAAACCAGGCCTGGAACAGACTGCCGGGAATATCCAACGTGTAAAAACTCAGGCTGCCCGTCAGACAGTTTTCCGCTCCTATACCAAGCGCTATGGCAATAACTCTTCAACTCAACTGGCCCGACATCTTCAGCAGGTGCAACGTCTGCCTGAAAATATTATCAGTCGAGACCCTTACACCGACGAAGCCGCTGCCATCGAAGAAGCTAAAACCCTGGCAGCAGGCTGGATGAAACCACTGGTGGAAAAAATGGCGGCGATGGAATTAGACCATCTCAAAACCTTGCAACAGGTAACCGAGGGTGGCAAAGTACCGGGTATTGATAACAAACGTTTAGCCGCCGCCATTGATTCGGCCCTATCCAAAAAAATCGGGAGTGCCCTTAAAACTGAAACCCTTGATTGGTTGGTAGCTAATTCAATTAACCATGCCGACCAGGTCATTGAAATCCGGGATATAGTGGGACTGGCCTTGTTTGAACCAGCCTTTATCAGGTTGGTCAAGAATTTTGGCACGCTGATTCAAGCGGTACGAGCTGGCTATGAGACCACTATGAGTAGCAAAACAATTGCCACTGATAAAGATAAAAACTCTGACCCTAAAGCCGATAATGAAAATCGGCGAAAGGCCACCGAAACGGCTTATAGGGGAACCCAGCCACTACTGGATAAACTCAAGGAAATAACCAAAGGTCGTGCGGCTCGCTACAAAGCGGATGACCCCAAGGCCGAAGATACCATTCTGGCAGCCCTGGAACTGGAAACGGTCTTTAATGCTGAAGCCACTTTAGGGTCTCCTGACAACGCCAGGGCAGATGCGGCTAACGCGGTTGGTATGGACAAAAGTATCGAGTGGTGTGGAGCTTTTGTGGCTAAAAGCTATGTCCAGTCTGAACTGGTCGATAAAATGGTCAAAGGATTTCCCAGCACCGAACGGTTGGAAGCCTTTTTCCACTACGACCAATACCTGGGAACCGAGCCAAAATGGATCTATGACCAGGGAGAATGGAAGTTGCTGAAAGATTACCAGGCCCAGCGTGGTTCTCCCCGAAAGTGGACTGGTGACGATGTAATTTCGGCCCAGGGCAAAAGCGGTGACCTGGATATTCGTCCGGGGGATGTAATCCTCCTGGACAATAACCCCAACAAACGGGCCGATATCGAAGTGGCTGATAGCACTGACCCCACCAAAACGGTTAAAAAGACCATCAAATATAGTGAAATACCGGCTGGAGCGAAAATTGTCAGGGTAATTGAAGGGGAAAAAGCCGATCATGTTCAGATGGTACAATCCTGGAATCCGGCTACCCGTGAACTGTTTTTGATCGAAGGCAACTCCGACGGCTATATAATCGATAAAGACCCGGCCCATCCCGCACCGGCGGGCGAAAGCGATGCCAAGCGCAAGAAACGGGAAGATATTGAAGCGGCTACGGGCCAAAAGTTAACCAATGGCAAAGATGGGAGCCATGTGGCGGTTGGGATGAATGATCTGGCTGACCAGCCCGACCCTAAAAAGCTGGCAGCTAACCGAAGTGCCAGGGTGTATGGCATCGGACGCCTTTCAATCGTAGACTTTGAGATGCAAACCTACGACAATTCGGCCAAAAAACCTGCAAAACCACCAAAAACCGTGAAATAATCTCAACCGATTATTGCGACCAATAGCTGTAAAGCTCAATTGGTAAGCAGTTAGTCGCCAGGAAATAGGTTTCTTGTACCTGGTCTTGAGTCTCTTTGGGATACATTCCCCGCCGCTTGCGGCGCAACCTTATTAGGGAAAAGTACCGTTTGCACAAAATTGCCTTAATACCCCGTCGCTTGTGGCAGGGTGGCTTTATTCTCCAATCGGCTGAACCTGATATAAGCCATATACGAAAAAAGGAGCATGCTCTGGCACTCGTTGTTCGGTCATTGCTCGAAACTCGTTGGCCTGGTGCAGGTTGGTAAAGAGATGGTGCTCATTTAGTTGGTTACTCCAAAAAAGGCGGAGCTGGGCAACTTCCTCCGTATTATACCCACAGTTGGAAAGCCCACTGATCATTGCGCCATCTCCGATATCTAAGCCCAATAACTTCCAGCTTAAGTCAATAGGGGCTTTAGCCAGGGGAGCAACGTTCGGCCACACCTCGTTGGGACCTGAATAGTCCGGGGTCGAAAACCAGCTGACCGCCACCAGAGTATAACTTTGGACAGAAGGAATCCAATAAGTGTTTATCTGGTGCTGCATTTCCTCCAGACTTTCCCAGAGGCGGGGCTTACCCCAATCACTTTGCGGGCCAGTTAGGATATTAAAGGTGCCCTTATCCTTGAAATAAGACATTCCATTACCCCAGTCAAAAATAGAAGGCCAAACCCAGGTGTCAATTGAAAAGGGTTTCAATCTATCTTCTCGCAACAAATATAATTGTCGGTTAGCTTTTGTCCAGCGTGTTTCAGGATCAAGCCAATATTCTCGGGCATCAAAACCCAGCAAGGTTTCTTGAACCGTTGAGATTTTTTCTACCATAAGCTGCTTGAAAAACCCGTCCCTTTCCTATTCTCTATCCATAAAAGAAAATACTCACCACATATTAAACGTTAGCAGCTCTATTGTTCACCGATTTGGGAAGGCAAATCATTTTGCTGAGAAGTAGGGGATAGACCCAGCTATGTTCCAGACCTGGATTTGAAAAGTAACCCTCACCTCGTCTACAACAAACAAAGTTTTAGCCCGGAACTGAAAGTAATTAAGTCGCCAGCCCAGCCAATTATTTCGCGCGTATGCGATTGTTCTTCGGGTTATGTTCCAGTTCAACCAGCCCTAATTCCTCCATTAAAGGGGGTAGATACATCCCAAAGCGACCTCGGAGGCCCTTTTTTAAGCCATACCAACCGCCGATAGGATTCTCAGCCGAACGGGCCCAGGCTTCCACTGTGCCTTCTTTGGCAGGTTTCTGTTCATCGGCACTTCCCAGTTCCATCCAATCGCCGTGTTTTTTAAGCATTTCAAGCAGATCGTTAATACAACTCAGGTCATAATACAACACCGTTTTGCCCACCGTACAAACCAGAACAGGCGGGCTATGCGCCTCATCTTTATACATTGTATATTCAGAAGTACCAGAAGGGGTTTTTACACCCTACGACAGGATACCTGTAAAAATCTACCACAAGCCTTTTTAGCTTATTGTGAAAGGATATTTATTAAAATATAAAATACCAAATATAATGAGGATTTCGAGCTTTTTGAAGCAAATAAGACCAAAGAAGGGGCTA
>JBBQZS010000044.1:0-50023 GCA_038207495.1 Chloroflexia bacterium
GGTTTTGGGCCTGGAATGAGTGGTTCGATTAAATCCCACTCCCTATCATTTAAGTCGCTGTCATAGGCTTTTCGTCTATTCATGCCTCCCAGTTTAGCGAATTTGTAAATACCCCTCCCCCATTTTTAGACAGGCTCTTAGTCTTATTCTCCCCTTCTCGCTTCGCTTGCCACAGAAAATCCCGAATTTCAAGGTCTGAAAGTTTTTCAGTAGGTTTTTCAGGTTCAAAACTGTTTTCAGATTTTTCAGCCTGAAAACTTAGACCCTCTGGCAACAGTTCGGGGGTACCCACTTCACCGATTACCTTTTGGGCGTTGTAAGCGTTAATCCTTACTTGTGAAGGGGTCGGCGGTTTGATAACGCTAATCTTTGGCGATTGCCCCGCCCCAGCTCCTGGCTGAAAGTAAACCTGATTTGGGTAGGGACTATTACCGCCGGGTGGGGAAATATATTCAAGCTGCTCGTTGAAGTAAACCGGGTAATTGCCGTTTGGGTCTGGATTTAGGCGAGTTAACAGTAAGTGCCTCCGAGCGGCCCTATCTTCTAAATCTTCGCGGTGGTTATTAAGGCGAATGTTATAATCCGCCCTCATATGAGCGAAGAAGTAAATTGTTGAGATTATCAGCACGGCTACTATTAAAGCCAGGAATATCATTACTGCGAGTGTGTCCATTGTTTTATCTTCCTTTAGGGGGTCGCCCCCGTTTACGCTTCTTAATTTCTTCTGGGCTATCCTCTTGACTGACCAACCTGGATAACGGCGATAGAAGTTGGTAGCTTGCTTGCAAAATTTCAGGGTTCTGGTGAACGTAAATCATTGTGGTAGTTACTGAGCTATGACCCATAAGCGATTGCAATTGCCAGGGACTAACCCCGGCCCCGGCTAGAGTGCTGGCAAAAGTGTGTCTTAGTTTGTGAGCATAGAAGTTAACCCCGCTCTTAGCTCTAATCCGGCGAATGATTGAATTAAAAGTGTAAATACTATTGATAGGTTCCCCAGTGGAGGTTAACCACAATGGGCTGGTGGGCTTCAAATCAGTTAGTATAGGGTGTTTCAAGTAGTGTTCAATTGCTTGCTTACAGGGTAAGCTAAAAACCGCTATCCTTTGACCAGTTTTACCCCGAACAGTGCAACGATAGCGGATTAAATCTACATCCCCTATAGTCAGACTGAGAAGCTCGCCACGCCTTATACCACTGTCAATCAGTAAGGAAATAAGGGCTAAATCCCTGACCCCCTCAAAGGCTGCCAGCCGTTCAGGTTGCATCAAATAGAGTAAAAGTATTTGAAGATTCTCAGGAGGGACGGTTTTAATTATTGTATTTTTCTTGTGTTTGCTGGTTAGCTTTACCGACTGATTAAAGGGGTTATGCTCAATAAACCTCCGCTCAACCATCCAACCAAAGAATACTTTGACGGTGCGACCAAACGAGGCTACAGACGCGGGTGAAAGCTTTTCCCGGCCCGGTGGCACTATTAACCCCCATCGGTCACTATGGATTTGTCTTAGGTAGGTTACAAACTCGCGGGCGTGGTCGCTGGTAATCTGGTTGGGATGGTCGCCATTGGTTTCACCATAGGGGCTATGCAAATAAAACCACCACACAAACTTGCTGGCTTTGGTATGGTAATCGGTTATTGTGACCTCTGAAAGCCCCTCAGCGCGACAGTAGGTTAACCAGCGTTCGAGGTAGCTAAAAAGGGGGAATTTTGTAATTTCAAGTGTTTTTAACAAAAAAACCTTACCGTTATTCTGGTAAGGTTCAATCCATTTAGGTTATTGCAATGCGGTGTAAGGGTGGCTGATGGGGCTCGAACCCACAACCCCTTGATCCACAATCAAGTGCTCTGCCATTGAGCTACAGCCACCATCTTGGCACTGAGGTAAAATTTGTGCCGAGAATATTTTGCCACTTACAGGCCATTTTGTCAAACCCTGTTTTTATCTATCACTTTGATGGGCCAGGCAGGACTCGAACCCGCGCGATTCCGTTTAGAAGACGGATGCTCTTTCCAACTGAGCTACAAGCCCTTTTTTTAATGCTGAGGACTGAGTTAAAAGCCAAATACCATTCCTTAATTTTTACCCAAAAACTGACTACTGATTACTGATAACTTTCTTGACAGGCACGTCAGGATTTGAACCTGAATCTTATCGTTTAACAGACGACCGCTTTACCAGTTAAGCTACAGGCCTATGAGGTGCTGACGGCAAGTTTCGAGCTTGCGACTTCGAGCTTTTCAGATTCGCACTCTACCTCTGAGTTACGCCAGCAAAAATGATGTGAGAGGCGAGATTTGAACTCGCAACCGCCTGTATGGCACACAGGCACTCTACCAGTTGAGCCACTCCCACAAAATATAATATTGTTCACCACAAAGGCACAAAGAGCACAAAGAAATTTCAAGTTACCAAGTGTCTAATATGCTTCTGTGGTGAAAATCAAACAATGACACCACCCTATCATTAGGGATTCACTCAAGGGTGAATATACCGCTCCCAGGTCTTGTTGCCACCCGCCTTGCCCAGCAATACTACTGCCAGATAAGCCGGCCTGGTGGGGGTGGATAGCAAATGCATCCGCACCTCCGTTAGCAACTTATCGCCCTTTTTGCGATTGCAGCTTGCACAAGCCGCTACACAATTCGTCCACTCGTGCTTGCCACCCCGCGAACGAGGCACAATATGGTCAATCGTTAGCGCGGCCTGGGTCGTGCCGCAATACTGACAGGTGAAATTGTCCCGCGAGAACAACGTTCGGCGGTTCAAGGCTACCGTCATCCGGCGGGGGATTGGCACATAGGTGATTAACCGAATTACCAACGGATAGGGCATACTCTCCCGCTCCGCCCGTAGCTGGCGTTCCACCCGTGCCTCCACCAACTCGGCTTTCTCTTTTAACAGCAACACTACCGCCCGCCGTAGCGACACAAAGCTTAGTGGTTCATAAGATGCGTTCAATACCAAAACATTTGTCATATCCTGTCCGGCAGGAACCACAATGCAGCTATGTCATTCCCGGCGGCCTCCTTTCAAAAAGATAATGGATGCGCGGAGAGGGATTTGAACCCCCAGCTCTACACGTTCTAAGCGTGTTGCGTTTGCCGTTTCGCCATCCGCGCGTAAAAAATCAAAATGGTTGCGAGAGTCGGATTTGAACCGACGGCCTTCGGCTTATGAAGCCGCTGAACTAGCCACTGTTCTATCTCGCAATATTGTCTGAAACGGGTGGTCAAGGAATCGAACCTTCAACCCTTGTTATAGGGCGGCTGCTTTCCGGGCAGCTCACCGAGCCAATTAGCCTACTACCCAATGCGCAAGGTGGGATTCGAACCCACATGGACAAAGCCCCTCAGTTTTAAGCCGAGTATGTATACCAATTCCAACACTTGCGCTTAAAGATGCTTACGGGTGGGGAGGGAATCGAACCCCCAACCCCATTGGGGTAGCTGTTTTCGGGACAGTATACTTAGCCAATTCGCGTCCCACCCAAATTTCAGTAACGAGTAAAAAGTGCCGAGTAACGAGTTTTATTCCCCCGTCCTATGTAGTGACATGATGCATCGTGTCTGGGAGCTAAGGGGTTAGTTCAACCAACTACGAAGAACCAGAAACTGACAGGAGCGAGAGGATTTGAACCCCCATCTACTCGATTTGGAGTCGAGCACTTTCGCCAGTTAAGCTACACTCCTATTTGTATTTGTAAATGCAGACGGCGAGGGGAATCGAACCCCTGTAGTTAGTTTTGCAAACTATCGCCTTGCCATTAGACTACGCCGTCATCTTAAAATAACGAGTAGCGAGTTGAAAGTCGAAGGTCACAGGTCAAAAGTTGTAAAGCTTTCAGCCAGTGGTTTTAGATGCTCAATTTTGGTTTTAACCAGCAACTA
The DNA here is from genome assembly GCA_038207495.1 of Chloroflexia bacterium. Lineage (GTDB taxonomy): Bacteria > Chloroflexota > Chloroflexia > Chloroheliales > Chloroheliaceae > Chlorohelix. Next base: position 3,893 of record JBBQZS010000044.1, read on the forward strand.
ACAACCAATAACCAGAAACTGGTTTTTACCGCCCGCCGAAAACCGTTCTGATGGGTACGGAAGGGCTTGAACCTTCAGCCTCATTCTTGTAAGGAATTTGCTCCACCGTTGAGCTACGCACCCTTTTCTAAGTAACGAGTAACGAATGAAATTTCTTAACTCAGCACTCAGTTCTCAGCACTTTTTTGATAGGCGCGGCAGGACTTGAACCTGCGACCGGTTGTTTATAAGACAACTGCGCTTACCAACTGCGCCACGCGCCCCCAATTCAGTAACGAGTAACGAGTGCCGAGTTAAAAGTCAAAAACAAATCCAAAACTCTTGTTTTCAGCCAACAACTAACAACCAATAACTAGCAACTATTTACTCAGCTCTCAGCACTTTCGTGATAGGGGTGAAAGGACTCGAACCTTCGATGTCCTGGTCCCAAACCAGGCGCACTCGCCGCTATGCTACACCCCTGTTTCGGTTGTGAGTCGTCACTAGTCAGTTATTGGTTGAAAATCCAAAAATTTCTAGTAACGTGGGCCAATATGTTTCACTTGCTACACCTTACTCGTTACTTATGTTGATGGGTAGGGCAGGAGTTGAACCCGCAACGCATTTCTGCCACAGCTTTACAGGCTGCTGCCTTACCAATTAGGCTACCTACCCATTGATGGACCGGGCGGGAGTTGAACCCGCATCCTTCTGTTTGCAAAACAGACGCTCCCCCAATTGAGCTACCGCCCCAATTTTTAGTGTTGAGGACCGAGGGCCGTGTAAAAACTCGTTACTTTTTTTAAGGTGGGCGCGGAGTGGATTCGAACCCTCTACCCCCTGGTTAAGAGCCAGGTACTCATCCGCATGAGCTTCGCACCCAATTTCAGCAACAAGTAACGAGTAAAATTCTTTAACTTGGCACTCAGCATTGGGCATGGCAGGACTTGAACCCGCGTCCTGCTGAATCGAACCCAGCCGCTCTAATCCACTGAGCTACATACCCTTTTCTCAGTAACGAGTTGAAAGAAATCTACTCACTACTCGATACTTAACAATGACTCAGGTGCAAGGATTTGAACCTCGATAAGCAGTTCCAAAAACTGCCGTCCTGCCGTTAGACGACACCCGAATATTTCACAGTAATGCGGTTTTTATTCGTTAATGCTATTGATGGGCCCGGCAGGATTTGAACCCGCGACCATCCGCTTAAAAGGCGGCTGCTCTACCGACTAAGCTACAAGCCCCTAAAATAGTAACGAGTTAATTTCTTAACGCATCCTTCATCCTTCATTCGATAGGCACAGAAGGATTTGAACCTTCGACCTCCCGTGTATCAGACGGCTGCTCTTCCTAACCGAGCTATGTGCCTACGATGTTTGATATATGCCGGGTGTAGGACTTGAACCCACACTCCTCCGCTTACAAGGCGGCTGCTTTAAGCCATTTAGCTAACCCGGCGTTTCTCAAAGTGGTGAGGGCTGAGTTTTTTGCCTACCCCCAACCCCAGTTAGATGGGTATGGCAGGACTCGAACCTGCGCCCTGTTGCTTCGCAGACAACCGCTCTCATCCACTGAGCTACACACCCTTTTTTAATTAATGAGTGCCGAGTAAAGAGTAATCTGTAGAATTTCTTTAAACTCGTTACTCGTTACTTTTTTGGAACGCCCGCACGGGGAATTGAACCCCGCTCCCCGCCGTGACAGAGCAGTGTCTTTGCCGCTAGACCATGCAGGCATAGTAAATAAATGTTCCGCGCAAGTTGTCAGAGCTTGCCCTTGCGGGCAAATTGCTACTCTACCACTGAGTTATTCGCACCAGGGCACGAAAAAGGAGTTGAACCTTTGACAGGCATGTAAGCTCTAGCGATTGGAGCGCGGAACAATATTAATTTTTAGAGATTTGAGAAAATTCCGTGCGAGTTATAAGTGCTTTTCGAAATTTCCCGCGCAAGAAATAAAGCGCTGGGTTGGCATCGAACCAACAGCCTTTCTTTTCAGGGAAAGGGTTAACCAGTTTGTAAGCCTTTGATATTAGAGTACGGAATTAAAATACAACCAGAATTCAGACTTAAATCGTGCCGGCTCTTAAAAAGCTGCGCCAATAACGGCGGCTATTTAAATCCATCTCGGCAAATTCAGCTGAACTACCGTCCAAAATGAAAGTGGTTGGTTTGAGCTGGTTATCGGTGGGTTGGAGGTTCAGGTCACGCGCAACCGAGTCCAGCTCTACGCATTTACCCCCAAACCGTATATTACATTCCGGTTTGTAGTTTTCGGTATTTAGCTGTTCTGTAAACAAGGTCGCACCTCCTGATAAAAGGGGGTAATAATTGACTACCATTTGCACTCGCCAGAAGTTTGCACTTCAGAACTATCCAATCGTTATTGGTTAGCTGTTTGTAGTATATAACGTCTTTGCAAAACTGTCAAGCCCTTTTTTGATGAATTTTGCAAAGTTGCACAACGCCCGCCAAACTGTTATCCTTCAAAGGTAAATTGAAGCTGTTTCAAACTTTTTATCGGGCTACTACTTATATTAAACGCGGAAATTACCAAAAATGTTATTGGACGAATGACCTATTTTATGAATTGGTTCACACTTTTCCGCCATTTTGCCTAGAAAGGCCCCAAAGGGTTGCTTACAAATAATAAACGTTGGGCCGGGTTGTTAGTTGCACTTATCCTGTCTTTACTATTAGCAGCTTGTGGTGACGATAATGGCCCGGAATTAGTAATTGGCCCCATCCTGACCGTCCAGGTCAGTCATATCAACCTCAAATCGTTGAACCTGGACGTTCCGGGCGGTGAGGTTGCCCTCCAGGGCGGAAGTAGCGGCGCAATCGGCACTCTGGAATATAATGTTCCCGACCTCAAACCTGTTACGGAGGGGGCTGGCACGCCCGACGTGAAAATCAAACAGGATTTGGGTAAAAATAAACTCCCTGCCACCGGGCTGGTCAATCGCTGGAACCTAAAGTTAGGTGGCTCAAATCCGCTGGATGTTAATTTTTCGGTTGGTACTGGCAACCTGAAAACCGATGCCAGTGATATTCAGCTAAAGAGTTACACGGTCAGGGTTGGCACGGGCAATCTGGCCTTAACCTTCAATCAACCCCAAAAAGCGATGACCCAGTTAAATGCCCGAATTGATACTGGAAATATGACGGTGAATAATTTGCCTAACATTGGGGCGGCGGCGATGGACCTAAAAGTTGGGACGGGCCAAATTACCCTGGATTTCTCGGCAGGCATAACTGCGCCCTTTTATGCGGGAGCAGGAGTCGGTAGTGGTGATATTACCTTTATCGTACCGAAAGGCTTAGGGGTAAAACTGAGCGCGACCATAACCACCGGCAACTTTAGTGGGGCGGGCTACAATCGGCAGGGCAACCAGACTATCTGGGCTAACGCCGAATTTGCCCAGGGCGGCAATACCCTGACTCTTGACCTCAAAGTTAGTAATGGCAATGTCAAGGTTTTGACTGTCTAGCCAGAATTAAGGCAGCTAAAATTCCGGTTAGAACTTCAGAGCATTTGCAAAGAACTGTCACCCTGAACTTGCGAAGGGTCTCTTCATAACATTGAGATTCTTCACTTACGCTCAGAATGACAGCTTGATATTTTTCTTGCAATAACCCTGACTTGAACTTCCCTGTATTGCACTTTTGGATAATTAATATATAATATACCTATTGTTAACGAAGCATTATCTCCGAATGTTGTGGCTGCTCCAAGCCGGGTAGACCATACTCCACTAAGCTTGTGCCAAAAACCAAAACTCAAATCAATTGAATAGCGTTACAAATAAATATTAGTTTTTAGCCCTACCAACCCTGTGTTGTGTTGGCTAGGGTAGAACCGGAGACGCTTATGAAAAGCTACAGAACGGAACAGATTCGGAACGTAGGACTATTTTCGCACGGCGGAGCGGGCAAAACGTCGTTGGTCGAAGCTCTGATGTTCGACAGCAAGACGATTAGCCGCCTGGGTCGGGTGGACGATGGTAACACCGTCAGCGATTTTGACCCGGACGAGGTGAAACGCCATATTAGCGTTAGCACTTCCGTTGTGCCGTGCGAGTGGCAGGATACCAAAATTAACCTGATTGACGCGCCTGGTTACTCTGACTTTATCGGTGAAATCAAGTCGGCGGCCCGGGTAGCGGATACGGCCTTGATTCTGATTGATGCGACGGGTGGTGTAGAAGTAGGTACTGAGCAGGTCTGGGGTTTTGCCGCCGAGCATAACCTGCCACGAATCTTTTTCATTAACAAGCTTGACCGCGAAAATGCCAACTTTTTCACCGCTCTGGAGTCCATCCAGAAATTCTTCGGTCAGAATGTGGCCGCCCTCCAAATCCCGGTGGGCAAAGAAAGCGGCTTCCGGGGGGTAGTTGACCTTATCTCCCAGAAAGCTTACATCTACAATACCTCTCGTGATGGCAAATTTGAGGTAACAGACATCCCCGCCGACCTGAAGGAGAAGGCCACCGCATTGCGTGAGAAGCTAGTCGAGCGGATTGTAGAAGCGAATGACGAATTGATGATGCGCTATCTGGACGGCGAGGTTATTGGGGAGGTCGAGTTAATTGCTACCCTGCCCAAAGCGATTGCCAGCCAGCAGCTTTATCCGGTTCTAGCCGGGAGTGCCACCGCCAATATGGGAGTGAATCAGCTCCTTGATTTTCTGGCTCAGGCCGCTACCCCGCCCCACGAAGCAGGCACAGATTGTGACCCCCACAAGCCCCTTTCGGCGATTGTGTTCAAAACCGTAGCTGATCCCTTTGGGCGCATTACCTATTTCAAGGTTATAAACGGCACTTTCAAGGGTGACGGTCAGCTATTTAATGCCACCCGGAACAAAAGTGAGCGGGTTGGGCAGGTCTATCTATTACGCGGCAAGGAGCAGATTCCGGTTCAGTCGGTTGAGGCGGGTGATATTGGGGCGGTGGTTAAGTTGCAGGAGACCAACACCAACGATACCATTAGTGCCCCCGACAAACCTACCCAGCTAAAACAGATTGAGTTCCCCGCCCCGCTCTACCGGGCTTCGATTACGCCCAAGACCAAAGCTGACCTGGAAAAAATGGGTACCGCAATTAACCGCCTATTGGAAGAAGATCATACCCTCAGTGTGGCCCGCGACCTGGGCACTGCCGAGACGATTATCAGCGGGATGGGCGAAAGCCATGTTCAGATTGCCGCCGAGCGTTTGCAACGTAAGTTCGGGGTCAGCGTGACGATTGACCTGCCCAAAGTGCCTTATCGCGAGACCGTTATGGGGGCGAATAAGGCTGAATATAAGCACAAAAAGCAAACGGGTGGTCACGGTCAGTATGGGCATGTGCTGATTGAGGTGATGCATACCGACCATGACGAATTTGAGTTTACCGAGAGTGTGGTGGGCGGTTCGGTGCCGCGCAACTATATTCCGGCGGTGGAAAAAGGTATTCGGGAGGCACTTGGCGAAGGTTTGCTGGCGGGCTACCCGGTGGTGAACGTGCGGGTCAATCTTTATGATGGTAGCTATCACCCGGTGGACAGCAGTGAAATGGCTTTCAAGATTGCCGCTTCTCAGGCTTTCAAGAAGGGTGCGCTAGGGGCCAAACCAGTGCTACTTGAGCCGATTGTCAACCTCAAAATTACCGTGCCGGATGGGGCGATGGGTGATGTGATGGGCGACATTAATAGCCAACGTCGCGGGCGGGTGCTAGGGATGGATCAGTTGGGTAACGGCTTTACGGTGGTGGAGGCGCAAGCCCCCTTAGCCGAGGTGCAGCGTTACGCCACCGACCTCCGCAGTATGACCCAGGGGCGCGGTATCTTCACGATGGAGATGGCCCATTACGAGCCTGTGCCCCAGAATATCGCTGACCATATTATCGAGCAGGCTCACAAGGCGCAGGAGGCCGCCGCCCATTAGTTGGTTTGACCTAACCACCTGTCCTCCTTCCCTGATTAAGGGGAAGGGAATAAGACTTTTGATTTTAGTTTTTTGAGGCACAGCCTTAAAAAACTAACAAAATAAAATACCCCGCCCCATACAGGGGGCGGGGGTCAAAAAACCCAGACTTACTTCCTAAATTTTTAATAAAACATGTCCGTCTTTAAACATTCAAAAGGAATGGATGTGAATCCACCTCAGTTTTAATAGTCCAAGTAAGGCTGAGAGGTAGCCTCAATCCTGGATAACCTGTTGCCGCATAACCTCAAAGGCTTCGCCAGGAAAATCTGGTATTTTAGAGGCGAGTTCTCGTTCAGCAACAGCCATTAACGTCAGAGCTGCCTGGGGAGTTTCTTCAAGCAAAGCTGTGTTTAACTCAAAACCAAGCTCAGGATAGACTAGCTCAAAACGGCGTAAATGGTTCAGATTATCCAAAATTTCTTTGCGCTGTCCGGGTAAATGTTTTTCCAGCAGAAAAATAAGACTATAAAAAGCGAAAGTTTTGACAAATTCGTGCCCGCTAAGTTGCTCGCCCCGTTTGTGCCGACCTACCCCTATTAAAAGATTACACAAAAACATGCTGATTTCTTTAAAATCCTCCTGGGGATTATTCTGGGGCGGAGGCGCAGAGGTTTTAATATTGGTGAGGTGCTGGGCAATATCTTCCTCCCGCTCAAACAACAAAAGGTAGCGATTAACTTTGCTAAGGTAAAGCTCCTTAGTATCAAATACCGCAAATTCCACCAGATGCCCATCCCGGTATAAAACCTTCAACCCATGCTCCGTCTCGCGTAAGGCCAGCACAATATTTTCATGATTGGGTAGCCAGGTTAGATTCTGGCGTAATTCTTCTTGCTTGCCTGACTTGGTCATCACGAAAAAATCGTGGTCAGACCAGCGATCCGGCTGATAATCTTGTTTAGCCATTGAGCCGAGGGCTACTAATCCGATTACCTCCGGATTTTGTTCAAGGTTGGCTTGAAGGGCGGTGGTATATTCCTGATATTTTTCGGCGTTCAAGTACAAGCTCCTTCCGAAAGAGTAAAGAGTAACGAGTCGAAAGTCGTTGGATTTCAGTTTTTTGATTTGCCCCCAGATTTTCGGGATTTTTGCAATATTAGCATAACTTCGCGCACTGGGCTACTGCCCTTTATCATGCAGGAGGGCCGCGCTCATGTCGGATTGCCATGGCTTCCGACCACAGAGGGAAGTGACGGAACAAACGCCGAGAGTTTGCGCCTAGAGGTTCGGAGCAGGCGGCAGTAAAGCCTAGATTATTGTCCGGCTCGTGGAATACAGCGCAGCGCACTTGTTGTAGCTCAAGTTGGGCCAGGGCATCCAGTAAGTGATTCCCTGAAGGCACAGCTAACACAATCAAGTGGCAGGGTTGGGGAGGCTGCGCGAAACGGCTCCCAGCTTCCAGACAGGCGTGACCAACCTGAACAATCTGGTCGGCTAACGGAATATCCGTCCTTATCAGTACATAGGAATATTTTGTGAGCAGCTAGGTCTCAGCCATTGACCGCCCCTTTGTCGGAAACTAACAGCGTCTCAGGAAGTTTGTAAGCCTCAAAGGGGAAACTGTGCAGACTTAATTGGTGTTTCCGTAAAGCATAGAAATTGTGGTTTAGCATCAGAGACCGCACCAATTGAAGCATTTCCGCCGTCACTAACCCGTCAAAAGGAGCTAACAGAGCTCCTTCCCACACCCGGCTATGCAAAGTGTTAAAAGCCTGGATTAAACCCCAGCTCTCAAAAGCTCCATTATCAAGTTTGCGCTGGTTGGAAATCGGGGTGAAGGCTTTACGCCAATCTTTGCCGCGCAGGGCTTGATAGAGTAGATAATGAGCGGCCTTAAGTTCGTGCTTACGTGGGGAATTGACCAGGACTCGCCATTGGCTTTGTAGGGTCATATAACTGTTATTATCAGGGAAAATCTGGGCAGTAATTGCCCGTGATAGGGTATTCATAGTTGTATCTCCTTGAGTCATCAGGATTGGTTGATAACACTTTTGCCCGGAATGGCCGGGGAGATACAACAGGAGGTGATCGGGGTGGGTGATTAGTTACCTATGTCAAATTAGTTTCCTTTTGAGTGCGCCATGCGAGAATCGAACTCGCTACAGGCGATTTTAGAGACCGCTACTCATCCAACGAGTATATGACGCGTTAAATTTCGGCGTAATACCTTATAATCCTAGCGGGATATAAGTAGCTTGTCAAGCATTTTTCGAGCTGGGGCTATTTTCCACAAATCTCAGCTTTTGCCCCGGTAAGAGCTGGGCTACCAGGGGTAAATCATCTGATAAAACCACTCCAATAATCGGATAGCCGCCCGTAAGCTGGTGGTCAGCCATTAAAATAATCGGTTGACCATCGGGCGGAACTTGAATCGTGCCAAAAATTGTTCCACAAGCCGCAATCTCGGCTAAATCGGGGCGGCGGTAGCTCAAAGCGGCTCCTTGAAAACGATAGCCCATTCGGTCGGATTGTTCGCTGAGTTTATAGGGTGTGTTATAAAAATACTGATTGGCCTCTGCCGAAAAATTCTCGGTGTGGGGGCCTGGTACAACCCTGACCGTTACCTCCGCCCCATACTTCGGTTTTTGTTTCTCAGGATAAAACTTCCCGGCCCCTTCCGGCAGTTGGCGCAACGGCTCCAGGTAATCGGTAGCAATAGTTAGAATATCCTCCACCCGCAACGCTCGACCTTCCCCCTTGTATCCACTTAGCTTGGCTCTGGTATAGGTGGCGCGACTTCCCATTATGACTTGCGCATCCCAGCCGCCATGAATCGCCAGATAGCCCAACCTCCCGCCCCCGCCTTTAATTTCCAGCAGTTGCCCCGCCCGCACAAACAAACTGACCCACTCCGGCATCGCCCGACCGTCTACAAAAGCCCTAAAATTTGTACCTGTGAGACTGACCAGTGCATTATTCTCGAATAACAAAGATGGGCCTTGCAGGGTAATTTCCAGGGTTGCGGCTGTAGCTTTATTCCCCACTAATTGGTTAGCGGCTCGATGGGCGGCCCGGTCTAAGGCTCCGCCTGGTGGCACCCCGTAGGGTTGACCGCTAGTTCGCCCCATGTCTTGCAGCGCGGTAAAAATCCCGGCTTCAATTACTTGTACCCGTTGTTCAGCCATTGTGTTGCTCCAGACTGGAACTCAAGTCACGGGCAACACTCTCGAAGCAGGGGATTTCAGCGGCGGTTATCGGATAATATTGGACTCTATCACCAGGGAGAAAGCGCACCGGGGGGTCAACTTCGGCCTCGAAAACCGAAAGGGGGGTATAACCAATCAATCGCCAGCCTCCCGGCATATCCAGCGGATATACCCCCGTCATTCCCGCTGCCAGGGCCACAGTACCACGCGGCACTTTTAGGCGGGGGCTTGAGCGACGTGGCAAATCCAGCGCAGCAGGCAAGGCTCCCATATAGCCATAACCTGCCGAAAACCCAACCAGATATACCGAATAAGTCGCCGAACTGTGCAAGCGGATAACTTCTTCAACGCTTAAATTTTTCAGTTGGGCCACTTCCGCCAAATCCGGGCCATATTCCCCGCCATAGACCACCGGAACGCGATGCAGACGTTTAATTCCCGTCTCGCTTTCCGCTAAATAATTTGTCAGGTAGTTAACAAATTCGGGGGATGAACCCAATTCCAAAAGCCAGCTTTGCAACTGTTTTTGGCTGTCCTGAATCGGGTCGAAGGAAAATAAAACACTGTCGTAACCTACTATAAGTCGGGGTGTCAGGTCGGGACGGGCTTCGCGCAAGTAGGCCCCCGTAGCACGAGCCAACAAAAGGCGGGTATATCGTTCGGTTTCGTTCAGTTGGGCGTGACTATCCTGGCCTTCGGCAAAGGAAAGCCTTACCAGTAGCGCATTTTCACCCATTGGGCGCGGCTCAAGTATAGCCGGAGATACAGGCCAGTCAGGGGTTATTGATTCGGTGGACAAAGACGCACACCTTCTTTGGTCAATTCTTCACGCAGAGCGCGGACAATTTCCAGGGCAGTAGGGCCATCTCCATGTACACAGACCGTATCAGCCTGTAGTTCCAGCACCGTGCCATCAATCGCTACAATCTCGCCTTTTTTAACCAGCCGCAAAACCTGCTCAACTGATTTTGCCGGGTCGCTAATCATACTACCCGCAAGACGACGACTGACCAGCGTGCCATCGGGATTATAGGCGCGGTCAGCAAAGGCTTCGCGGGCTACTTTAAGTCCGGCTTTTAAGCCAACCTCAATCATCTGGGGCGAGGTTGCCAGACACACCATAATCAAATTCGAGTCATAACGTGCAATCGCCTGGGCAATCGCCTCAGCAACGGGGGGTTCTACCGCCGCCACGTTATATAACATGCCGTGCGCCTTAACGTGGGTTAGGGTTGCGCCACTGGCTTTAGCAAAAGCCGCCAATGCCCCAATCTGGTATAAAACCGTCGTTTCTACTTCTTCCAGGGTCATGTCCATTTTGCGCCGCCCGAAGCCCTGTAAATCGGGATAAGACGGATGTGCTCCGATTGCTACCCCTTTCTGGGCGGCTAATTTGACGGTTTGGGCCATAACCAGCGGGTCACCCGCGTGAAAACCACAGGCTACGTTGGCGGAGGTGACATAATCCAGCAACTCGGCATCGTTGCCTAGCTTGTAATGTCCAAAGCTCTCACCCATATCACTGTTAATATCTATTTGCATTGTTACACCCCCCCCAAAAGGTTATCGGTTGTCGCTTTTTTGGTTACTCAATTTTAGAATTATGACTTTCAACTTTCGGCTTTCAGTTTTTGACTCTGGACCTAGCTTACCCGGTCAACCGTAATTGATAATACCGCTACCCAGACCATAAACTGCACCACGATTGTAGAAGCATAGAGTAAAAGGGCCGGAATACGGTCTTTGATGTGGACAATCGCCCCGAAGATAGAGTTGAAAAATAAAGCCAGTAGCCCAATCAAGGGCAACCACATAATATCGGCTCTTGTGCCTAATCTGTCCACCTCGCCGAATTTGTTGAAGTGAATCCGCAATACATCCGGCAAGGAAGGAAATCGTATAAACAGAAAAACAAACAAAGCAACATTAGCCAGAATCCCCGCCAGCAACAAGCCCCGCCCTAACCAATCTTTCCAGAGAGGGTGGTTATAAATAAACCCGCCTTGAATGCCTTCCCGGATATTTTCGGTGGCTCCCAGGTTGCGCCGCAAGTTAAACTCTACCTGGAACTGTTGGGCATTCTGTGGGCTGATGGCGTAAATGGCTTTTTCGGTACTGACTAACAAACATTTCTCAAATGGAACAGTGGCGTAAAATTGCACCTCTCCCAACGTTTCCACCTGACCCTTACCGACATAAAAACCCTTCCAGCTGGAAAAAGGCTTCATATGGGCTTTCAGGCTGGGCAAGAGTGTACCGTTTGGCGAAGGGGTTGGGCGACGGAAGCTTTGGGTATTACTGGTGGCACCATTAGTTTGGTTGGAGTTAGCAGGAGTCTCTTCGATTATTTCGATTTCCTCAATAGTCTGGGCTTCTGTCACTTCTTCTAATGGCGCAGCCGCTGCCGCAACCTCGACTGTTTCTAACTGGATTTCGCCCTCAGCAATGTCTTCCCCACTATCGGCGGCGGCTGCAACGGCTTCGGTTACTTCGACAGTCTTACGTGGTACAGCGTAACTCTGGCCAATAGTTACGCCCGAAGCATCGGCAGCCTGGGCAAACCCCGCCCCGTTTTGGGCAATTTCCGAAAGTACATTACGGGCGTTTACAATATGGCGGATATTTTGGAGTGGAATTAATAACCGTCTATCTCCCAGGCCAATTATAATGGCGTTGCGGTCCAGGCTGTAGCGTAAGCGATAAAAGTTGAAAGTGCGGTAGGCTAAAGTCAGGGTAAGAATTAACAGCGCAAAGCAGAGTAACCCTAGAAAGAAAGTACCAAAGTTAGCACCGGCATTGTTAGGCGCAAGAGCCAACAGAGTTGTAAATATGGTTGCTCCGGCAAACAGCAGTAAAGCGACCAGGGTTAAAGCTAGTCCAATCGTGCTACCCACCGAAGCTAAAGGTTTCCAGTTTTTCATTCTTTAATCGCTAGTCGTTAAAATCAAATTATTTTACGAGTTAGCGTGCCGCCACTGGCTGGTAGCAGGGAGTACACCAGTCAAGATATTTAGGGTTTCGACCACTCACCACTTCAAAATAAAGGTGTTGCAGCTTTTCGCCAAAAGGCCCAATCTTGCCACTACCCACCGGGCGATGGTCAACCGAAACCACCGGGGCAATTTGCGCTCCCGTCCCGCATAAGAATATTTCATCAACCCCATAAAGCTCGGTGCGGTCAATCACCCGTTCGACTACTTCCAGGCCAAATTCCTCGCGGGCCAATTGCATAATCACCTGACGGGTAATACCTACCAGCAGATTTTCGCTGACCGGGGGGCTAATGAGTTTGTTACCTACCAGCATAAAGAAGTTTTCGGCACTGCCCTCGGAAACGTGTCCATCGCTGGTTAGCATTATGGCCTCATCGTAGCCGTTAAGCAAGGCTTCGGTTTTGGCGAAGGCACTGTTGACGTATGCTCCGGCAATTTTGGCACGGGCCGGAATCATGTTGTCATCAAGCCGCTTCCAGCTACTTACGCCGACTTTGAGGCCGTCCATACCAACATAAGCTCCAAAGGGCTGGCAGGTAATGCAGAAGTCGTATTCCAGGCCGTGCAGCTTAACTCCAATTACCTCCGAAGAAATATAGCAGGTGGGCCGGATGTAGATATTTTCCTTAAACCCGGCATGGCGCACCAGCCCGGTGGTAATCTCACACAGCTCATCTACCGTATGTTTTAGCTCGAAGCCCAAGATTTTGGTGCTGTTTACTAATCTTTCATAGTGTTCGCGCAGTCGAAACAAGAAAACTTCCTGTTTTTCTTCGTTCCAATAGCCCCGAATACCCTCGAAACAGGCCGTGCCGTAGTTGAAGGCATGGGTCATGATACTGATTTTGGCTTCCGCTAGCGGGACATATTCACCTTTGAAGTAGCATATTACGTTCGACATCACAAACACTCCTCGCAGTTGTCGGTTATCGGTTGTCAGTTGTCGGAAAAGCTGTTAGCCGTCAGCTATCAGCTTTTAGCATATTTTTTTAGATTTTAGATTTTAGATTTTTGGATTTTTGGATTTTAGATTTTAGATTTCATCTGGGGCATTATAACATATTTGGTTATCCGATTGGTTTTTGAATACCGTATTACCTCAACCTTGACCATTGTGTGGTATTCTTAAACCAAGAAGAAATGAAAAACGGATAAAGTAGGAGCTATTGAATATGTCACAAACCGAAAGTTTAATGGGAAACGGTACAATCTATCAAGAAGGTGGTCAGAGCGGGGTTAATATTAAATATCAACTTCAGGTAGATACCTCGGAGCGTACCGGAATGAGCGAGTGGCAGGGTTATGTAAGACTAGCTGACGGCAGAACCCTCCCTGGTGGGGCAAAGCCTACCAATAAAACCTCGTTTTTGCTAATATTGACCGATAATGATAGCCGGGTTGGGCGGGTCAAGGTTGACCAGACTATCGGTAATGTTGGCGATTTTATGACCTATTCCGTAAGTGGTAGCGGAATTCCAGAGAGTCACTAAACTTAATCAATACTAATAACCTCTAACTAGCCACTAGCAAGCGGTTGGGTGTATAATCCAGCTAATTATTCCTGCTGCCAAAAACGTTTTATTCTATTAGATGAAACAGGAAGATTGGTGTTACGAGGTTAATTATGGATAAGAAATCCAGAAACATGGTCTTAACCGTGTTATTTTTAGGTGTGCTGGTGGGTGCGCTGGATATTGCGATTGTTGGGCCAGCCCTGCCCGCCATTGGTAAAGCTTTTGGGATAGACGAACGCGGCCTGGCCTGGGTTTTTAACATTTACGTTTTATTTAGCCTGAGTGGTAGCCCCATAATGGCGAAATTGAGTGACCGCTTTGGTCGCCGCCCGATTTATATGCTGGATATCGCCTTGTTTGGGGTTGGTTCACTAATTGTAGCATTATCGCCAAGTTATGAAGTAATGTTATTGGGGCGGGCTATTCAAGGCCTTAGTGCGGGTGGTATTTTCCCAATTGCTAGCGCGGTTATTGGTGATACCTTCCCCGAGGAAAAGCAAGGAAGCGCGTTAGGTCTAATTGGCGCGGTTTTTGGTTTGGCGTTTATCGTAGGGCCGATCCTCAGTGGTATTTTACTGCTGTGGAGCTGGCACTTGTTATTCCTGATTAATATACCGATAGTGCTTCTGGTAATTGGTTTGGGCTGGAATATTTTACCCGCTACCCGCCGTACCCAACAACCTCCACCCTTCGACTTCGCGGGAATGGCGGCATTGGTGGTGGCATTGGGTGGACTAACTCTCTTTATCAGTCAATTGGACGCGGGCGATCTGGTTAAAAGTGTGGTTTCGCTACAGGTTTGGCCTTTTTTGGTGCTGACGGTGCTGGCAATTCCGCTCTTTCTCTGGTTGGAACGGCGAGCGGTTGACCCGATTATTCACCCGCGCCTGTTAGCTACCCGTCAATTGCTGCTGGCTAACACCCTGACGGCGGGAGCAGGGTTAGGAGAAGCAACTCTGGTATTTTTACCTGCTCTGGCGGTGGTGGCTTTTAAGGTTTCGGAGAGTGTTGCCAGTTTGCTGCTTTTCCCGGTAGTATTGGCAATGGCCTTTAGTTCGCCACTGGCGGGCCGTTTGCTCGACCTCTGGGGTTCAAAGCGGGTGGTAATTATTGGCACGGCGGTTTTTACGGTAGGGGTGTTTCTGCTTGGCCTCCTTGGAAATCAAATGTGGGCTTTTATTATCTCTGGGGTTATAATCGGGCTTGGGCTAGGCAATCTTTTGGGTGCGCCCTTGCGCTATATTATGCTCAAAGAAGCTCCCCTGGAGTTCCGGGCGGCGGCGCAAGGGATGATTACCACTTCCGCCGGGGTTGGACAGCTAATCGGTGGGGCAATGGTAGGGGCGGTGGCAGCCAGTCAGGGAGGTGGTGCTAATGGCTATACCCTGGCCTATTTATCGGTTGGGTTTATCTCACTTCTACTGGTATTTCTGGCTTTTGGCCTTAAAAGCCGCTATGAAGAAAAGAAGGGGCTGGCAGTCCCGGTCGAGCATGACTCGGCGGTAGCAAGGTAAGGAGGAAAACAATGGAGTTTTTACGTACCCGTGATACGCAATTCGATAATTTACCCGATTTTTCATTCGCCCCCCACTATTTGGAAGTGGATGGCTTGCGAATACATTATCTGGACGAAGGCCCAACCGGAGCGGCAGAAACGGTTTTAATGCTGCATGGCGAACCCTCCTGGTGTTACCTCTATCGCAAGATGATTCCGGTTATTACGGCGGCGGGCTACCGGGCAATCGCGCCTGACCTCGTTGGTTTTGGGCGTTCCGATAAACCCCTGAAGCGGGAAGATTATAGCTACCAGAAACATGTGGATTGGATGACCCAATTATTGCTGACGCTAGATTTGAAAGATGTTACTTTTGTGGGGCAGGATTGGGGCGGGCTTATCGGTTTGCGTCTCGTAGCGGAACAGCCGGAACGTTTTGCGCGGGTAGTTGTAGCCAATACCTTCTTACCAACAGGGGATATACCCCCCGGAGAGGCTTTCTTGCGTTGGAAGAGTTTTTCACAGGACGTTCCGGTTTTCCCGGCGGGGCGCATAGTTAAGGGCGGTTGTGTTACCGAATTATCGCCAGAGGTTATCGCGGCTTATAATGCCCCCTTCCCCGATGAAACTTACAAAGCCGGGGCGCGACAATTCCCAACCCTTGTGCCGATTTCGCCCGATGACCCCGCCTCTGCCCCCAACCGCAAAGCCTGGGAAGTGCTGGTGCGATGGGAAAAGCCATTCCTGACGGCTTTTAGCGACTCTGACCCAATTACGCACGGGGCGGATGTATATTTCCAGAACCGCGTGCCGGGGGCAAAGGGCCAGCCCCACACGACGATTTATGGTGCGGGTCACTTTTTACAGGAAGATAAAGGGCCGGAACTGGCCCAGGTTGTGGTGGATTTTATTGCTAATAATTAGGTTGTCGGTTGCAAGTCGTCGGTGTCGGTTAAAAGTAACGAGTAACGAGTTACAGCGTAGACAGTTTCTTTGTTCTGACTTCTGACTCCTTTTCAACTTTCGACTTTAGAATTTGGATACCTATGAACAATGACGAAGCACACCTGACAATTCAGGTTTACATAACTGAAGCAGAAGCCTACCGAAGTCAAGGCGAAACGGCTACCGCTATTGCCCTCTTTGGCGAGGCTGCCAAAGAGGCTGCGCAAATTGGTTGGCCTGAAAAGCAGCTGGAAGCCCTCTACAATATGGGGACGCTATTGCAGGAGGTTGGAGCCAAGCGGCGGGATAAAGCCCAGATGGGTGAGGCTATTGCGGCCTTACAAAAAGGGCTGGAAATTGCTTCCCAACTTGGCGAGCAGAACAGTAGGGGGGTTTTGTTAATATCGCTGGGCTTTGCCTGTGCCAACGCCGAGCGGGATATTGAGGCCATAGATTATTTTAAGGCGGCTATCAGGTTGGGTTTAGATAACCTGGAATTTGAAACAGCCTATTCGGCCTTATCCACCTTGGGGATTTTGCTCTCAAACCTCAATCGTTCGGCGGAAGCTGTTCCCTATTACGAAAAGGCTTTGGAAATGGCCCGACGCCAACCCGAAGAACGCGCTGCCGAAGCCGAAACCCTGGCAAATCTGAGCGTGGCCTACGAAAAATCCGGGCGTATTCCTGATGCAATTACCGCCTTGCAAGCCCATCGCAAGATTCTTTATGAAGTGGGGGATGTGCGGGTTAAAAACGCCGACCGCATGATAAAAGAGCTCAAGAGTCAATTATAAACTGATATTCTTTGGAGGAGAGTTCGCTTGATATTTGAGAAGGGCGCAGGCTGGCGGGGTAGTCTGGCCTCATTTCGGCAGGAAATTAATCCAAACCGAATTGGCCTGGGCTTTACTGGCTTTATTTTTGCTACCACCGGGCCATTGGTGATTCTGGTGGCCTCCGCCAACAAAGTAAATCTACCGCTCGAAACTACTATCTCCTGGATATTTATTATTTACCTGACCAGTGGCTTCGGCTCGATTGTAATGTCGCTTTATTATCGTGAGCCGATTGTAGTGGCCTTTTCAATACCGGGCATTGCCCTATCCATTGATGCTCTGACCCGTTATTCTTTCAGCGATGTTATTGGAGCTTATCTTATCACGGGTGTTTTGCTGTTTTTGTTAGGGATTAGCGGAGCGGCCAAATGGGTGATGAGTTGGGTTCCATTGCCAGTGTTGATGGGGATGGTGGCGGCGGTGCTATTGCCCTATGGTATCGCGGTATTCAAGGCGGTGGACAAAATCCCGGAGATTGCTTTCCCCTCGGTTGGTATTTTCCTGATTTTGATGGCCTTGCCCCGATTTGCCCGCTATTTCCCCCCGGTAGTTTGCGCCCTGGTAGTGGCTCTTTTTCTGGCAACCCTCACCAATGTGACAAACTGGGGGATTTTGCAGGTTGGGTTTTCCCAGCCGATTTTTTTTACGCCTAGTTTTAACCTGAATACTATTCTAGATTTAGTCCCACCTTTGCTGGTATCGGTGATAGCAGTTCAGAACGGGCAGGGCATCGGAGTAATGCTTGGACAGGGTTACAAACCGCCTGTGAATGCTATGACGGCCTATACCGGGTTGGGCAGTATGATTAACGCTTTTTTCGGTGGACATTCCGCCTGTATTGCCGGGCCAGTCACGGCCATTGTGGGTGGGCCGAGTGCCGGGCCAAAGGAAGGTCGTTATGCGGCGGCGGTGGCGAATGGGGTATTTTGGGTACTTTTGGGGCTGGTTGCCCCGATTGTAGCTTCGCTTGATAAGGTGGTGCTATCCCCCAACCTGATACCAATGTTGGGCGGGTTGGCGATGTTACCCGTATTGTTAGGTACATTTTCGCAAGCTTTTGGTGGGAAATTTCGCTTCGGGGCGTTGTTTGCCCTGCTAATCACACTTTCCGAAGTAAAAATTGCCGGTATAGGCTCGGCCTTTTGGGGGTTAATAGGTGGGATGCTGGCGACAATGTTACTTGACCGGCTGGATTTTATGGAGATGGTCAGGCACAATCGTTCTGTCGAGGATAGGAAAATCTAAAGTCGAATATCTAAAATCGGGGATTTCGTAGGGGCGGGGTCGCCCCGCCCTATCTATCTTGGGTAGACACGGAGGTCTATCCCTACGAATTTCCACCGATAATTGACGACTGACAGCCGACTACAGGTTACGCATTGAAGGGAACAAAATAACATCTCGAATGCTGGCCTGGTCGAGCAACATCATACAGAAACGGTCAATCCCAACTCCCAGCCCACCCGTAGGCGGCATGCCATACATCAGGGCGTTGATAAAATCGTTATCCATCTGCATGGCTTCATCGTCGCCCGCTTCCTCGTTGCGGCGTTGGTCAAGGAAACGTTCGCGCTGGTCGAGTGGGTCGTTCAACTCGCTAAAAGCATTGCCACATTCTAACCCGGCAATAAAGGGCTGGAAACGCTCCACCGTTCCCGCTTGCCCCGGCTTCTTTTTCGCCAACGGGGAAAGTTTTTCAGGATAATCGTAAAGGAAGGTCGGCTGAATCAGCTTGGGAATAACAAAAGTTTTCAGGGTTTCGTCCACCAACTTGGGCCAAACCGTATCAGGGCTAACCTCTACCCCTAACTTCCTAACCTCGCGGTATAGGTCGGCCTGTTCGGGGAACTGCTCATAATCCAGCCCGCATTCGGCGATAATCGCATCCCGCAACTTTATCCGGCGATAGGGCGGGGTTAAATCCACCTCATGCCCCCGCGAAGTAATCTGAAGAGTGCCAAGTACCTCTTGCGCAATGTAGGCAAACATATTCTCAACTAGCTGCATTACATCGTTGTAGTCCCAGAATGCCGCGTAACATTCCATCATAGTAAACTCAGGATTGTGCCGCACGTCCATTCCTTCGTTGCGGAAATCCTTGCAAATCTCGTAAACCTTGCCAAAGCCGCCTACCACGAGCCGCTTTAGATAAAGCTCGTCAGCAATCCGCAGATAAAAAGTCTGGTCAAGGGCGTTGTGATGGGTCGTAAAGGGTCGGGCCGATGCACCGCCGTATATCGGTTGCAAAGTGGGCGTTTCCACTTCCAGAAAGCCCTGCCCGTCCATGTAGCGGCGCATGGCACTGATAACTTTGCTGCGCTTGACAAAAACATCCCGCACTTCGGGATTAGCAATCAAGTCAACGTAACGCTGGCGATAGCGCACCTCAATATCCTGCAACCCGGCGTGTTTATCGGGTGGTTGGTTAATCGCTTTGGTTAGCATCCACCAATGAGTAACCTCAATCGTTTTCTCGCCAGTTTTAGTAATAAAAGGCTTGCCGCGCACCCCCACAATATCCCCGAGGTCAACCGTATCCTTGAATAGCTCTAGACCATCTTTCCCGGCTTCCAGGTTTTTATCCTTGAGGTAAATCTGAATGCGCACGCCATCCTCCACAATGTCGGCAAAAACCACCTTCTGGTCACGTTTCAGGGTAATGCGCCCACCAATCCCGACCTCAAACCCTTCGATGGGCGGTTCGGCATGGTCATCCTTTTTCAAGGTATCGAAGTCAGCTACCACCTGCGCAATACTATGGGTGCGTTCCAGAAAGCGCGGCGGATAGGGGTCAAAACCCAATTCACGTAACCTGACGGCCTTCTCTAGCCTTAAATTCTGAAATTCGTTTAGTTCCAGACCGTTCGTAACGTTTTCGTCGAGATTCATCATAATATTATTTTTTCTATTTATCTTTTCTAAAATTATCTTTGACCTATAAATCTTAACCGTAACTGTCCACAGAGTTTGTCATTCTGAGCTTGCGAAGAATCTACTTCTTCCTGGCAAGATCCTTCACTTCGTTCAGGATGACAGTTGGAGTGAATTTTGCTTTTTACTAATAGCCAACAACTAACAACCGACAACGGTATTTACTAACAACTGTGATTATAACAAAAAAAGGCCGAGCTTGCGCTACAGCCTTGAATACTCAATAGAGTGTTCTAAAGTTACTGACTACTCGACCTTAATTATCTTAAATTTGAGGAGGCCAACCGGGGCATTAACCGAGAATTTGTCACCAATTTTTTTGCCGAACATAGCGGCACCAAAGGGGGACTCATTACTAATCTTGTTCTCGGAACTGCTGGCTTCGGCGGAACTAACCAGAAGGTATATTTCCTTGTAACCGCTATCATCTTCAATGGTAACGGTGCTGCCCAGCACTACTTCGCCCTTTTTATGTCCATTTGAATTAATAACTTCGGCCTTGCTCAGGGTTGATTCTAGATCGCGGATGCGACCTTCCAACCAGGATTGTTCAGTTTTAGCATCTTCATACTCGCCGCTTTCGCTTATATCGCCATAAGCCTTGGCCTGTTGGATACGCTCTGACACCTCCTGGCGTCTAGTAGTTCTTAACTCGTGCAGTTCATCCTGTAATTTCTTCTTACCATCGGCGGTAAGTTGTATTGTCTTTTCACTCATAAAGAGTCTCCTCGATCTTGTTGAACCCTGGTAGGGACTGACACAGGTTTGTTGAACCTTTACCCTACCCGATTTTCCCTGGTTAAGATTTCGACCCAGGAAAAATTCTAATTTAGCTCTAACCGCGACAAGCCGCCAACGGTCAGAAGCTTGATTAATACCATCAAAGATAGCTATTTTTTAATAAAATAGCCCGGCATTTGGTTCGCACTACCAAAATATATCGGAAAAAAGTGTTGTCGAGAGCCGCTTTAACGAAGCTAATTCGCATATTTTTGCAATCTGCGTTTGCTTTTACAAATGAGTTGGGGCTGGGGCTACCCTGTCTGATTTGCTACGCCAAACCGACAACAAAAACGGCTAACGAAATTTTCCTTCTTCGCGAAGTGCCAAAATTTGCGAAAAAAGGAATGTTAGAGAAAATAAAAGAGAGCTTGGCAGATAAAAAACCTCCGGCTCTCGATGCTCTAACACGCAGCATTATAGTAAAAAGTTGGGACTTTGTAAAGAGGTTGTGAACTTTCTGAGCTAATCTGGCTAAGTTAGTCCAAGAATGCGGGCTACCGCCGCAAAAATCACTATCAATAAATCGCCCACCAGTTGCAATGGCCCCCACCGCCAGACTACATCGCCAAACATCAAGACCATAATTGTGGCGACACAGAGGGTTGTACCATAAGGGATGAACTCGCGCCGTCCCTTTTTACCCATTACCAGTACACTCAAGGCGGCTACCCCGTTAAAAAAAGCTCCCATAAACAGAGCAGCGGCGGCACTGGGGAAGCCTAAAATCAGACCAATCAGGAAAGCCAACAAAACATCACCAAAACCCAAAGCCCTTACCCGATAGATTGCAATAGCCAGCCAATAAAGTAACTGGAAGGTTATACCGCAGAACAAGGCCCCCAAAATGCTGAGGCCAAGATCAGGCAGCAACCCTTTTTCCGGGCCGAATATTGCCACCACAATAGCTACTATACTTCCCAGATAAATCATAACCGGGAAAATGGCCCGATGGCGCAGGTCAATCGCCCCAATTACCAGCATTAAGGCGATAAAGAAGGCTTTTACTATATAAATATAAGTTGCAGAGTTTTCGTATCGGGGCCAGGCTGCCACAAAACATATAACCACTAATACTTCCAGCAAGGGGAAACGCCAGGGCAACTGTTTACCACAGTGGCGACAAATCCCGCGTTGGGCAAGATAGCCCAAAATGGGGAATTGGTCGTACCAGTTCAACTTTTCCCCACTTCTCATACAACGGGGTGCGGCAAACAAAGCCCGCTCTTCAATCGGGAAGCGGTGCGTCAGAATAACCGAAAACCAGCCTACCGCCAGAGCTGCAATTACAATCAGCGCATAGGGAATTATTACCAAGATTTTCTCAACGCTTCCAACATAATTTCACGGGGCGCGGGCAGTCCCGTCCACAACTCAAAACTCAGTGCGCCTTGATAAACTAACATTTTGCTGCCATCCAGCACGTGTGCCCCACCTTCTTGTTGGGCAGTGCGGATAAAAGGGGTATCGCCATAAAGTAAATCAAAGAAGTAGGTTTTGCGGTCGGGGTTGCGTCCGCTCATTTGACGGGCTGAAATCGGGAACTCGGCCTCTTTTTCTTCGGGGGCGAGCCCAAAAGAGGTAGCATTTACCACCAGACTACGGGGGTTGCGCACCATCGGCCAACCTGCCGGGTCAAAAGGCAAGGCGTAAATATGGCACTGCGGGAAGCGAGCCGAGAAATAATCGGATAGCTCCATCGCTCGCTCAATGTTGCGGTTTACCAGGGCAATCTCAATCACGCCTGCCTGAAGCAAGGCATAGATCACCGCCCGCGCCGCGCCGCCTGCGCCCAAAACCATTACCCGGTTGCCCTTTGGCTCATACCCCACCTCTTTAAGAGTTTCGAGAAAACCGCCCACATCGGTATTATGTCCGGCAAGGTATTGGTCTTCGTGCAAAAAGAGGGTATTTGCCGCTCCGGTCTCGCCCGCTTCGGGGGTACCAGTTTCCAGTAGTTCCAGGACTGTTTCTTTGTGGGGTATGGTAACGTTAATGCCCAGGAAATCCTTACCCCGCATTTCGCTCAAAAACTGGCCTAAATTTTTCGGGCTTACTTCCCATTTTTCATAGCGGTGGGGCAGGTTGTGATATTCAAAAGCGGCGTTCTGGAAGTATGGGGAGCGGGAATGCGCAATTGGGCTGCCAATTACCCCCACCGGACGGGGAGAACCATCGGCTCGGTATAAACGTTTAGTGGGGGGAGTTTCAGGCTGGGTCATAGTTTTACACCAGTTATCCAATAAATAATAGCAGCCCATCTGGCTAAAAGGATGGGCAAGGGTTTTAACCGTCCGTGTACTTCTTAACTTTTTGATTATGCTCATCTAATGTTACTGAGAAATCGTGACTACCTTCGCGGTCGCCCGTAGCCACGAAATAAAGAAATTCGGTGTTAGCTGGCTCGGTTGCCGCTATAAGGGCTGCCAGACCAGGATTGCAGATTGGGCCGGGTGGTAATCCTTTCGCTTTGTAGGTGTTATAGGGCGAGTCAATGTCCAGGTCACGCACCAATGGCTTTTCCCACCACTTGCTGAAAGTATTATCTCGTTTGTAAAACTCGGTATCGCGCGCCCACTGGGCGGTTGGGTCGGTTTGCAGCAACATATTTTTGTTTAAACGATTATAAAACACGCTGGCAATTACTGGTCGCTCTTTTGCTACAGCGGCTTCACGTTCAATAATAGAGGCCAGTGTAACTACTTTATAAACTCCTAGACCCTGCCGCGCTTCCTCCCGGTATTTAGCGTTATATTGCTCCCCAAAGCGGCGTAGCATCATCACAATTATATCATCTTCGGTGTAACCCGCCGGAACGCGATAGGTATCCGGGAAAAGAAACCCCTCAACCGAGGCACCCGGGGGTTTATCGTTCAAAAAGCCAAACTGGTAATCGCCCCGTTTTACTAACTGGATAAATTTCTCTTTGTTCCAGCCCTTTTCCTCGTAACGGGCGGCAATTTGCTCCAGTCTTAAACCTTCGGGAATGGTTATCTGGCGTTCTACCAGACGGGCGTTGGTAATATTTTCCAAAATTTCGTCAATGGTCATACTACGATTGAGGTAAAAATAGCCCGACTGGATTTTTTCCTCTGCCCCTAACATTCGGGCCCGCAAGCGGAAAACAAAAGTGTTGCGTACCAGTTTTGCATCATACAGGTTTTGGGTTACCGAAGAAAAGCTCTCGCCACTGGTAATGCTAAAAGGAATAAGGTCCTTGCTGGTGCTGGGCCTTGACCCAACTTCAAAGAAGAAATAGATGCCAAAGCCGATTGCCACAATCAAAACGACCATTATCAGGCCGAAAAAGATTTTAAGAATCGTTCCCGTAAATTTTGAAAGAACACCCAACCATCTGCTCCTTGAAGTTTGCGATTTGTTACCCTTGCCCCATTTTAACAAACCAGCATGTAAAGGGCAAGCGGTTCGGGGGAAGGACGACTAACGATCGCTTTACTTATCTGGCGGGGTGCGCTAAAATTCAGGAGTTAGCTTCATTCAGGAAATATCAAAGTAATTCATAAACAAGGAGTTTGCAGGCATGCCGGTATACGCTTACAAATGTGCGGAATGTGGCTCGGACTATGAGCGGCTGCGGGGAATATTGCAACAGGATAACGAACTGGAATGCCCTACTTGTGGGACAGCTGGGCGTGCCAAACGCAAATTAAGTACCTTTATGGCTTTCAGCAAAACCGATGGAATTACTCGCCCAGCTAACCAAACTGGTGGAAATACCGGAGCGGGTTGTATGCATGGTCAGGGTGGCGGTGGTTGTGCCTGTCATGGCGGCTTTTAGGGCTTTGACCATAGGTATAATCTAATGGAAAACCCTCTATTTTTCCTGGTGTTGGGCCTGATGGTAACCTGGGTTGGCTCATACTTTTACAGTATCCAGTACAACCGCCGTAAGCTAACCATTCTTGGACGCTGGTTGGAGGAAGCTCTGAATCAATTGGGCAGTCGGGTGAGCAGTCGGTGGACTAATCAAGATACCCTCAGCATTAGTATCAACAATGGGCGAGGACGAATAAAAGAAGTTTTAGTGGTTCTGGCAGCCCAACGGCGTGACCTTTATTCGATGTTACTTTCGTTAGTGCGGGGCGGCAAGGATAGCATGAGTTTTGTGCTGGCTCTTAATCCACCCACGCGGGCTGGCGCAGAATTTGAAATTTTCAAGAAGGGTACGCCCGTACCAAAAACGGTTTTGCTGGGTTTGGGTGGGGTTAAGGATTGGGCGATTGAGGATTATCCGCGTAACGTGTTGTATCAAGTGGCGGCTCGGACGGAGACGGCCCGTGATATGGCAAATAGATTAATTACTCTTTTGCTGGATGATGGTTACGATATTCGTAGAGTGTCTATTCGCCCCAGTACCCCTCATATGATGCTGGTGTTTGATATTCCAGGACTACCCCAGGCCGATGCTCATGATTTGGTACAGCTCATTCGCAATCTGGCGGACGAAGTAAGTTCACCTCCACCCGTTAGCCGGATTGACCGACCTAGCCCCCCAACTCCCAAAAAGCGCACTGCTGTCCGCTTGCCCACCCTGAACCCTGAGAGCAAATTGCCTTTGAGCGGCAAGCATCATGCTCAAAAACCGGAAGGGCCTTCGCTTAATTAGCCTAACGCAACCTGTCCACGAGTTCGGCCCAGGCTATCAAGCAGAATATCCACAATAAAAGGGTCAAATTGGCTACCCCGGCCTGCGATCAACTCTTGAATCGCGTCTTTAGCCGTACCTTCCTCAGAATAGACCCGCCGCGAAGTAATCTCGTCATAAGCATCTATCACTGCCACAATTCGGGCTCCCAGAGGTATTTCTTCACCTTTTAAGCCATTGGGATAACCCTTGCCGTTATACCATTCGTGGTGGTTTCGGATGATTTCAGCCGCGCTTTCCATGCCCTTTACCCCGCCGAGAATCCTGCCACCCACTACCGGGTGCTCGGCCATTTCCTTGAATTCGGCGGGAGTTAGTGGTCCCGCCTTACGCAAAATGCTATCTGGGATACTAATCTTGCCAATATCATGGAAAAGTGCGCCAAAATATATGTCATTTATTTGGTCGGCGGACAGGCCAAATTCAAGTTTGTGGGCAATTTCCACCGCCCGTTGGGCCACCCGTTGGCTATGTCCCTGACTATCCTGGTCTTTAGCTTCCAGGGCGTTGAGCAGGGCTAGGCTGGCGTTTTCCAACAAGGGCATATATAGCTTCAGGCTGACATTTTCGCGTACCATCCTGGCACTTTCCATGGCTGAAGAAATTGCATCCAATAAATCGGCTTTCTCGAAGGGCTTGGTAATAAAGCCCAAAGCTCCAGATTTCATCGCCCGGATAGCCATATCAACATCATCGCTACTGGTAATTATTACACTGGCAATGGCGGGGTCAATTTCCTTAAGTATATCCAGAAATTCAAGCCCACTCATACCCGGCATATGTACATCACTAACTACCAGGTCGAAAGAGCGTTTTTTGACCAGTTCCAGGGCTTCTTCGGCAGTATCTACATCAATTGTATCGTAATGATTGAGGGATAAAAGTCGCGAAATGATTAACCGCACGCCGGGGTCGTCATCTACAATTAAAACTGAAGGGTTTTTTGTTGACTCACTACTCATTTTTAATCCAAACTTGTTTTAACACATTGCTTACTGGCTAATACTTTTCGACTGACGGAATTATATCACTCCAAAATATTTAAAGTCCATTACAGAATATTTCATTATGGTAACAAGATAGTAACTGCCAGCTTGTAGTCTTAAGGTAAATATTAAAAGTGGGCTGCTCCGCTTGCAGGTGCTTGTTAAAACTGCTATAATCTCCTGGCTTTATAAAATTAACCAGGAGATTTTAATGACAAGCAGAGCGTTGGCTACCAAGTTCGCAAAACCAAATTTTTTACTACTAGGCTTACTGGTGGTAAGTTTTTTTGTTTTGGTTTTTGCCGGAAGCGTCCGGGCTGAACCGAAGGCAGTTTCGGTTACCCCTACCGCAAATAAGTATCTGGACTATAACGATACCCCGGTAGAGGTTGTTATTCAGTTCAGCGAAAAACTCAAGGCTGATGGTAGCACTTTTACCGTAACCAAAGAAGATGGGGTAGAAAAAGGGGTTGCTGTAACTCCTGTTCTAAACGCCACCGACCCGACGAAATTGCAAGCAACTTTGCCAAAAGCATCTGTTTTAGGGGCTAACAAATATACCGTTAACTACACGGTAACAGGCGCGGATAGCAATCAAGTGTCGGCAGGGTCGTATTCCTTTTATGTAATTCCACCAAGTAAATCCTTCTGGGAATTGGGCTATATATTTGCCGCACCCGGTTCGGCCTTTACCACTGATTGGAAGGGATATAACTATCCTCCCCTCGCCACTATTTTCTTTTTTATTGCTTTGCTTGGTACAATTGTAGGGCTTTTCTTCTACCTTTATGGACGTTATCGCTTTTTTAGCAACAACCGCCTAATTTTCACGATAGTTGGTCGGGCTAGCCGCAATCTAGCCATTATCAGTGGCCTGGGTTTCCTATTTTTCCTCTGCCGAATTGGTAATTTGCAACCTCTTAACGCCCGTGTTTTGTTGTACGGCGTAGCGGTGTTTGCGATTGTCCAACTAGTACGTGGCCTGGGCTATATGCTGCGGACTTTCCCCAAAGCCAGAGCCGAATGGCAAAATATCCAGGAAAAGAACAGGCCCAAACAAGAAAAAAGAATTGCTCCGATTGTTCCCGCCTCTTCTACTAAAGTAAGTGCTGACGCTGGCGACGAAGGGGACGAGGAGAAGCAGGAAGCTGTCCGTGCCGCCCTTGATAATGCCCAACGCGGGCTCTCCAAGCGTGGCGAAAAACGCCGGGCCAGGAAGAAAAGCTAGATTGCTCTAGTTCTGAAAACAGAGTTGAATTTGTTGACCTTAACCCCCCTTTAATTATCAAGGGGGGTGTTTTATTTCAAGCCCACGTACCGCAACTTAATCAGGCCGTTGCCCAGCCCCGCCACCAGAATCGAGCCATCGGCGGTAAATGTTACCCACGCCGCTGAAGAACCATTTTTATAACTGGCAATTTCCTTGCCCGTTGTCATGTCCCACAGTTTTACCGTTTCATCTTCTGCACCACTGGCTAAAACCTTGCCATTGGGACTAAAGGCCACGCTCCTTACTTCCTCGGTATGCCCCTTCAAGGTATAAACCTGCTTGCCTGTGGCGGCATCCCAAACTTTTACTGATGCTTCTTTTGAGCCACTGGCTACAAGCTTGCTGTCGGGGCTAAATGTGGTAGGCAATACCCAGTTAGTGTGTCCCCACAGGGTTGTAGTGTTCTTGCCAGTCGTCGCATCCCAGATTTTGGCGGTAAAATCCAGCGAACCACTGACCAGCAATTTCCCGTCGGGACTAAACGAGGTA
Organism: Chloroflexia bacterium; assembly: GCA_038207495.1. Taxonomy (GTDB): domain Bacteria; phylum Chloroflexota; class Chloroflexia; order Chloroheliales; family Chloroheliaceae; genus Chlorohelix. The sequence continues at coordinate 31,890 of JBBQZS010000044.1, forward strand.
CTTTCCACCCAGTTATCGTGACCCCGCAGAATCGCGGTATTTTTCCCGGTGGATACCTCCCACAGGCGCAGGGTGGTATCTTTGGAGCCACTTGCCAGGGTTTTACCGTCGGGGCTAAAAGAAACCGCCGCTACCTCATCTGTATGACCCTTCAGGGTGGTCAGTTCTGTCCCTTCGGGCAATTGCCATAGTTTGATGGTTTTATCAACCGAGCCACTGGCGAGTAGCTTACCGTCCGGGCTAAAGGCTACCGAGCGCACATCGGCTGTATGACCCTTGAGAGTTTTTAGTTCGCTACGGCTGGCGAAATCCCACAACTTGATAGTTTTATCGGCGGAGGCTGATGCCAGTATTTTGCCATCGGGACTTAATACCGCCGCCCACAGTCCCCCGCTATGCCCCCTCAATGTGGCTATTTCCTCCCCTACCTTGTAAGCCGGAGTTGGAACAGGGCTGGGGGTAGCAGTCAGAGCGGGGGTAGGGCTGGCTAGAATTGTTGTGGCAGTTGGGGTGGACGTTGGTGGTATTAAAATAGGTGTATTACTTGCTAGTGGAATAGGGGTTGGCTGGATGAGGGTTGCGGTTGTGGTAACTGGTAAGGTGGTAGCAGTGGGGTCGCCACAGGCCGCCAGTATGCAGACTAAAATGAATAATACCACTTGAAAACAAGTACGTTTTAGCTTCAATTTACTTAATCTCCAATTCTGTAAAGGAAATTTCGATTTCAATAGTATGCCGATTCAAATTCCGAAGTTTAGCCCAGAGTTGGTACAGCTAGATTATAAAGGCTTATTCCAAACCTGTCCTGTTCAAGTGTGGTAAAATTTAGCGGTAGCCAACTTGCTTAAATATCACTAGAGTCTTTCCACTTAGAAAGGGCCGAGATTTTTATGGAGGATAATAACCAACAAGCCGGTGCCACCGGGAAACGCAGCTTGAAGTTCCGCAGTAGCATGACCACCGAGGGGCTGGAACGCTCACCAAACCGCTCAATGTTAAGGGCGGTGGGCTTTACCGATGAGGATTTTGATAAGCCGATGATTGGCGTTGCCAGCACCTGGGCCGAAATTACCCCCTGCAACTTTCACATTAATAAATTAGCCGAGAAGGTTAAAGAGGGTGTGCGGGTTGGCGGCGGGATGCCTCAGATATTCAACACTATAACGGTTAGTGATGGTATTTCGATGGGCCACGAAGGGATGAAATATTCACTACCCAGCCGCGAAGTTATTGCCGATAGTATAGAACTGGTTTCCAACGCTATGCGCTATGATGGGGTAGTAGCCATTGGTGGCTGTGACAAGAATATGCCGGGCTGTTTGATGGCCCTCGCTCGGCTTAATATCCCCAGCATTTTTGTTTACGGTGGGACGATTCTGCCCGGTACTTGCGGCGGTAAAGATGTGGATATTGTCAGCGTTTTTGAGGCAGTTGGGCAATATGGAGCTGGCAAAATCTCGGTGGAAGAGCTAAAGGATGTGGAAGACTCGGCTATTCCGGGAGCGGGTAGCTGTGGTGGCATGTATACCGCCAATACTATGGCGAGTGCTATCGAGGCTTTGGGCATGAGTTTGCCCGGTAGCAGTTCCCAACCCGCCGTCAGCAGCCGCAAAGCACTGGACTGTTACGAGGCGGGGCAAGCCGTTGTACGTTTGATTGAGAAGCAGATTTTCCCCAAAGATATCCTGACCAAAAAAGCGTTTGAGAATGCCATTACCACCGTTATGGTCTTGGGTGGCTCGACCAACGCCGTGTTGCACCTGATTGCTATCGCCCGCGAGTTGGATGTTGACCTGAATGTGGACGACTTTGACCGTATCAGCCGCAAAGTGCCGCATCTGGCTGACCTTAAGCCCGGTGGCAAGTATGTGATGGCTGATCTGGATAAAGCGGGTGGTGTACAGGCGGTGATGAAAATGATGCTGGCGGAGGGGCTGTTGCACGGCGATACTATGACCGTTACCGGGAAAACTCTGGCGGAGAACCTGAGCCACGCCCCCAATCTGGCTAAAGACCAGACTATCATAATGCCCATGGCTACCCCCCTGCATCCCACCGGGCCTCTGGTTATCCTCAAGGGGAATCTTGCGCCGGAGGGGGCGGTCTGCAAAATTGCCGGGTTATCGTTAACAACCCAGCGTGGCCCAGCCCGTGTTTTTGACGGGGAGGAAGAAACCTTCAAGGCCATTATGGATGACCAGATTAAGCCGGGCGATATTGTGGTCATTCGCTACGAAGGGCCAAAGGGCGGCCCCGGTATGCGCGAGATGCTGGCGGTAACTTCGGCGATTGTGGGCAAGGGTTTGGGTGAGTCCATAGGTCTGATTACCGACGGTCGCTTTAGCGGCGGCACTCACGGTCTGGTAGTCGGGCATATTGCGCCGGAAGCAGCTCTGGGTGGCCCTATCGGTTTAATTCAAGAGGGCGATATTATCGAAATCAACGCAGCTGAATATCGGTTGAATCTCGAAGTATCGGAGGAGGAGTTAGCTCGTCGTCTGGCAATGTGGCAAGCTCCCGCCCCGCGCTATAAACGTGGTGTATTGGCTAAATATGCCAAGCTGGTAAGCTCTGCCAGTGAAGGCGCAATCACGGGCTGAGGTGGATTTTGAGCGATTTTGAGACCCGAACCCGACCTTTTGTGCTGGCATTGGTGGAAGCCTGTCAGGGCAATACCGAGCTTCGTTATCAGGTGGCGGCGTTGGTGGGGCAGATGGCTCAGGACCCGGCCACCTTGCCAATGGCTAACGCGCTTTCCCGGATTATTGCTGGGGAGCGCGGCCTCGCCAGTTTGAAAGAAGGGCTGGAAGGCGAACCCGCCATTTTGGTTGAAGCTATCCTGCGTGAGCTGCTACATGTTGAAGGCCAGTAACTATATTTAACTTGACATAATCTGATGACATTGAAACTTAATCAGCCCGAGTCTCGTCATATTCTGGGAGTCAGGGTAGACGATGTTAGTCTGGAAGAAGCGATTAATTTAATCGAAACCTGGGCCTCTACCCCTGTATCGGGTGGTCGGTTGGTAGTTACAGCTAACCCGGAATATGTGATGGCGGCTCGGCGCGACCCGGCTTTTCGGGAATTGATAAATCAGGCCGCATTGGTAACCCCTGATGGTGTAGGGCTGATGTATGCTGGGCGTTTTTTGAAACAGCCCTTTCGGGAACGGGTGACGGGGGTGGCGATGACCCACGCTTTAGCCCGCCGCAGTGCCGAAACTGGTTTGAGTCTTTTTCTCTTGGGGGCAGCTCCTGGTGTGGCTGAATCCGCTGCCGAGAAGTTTCTCGAATTATATCCAGGGGTAAAAATCGCAGGTTGTTGGGCAGGACAGGCTGGGCTAGAAGGAGATGCTGAATCTATAGCCCAAATTACTGCCACCAAACCCGCGATTATTCTAGTTGCCTACGGAATGATGAAACAAGATTGGTGGTCAGTACGTAATTTATCTAAGAGCGGTGCCCAGGTTTCGATTGGGGTAGGTGGCGTTTTCGACTACCTGGCAGGAAAGTCAAAACTAGCTCCACAGTGGATGCGCCGGGTGGGGTTGGAATGGCTCTACCGTCTCTGGCAGGAACCCTGGCGGTGGCGTAGAATTATGGTAGCCGTTCCCTGGTTCGGGAGCGCGGTGCTGCTGGAAGTTTTACGGAAAAGGTTGAGGATATAGTTGTGAGCAGTAAAGCATCTCAAGAACAAAATAGTAAGCAAGACGATACAATTGAAAAAGAATCAGACGAATTCTTAACCATCAAGATACCCAGGACCTTTCTTAGGGAATGGGAGGAATTAGCAAATGAGTTTGGAATTCCTTTGGAAGAATTACTTCAAGATAGCATTGATGAAATACTGAAAAGCTATTTAGCAGAGTCGTCATCGATTGATGAGTATTTGCTTAAAAAGAATGCGGAATTGTATCGGCGGTTAGCCTGATGCGTTATCTAAAATTAGACCATCTTCTTTCTTTTATAAGAAAGTCATGAAACAAAGTGGTGGTTCATCTGGTTTGCGCGAATTGGGCCTGTTAAAATCTTCATTGGCACAACCCATGCAAACCTATGGTGGGGTAGAGCTTTACCCAACTTTAGAAGATAAAGCTGCAATTTTGATTTTTCAATCGTGAACAATCATCCGTTTATAGATGGAAACAAACGGGCGGGTCAAATCGCTATGGAAAAGTTTCTTGAACTTAATGGCTTTGAAATTGATTCGACAGTGGATGAGCAGGAGCAAATAATTCTTCAACTGGCATCAGGTGGAATGAGCCGGGAAGAATTAGTATATTGGCTGAAAGGGCATATTGTGGAGAAGGGCGCGTGATATGAGAAGGAGTAAATAATGGCACTGACCACAACTGGTTATCAACATATTGGCCTTGATGAAAAAGGAATACCAATAATTGAAGATACAACCACCAAAGTTGAGGAACTTATTGTAGAAAATATGGCCTGGGGTTGGGGTCCAGAGGAAATTTATACCCAACATCCCTACCTATCTTTAGGTCAAATCTACTCCGCTTTTGCCTATTATCACGATCATAAAGCTGAAATTGACCAGGATATTGAACGCCGCGAGGAATACGTAGAAAAGGCTCGTATGGAAGCTGGCCCTTCTCCTTTAGTAGCTAAACTCAAAGCTAAGGGCTTGCTCTAAATGGCTTTAGCTTTGTTTATGGATGTTCACATACAAAAAGCGATAACCACCGAACTGCGTTTACGAAGTATTGATGTTATAACAGCCCAGGAAGATAACTCAAATCGTTTGGCTGACCCTGATTTATTAGAACGGGCTACTGTTTTGCAACGGGTGTTAGTGACTTTTGACGATGATTTATTGGTCGAAGCCACGAAACGTCAAACCCAAAATATTTTATTTGCTGGGGTTGTGTACGGTCAATTAAGAAAAATCTCAATTGGAATTTGTGTACGCGATCTGGAAATATTAGCTAAAGTCGAAGAGCCTGAAGATTTAGCCAATAAAGTAGTTTACCTACCTCTCTAGATTTTTGAGGGATTATATAGATGTCAACATCGTATCGAGATGAAATAGATAACGGGTCGAACCCGGAGGAGCGGCTAACGTTAACCTGTGGTGAGTGTAGCAAGCAGGTTTTAACGCGCGATATGAACCTGACAGGCGAAGGGGTTCGCTGTGCCGAGTGTATGGCGGAACTGAATGCCCGCTACAACGCCTACAAAGCCAACCAGAGCCGCCTAACAGAGCCACAACAATCACAACCACAACTAAAACAACCGCAGCAGGGTAGTTGGCCTGACCCTACTCGCCCGACCGCTTCCACCGAATTTAACAATAATCAGCAATCCAAACCGCCTGTTATCGAAATTAACGTGGATACCACCTATTGCAAACGACACCCCAGGGTTGAAACTGGCCTCAAGTGTGGTCGTTGCGGCACGCCAATCTGCCCGCAATGTATGGTTTACAGTCCAGTGGGGTTGCGCTGTCCCGATTGTGAGAAGAATCCGGTGCGGACGATAGGGGCAGATATCCCAGCCTCGACGGGCGCGGCTAAAAATTCCAGCACTTCCTGGCAGAAAACCATTCCGCGCTATGTAACAACTCCCCGACACTATTTCCTGGCGGCGGTGAGTGCTTTGGGAGTGGCGGTTGTAGGAGCGTTGGCATGGGGGTTACTCCTTAATGCTAATATCTTTCGGGCGGGACGTGGGGCAGTCGGTTCGGCCTTATTCGAGAACAGCGGAACAAACGGTTTGGACTTTTTAAGCCTGGGCATAACTCGTTCTTTTCAGGGGTCAATTCACCTTTTCCCCGAAATCGCCCTGGCAATAGTAACTACCCTGGCAATCAGTCGGGCTACGGGCGAAAGGCGGGGGCGCGGACTACAAGCCATTGCCATTGCCGGGGTAGTGCTGGGGATTTTCCTGAGCTTCGTAGTGTTAGGTGCAAGGATTTATTTGAACACTACCAATAGCTTCCCTCCACTTGATAAATTGCTGGGCTCGTCCGTTGCGGCTTTTGGTCAGATGTTTCAGGGGGATAGTCTGGCGATACCGCTGTTCTGGCTGGTTGGGTTAGTGATTGCTTATTTCAGACTCAACAAATAGGGAATAAAATGCAAACTGCCGAGCGTTTCCGAAATTATCTTCCTCTGTTTGAGGGCAAACGAGTAGTGGTAGTGGGGGATTTGTATCATGATGAATATATTATGGGCAAACCCAGCCGAATCTCTCGTGAAGCCCCGATTGCTGTTTTAGAGTTTCGCCGCCGCCGGATTGTGCCGGGTGGCGCAACTGCCCCGGCCTGTAACGTGGTAGCGTTGGGCGGGGTAGCTTATCAGCTTGGGGTAATTGGTGATGATAAACCGGGACGCGAACTGCTAGAGGAACTGATTTTACGAAAGGTAGATGTAAGTGGTTGTGTAGTAGACCCAGGCCGCCCCACTACCAATAAGCTCAGGATTTTAGCGGAAGGCGACCATATTTTCCCTCAACAAGTGGCACGTATTGACCGGGCTGACCGTTCACCTATCAGCGGCGAGGTAGAAAAGCAGGTTATAGGCTATTTGCAAGAGATAAGTTCCAGGGTAGATGCGGTTTTATTCTCGGATTACAAGTGTGGAGTAGTACAACCAGAGGTAATACGCGCTGCCCAGGAAGCCGCTCGTCTAAGCAATGTGCCTATTGTGGTAGACTCACAGGGCGATTTGAGCAAATTCAAGGGTTGTACTCTGATTAAATGTAATCAGCAGGAGGCCGAAGTTTACCTGGGCCGTGAATTAAATACCGATGCGGATTTTGCCGAAGCTTTGAACCAACTCTGTAGTGATTTAGAGGCTCGATTGGTTGTGATTACGCGGGGGGCGGATGGTATGTCGGCGATTGAGGCAGGAGGGGATTATTTTTATGCTCCAGTAGCCGCTCCCAGCGAGGTTTTTGATGTGACTGGCGCGGGCGATACCGTTATCGCCGTATTAACACTGGCTCTGGTGTCGGGCGTGCCGTTGTTGGATGCCGCCCACCTTGCCAATTGTGCGGGACAGGTGGTTATCCGTAAACTTGGTAATGCGACTATTTCCCGCCAGGAGCTTGAGGAAGAACTCGGCAAACTTAAAGGATAGTCCAGAGTAGCGAGTGAGCGTTAAGGAGCAGAATTCAGGAGTCAGAATAAAAGAGTAGGGAGCAAGTATGAGGAAGAAACCCTCACCGTTATATTAACTTTTACAAAAAAACCGTAAAAAGAATAGAGGTTGGAATGCGTGGGACTAAGGCACCGCGCTAAAAGAGCCTATGTTCTTAAGATGTTCTCTTAGCCCGGTGGTTTATTACCGGGCGAACAGGTATATTTACGGATTTAATACTTAAAGTTCAAGTCTTTACTACCTTTTTCCTGTGCTAACCTTAAGCCTTGCTCTTTATTAAATCTTTGGGATACACTACCCAATTTTAGATTTATACCTCACCAAAAACCAATGATTCTATACCTGAGAATAACCTTACTGATTGTTTGGGGCGGCCTTTTATTCGGCGGCTTTATTTTTGGCAAGCCCGATAGGGAAAACGAACACCGCATTCCTACCTGGGCGCGGATGGGCTCATCCTTAACGTTGGTATTGGCGGGTTGGGCCGGATTTTTATTCAGCGCAGAAGGGCCAACCAAAACTTTTGTTTTTTTTCTGGCAATCGGGATGACGCTGGGAGCGGTCGGGGACTTCTCGATGGCAAAGTTACTACCTCTGCCCGACCATGTTATCGGCGGGATTGCAGCCTTTGGCCTGGGGCATATGGCCTATATTTATGGCATCCTACAATACGCCAATACAACCGGGCGAGACACTGCCGGGACTCGCTGGGTAGCCTGGGCGGTCTGGTTAGTAATTGGGTTGGCAGGGTGGTATGTAGTGGTCTTTCGGGGTGGGAAACCCACAGTACTACACTGGGTTGCTCTGCCATATGCCCTATTGTTAGCCAGCACCGCCGGATTCGCGACCAGCCTGGCACTACAAGCAAGCGAATTCTGGGGGTTGGCAGGCGGGGCGACTCTTTTCCTGATTAGCGACCTGATTCTGGCCGCCCAATTATTCAACAATCTGAAATTCAATCTTATTGGCGATGTGGTTTGGCTAACTTACGGGCCAGGACAAATGTTAATTGTTTATTGTATCGGATTTGGCGGGGGAGTTTAGCTTAACTCCCCGCAACCTTTACTCTTTTTCGTTCGGGTAGCCTGGGTCACTTGGAAGTTTGGTTTCATCAAGGGTTATCGAAACGGCTTCGATTTGAGCCTGGGCATTAATATTCCCGGTTGCAGAAATATTCATTCCCTCCACAATTTCGGATACGTTAGCAGCAACTCCTTTTTTGGTTATGGCAGCGTTTGGCATTATTTTTATGGTGCGGATGGTGCCGCCACTACTGACCTTAATAATCCCTCTATCCTTATCAAAACTGACTACTTTTCCAATAACAGTAGCCTCAACCGGGCCAACCGCGATAGGCTTGCCCGGTTTGACGATAGGGGTATTAAGCGTGGGTGGGTTGATTCGTACTGGCGAGGACGGGGTGGGAGTAGCATCAGGAAATACTTGAACCGTTACGGCTATAGTCTTTTGGGTCGGTATTGCGGTTGGCTGATTGGTTGTAGTCGTGGCAATTGCAGTAGATGTGTCCTGATAAACATTAACTTGCCAGGTAGGGGCAGGGCTAGAGGTCGGCACAGGGGTAGCAACAACTGCCGGAACGGTGGGCAGACTCACTATGGTGGAAGGAGTTTCTTTAGTGGTTATCGCCAGGGCTGAAATTGCGACAAGGCCCACCGCCAGAACTGCCGCCGCACCTAGCCCGGTTATTGCCATCGTTCGCCAGCTATAACGGCGTGTATTCGATTTTCCTTCATTTCCTTCCATTTTACTCACCCCCTGCCGCAACTGTTCCAGCGTATCTTTAAATGCTCTACCAGGGGCAGGATCAGATTGCGCCGTTAGCTGGAACAAGCGGTCTATGTCGTCTAACTTTTCGGTTTTATCATCCAGGTATTGCTTAGGTTTCATCTTATCTTTTCCAGGTTAATTTTTAAACTTCAAAAAGCCGTTGCCGTAAATAAAAACGGAGGGGAGCTTTAGCCCGTTGGAACAATGTTTTTGCTGAATTCTCGTTAATCCCCAGAACCTCGCCAATCTCCCCAAAACTTAAATCAGTGGAATAACGGAGAGCCACTACCTGGCGGGTTTTCTCAGGCAAACTGGCAATAGCCTCGTGAAGCAACTGTTGAGTTTCACGCCGTTCAATGATTTCGTCTGGTAATGGGGCCGGGTCAGGAAAAAGTGGTACTGGGGACATATCCCCATCAATTTCATTATTGCTAATATCCGAAAATGATAGGCCAGGTTTTCGGCGTAGCTGGTCAAAGCATTTATTGCGGGCAACCCTGAATAGCCAGGGTCGAAAACGGGCTGGGTCGTCCAGTTTTGGAAGGGAGCGATAGAGTTGAATTAAAATTTGTTGAACTGTATCGTTAGCATCTTCAGCATTGCCCACTAGTCGATAGACAAATTTCCAAAGGGGCTGAGTGTATAATTTTATCAATTCTTCAAAGGCGTCAAAATCACCTTTAATCGCCCGCAGCACTAAATCTTGCTCATCGGCAGCCCCAAACCTAGCCCCTAATCCCCCACTCGACATGGGAGGGGCTTCATCTCCTTCTTCCTTCATAGTGAGGGGGTTTAAGGGGCTAGGTTCTGGATATTCGATTTTCGACTTTTGATTTTCGATATTTCTAACTCCTTGCTCCTATTATGAATGACGAAATAAATAACCAAACAGTTTCAAACTCAATCTTTTATAGCCGCCGCCAGAAACCGCTCGGTAAAATATAATATGGATTGGTTGGAAATACCGTTAAAATATAAGTCGAAGGCGTGCCCCGCCCACGGCAAATCCAGCAATACCACCTTATTTCTAGCAGTTCGTAGTTTTTGTGCCATTTCGGCAGATTGTTTATTCAGTCCGAATTGGTCAAGCCCGCTTTGTACTAAAAGCACGGGTGGACCTTTCTTCTCCGCATAAGTTAGGGGGGAGGCCGCTTGATATTCTTCAGGTCTTTGTTGAGGCGTTCCGCCCAGGAAGGATTCAAGGTAATTGGCGGATTCGCCACCCATTTTATGCCATTCGGCTAGATTTAGCGGGGGGTAGTAAGCCACCACTGCCCGTATTTCCGGCTTATTCTCACACTCTGACACTCCATTCGGATTATAAGCAGCCGTCAGGGCTAGAGTGCCGCCCGCACTACGCCCCAGCAAGGCCAATCGTGTTATATCTACCTTATATTTTTCGCTGTTCTGGGCAATAAAAGCCAACGCACAGCCAATATCCTCATTTGAGGCGGGAAAAGGAGATTGTGGGGCGAGACGGTAATTGATTGAGAAAACTGCCCAACCTCTTGCCGCCATATATTGGTTGAACTCAGCTACTTCACTCTTGTCGCCACTAACCCAACCACCACCATGAATAACCACTAAAGCGGGGAAGGCCCCTACTGTAGAATTTGGCTGATAAATATCCAGCTTTAGCTTTTCATTATTTACTGTTCTGTAAACCACATCTTTAGTCAATAAGTAAACTGATGAGACTTGTTTTGGTGCGCTGAAATAATCTATCAGGCTAAAGGGCGTTAATCTGAATTTCGCATTGCTGGGTATATTTCCCCCTAACCCCGCCTGTAATTCCTTTTCCATTGGGGCAATTGAAAGGTTCATCTGAAGATAAGGCCACAGGGTCAAAACCAGAGCGAGTATTGCTACTAGCCCCCCGATTAACCCTATTTTATAATCGTTACTCTGCAAGCGGGCAATTATCCAGGCCGCCTCGCCAAACAGAAAGCCAAGAGGCAGTAAGACCAGCCAGAGCGAACGCTCAATCAGGCTGGTGCCAAGTGGCCAGGGTTGCCCGGTGCTTATTGCTAAACCTAACAACACCGCTAGAATGGCGGCAGCAAGGGGCAGATAGACCACCGAACCGGGTAGACGGGATATTAGGTGGCGGAAGGGAGGCCAACCCAGCGTTAACAAAAAAATGACCAGCCCCCCAAGCCCGGTCATTAATGCACCCAACGTAAATATTCTTACTATTCCGAACACTCTCGTAATCCTCGACAAGTTCTACTGGTAGTACAAGCAATACAGATTCAATATCCACAAAATAATTGCAGAGAACCTGCCTTATTTTGTCGGGCTACTGGTTTCTAATTTGGCCTCAACCTGGGGCGTTTCAGCTTCTTCACTGTTTTTGAACCAGGGTTTAGGGTAAGGTTGGAAAATTGAAGGGCACATAAGCTGCTTGCTCCTATTGGTTTGGATGAGGAACTCTACAAACAGATAGCTAAAAGCCACTTCGACTTTTTCAAAAGCTTTTTCAATCAAAAACCCTACAAAAGGCAGCTTTATCGCCTTAAATAACTTGCGATTGGCTTCAATTAAGGGAAAGAAGGGTACTCTACGATGGTAGCCAAACCACCAGAGTTCCGTGCGAGACCCTCCCCAGTTCTTGTTGACTTTGTATTTATTCCCGGCAACCCTTAATTGATAGTGATTCCATTTTTCACTCCACATAAGATACCAATAAGGTAAATCATAAAGTTTAAGAGGCGCATCTTTTCCCCATAGATATAAGACCACAGAGGCTGGCTCAAAGAAAATTTTGGCTCCAAGGCGTTGAAGGCTGAAGCAAAGTTCTTGAGTGCCTGTTGCTTCTACTTCGGCATTGTTAAACTTGGATAATGCTTTTAGAGTAGCCGTTCGAGCCATGAAGCAATGGAGTTGAATCCCAGTGTGGGGTTGTCGCTTCAATTGACTATGTATATCAGCGACCTCCTCGTCCTCAAAATAGCTAATGTGATGGAAATAACGCTCACCAGTTGGAGCATCTTTAAGATAAGTTTCCCCTCCGGCAAGATGAATTACAGTGCTCTCTGGCCCACCAATATTGATTAATGGAGATACTACATCAGCCTGTTCTTCTTCGGCACAGCGATACAGTTCCTCTAACCAACCGGGATGAAAATAAACGTCGTTTTCGACTATTGCCACATATTTTGTCGTAACCTGCTCGAGGGCAATGTTCCGGCTATGATTTATTCCCAGGAAATATTCATAACGTAACAGGGTAGTATCCGGGCGACCCTCCAATTTCTCTCTAAGCCATTTAGCAATAGAAGCAGGTGATTTGGAATCCATATAAATGAATTTGAAGGGCATTTTAGTATTAGTTAGTAAAGACTCAACCGATGCTTGGGTTTGACTAAATTTCTCGCGTGATACCATTACAACCGTTATTTCAGTATTATCAATCTCAGACATATTCAAACCCCTTCTGACAGGTAAACTTGAGTTATTGGGAATCGCTAGTTGATAAAAAAATTTACTGGTCATTCCAAAGAGCTACAGCAACATCCCGGCTTGCCAACTTTTTTTGCATCCTTTAACTATATTCATAAACGTTTGGGTCTAAGTGAAGGTCGGCAAAAATTCCCAGTATCGCGGTCTACCGGGGTAAACATCCCAACTATCAACCCCTTGCTGAAAGAAAAAAAAGGTGTAATGCCACTAATTCGATGTTTCACAACTATATTGTGAATGACATTACCCAGAATGATTACACACCACTCATAGTAAATAATTTTCAGTAAAGAAAAATGCCCATTCTTTAAATGTTTAGTAAAAGATGCCCCTACTCCATACCAGTTACGACGGGCTAATGGCCGGCCTTCTTTCCAGGTGCGAAAGCCATGATGAATCACATAAAGTGCTGGAGTCTCGAAAACATAATAACCTGCTAACAGCACTTTTATAGCAAAATCTCCATCGTCATTACAGCTAAAAGGTGCACCTGGGCCTAGCATTTCGTCAAAACGATTAACCACCCGCCAGATGCTTTGCCGGATACCCATACAAGCCCCAATTCCTCTCACAGAATTTTTTTGCTGAATGTCGGAAGCAAGGATTGGAACTTTACAATTATATGTGGGAATAAAGCCAGCTGAGCCGTCATGTTTTCCCGGTAGAACACTCCCAAAAACAACCCCGATTAATGGGTTTGTTGATAATGCTTTTACCATTTCCTGAAGCCAGTTATCAGGAACCTCACAATCATCATCGGTTATTGCGATTAATTCAGTTTTACTTTGGTTTACCCCTACGTTTCTACCCTTTCCAAGCCCAACAGTTTTGGAATGGGTATAAAAAATTCTATGGTCTTTAAGGTAGGGCTGGATTGCTTCCTCAGTTTGGAAATTATCACTTTGGTCTATAACGCGCAACTCAAAGTAGGGATAGCCATTTTTGAGCACGCTATCTATGGTAGTAGTTATAGTAGCTCCGCGATTCCTGGTTGAAATAACCACAGAAATAAATGGTAGGTCTTCTTGCATAAACTTTTGAACACTCCATTAATTTCCTTTACCATGATAATACTAAGCCAGGACAATAAAGTAATTAATTTTACGCTAAGTTTTTAATTCAGATTATAAACATTTAAGCAAAATAGCTCAAGCCTAATTACAGAATAATAATTACCAAACTATTATGCTTGAGAAGGGTTTTGTTAGATAAAGATTAATCCAAATCTCCCTTTTAATGGTCTGCCAGGAGCATAACGAAGGCTAGAGCATGGCTGTTAGTATTGGAGAGACTTATCATAATTTTGGCTTTGGCATCACCTGGTTCTAATGGTACATCGTCAGGGTTATCCAGAAGGTTTACACAGGGTCTCCCGTTTGGGGCCGTCCAGATTTCAATGTGCTGGAAGCTAACCCGCCCGCCTAATGCTTTAATAACTGCGCCCTTGCCAGCAAATCGCACTGCAAACCGCTCTGCCGGGTCGCTGTAGGATAGGCAATAGTCAATTTCTCGCTGGGTAAAAACCCGTTTGTAAAACTGGCGATGGTTGTCTACTGGCAAGTGCCGGAAATCTTCAATCTCAACTATATCGGTCCCAACCGCCGCTACCTGGGGATAACCTTGTTGAAAGAGTTCAAAATTGTGAGGCATCTCAGTGGTAGTTCGCATCGTTGTTTAATCTTTCGTAAAAGTTAGTTGTTGTTTATCAAATAATTTGGTAGTTTCACGAATGGCTATGGTGTAATTTTAGGGGATAAGATGAAATATACGATTAAAGAATTATTCTTCTGAATTACGACTTGTTAACCCTGGGTTCAAGTTGCTTATTGGCGGCAAGCGTGATTAAATATCCAAGCTGTTGTCAGTTGCCAGTAAAGAGTTGTTAGTTATTGGTTGTTAGTTGTTGGTAAAATTTAAATCGAATATTTAAAAACGAATAGCTTTTGATATTCGAATCGTTACCTGATACTCGTTACTTTTTAACAAAAACTAGCCTGGAAATAAGGAGTTTATGAGCGAAGAAATTGGTCTTTTTGAAGAATTTGTAACTCAAAATCAAAAACCACGACCTATTTTCACCCTCTCGGCATTTGGCGACGAAATCGCTACCGACCTGGATGAGCAGCTTGATATTATGCTGCAATATGGGGTTAAGTATCTGGATTTACGAGGAGTATGGGGCAAAAACGTACTGGATTTAACCAATGACGAGCTAAAGAAAATTGATATAGCTTTACGAGCCAGACAGATGGGAGTAAGTTGTGTAGCCTCCCCTATTGGCAAAATATCAATTAATGCTCCCTTTGAGCCTGAATTGGCCCGCCTGGAACGAGCGTTGGAAATCGCCGATTGGGTGGGTTCTAGTTATATTCGGATTTTTTCCTTCTATATGCCCCCAGAGGAAGGCTCTGCGGCATTTTCTAAATACCGTACTGAAGTTATGCGCCGTTTGACCAAATTCGCCGAGGCCAGTCAGCCCTGGGGAATGATTTTGCTTCACGAAAACGAAAAGGGGATTTATGGCGATACCGCCGAACGCTGCCTGGATATTATTAAAGAAATTGGAAGCGGTAATTTGCGGGTGCTATTTGACCCCGCTAATTTTGTTCAGGTGGGCGACAAACCCTTTACTACCGCTTATCCCTTACTCGACCCGCATCTGACCTATTTGCATATCAAGGACGCATATGCCGATACTGGTAAAGAAACGGTGGCAGGGGCCGGGGATGGCGAAGTCGAGCAACTTCTCAGGGCCCTATGGGAGCGGGGCTATCAGGGTTATCTGGGTCTGGAACCCCATTTGAGCGATAGCGGTCAGTTTTCGGGCTATAGCGGCCCTCAGAAGTTTGCCGAGGCGGTAAATGCCTTAAAACAGCTATTGGCGCGAATTGGGGCTGAAGTCTAGGGGAGGATTTTTTGGTAAAAGATTTAGCCGGTAAGGTAATTTTTATAACAGGTGGGACGCGGGGTATTGGCAAGGCGATTGGTTTGATGGCAGCCCAGCGTGGAGCTTCGGTGGTAATTACCTTTCGCGACCCCGCCAAGGCTAAACGGGCGGAGCGGGTTCAGCAGGAACTTTCCAAAACAGGGGCGGCAGTCTTATTGGAGCAACTTGACATAACAGATAGAAACGGTCGGGAAAGGGTTTATGAACTGGTGCTTGACAGATTAGGGAAGATAGATGGGCTGGTATTAAATGCGGCGGGTGGCCTGGAAACCGACCGGGGCGACAACTATGCCATGATTATCAATCGCGATTCCAATATTGGACTGGTTAATGAAGCAATAGAAATGGGATTGCTAGGCATTGGAGGTTGGACTTTTTATATGACCAGCACCTGGGCCCACGAATATGGCCGGATCAACCCGCCTGACTTTTATCTCCCGGTTGCCAGCACCAAACGTCAGGCCGAAACCGACCTACGCAGCCTAATTCCAACTCTTACTGCGTGTGGAATAGGTTTGGGGGTAGTAGTAGCCCCGCTGGTGAGCGATACGGGAGCCTATGCTATTATCAAACGCTCGTTTAAGGGTGTAATAGAGCAGGAAACTGGGGAAGGCCAGATGGTCACTCCCGAACAGGTAGCGGCGGCAACCCTGGCCTATCTAACTACCACAGGTCTGGAGTCAGGTCACACAACTTACTTATAGGAGAAGGATTCAGGATAGAATGAAAGTTAAAAGTCAAAAGTTGTTCAATTTTAGATTTTAGATTTTAGCTTTCCCTGACCCCCAATTATGTCTTTTAAATTTGATGTTCTGAAAAACTCCGATAAAAGTGCGGCACGGGCCGGGATTTTGCAAACACCCCATGGCGAAATACCGACCCCGGTTTTTATGCCAGTGGGTACGCAAGCCACCGTCAAAACCCTCAGTCGGGATGAGCTTTTTGCGATTGACGCCAAAATTATTCTTTCTAATACCTATCACCTCTATCTGCGGCCTGGGCATGAGCTAATCGCCGAGATGGGTGGGCTTCACCGCTTTATTAACTGGCCCCGCCCGCTTCTGACTGATAGTGGTGGGTTTCAGGTATTTAGTCTTGGCCCGCTACGCAAGATTGACGAGGAAGGGGTAACTTTTAAGTCGCATCTGGACGGCAGCAGCCACCGTTTTACCCCTGAAAGCGTGATGAAGGTTGAAGAAAATCTGGGGGCGGATATTATTATGGCCTTTGATGAATGCGCCCCCTACCCCAGCGAATACGAATATACTCAGGCGGCCCTTAACCGTACTCACCGTTGGGCCGCCCGTTGCCTGGAAGCCCATAACAGATACGGCAAACCTGACCAACAGGCTCTGTTTGGGATTGTGCAAGGGGGATTCTTTCAAGATTTGCGGGAGGAAAGTGTTCGATTCTTAACCCAGGAGCTGGATTTCCCCGGTTATTCTTTGGGGGGACTGAGCGTGGGCGAACCTAAAGATATTTTCTACGAAACGATGGCCTACACCGCCCCGCTAATGCCCAAAGAGAAACCGTTATATGTAATGGGGGTGGGTTCGCCGGAAGATTTGCTGGAAGGGATACTAAACGGGGTGGATATGTTCGACTGTGTGCTGCCAACCCGTATCGCTCGAAATGGGGCTTGTATCGTTAAAGATGGGCGGGTTAATCTGCGGAACGCGACCCTTGCCAGGGACGAACGCCCGATTATGGAGGGTTGTGGCTGCTACACCTGCCAGAATCACAGTCGGGCTTACTTACGTCATCTATTCCGCACTGAGGAAATTCTGGGTTTGCGGCTTGCCAGTATCCATAATGTTTATTTTCTGGTAGATTTGATGCGGCAGGCTCGACAGGCTATCTTTGACGCCTGTTTTGAGGAATTCCGGCTTGAGTTTCTCGCCAACTTCCGCATCATCCCTCACGAAATCCGCGCCAAAAACCGCGAAGCCCGCGCCGCCAACCACAGGAAATAAGAGCTAATTTTCCGTAACCGTTCACGGGGTGAATTTTAGGTTCAAACCAGGATAAAACTAGGAGTAGGCAAGCCAAACCATTTAGCCCTGAGAGCTTGAGTGACAAACTCGATCAAACCCCGCCCCTGCTGATGGGAATACCCCCAATGGTCGGGTAGGTGGTGGTGATAAGCTGGTTACGGGTGTTGTAAGTGTAAGTGACCAGCTTTTGATTATCCGACTGGTTGGTTTTACGCCCATCCTGGTCATAAATAAAGGTAGTGGTAATGCTCATCTGGTTGGTAATAGTTTTAAGCTAATCGGCAGCATCGTACTAATACTGAATATAAGGCGTAGGGCCAGGCAGGGTGGCACTATTACTCTAGGCGTTATACTCCCTGGTTTTCCGTCCCGCCGCATCATAAGCGACCGTCGTGGTTACGGTATCGGTGGTAAGCCGTTTCCAAATCAACCAGCCAATCTTGTTTTGGTCATATAACTGGCGTTGCTATTACCTTGAATTTGTGAGCTATTTGTACCTGGCCTTTTCCTGTTACTTAATGCCCTTGTTACCATTGGTCTTTCACCTTTTACAAGCTTCGCTTTGAGCCACTCTACCGCTCAAATGTACTACTTAAATTAATAACATACTTGCTAATACCAAGTCTTGATAAATAGTGTACAATAGAGGCATGCCAAAAATAACTAAAATAAAAGACTATTTGAGCCAGGAGGAATTGCTAAACCGCTATCGGCAAGCCGAGAACCCCGCCGAACGCAGTCACTGGCAGATCATCTGGCTACTTGCCAGGGATAACCGCGTAAACCAGGTGGCCCAAATCACTGGCTACAGTGCCAATTGGATTAG
>JBBQZS010000045.1:0-50022 GCA_038207495.1 Chloroflexia bacterium
AAGGTTTTAGCCCGGTTGAGCTGGCTGGGCTAGAGTTAAATGGCCTACCCTGGTTGCAATTCGTGATGATTAACTTGTCTAAGTGCCGCTGGTTAAAGCCTCACTCACGGCTTTTACCACACAATTGAGGGACTGTCTGACTCAAGAGACATGTTAAAATAATAAAGGTTACACAGAAAAACAAAGCGGTAAAAAGACAGGAAATACAATGACTTATAGAGCAGATATTGCTGTTTTTGATAAATATGGAAATTTGCAATTAGTCGTAGAAGTAAAAGCTAAAACGGAAGCTTCTATGGATTGGATTACTCAACTGCGCCGAAATTTACTTGTCCATTCTGTAATACCAGCTACTCCCTTTTTTTTACTTGCCCTGCCTGATTATGTTAATTTATGGAGTAATACAAAGAATGATGGAGAGTTAGCCCCACCTGATTATAAAATTGACGCTCAAGAAGTGCTTGCTCCTTACTATGAAAACTCAACAGTTCAGTTAAACGATATTATAGACCTGAGCGTTATTATCTAAATTTTTTGACTTAATTTTGAGGCTAAAAAACCTCTAAAATCTTTAGTTCTTTATACTCAGGTCTATAGTGAATATGGCCTAGCATTCCTGGTAAGTTCATGGGTTCAAAACCTTATAAACTTCGTTCGTGAAGAAGATAAGACCAACCCTAATTTAAAGTGGTTTTTCGATTCTGGCCTGTACGACGCAGTTAAAGATGGCTCGGTCGGACTCGAAGCCAAAGTATGATTGTATATGTCGAATCTAATTTTGTACTTGAAATCGCCTTCGTTCGTGAAGAACACGATATTTGCCAAACCATCCTTCAATTAGCAGAAGCAAATAATCTTCAGTTAGTTCTACCTGCATTTAGTATTGGCGAGACCTACGAGGCTTTAGTCCGTAGGCATAAAAACAGGGAAGAGCTTCGTAATAAACTTGCAAGTGAAATCAAGGAATTGAAACGTTCAAAACCTTATGAGGAATTAGACAAAGAGTCCGAACGATTAACCAGCTTGTTGTCTAGTAGTGGTGAAGAAGAAAAACGCAGACTTGATGAAGCCCTCGATAGGATTTTACGTGCCGCTCAAATAATACCCCTAGGCTTAAAAATAATAAGAGCGGCTACGGTTTTCCAAAAGAGCCGTAGTTTATCTCCTCAAGACTCTATAGTTTATGCTTCAATCCTTGAATTCCTAGATACGCAACCCACCAAGCCCTGTTGTTTTATTACCACAAATTCAAGAGATTTTGTTAACCCGGATATTTTAGCCGACCTTGCTAATTATAATTGCAAATTATTAGGCAAATTCGGTCATGGCTTAGGGTATATCCAATCCCAATCTACAAACCCTTAAAATTAAGAAAACTTTGTTAACTTCCTAAAGGAGTTCTTAATGAGCAGCCTGGAGATTCGGCGGTATCTTGATAGTGATAAGGATGCAGTCTGGGAACTACATGTAATGGGGCTAAAACAGACCGATGCTTACGGTGGCGATGGTCCCTGGGATGATGACTTGCATAATATAGCCAGCCATTACTTCGAGAACGAGGGCGAATTCCTGGTTGGTGAATTTCAAGGCCGATTGGCGGCGATGGGAGCCTTTCGCAAAACTGGTGAGAAAGAAGCTGAAATCAAGCGTATGCGCACTCACCCCGATTTTCAGGGACAAGGCTTCGGGCAACAAATTTACACGGCACTGGAAGCGAAAGCCCGTGAGTTAGGTTATCGTCGCTTACACCTTGATACGGGAGCAAACCTGTCTCCAGCCCAAAAGCTCTATCTCAAGAATGGTTTTATCGAAACTCATCGCGGCGCGGTTGATTTGGAGATACCTATACCCGTAATTTTCTACGAAAAGATATTATCCGCATAAATTCTATGCGAAAGGCATTAACCCCTGAGCGCAAACAATAGCGTAGAGTAAAAATTACCCCCTGACCCGCCAGAGTAGTTTGCCCATACCTACCTGCCACATGCCATTGCCAGTAGTGGCAACCTCGATTCCAGCGGCCTCGGCATCTTTCAGCTCCAGAGGATTGCCCGAACAGAGCCGGGTGCTTAACTCAAACAGCTCCGGCTTGTGACTTACAAGAACCAGGCAAGGTATCCCCAGGTTTGCCCCAATCACCCCCAACGACCAGCTAACAACCGATGGCGAGGTGACGATTAATTCCTGGGCGGGTTGTACCCCGGCCTGGGGATGGAGAAAGTTACCCAAAATTTGAGCGGTTTGCATACAGCGCAAAGCCGGACTACTGAAAATTATAGTGGTGGACAAAGGAGTTTGGGGAGTTTGGGAAGCGGGCGCAGAAATGACTTGCAGCAGCTTTGCTCCTAGACTTTGGGACTGCTTGCGACCTTTGGGTGTCAGACCTTGCAAATCGTCTGGAACTTTAGGCACGAACTCGCGGTCGGCGTGCCGTACCAGAATTACTAAAGTTGAAACTGAGGACATCATTGGCCCTCCTTTAAGTTAAAGAGGACGGGGCAAGCACCGCCCCTACAATAATTCAAATTTCGTGTAGGGGTGCTGCTTGCCGTACCCAATACGCCCTCTGAATTTTTTGGTTAGCTCAGGAAAAGCATCTCGCGGTACTTGGGAAGCGGCCAAAGTTCATCGGCAACCACTTCTTCAAGTTTGTCCGAAAGTTCGCGGATTTCCAGCATTGCCGGTAAAACCTCACCCGCCAACTTCTGAGCCTGTTCCTCAATACTATCCACACCACTGACCGAAGCAGTCAACTCCTCAAAACTGTCCAGATGGCTATGCAAATCATTGACTAGCCCCGAAACAGTTTTAAGTTCGGTAAGCTGGCGAGCGGGAGCCTCACCCAGAGCCGCCTTCAAAGCACCCAGCGAAGTTGCCAAAAGCTCCTGCTGGCGATACCCAGCGGGTAGCACATAGCTCTTGACAATATCCTTGAGGGCCTGAATTTCAATTTCCACGTCCTTGATGTAACGCTCCACCCGAACGTGATACTGAGCTTCGGCTTCATCGTGGGTAAAGACCCCGGTTTTGTCTAACACTTCCAAAGCTTCCGGCTTAACATATTCAGCCAGGGCTTCGGGCGTTTTGCGCAGGTTGGGCAGACCCCGCTTGGCAGCTTCTTCTACCCATTCGTCCGAGTAGTTGTTGCCTTCAAAGCGAATGTTTTTGGTTGCAATCACATTCTGACGAACCACCTGAA
The DNA here is from genome assembly GCA_038207495.1 of Chloroflexia bacterium. Lineage (GTDB taxonomy): Bacteria > Chloroflexota > Chloroflexia > Chloroheliales > Chloroheliaceae > Chlorohelix. Next base: position 3,200 of record JBBQZS010000045.1, read on the forward strand.
TAATAGCCTTCTTAAACTCTACGCCATCATCCAGAAGTGATTTGATTTCGGCGTAAATAGACTCAAGCGAGTCAGCCACTGCCGCATTCAAAATAGTCATCGGGGTTGAAACGGAAGCAGAACTTGCAACTGCCCGGAACTCGAATTTGTTGCCAGTGAAGGCAAAGGGTGAGGTGCGGTTACGGTCGGTATTATCACGGGCTACATCAGGCAGTTGGGAAATACCCAGGGCAATAATCCGAGCCTCGCTGCTGTCTTCAACAATAGTTTCGGACTCGATATCGTTCAGGATGTTGGTAAGCTGCTCACCCAGGAAGGCCGAAATAATCGCGGGCGGGGCTTCGTTTGCACCCAGGCGGTGGTCGTTACCACTACTGGCAATGGCAGCCCGCAACAGGCCAGACCGCTTGTAAACGGCCCGGAGAGTAGCTACCAGGAACACCAGGAATTGCAAATTCTCTCGCGGGGTTTTGCCAGGTTCCAACAGGTTGTTGCCATCGGAATCCTGCATAGACCAGTTATTGTGCTTACCACTGCCATTCACCCCGGCAAAAGGCTTCTCGTGTAGCAACAGAGCCAGATCGTGGCGGGCGGCAACTGAGCGCAACAGTTCCATAACCTGTTGGTTGTGGTCAGCCGCTACGTTCAGTTCCTCAAATATAGGAGCCGTTTCAAACTGGCTAGGTGCAACTTCGTTGTGACGGGTCTTGATCGGAATGCCCAGCTTGTAGGCCTCGAATTCCACTTCCTGCATATAAGCCTGAACGCGGTCTTTGATAGTACCGAAATAGTGGTCTTCGAGTTCCTGACCTTTGGGGGGCCTGGCACCAATCAGGGTGCGACCAGCCGCAATCAGGTCAGGGCGCAGGGTGTAGAAAGCCCGGTCAATCAGGAAATATTCTTGCTCTGGGCCGAGGGTTGGCACAACGCGGGTAACCGAAGTTTTGCCAAAAAGTTGCAGGATCGCTACAGCACTTTTGCTGACCGCTTCCATAGAGCGCAACAAAGGTGCTTTGAGGTCCAGTGCATCCCCATGATAGGAGATGAATACCGAAGGCACACACAGGGTTTTGCCGTTTGGCTCATCGGCAATAAATACCGGGCTGGACGGGTCCCAGGCGGTATAACCACGAGCTTCAAAGGTACTGCGCCGCCCACCCGATGGGAAACTGGAGGCATCCGGCTCACTTTGAATAAGCTGTGACCCACTGAAACGTTCTATTGGCTGTCCCTCATCATCGAGAGTTAGAAAAGCATCATGCTTTTCCGCTGTAATGCCAGTTTGGGGCTGAAACCAGTGGCAGAAATGGGAAGCTCCGTTTTCAATCGCCCATTCTTTGATGGCGTGAGCAACTTCGTTTGCAATACTTTTGTCCAGCTTTTTGCCTTGTTTAATTGTGGCTTGTAACTGAGCATAGGTTTGCTTGGAAAGCTTTTCCTTCATAACCACGTTATTGAAGGTATTAATCCCATAAATTTCAGATACTCGTTTAGGGTTGCCATTCTGGTCTTTGGGCCACTCAAAAAGGCGCGGTTTGCGATTATTGACCTCGCTTAAGGCCCATAAGCGCGGATTAGCATTAGGCAGATTCGCCATTAACTCTTCCTCCTTAAATTATTCGATTCTCAACAAATCAAACTACTAAATATAGGTTGTGGAAACAGCCAGAATCTTCCTTCTAAGCAGCTAAGTGTGATAATTATAACAGGTTTTGTTTTGACGAGTCAAAATTAAGGGGGGAATTTGGGGAAAGTCGCTAAAAATTAATGAATCTACTGTTCAAACCAATCAAAACTACCCCTATAATCAGCATTATGAGCAGGCTGAAATAGAAAAGTCCTATGAGTATCCAGACTTTGCCCAGTCCGGCTTTGGTTTTGGGGGGTTCTATTTCGTTTTGCAATTCGTTTGGTTCGGTCATGATTGTTCAGAGTAAAGAATACGGGAGTACGAATGGTTGTCGGTAAAAATCGCATATCTAAAATCAAAAAAGGAATTGTTCCCCTTCCCGGATGCAGGGAAGGGGGCTAGAGGGTTAGGTCTGTCCCCCCACCGACAACTGATAACCGTCACCGCCTAGTAACTCTTGGCGAAGATAGCCTCACAGGTAGCGGGTTTGCCAGTATAGAAACAGTTACCCTTTACCCCGCCTTCGGGCTGGTCAAAAGGAATAACCCGAACCGTCGCTTTGGTTTCATCCTTGATGATTTTTTCCGCCGCGCTATCCTCCGACCACTTCACCCGCACAAAACCCTTGTTCTCGTTGAGGATTTTTTTAAACTCCTCATAAGTTTCGGCATGGAAAGTGTTATCGTCGAGTTTCTTTTTGGCAGTGGTATATAGGCCTTTTTGAATTTCTTCCAGCAAAAGGGGCAAGCGAGTTTCCAGGGCATCCACCCCCACAAACTCCTTAGTCCCACTATCCCGACGCACTAGCACCACGCTATTGTTCTGGACATCGCGTGGCCCAACCTCAATCCGCACAGGTACGCCCTTCATTTCCCATTGGTTATATTTCCAGCCAGGAGTATTATCGCTGGAATCTACCGTCAAACGTACTTTTCCCTTCAACATCTTCTGAAGGCGGGCAATCGCCTCCATCACCAACGTTTTTTCTTCTTCCTTGCGATAAATCGGCACAATCACGGCCTGGAAAGGGGCAAGGCGGGGCGGCAGGATTAAGCCCTTCTTGTCGCCATGTACCATAATAATGCCACCAATCATGCGGGTACTAACCCCCCAACTGGTGGTAGCACACAGTTTGCGCTGCCCATCGTCATCAAGAAACTGTATATCGAAACTTTTGGCGAAATTATTGCCCAGATTATGGCTGGTTCCGGCCTGGAGAGCCTTGCCATCACCCATCATGGCCTCAATCGAATAGGTTCGTAACGCTCCGGCAAATTTTTCACTCTCGCTCTTGCGTCCCTTGATAACCGGGATGGCGGCATCTTCCTCGGCAAACGAGCGATAAACTTCGAGCATTTGCAATGTGCGCTCCTCGGCTTCTTCCAGGGTGCGGTGGGCGGTATGGCCTTCCTGCCACAAAAACTCGGAAGTGCGCAAGAATAGCTTGGTACGCTTTTCCCAGCGCATCACGTTATTCCAGAGATTAATCAGAATTGGCAAATCGCGGTAACTCTGCACCCACTTTGCGTAACTGTGCCCGATAATGGTTTCACTGGTAGGCCGAATCGCCAGAGGTTCTTCCAGTTCCTTGCCGCCGCCCTGCGTTACCCAGGCTACTTCGGGGGCAAATCCCTCGATATGCTCGGCTTCGCGCTCCATAAAGCTGCGGGGAATCAAAAGGGGGAAGTAGGCGTTTAATACTCCGGTTTCTTTAAACCGCTCATCCATATATTTCTGGATATTTTCCCAGATAGCATAACCATAAGGGCGAATAATCATGCAGCCGCGCACCGGAGCATAATCGGCCAGTTGAGCCTTTAGTACCAGCTCGTTATACCATTCGGAAAAGTCATCCTCATGCTCAACGATTTCATCAAGCTCTTTATCTTCAATTTTCTGTTCGTCAGCCATAAAATCTTTCTTTGTTAGTTCAAGCTGTCAGCCATCAGCCGTCAGCTATCAGGTATTAGGCGTTAGCTATTTACTCAATTCGAGTATATAATACAACCTGCTAATCAGTCAATTATTAAAATAATCCAACTCCTAAATTTCCTCCTTTGGAAATGCACCAGGGAAGGGAGCTAGGTTTGTTCTTTCGATTTTAGATATTCGATTTTAGATTCCACAGGAGCCTAAAACTCCGAGTCGGGGGGCGGGTCGAACGCGCCAGCCCAGGAGTAACCCAGAAAAATGTATACTACACCGACCACCACCGAAAAACTCAGCAGCAAGGCACTGCCAATGTCCATCCCACCGTTAATCAGGAGGAAAGCCGCCCGTACCACCGGAATAACCACATAGGCTACCCCGCTAATAAAACAAACTAAGCCATAAATCTTGCGAATGCTGTCCTCATCGTCGGCATTCTCGCTGGTCAACTCCCGAATGGTGCTGATACCGATACCAACAATAATCAACAAGACACTAAAAATAGCGAGACCAAAGTTTTGATTGGCTCCCCCCGCCAGGGCGAAGAACTGACCCAGGGTTGTCATTGCTAGTCCCAGGAAAAAGGTTAAGAAATCAAAAAAGGTAACCATCGCCGAGGATTGGGAGACTCTGCGAGTTTGTTTTGCCACTTTGGAACTCCTTTCCATAACAATGTAAAATGTTATGTAATTCTATCACAATCTAACCCCACACTCAATTGCCACTTTTTGGTGGGATTGTATAGGGCTAAAGAAAAATGTATAATATACAATTATTACTGTGTAATTATAGGAAAAAATACCCATACTGTGCTAATTCGCAATATTCGCCTATATTTCCGGGCTTTTTATGCAAGACGCACCACAGAACCCAAAAAATAATAGTGAATCTTCGCCAGATAGTGCGAAAGGGACAGGCAAAACCAGATTCCAGGCTGCCAGCCCGCGAATTTTGTATCCCCTGCGCTACAGTTTGGGCGGGCGAATCCTGCTGGGTTTTATGGGAATGGCTCTTATTAGCCTGATAGTAGCTCTGGCCGCCATTGTTTATACCAGTCAGGCCGGAACAAATTTTGGCAATCAAGTCGAATTAGACCAGCAGGTAACCAACGAAGTTTTGCGAATGCAATTGGCGGTGGAGCGGCAATTTAACGCCGTCCGAGGCTATTTATTGCTGGTGCTGCCCGAAGATGCCAATAAAGAGCTGGGAAAAGCTACGGCTGACTACGAAGAAGCCACAATGCAACTTAGCAAAATCTTTTCTACCTTAAACCTTAGTCGTAGCAGTTTCAATCAGGTGCAACAATTGTATGGTGATTTTCGCCAGACGATTGACCGCATCAAAATTATTAATCTGAACGATTTTATAATATCGGCCATTCGGATTTACGAGCGGGATGCCCGCGAACAGAAAAATAAACTCACCACCGCCATTGATAGCGTTCTCAGTGAGTATCGTCAGGAAATCCGTAAATCCATTGATGCCGCCAAAAATCAAGGACTATTCGTAACCTTCCTGTCGCTGGTACTGGTGCTGATAGCGGCGTTTGGCGGGGTAGTGGTGGCTTCAATTATCACCCGCAGCATCACCAAACCATTACGAGAATTGGCGGCAGTGGCGGACGCTATTCGCAAGGATGATTTGTCGGTAACAGTACCCCAGGCACCGGGGAATGATGAGGTTGCCAGTTTAGCCGGAGCAATGGGGCGGATGGCTGAAAATCTACGCATCTCTCGCGAGAAGTTACAGGGGTCACTGAACGAAACCAACCGCCGCAACCGGGAGTTAACCGCTATCAACCGGGTTATCGGGTTAATAAGTGGGTCGCTGGATTTGGAGCAAATTTTGGGGGACGCGCTGGATGAGCTGATTGCGGTATCCGAGATGGAGCATGGTAGCCTCTTTTTGATGCAGCCGGATGGACAGCATTTGCGGCTGGTGGATTACCGCCAGGATAGCGATTTTTACCTGGAACATTTTTCCAGAGGGGTTAAAGTGGGCGAGCAACTTACCGGCACAATCGCCAAAACCGGGGAAGTGCTTTTTACAAATACCATAGAAAATGACCCCCGCGTTAACCCGGAATTACGGGCTAACTTGAAAACCGCCAGCTTCCTGGGAATTCCCTTAACCAGTCGAGGTCAAATCGTGGGGGTACTCAACCTGACCAGTAATGAGCTTAAAAACTTTAGCGACAACGACCTGGCTCTATACAAAGCCATTGGCAGTCAGGTCGGTATCGCGGTAGAAAACGCCCAGCTTTATTCGCAGGCCCAACAGTTAGCGGCTCTGGAAGAACGGAATCGTTTGGCCCGTGACTTGCACGATTCGGTAACGCAGACTTTATTTAGCATTACCCTGACTGCCGAGTCAGCCCGCGCCATGCTGGTGAAAAAGCCGGAAAGAGTTGAAAGTCAGTTAGACCGCTTGCAAACCCTGGCACGCGGGGCATTAGCCGAAATGAGGGCCCTTATCTTCCAGTTGCGCCCGGCAGCCCTGGAAGAGCAAGGATTAACGATGGCCTTGCAAAAACATATTGACTCGGTTAAAAGTAAAGAAGGTTTGGACATAAGCTTTACGGTGGAAGGTGATAAACGCTTGTCGAATGAGCAAGAGCAAGCCCTTTATCGAATATCACAGGAAGCCCTTAATAACATTGTTAAACATGCCAAGGCGACCCAGGTAAATGTTAAATTAATTATTGGTGATAGTACCGCCGTTCTTAACATCAACGATAACGGGGTGGGCTTTGAAACTTTGGCGGTAGCGTCCCGTCCCAGCCGTGACCACAAATCGCTGGGGATGACCAGCATGCGTGAACGAGCCGAATTAGTCGGTGGTCAACTTGAAATCAATAGCAAACCCGGACAGGGCACAGTTATAACGGTTACACTTCCGTTAATGGCCGCCCCTCGCCCGGTTGGTATAGGCATAAACTAAAAGGAGCGAGGCATTATGGCGACGGACACCGATGAGCCAATAAGGGTATTAATCGTAGATGACCACGCGGTTGTTCGCCAGGGTCTTATGACCTTTTTGGAGTTGCAAGATGGCATCGAAGTAGTAGGTGAAGCCAGTAATGGCAAAGAAGCTTTGCAAAAAGTCAAAGAACTTGAGCCGGACGTAGTTTTGATGGATCTGGTTATGCCCGTGATGGATGGCCTGACCGCTATTAAAGAAATCAAGTTGATGCGCCCGGAAACCGAAGTAATCGCCCTGACCAGTTTTGCCGATGATGAAAAGGTCTTTACGGCGATCCGCAGCGGGGCTACTGGTTATTTGCTTAAAGATGTGCAGCCCGCCGACCTGGTAAAAGCGGTAATAGCCGCCGAACGGGGCGAGGTTCAACTCCACCCTGAAGTTGCCAAACGCCTGATGCACGAAGTAGTTGCCCCACCCAAAGAAGACGACGGTTTGCAGGAATTGACCGAGCGTGAACTTGAGGTGTTGGGTCTTTTGGGGCGGGGTATGAGTAACAAAGAAATTGCGCGGGAGTTGCAAGTCAGTGAAAAGACAGTAAAAGCCCACGTCAGCAGCATCCTCAACAAGTTAAGTTTGCCAGGGCGCACCCATGCGGCCCTCTTTGCGGTTAAACGCGGGCTGGCTCCGGCCTAATCAGCGAAAAAATCAAACCGTAATAGCTATTCCGACAGGGACGATGAATCAATCGTCCCTTAAAATTACCACTATAGAAGGAGAGAGCATGGTCAGCCAATTAAATGAGAATGCGGTAATCGGTTACGAAAGTTTGGAACGAGATGCGTATACAATGCTCTTTAATTCGGTTGGCCCTCTGGCGATGGATTTGGGTCTGACTTATATGCAAAATGGCGAGATTACCCAATTTGCTTGCTCTGAGTCTCCAAAAGTAACCATCCTCAACCGTTTAATTGGGCTTGGTTTGGGCAAACCCGCCTCATACGAAGAGATAGACCTGGCGGTCAGGCGGGCGCAAACCCTCAAAGTTTCCTGTTCGGCCTACGTTATTAACGGCTATAATCACCCGGTAAATCTGAATAAGATGTTGCAACAACGCGGCTTTACCCTTAAAGCCCAGGGTAGTGTGCTGATTTTTGAACCAGAGGCTGATTTTAAGCTACCGACTTTAGCCGGGGAAGTGCAAGTTGAACTTGTGAACCAGGCGCGCCAGGAAGATTTTGCGGAAACGGTTTGCGAAGGTTTTGAGTTGCGAGGGGGCTTCTGGCGAGTCTGGGAGGCTATAAGCCTGGCCAGTATAGGCCATCCCCAACAGGTTTCTTATCTAGCCTATGTAGATGATAAGCCTGCCGGGGGGACTAGCCTGGCCTTCTCCAAAGATGGGCGTTCGGCTATATTGTATGCTACTGCTACCTTGCCCCAATATCGCCACCACGGGGTACAAACGGCCTTAATTCAGGCTGCTTTAAGCGAGGCCAAAAAGCGGAATGTTTCAATCCTGTTGGGGCACACCCCCTCTGATAGCAACGCCCAGCACAATCTTTTACGCAACGGTTTCAAAATTGCCTACCTGCGCGATAATTACCAGGTAGGGTTGGAGTATAAATAGGCTTGGTTAAGGAAGTTAGCCTCAAATCAGCACAGTTTTTAAGCTCAGTCAAGAATTGGCACTTATATTTAATCTTCCTGGCTGGCCTATTTTTCTATCTTTTGGGGCTTAACTTCCCGGCGGCCCTCTTATTAATTTCCACTTCCGGGCTGTCTATATTTAAGATACGCTTGATTAAAAACCCGGATTTCGTGATTAACTGCTGTCTAGGCAGTTTTTTTATGGTTATCTTTAGTTTCTGTGGGGTGGGGGACTTAGTTAACACCAACGCTGGTAGTCATTTAGCCCTGGTAAAGGCGATGGGCGATAATTTCTCTTTTGAGATTGCCCCCTATATGGACTATACCCTTTATGTTGACTACAGCAGCCCCAAACCGGGCTTATTCTACAGTGACCGCCCCCCTGGCACCGCCTGGTTAGCGGTTATACCATACTCCATCGGCAAATATATTCTGGAGCCTTTCTTTAAACTCTGGCCTTTGGGTAACAGTTTTAATAATCATTTTGGAGTAATTTGGGTATTACTTGTACCAGCTTTTTTTGGAGCTTTAAGCGTAGTTTTGTTGTTCACGCTGGCCCGCATGTTAGGGGCTTCCCGACAGGCGGGATTGATGCTTGCTATCTTTTTAGGAAGTTGCACCCTTGTTTTGAAATATAGCTCAACCCTTTACTCCCATATTGTCAGCACTTTTTTAATTTTATTTGTTACCTATCTGACTTTGAAACTCTACCCTCCCCAAAATAGCCAGTTAAAACCAATCGGGCGGTGGCGTTTTGCGATTAGCCTGTTATTGGGTTTTTGTCTTGGCTATTCAATTGTGGCAGAATACACCAACCTATTACTGGTGCTGGCTATATTAATTTATATTGCCTATCAGCAACTAAGGTCGCCCAAAATTGAGTGGCTGTCCCAAATCGGGGCAGGGATTGCCTTCTTAATCCCGATTGTGGCTTTGATGGCATACAACACGGTTTGTTTTGGGGGGCCGCTGGTTTCATCCTATACCTATAACGCCAATTTCGCCTGGGCCCGCAGTTTTAGCACCACTTTTGTGCGGTTTCCCCTGCGAGGTCTTTTTGAGTTCTTTCTGGGTTTAAGTTCCGATACTTCTAATCAAGACGAAGGGATGCTGGGGTTATTGGTACTGTCGCCCTTGTTAATATTCGGGCTGTGGGGCGCGTACTTCATGGGGAAAAGCTTTAAAATACGGGGTTTTCAGGTTCTAAATTATCTATTTTTAGGGCTTATCCTTCCTATAACATTCTTGATGGCAACTCACCTGACTTATTTCGCCGGCGATGACCGCGACCCCCGTTATATTCTGGTGATTGTGCCATTTTTAGCCCTACCGATGGCCTGGTGGTGGGACGACTATTTTCTCAAGTTGCCGCGCCGCCCTAAAAAGCAGCTAGGTAATCTATTTCTGATTTTGCTGATACTCAGTTTTTTGAGTAACTTCTATCATACCCTGCTGGCTTTCCCCTTCCGTTATGGACTTGTCGCCTCCCGACAAGCCCAGGGCGGTGAAATCAGTGGGTTTAACATTGATAGTTTATCATTGCTGCTGGTGGGCGGCACTTTGTTGGTTTTGTTAGCCTCGGCGCGACAACAGCCAGACGCTGCCAATCAGCATGACCGCCCCGATAATAGTCAAGAGGCTAACACTTTCAGCCAGCAACAGCCAGGACAATAAGGCCGCCACTGCTGGCTCGAGCAGGGTCACGATACTGGCAGCCGTAGCCGTAGCCGTTCGCAGGGCGTTCTGGAAAATCACGTAGGCCAGCCCGGTTGGCACCAGTCCCATATAGGCCGCGATTAGCCAGACTCCCGGCGCAAGTTCCAGCCTTAGGTTGCCACTTGCCGCCGCCATTGGCAACAAAATAAGCGCGCCAAAAGTAAAAGCCAACGCCACCGTCTGGCTGCTGGTCGCCTGGGTATGACGGGTTGCCAGTTTGGAGCAAATAGCAAAGCAGGAGTAGGAAAAACCCGCCCCCAACGCCAGCACCGCCCCTAGCACATAGTCGCTGCCCCCTCCGCCGCTACTACCACCGCCAAATGCAAGTAAAGATGTTCCAGCCAGAGCCAGCACCAGAGCCGCCACTACCAGCCGAGTCAGGCGTTCCTTGAAAATCACGATGGACATCAGGGCGACCATCAGGGGTGCGCTACACAAGGCGATTACTACCACCATTGTTACACTTGAAATCGGAATGGCAAAGAAGTAGAAAACCTGATAGCCCGCCATTGCCAGCCCCATCGCCCCAAAGTAGGGCAATTCCCGCCAATGTGCATTGAAGGGGTTGGCTTTGGTGACGAACCAGGCCAGGACTAGCAAAAAGGGTGAAGAAAAGGCCAATCGCAAAAAGCCAACGGTTAACGGTGGTGTTTTTTCTATACGGTTTAACAGAGCCGACGAAACCCCCACCGTACCCCACAATACCGCCGCAAACACCAGCCATAAAATGCCCCGCCCACTACTTTTTGGCGCAGCAGTAGCCCCCGATGTTACTATTTCAGCTTGCGCCTCAGATATTTCAGACATGTATACCTCCCAGCCCCAAAATAGGGCTAAATGTTAGTTATTGAACTTAAAGTTGGTATAGATAAAGAGCGGGGAGGCAAAAACACAGTCCAGAAAAGGTGGATTTATCTGGAAATAGACAAATATTTTGTTGGGGCCTTCCGCCGCTCTAGCCGATGACGACTACGCGGCAGGGGGGAGGGGTTACGCTCAATCCGTAGATGTTTAACAGGTTCATTGTTTCTTCCCAAAATTCCAAAATATTTCCTCAAAAGGTGAGACTGTTCTAGATTAGCATGAAATAAACAGGCTCGCAACTGCCTTAAAAATCTCGTTGAACATTTTTAAATTTTTATATCAGTGTAACGTTATCTGTAATGTTCTGATGTAATAATACAAATGTCGGAGAGATACAAACCGACAAACCACAATAACATCCCCAGTAAGGGATGCCTCTGGACTATATACCACAATGTTAAATCTCCTTTCGTTGTTCGTTTCGCAACAGCGCCAGGCCGTTTCCCCTGGCGTTGTATTATTTTATAGCCATTCAATAAAAGTTTTCAGTTATCAGTATTCAATAATCAGCTAAAATAACCCCAAATCCCCAAATTGATTTGTCCCAAATTCAGTTTTTGTTATACTGCACTGTACAAATACTATTTGCTCTCATATTTGGAAGGGGAATTTCCGCTTGAAGCTCTATCGAACCGCCGCCGAATGCCTTGAACATATTCCCACCGGGGCAAGGGTTGGTCTTCATTCCGCCTGTGCCGAACCCCCAACCCTGGTGGAAGCCCTTATCGGCGGGATTAAAGACGGTCAACCCCACCTGCAAGGCATCACCCTCTACACCCTGACTTACCGGGCGGCAGGCGCACCCCCACCCCTGTACGCTGACCTGGAACTACTGCGCGAAGGCAAGCTAAAACTAAAGAGCTTCTTTCCCCACCCCGCTTTGCGGGAAGCTTCCCAGGCGGGGTTGGTGGATTATATACCCGCCAGTTTCTCAACTGTACCGGGCATGATTCGGCGTGACATTATTCGGTTAGAAGTAGCATTGCTCCAAATTACCCCGCCGGACGAAGACGGCTTCTGTTCGCTTGGCCCAAGCGCGGATTATGCCGCCGCCCTGGTGGAGGCCGTACCGATTCTAATCGGCGAAATCAATCGCCAGATGCCGAGAGTCAACGGGCCACGCGTGCCACTGGACAGGTTTACCGCCCTGGTGGAAAGTGACCGCCCCTTGCTGGAAGTGCCACCCCTGCCAGTGGGCGAGGTTGAGCGACAGGTCGCGGCAAATGTCGCTGCTCTAATCGGTGACAATTCCACAGTGCAACTTGGGGTCGGCACCGTCCCGGAGGAGGTCGCCCGTTTGCTCACCACCCGCCAGAATCTGAATATTCACGGGGGGGCGTTGTCCGATGGGATTATCGAGTTGCTGGAGTCGGGCGCGGTAACAAACGCCAATAAGCCCTTTGATGTGGGCAAAAGTGTCACGGCTTTACTGATTGGTACGCACCGCCTGTTTGACTATGCCCACGAGCATCCCGGCTTGCAACTTCAGGGGATTGACCAGGTGAACGACCCGGCCCGTATTGCCCGCTTGCCCAATTTTGTTTCAGTTAATTCAGCTATCGAGATAGATTATTGGGGACAGGTCAACGCTGAGGCGATTGGGAACTGGCAACTGGCGGGGGTGGGTGGGCAACTGGATTATGTGTTAGGAGCCTGGGGCGCACCTAACGGCCTCTCGATTATCGCTCTGCCCAGCGTTACGCCCAAAGGCCAATCCCGCATCGTACCACGCCTGAAAGAAGGGGCTCCCGTCAGCACCCCCCGCCATCTGGCCCAGATTATCGTCACCGAAAAGGGCATCGCCGACCTGCGGGGCAAATCCCTCGAAGAGCGCGAGAAATTACTGCGAGCAATAAGCACGTCGCGCTTATAAATCTGTTAGAATAGAACAAAGATATTATTACACCTAAACCTTCGATTAAATTTTTTCAGGATGCTAAATATGTATGATACTCAATTTCAAGATAATTTTGCTAATAGAGACTCAAATAAGCTTACTGCCGTTGAGGTATTTGCCGGACCTGGCGGTTTAGGCTTGGGTCTTCGAGCCGCTGGATTTGAGGTATTAGTCGCTATTGAGAAAGTAGCTAGTTGTGTTGAAACTTATCAACGGAACCATCCAAATACTATTGTTTTGGAACGGGATGTGCGTCAAGTTAGTAATGAGGAAATTGAGTCTATATTTAAATCCATAAATAAAACCGATGCAGTGGATTTGGTAGCTGGTGGCCCTCCCTGTGAAACATTCTCAACGGCTGGCCCAGGAATAAGAAATAAAGAACGGGATCACCGCGAACATCTTTTTAAGGAACTTATCAGGATAGCCAAAACCCTAAAAGCAAAATATATCTTAATAGAAAATATTCCCGGCCTTAAAACGAAAAAAAATCTACAGGGGCAAAAGAACGGGATATTCATGGAAATATTGACCACTCTCAAAGAGGCTGGGTTCAACCGTTTTAGATATGAAGTTCTAAACTCAGCAGACTTCGGAGTACCTCAACTTCGGGACCGTCTATTCATAATTGCAACCTCGGAAGCTGAATTACCACTAACTTTTCCGAAACCAACTCATGGTTCTGGTAAAAAATATCCCTGGATTACAGTCGAAGATGCTTTAACAGATTTACCCAGTTTGGGGAATAATGAGACCAAAACCTATTACACAGCCCAACCTCAAAATAGTTACCAACAAATGATGAGAGGTACCTTAAACGATTTTGGTAAACAAGGAATGTTAGACAATCTTAACTCAAATTATGCAAAAGAATTATCTTTACATAAAGCACCTAATCATAGACCTGGAACTATAGAACGATTCAAAATGATAGGTCCCGGAGAAGGTCTTAAAGAGCTTATGACTAAATTAGATGCCCAAACCCTTGCAGATTTTCAACAGAAACGAGTCCTACCTAATAGTTGGTATATTCAACGTGACAGACGCTTATTAGCAAATCTTCCTTCACCTACTGTAACTTCACATTGTCTTGATGAATTATTACATCCAAGTGATAACCGCCATATAACCCCGCGTGAAGCAGCAAGACTCCAAAGTTTCCCTGATTGGTATTATATCGAAGGCCCCTGGGTTGTGCCACACATTAGTGAGGTTCAGGATAAATACGAACAAATCGGAGATGCGGTACCGCCTTTACTTGCTTTCGCGGTAGCTAAATCAATCGCAAAAGCATTAAAGCTCAGCACATCAGATGAGCTTGAACTTCCAACAGCATCTTATCAACTGGCTATGGAATCCCTCTTGGATTAATCCCAAAAGTTACTAAACCATGCGTGGACGCCAACCCGAATTCATTTGACCACTAATAACAGCTTCTACAACTTGAGGTGAATGCTGCCCAAGTTTATCGAAATCGAATACTCCTACGCTTTCTGAGCCAAGAGAGGATAATTTATATACCCCGTGCCAAATTCCTTCGATATTTGCCATTCCGCGATATTTTGGTTTTGAGAGAAAATCATCAGGGTCAATAGTGATATGAACGGACCATAAACCTGCCTCAAGCATCAATTTGCTGTGGAGAGGATCCTCTTTCAGGCGATCTCGAACACTGGTTTTAGTTTGAATTACCCCAATTAGATAAGTTTTATCCCCGTCAGGAGTCGAATAAACTACAAGTAAGTCGTCTTCTTTTTTTTCTTTCCTAAATTTTTCAGAGTTTATGACTGATTTACGCTCAACCAATTCATTAAATTTTTTAGGTTTCAGTATCTCAACTCCAGGATACAAATCAGTGAGTTTATCTATTATAATTTTCTCGAAAGCCGTACCTGAAGTTTTAACCCAGCTTTGAGAGGCTGAAATAAAGGAGTCTACTATTGTTGTAGGAAACCCTACTCCAACATACATTTGGTAGTAAATTTTTTGCAGAATGGACCAAAGTATGCCAGGTTCCTCATGAGGAAATTTAACTAGAAGCATATTAAAACTTAGAGCTAAAGCCTCAACTCGGACAGGAGCTAGTTTGTCTTTATTCTGATTTCGATTACGGTCAAAACGATTTGAAGCATCTTTACTACGAGTGATCACCCTTACTGATTCAAAACTGATGTTTTTTACTTTTGCAATTCGCTCAATTTCTTGCTTATAAACTTTTTGCACCTCTATAAGTAGCTTCTGGACTTCATCAATATTTCCAGAAGTATCTTCAAGTGGAAGAAATAATTCATATGCACTAATATTAAGCGTCTGGCAGATTTTTTCGATAGTATTGAATTCTGTACCTGATTGACCACTCTCGATACGGCTTATAGTTTTGACATCAACTTCTAACCTCTCAGCTAATTGTTCTTGGGTTAAATCGCGTAGAGATCTTTTAAGCTTTAGGTTAGTTCCAAATATTAGCCTTAGATTTTTATCATCCATATCCACATTGTATGTCTTTCGGAAGATATTTATAAGGACATTAAATGTCTAGTTGATAGTGGGATAAGAAGTTTCCAAATTTATTAGAAACTAAATCGCTGATTTCAACTTCAGAGCATTAAGTCTGTAATATCGCTGAAAACCGATAACTACTGGCAATCAAAAACTCACCTCTAAAAGTCAAGCATTTCCAATAAAAACTTTGTGAGCCTATTTCCCTGCTATCAGTAAGAAGGTTTATTAAAGTTACCCTGATAATCTACAAACTCAATTTACTTGTCAGCAAAGTCACCCGCCCAGGGTGTAACCGAAGAATATGCGGGTGTGCCAAGCCAAATTTCCAGCCTGAAAGTCACTGAGGCTGTCTTGCTGAAGGCTAATAGCTGATAGCTTTACAGACAACTTTAAGATTTTACCCGCTTGCCTTAAAGATGAGGGCGTTTTATACTAGGGCTGTCAGGTGAATTTTTTAGCATAATGCTCAGGAAATCAGAAAGGTTTTATATAAATGATTTCGGAAGTACAGGCAAGCCAGACCGATTACGGAAAACTACCCTATCTCGCGGATCCTTACAGCTACAACCGCCGCAAGACGCGGGTGGTGATGGTGGGTGATGTGGGAGTTGGTGGTAATAACCCCATTCGGGTACAGTCTATGACAACCGCCGACACCCTGGATACCGATTCAACCGTAGCCGAGGCGGTGCGTTTGGTCAAGGTTGGTTGTGAAATAGTGCGGATTACCACCCCCACCGCCAAAGACGCCGAAAACCTTAAAAATATCAAGGCCGCGCTGGAAGCAAAGGGTATCAAAGTCCCTTTGGTAGCGGACGTCCATTTTAACCCGAATGCGGCGATGGAAGCGGCGAAGTGGGCCGAGAAAGTGCGGATTAATCCCGGCAACTTTGCCGATGCCAAGCGTTTTGCGGTGCGCGATTATACCGACAATGAGTATCAGGCCGAACTGAGCCGGATTGAAGAAAAGTTTGCCCCCTTAGCCCTGCGCTGTAAGGAGTTAGGGCGGGCGATGCGGATTGGCACCAATCATGGCTCGCTCAGTGACCGGATTATGAACTATTTCGGCGACACCCCTGAAGGAATGGTAGAATCGGCGATGGAGTTTGCTGCTATCGCCCGTAAGTACGATTACAACGACCTGATTTTCTCGATGAAGGCCAGCAATCCCAAAGTTATGATTCAGGCGTATAGATTATTGGTAGCTCGGCTGGACGCGCTGGGCTGGGATTATCCGATGCACCTTGGCGTTACCGAAGCCGGGAATGGCGAGGATGGGCGAATTAAAAGCGCGATTGGCATTGGCTCTCTTTTAGAGGACGGCATCGGTGACACTATCCGGGTGTCATTAACCGAAGACCCTGAACGCGAAATTCCGGTTGCGCTACGGATTGCCCGCCGTTACACCCCGATAGATAATAACCTGTTGGAACTGAGTGAGATTAACGACTCAATCCTGACGGTCCTGCCCGAAAATCACCTCAAGGAGCAGTCGGCCATGCCCCTGCCTGACCCCCGCGACCCTTATCATTACACCCGCCGCGAAACCGATGTGGTTGAGGTTGCCGGGATAAAAATCGGTGGTGAGAATGTCCCGGCGGTGCTGGGTGAGTTAACACCTGCTCGAATCACTGAGCTGCAAAACGCCAAACGCGAGTTGCCAATGGCGGGCGGCAAGAAGAAACGCTCTACCGAAGCTCCCATTATTCCCGATATTTATCTGGTGGACGAGTTTACCGACGAAATCAAGGAGCTAAAAGCCCAGCAAGGTCAAAACCTGCCAGTTCTGGCGGTGGTCTATATCGAGCAAGAGGCCCAAGACGGGCTGGAAGCCGGGGCGGATGGCCTGATGTTTAATCTGTTCGTCCAGGCCGAGGGTGGGCAAACTAACAAAAATCAGGTGCGGGGGGTGGCCCGTTTGGCGGCGGCGGCAAATGTGCCATTGTTATTGCAAAGTGTGGCGGCGGGCAAGAATCTTTATCGCAGCGTTACCAGCCACACCTTCCCTGAACTGGATAATTTGCTGGAAGCGGCTCAAATCTGTCGGGAAGAAGGGGTCACGCACCTGGTGCTTGGCCTGGGGCTGGATAGCAGTGCCAGAACGGTCTGGAGCTATCGGCTACTGGCGGCCCGCTTGCAGGAGCGCGGTTGGCGTAATCCTATCCACCTGGAAGCCCCTGGCCTACCCGAAGGGGCGGTGGCGGACGATTGCTTGATTAATGATAGCATCGCTCTGGGCAGCCTCTTGACCGAGGGTATCGGCGACAGTATTCAGGTGGTCTATATCAAGGAGCCAATCCCGGCCCTATCGTCCACCCAACAGGTGCAACTGTCGTTTAATATTTTGCAGGCGGCTGGGGCGCGGAGCAGCAAAGCCGAGTTTATCGCCTGCCCAAGTTGCGGGCGCACTCTATTTGACCTGCAAAGCACTACGGCGCGGATTAAGGCTAAAACCGGGCATCTGGTAGGGGTTAAAATCGCGGTGATGGGCTGTATCGTCAATGGCTTAGGCGAGCTAGCCGACGCCGATTTTGGTTATATGGGGGGTGCGCCAGACAAAGTTAATTTGTTTGTGGGCAAAACCTGTGTCGAGAAAGGTGTTCCTACCGAACAAGCGGTTGACCGTCTGGTTGAGATTATCAAGCAGCATGGTCGCTGGCTTGAGGAAGAAGAATAGGCGATTTTTTCGGTTAAATAATTACAAAATTTGGCCTCTTCTGAGTAGAAGGGGTCATTTACATAAGGTGCTGAGGTGAAACAAAACTGGGCTCTGTATTTACAATCGCTTTTGGTGGCGGGGTTTGCGGCGGCGGTGTGGCCGATAATTAATCAGTTTAAGAAAAAAGAGAGCTGGGCGAAAGCTCAGGATATGGGAATAAACGCACTTCTCCCCGTCTCGATAATCTTACCCGCCCGCAACGAAGAAAAGAACATCGAAAAGTGTCTGCGCTCCTTGCTAGGTCAAAGCTACCCGGATTTTGAGGTTATCGCGGTAGACGATGGTAGCCAGGACGCCACTCCCCAAATTCTCGCCCGATTGGAGCAGGAATATCCCAATCTGAAAATAGTAACGCTGGCTGGTCTACTTCCAGAGGGCTGGTCGGGCAAGGTTCAGGCTATGCACAAGGGTGTAGAGGCCGCCCGCCCTGAAAGTCAGTGGGTTTTATTCAGTGATGCCGATACTATTCACTACCCCAACGCTCTCGAATTTGCCCTGACCCGCGCCCTTCAAAACAAGCTGGATTTATTATCGGTCTTTAGCAAACTGGAATTGGTCAGCTTCTGGGAAAAGCTGCTGATGCCTCTGGTAGTCATAGGGATAAGCTTGCAATTCCCGGCTGATAAAGTCAATTCGGCTAATAGCAAATTGGCTATTGCTAATGGACAGTTTTTATTGGTGCGCCGTCAAGCTTTTGAACAGGTGGGCGGCTGGGAAACCCTGAAAAATAGCATCGTAGATGACCGGGATATGGCGGTTTTGATGAAAAGCAGTGGCAAAAAAATTGCCGTCTTTAACGGGGAGAAACTGTTACAGGTGCGAATGTATACCGGGCTGAAAGAAATCTGGCAAGGATTCGGCAAAAATGCTTTTGTGGGCAGTCGCGCCGCCTATGCCATTGTGCCATTTTTCGCTGGCAGCTTATTTGTAGCCGGTTTACTGCCTTTTGTGCAATTTTTTTATGCTGTGTTAAAATGGCTGACGTTCGGTAAAGGTAAGGCAGGTGGTTTGTTCTGGCATAGTCTTTTTCAAATCAGCCTTTTATCAATTATGCGGCGTAAGTTAGACCGCGTATTGGGGATTTCGCCGCTCTACACCCTTTGTACGCCAATTGCTACACCCGTCTGGATTGGCATCTTGCTCGATTCGATGTGGCGTTCAATTAAAGGGGGCGGGGTGGTATGGAAGGGCCGCACCTACACCAACCCGACCAAGAGTCAGAGAATGCTGTAATGGGAGATTACCGCTTATTTTGCAAGGAACAGACAGAATCGAAACAAACTCCGGGTATGGGTTACGGTCTCAGAAACTCAGGCCAACACGCTGGGAAGATTGGATAGCCTGGGGTCTGGTGGCTTTGCTGGGATTGCTGCTAATTGCCAAAATCTTTTTCTCCTTAAATATAATGTGGCAAATCCTGAATTATCCCTTCCAGGTGGACGAATCGGAGGGGATGATTGTGGCGGAAGTCGAGATGATGAGCAAGGGCGTGGATATTTTCGCCCAATCGCCATCCGATGTGTTTATTTCTGCTCCCTATACCCCGCTTTATTACTGGTTAAACTGGCCCTTTTTAATGGTTTTGCAAGGCAGTTTCAAGCCAGGCCGGATTATCTCTTTTATTGCCACGATTGGTATCGCTTTCCTGATTTATAAACTGACAGGCTGGTATAGCTCCCGGCGTAACGGCGGCAAGCCCGACAGATTAGCCGGAATTATCGGTGCCGCCGTTTGGGGTAGCCTGGGTCTGGTGGCCTTCTGGGGTGGGGCAGTCAAGCCGGATATGACGGCCCTGCTGTTCAGTATGCTGGGGGTTTGGTTTGCCTCAAAGATAGATTTGAACGGGAAAAGTAGCGCGTCAGGTTGGCGAGCCTTTATCTGGCAGGAACGCTGGTTGTACGCTGCTGCAATTATAGTGGCCCTGGCGGCGATGACCAAACAAACCGCTTTTGCTGCTCCCGCCGCGATTTTCTTCTATATCTTGCTCAAACGCCCTTTTGCAGCCTTGCGCTTTTTGGCGGCTTATCTGGTTTTGAGTTTTGGCCCGATGTTATTGCTGAACATTTTCAGCAAGGGCGGCTTCTGGTGGCATATCGTGACGGTGCATGAGTTACCCTGGAGCTGGTATAATTACTGGAAATTCGCCTCGGCTTTTATCCAGAACTATCTACTATATTCTGTTGTTGCTCTAATATTTGTAATGTTCTATATAGTTGATATGTTACCCAAATTATTTCGGCGGCGTAACCCCTTCCCAACTTTAGCTAACGAACCCGCGACCCTGCTGCTGGGGTATACCTCCGCTGCCCTGATTATGACCGTCTCGGTGGGAACCTATGGCGGCAATCATAATCATCTATTGGAGTTTGCGGCCTGTATGAGCCTGTGCCTCGGTTTAACTATCTCCCGGCTGCGGGAGTGGTGGCGTAAACCAAATACCAAAGTGTATAAGTTAGCCTACCCGGTGGTGCTACTTGTTTTGATGGTGCAAGTGCTGGCAATGTTTGGGGCGGAAGGGCGGGTAAAGCCGGATGATTTCCCAATTCTTGGCGGCTTTGAACCGAGTCGGACGGTTTTACGAAGTTTAAATACCCAATTTTATGACCCAGATTGGTTGGGTCTGCAATATCGCGCCCCCCTCCCGGAACAAATCAAAGGCTTTAGCGGGGTAGCAAGCTACGTCAGCAACGACGATGGGGCGTTAATCTATAGTGATAATGTTTCACTGGTACTGCCCAGTGGCAAGAAAGTTTTCACTACTGACACTTTTACCCAGACTCATGCGACTTATTTTGGGCGTTGGAATGAATCAAAATTGGTGCAGATGATTAAAGAGCGCAAGTTTTCGGTCATTTTGCTGCGGGAGAGTATTGCAAAGAGGTTGGAAGACGGACGCCCTATTCAGGATATTTATGTTTCGCCCGCGATGGCCCAGGCTATTCTGGATAATTATGACCTGACCTGCCCGGATGTGGCGAATATTTACGAGCCGAAAGACAAACCCAAAACCAAACGCTGCGATTAGTCAAAACTATGGTATTATTTCGGTTGGGAATTTTGTATGAAACCCCAAACTTTTAGCTGTAGTTTATGGTGCAACTGCTCTGAAAACTTAAACTATAAAAAGGAGTCAGCAAAATGCAAAAGTGGGAATACTGCGCGATAAAAGGCGTAGCTTCAATGTCGCGAGATATGCACCCCAATTTTCCTGCACTCTGGGGATTCTCGGTTGAAGGCTTAAAAATTATTGAAATGAAAGGCAAAGACGAAAAAGAACAGGTTGCCCACGCGATTGCCCGACTGGGTGAAGACGGTTGGGAAATGGCGGGAGTAGGGGCCGATGGCGAGGTTTCGCATATTATTTATTTCAAAAGGTCTAAGCCGGAATAACAAAATTTAAGCTCGAAAATATTGCTGCGGTTAGGTTAGGAGTGCGTTTTGGAAGCGTTAGGGCCGGGCGTGTGGGGCATATATAACGGAATAAACGTGGGAGTTATCGAGCTGGGGAACGGCAATTGCGCCCTGATGGATACGGGCATGACCAAACAAAAGGCCAAGCAGTTGCTCAAAGAACTTGCCCCGACTGGCCTCAAACCGATTGCTATTATCAACACCCATGCCCACGCCGACCATTTTGGCGGCAATGCACAGGTTATTGAACAGGGCAAAAGCGAAGGGCGGATAGTGCGGGTTTTCTGCCCTGCACAGGAAGACGTGACCCTGAATTACCCGTTGTTAGAGCCGATTGGCCTGTTTGCGGGAGCGTCCCCCATCCCAGAGTTGTGTAATTCGTTCCTGCTAGGCCCAACTTCCCCGGTGGATTACCTTATTAAGCAAGACGAGGTTTTGCCACTGGAAGAAATTGCGGGAGTTGCCACTACTGTTAGGGTCGAAGCGGTTTCATTGGTCGGGCATACTATCAACCATTTCGGTTATCGGGTGAATGGGGTCTTTTTCGCGGGGGATAGCGTGCTGGCGGCAGAAACGGTAATGAAACACGGGTTGCCCTTCTGTTTTGATGTGGGTAATCAGTTTGCCGCGCTGGATAAGCTGGAAAATATCGAGGCTAACCGTTTCCTGCCCTGCCACGCCGCCAGTTGCGACAAAAACGGGTTATCGGAATTGATAGCGGTTAATCGGGGACAGATGGAACGAGCCGCCGAAGCTTTGCGAAAAGCTTTAAAGGAAGCCGGAAACGTGGGTTTGGATGGGAGCGGGGCGGTGGCGGCTATCGCGGATGGGCTGGAAATGCTCTTTAGTAGTCTGCAAAGCTACTGGTTGGCGCATCTGACCACGCACGGCTACCTGCGCTGGCTCTACGGTCTGGGCGAAATTACGCCGGAACTGTGGGATAATAAGTTGTACTGGAAGTGGGTTTTTTAATTTTATTCACAAGGATGAACAGAATAAACATTAACTAACCCCCACCCTACCCGTTAGCTGGCTTCTCTCTTTGAATGGGAGAGGAAAGAATCGTTCCCCCCTACCTGATTCAGGGAAGGGGGTTAGGGGGTTAGGTTAAATCCTTGTTAATTTTCTAAAGGAACTAATGATGAAATTAGGTGTTATTGGCGGGGGAGTGTTGGGTTTGACCCTGGCGTTGCGGCGGGCGCAGGCGGGCGATGAGGTGGTTATTTTTGAAAAGGCGGCGGAAGCGGGCGGGCTGGCCTCAAGTTTTCCCGTGACCGACAAAGGTCAAAATGGGCCGCATCTTGAAAAGTTCTACCACCATATATTCGGGACGGATAAAGATATTATCAGGCTGATTGACGAAATGGGCCTGACCTCCGAAATGGTCTGGAAAACTCCCAATTCCTCGATATTGCATGGTGGCAAACTCCACCGCCTGGACGGCGTGCTGAACATTTTGCGACTGAAACCCCTGCCCTTTTTAGACCGCATCCGTTTCGGGGCGATGGGGGCCTACCTGAAGTTTGAGAAAAACTATCAGCGTTTGTCGAAAACCACCGCCACCGAGTGGGTGCAAAAGTGGATGGGCAAGAAATCATATGAAGTTATCTGGAAGCCCCAGCTTACCGGGAAGTTCGGCGATAAATATAACCAGATTGCTATGCCCTGGCTCTGGAGTCGAATTCACGAGCGCACTTTCGCCCTCGGTTATATGCGGGGCGGTTTTGATAAATTTTATGTGAGGTTGGAAGAAGCGGTAGGCAAAAACGGCGGTCAGATTCGCTACGGTACGAACGTCACCGAATTCCGACCCACCGCCGATAACAAAGTGATTGTGCTGGATAACGGGCAGGAATTCACCTTTGACAAGGTGGTAGCAACCGTCCCCACCCGGATTTTTGCCCAAATGGCAAAGACCAACCTACCTCAGAGCTACCTGGACAAATACACCGGAGCGAACTCGGTAGACCACTATGGGGCGCATGTGTTGGTGCTATCGCTTAATCGCTCGGTGTCAGAGGCTTACTGGATTAGCGTCACTGACCCCGGCTATCCCTTCCTGGCGGCGGTAGAGCACACCAACTATATGTCGCCAGAGGATTACGGCGGTCAACATCTTTTATATCTGGGTAACTATCTGCCGATGGATCACGCGCTATTCAACAAGAGTGACGCGGAAGTGCTGGACGAGTTTTTACCCGCCATCCAGAAGCTTAACCCGGCCTTTGACCGAAGCTGGATAAACAAAACCTGGGTCTGGAAAGCCCCCTACGCCCAACCGATTGTTACCCTGGATTATTTTAGCAAGTTGCCACCCCACGAGACCCCTATTGCTAATGTTTTTCTGGCAAATATGGCCCATGTCTACCCGCAAGACCGAGGGCAAAACTACAGTATTCGGCTGGGCGAAAAAATGGCAAAGTTGATTTAACAGAGGTAGTTACTTTTTTGCGGCATTGCCGCAAAAGAGTAACAAAATAATAATTCCCCTGAGAATTGCGCTAATTAGCAAAAGATGTTAGGATTAAATCACGCTTAAGAAACCTCATAAGCATCTGCATTTTGCTCTTTGGAGCCTTCAAACATAAATCCTCCCCGGATTTGGCTCTAATTTTCACCTTTGAGCTTTTTGCTTCTTTAATAATGGTTTTAGATAGAAATTCTCCGCCTTGCAGCCAGGTGGAGATAGCAGGAACTTGTGTTCAATTTGAATTGTATTTTGGTGGCTTTTAGTTTTAGTAATTAATATATCGAGGTTTCAAGTGAATTCAACCGAACTTGATAACGGGCTAAATCCCGTAGACGAACCACATTGGCGAGTTTTGGTCGCTCCTTTTCGCAATGCCAGCTTATGGATTGGTATCTGGCAATTAGCTAATACCTTTATTCCCTTCTTCCTGACCTGGTACTTGATGTACCTGAGCCTGAATTATTCCTATTGGATAACGCTTGCCATCGCCCCCCTGGTTGGGGGATTTCAGCTCAGAATGTTCATTATTTTCCATGATTGCGGTCATCAGTCCTTTTTTAAGTCGAAAAAGGCTAACGATATTATTGGTTCAATTACCGGGGTGTTGTGTTTTACACCCTACTATCACTGGCGGTATCTCCATGCAATCCACCATGCTACCGTTGGAAACCTGACGCGGCGCGTCCCTGGCGAACTGCTGCCGATGACCATCAAAAAATATGCCCAGAATAACGGGGATGTTTTTACCCTGACGGTTAATGAGTACCAGCAATTATCCCGGTGGGAAAAGGTAATCTATCATCTTTATCGTAACCCTTTTATACTATTTATGTTTATGCCGATTTTTCTTTTCTTGGTATTACATCGCCTTTCCCACAAAAACATCGGAAAGCGGGAGCGGTATAGTGTCATTGGCACGAATATTGCAATAGCAGCAGTATTATTGGGGCTGGGCTACTTAATTGGCTTTGGCCCGCTCTTGATGGTCGAGCTACCGATAGTTATTTTCTCAACCTGCACCGGGGTCTGGATGTTTTACATTCAACACCAGTTTGAGGATAGCTATTGGGAAAGTAATACAAAGTGGAGTTTCGAGACTGCCGCTTTAAAAGGAAGCTCTTATTATAAGCTTCCTGGCTTATTTCAATGGTTTACCGGAAACATCGGTTTCCACCACATTCACCATCTTAACCCGCGCATCCCTAACTATAATTTGCAGAAATGCCACAAATCCAATTCGCTCTTTCAGAATGTCAGTCCCGTTACAATTTCGTCTGGCTTCAAAAGTCTCTATTTGCGGCTATGGGATGAGGAACAGAACAAGATGGTGGGTTTTAATTATAAAAAATTTCGCACAGTCAAAGTCAATAGCAAGGATTCAACTAATGAGTAACAACACTACAAACTCGGCTCACCCCCTGGCCGAACCCGCCGCCATTTTGAGAGCCTCCCTACCTCTGGCGGACCGTTTGTCCAAAGAAGGGGTCATTATCGAGTTAAGCCCCGAAGAACATGCCCAGCTACTAAAGTTTGAGAAATTAGTAGAGGCTGATTATAGCGATAATGATTGGAGCTATTTACGGGTAGTTTCAGGAGTAAAAGTTGCGGGGGTGGCGGCCCTCAATAGCTGTCTCCGACTGTATCGCGCCAAGCAGCCGAAAACCCCTTAATCTAAGAAGTAACGATTAGCGAGTTAATAGTGCCAGGTAGGGGCGGTTGGCGAACCGCTCGAATTGCCAAATCCGTTGGAGCAGCCTCTTTCGTGCGATAGTTATCGGCAGACGGAGCAGCCTACTACGGGTTAATTAAAAAAGGGGAGACACATTGGTCTACCCCTACCCAAATTAACCAAAAACCAAAAACCAAAAACGCTTATTTCTTGGCTTGAACCTGCTCAGGGGTTTTACCGAACTTCCGCAGCCGCCCACTATATTCCACCAGGGCTTGCTGGAACTCGTCTTTACCGAAATCGGGCCAGTTTAGCGGGGTAAACCAATATTCGCTATAGGCCGCTTGCCAGATAAGGAAATTACTGAGGCGTTGCTCCCCGGCTGTCCGAATAATCAAATCTGGATCGGGACTATCGTTGGAGTAGAGGAAACGCTCAATCATGGCCTCATCAATCTGGTCAACGGGCGTGCCGAGAGCTACAATTTTCTTTACCGCATCTACAATCTCACCCCGACCACCATAGTTAAAACAGACGTTAAGGGTCAGGCGGTTATTGTCACGGGTTTTGACAGTAGCACGCTCAATCGCTTTAGCCAGGTGAGGAGCCATCCGCTCCATCCGTCCCAGGTGGCAAACTTTTACCCCTTCGGCGTGGAGTTTAGGGGTTTCACGCTCGATAACCTCTCCCAGAATGGTCATTAACCCACGTACTTCGTCATCAGGGCGTGACCAGTTTTCGGTGCTGAAGGCGTAAAGGGTCAAATGTTTTACGCCGTGTCGAACACAGCTTTCAACTATCCGGCGGACATTTTCAGCCCCAGCCCGATGTCCGGCAATTCGAGGTAGCCCACGTTGCTTGGCCCAACGCCCATTGCCATCCATAACTATAGCTACATGGGTTGGCACGAGCTGAGGGTCAAGCTCGATTTCGGCGTTAGTACATTTGGCTGCGACGGATGCGGCTTCAGCGGGTTTTATTTTAATCATGCTTGTGTAATCTACCTCTTGTTATCAGACCTCTAGAATTTCTTGTTCTTTGTGTTGACCGACGCTATCAGCTTCGTGGGTATACTTGGTGGTAAGCTGATCAATCTTCTCCTGCGCCCTTTTTTCATCATCCTCACTGATGAGTTTTTCGTGTAATAGCTCTTTCAAGTCGGTGATGTGGTCACGGCGAATGTTGCGTACCGAAACCTTGCCATCTTCAACCTTGCTCTTAACCACCTTAACCAGTTCTTTGCGGCGTTGCTCGGTCAATGGCGGAATCGGCACGCGGATAACTTTGCCATCACTGGAAGGGGTGAGACCCAAATCGGACTTCTGAATGGCCTTCTCAATAGCCCCTAAAGCCCCTTTGTCCCAGGGTTGTACCACCAGCATCCGGGCTTCGGGCGCATTTACCCCGGCAATCTGGTTGAGGGGTGTCACCGTCCCGTAATAATCAATCATCAGACGGTCAATCAGGCCGGGAGTGGCCCGCCCGGTGCGAATATTTTGCATCTCTTTGCGCAAGGCTTCGATAGCCTTCTTCATTTTTTCGTCTGTCTCAGAAATAACATCATCAATCATAAAAGCTTCCTCCAACTTTTGGTCAGGCCTAACTTATTAAAGTACCAACCTTTTGGCCTGTGACTGCTTTCTCCAGGTTATCATCGTCCAGGCTCAACACCACAATTGGTTTCTTGTTTTCCATACAGAGTGAAAGGGCCGTAATATCCATCACTCGCAAACCCATGTTAATCGCCTCTAGAAAACTCAATTCATCGTAGCGGCGGGCATCCGGGTTAGTGCGTGGGTCGCTATCATAAACCCCATCCACCTGATTTTTTTCCATCAGGATTACTTCAGAAGCGATTTCCATCGAGCGTAGGGCGGCGGTGGTGTCAGTGGTAAAATAAGGGTTGCCGTTACCTCCTGCTAATATAACGACACGACCCTTCTCAAGGTGACGGATGGCGCGGCGGCGAATGTAAGGTTCGGCAATCTGGTGCATTTCGATGGCGGTCATCACTCTGGTCATTACTCCATCGCGTTCCAGCGCATCCTGTAGGGCCAGCGCATTAAAAACGGTGGCTAACATTCCCATATAATCGGCGGTGCTACGGTCCATTCCGGCAGAGGCGGCCTTGAAGCCTCGCCAGATATTACCCCCACCTACCACAATTGCTACTTCTACCCCCATATCGTGGATTTTTTTAATTTTGAGGGCGAGATTCTTAGCCACAACCGGGTCAATCCCATAACGCTCCTCACCCATCAATGCTTCGCCACTCAACTTTAAAAGTACCCGTTTATAAACCGGATTGGGCATTTATACCTTCATACCTTCCTTTATTAATTTAATCGGAATTATGATTGCTTCAGCTTGCTTCAATCGAAGTTATTCAGCCTGTGTTTTACGGCTGAAACTGGCTGACTTTGCTTAACCCCTTCGTTATTATACCGCATTAACCTTACAAAGATATAACAAAGCGGATGAAAACAGGGTCATGTTAGACTAGACACTGTTCATCCGCTCAGGGCAGAATTGATTTACTTACCTAATTCAAAGCGGGTAAAACGTCGGATTACAATGTTTTCACCCAGCTTACCCTTGGCTTGCTGCACCAGTTCATTGATGAGGGTTTTACCGTCCTTGATGAACTTTTGGTTGAGCAACACGGTTTCTTCATACCATTTCTTGATGTCATCGCCGTGTTCGCTCTTTTTATCCTCGTGGATATCCGCCGGAATATCTTCTACCGAGATATATTGCGGGTCAGCCCCGACGATATGTTGCGCAATATTCTTAGCCAACTTCTGAAAATCCTCGGTACGGGCCACAAAATCGGTCTCGCAGTTGATTTCCACAATTGCCCCGATGCGCCCGGTGTGGATATAAGTTTCAACCAGACCTTGCTTGGCTTCGCGTCCGGTGACCTTTTCGGCCTTGCGTAAACCGCGTTCGTCCAGCCATGATTTGGCCTTTTTGAAATCGCCTTCGCTCTCTTGCAAAGCGCGTTTGCAATCCATAATACCCGCGTTGGTCTCCTCACGGAGTTGTTTTACCAACTGAGCCGAAATTTCCACTTTCATTTCTCCTATATTTTACAGTTTGAAGGATACCTACAAATGGCATCCTTTAAACCTTACCATTATTTACGCTATATCAGGAATTTAAACAACTCCCCAACCCCTTCACCTGTGAAGGGAGGGGCTTTAGTTCCCCCTTCTTTTATAGGGAAGGGGGCTAGGGGATTAGGTTGACTCCTAGAGCGGGCGGCGGCGGCGATCTCCGCTGCGGCCTTCGCCACCCCGGTTGTCTCCACCACGATTATCCCCACCTCGGTTATCTCCACCGCGTTCTGGGCGGTCACCGCGATCATCACCCCGGTCAAAGTTATTGTTGCTGCGGCGTTCGGCTTCTTCCATCATCTGGTCCTGGCGCATCTGGGCGCGGCGTTGGGCTCCTTCGATGTAAGCATCCGCCAGATAAGAAGTGATAATCTTGACCGAGCGAATAGCGTCGTCGTTACCGGGAATTACATAATCAATTTCGTCCGGGTCGCAGTTGGTATCGGTAATAGCGATAACCGGAATTTCCAACCGCAGAGCTTCCAGCATAGCGATGCGTTCTTTGTGGGGGTCAATAACGAACATTGCGCTCGGCAGGTCGTACATGGCCTTGATACCACCCAAAACGTCGGTCAACTTGGTCATCTCTTCGGTCAGCTTTTTGGCTTCTTGTTTGGGTAGTTGGTCAAACTCGCCCCGTGCCTTCCGATTTTCCAGCTCGGAAAGGTAGCGCAGCCGCTGCTTGATAGTCACAAAGTTGGTGAGTAGACCACCAGGCCAGCGTTTGTTGGCAAAGAACTGACCACAGCGGACGGCTTCTTCCTGAATCGAGTCCTGGGCTTGTTTCTTGGTGCCAACGAATAGTAAACGTCCGCCCTGGGCTGCCAGTTCGTTTACAAACTCAGCCGCAGTATTCAACCCGTTGACCGTTTGACCCAGGTCAACAATATGGATGCCGTTGCGTTCGGTGAAGATGTAGGGCTTCATCTTCGGATTCCAGCGTTTGGTTTGATGCCCAAAGTGAACGCCCGCTTCCAGCAGCAAGCGCATAACCTGTTCGGTTCTCATACCCTTCACGATAGTACCCAGAGGGCGGGCAGCGGTAATAGTGGGAGGAGGCGCAGAAATCTCGCCTGGGTTTGCAGTTGTAACCATTGTTGTTAGAGATATTCCTTTCTTAATCGTTAATCTTCCGCTTTCGTCAACCCGGCAGACTATCCTTGCGGACACGAGTCAACCAGTCAGAAAGCGTGCTATTTAGTGGCATTTAGTGAAAAACACCATCGAAAATTATAACACGTCCGATTTGATATAGCAATTTTTTATTGGCACTTTTAGCACTACCTTAGACCTATATTCAATTCCCGCCAGCCGTGTTAAGATGAAAAATATCAGTCTGGCTATTCGGTTGAAACCAAAGCCCGGCTTTATCCGTTTGTAATCCAGGTCATAACATTTATGACTTGAGAAAGTTTATAATCGTTGCGTAGTTATTGATTTATTTTGCTGGTTATTAGAAGTATATACACAGGGACAGTCAGGTTGGTTAATACTGTTGAGTTATGAGCACCAGGTTAATATAGTATAATAACTCATAATTCAAAACTCAAAACTTTTAGCTTACTCCTTTATTTTTTATTCTTGCTACTGTCTCCTGTCTATCAATAATATAGTGGAAAGAGCCTCCATGAGTAATGTCCATTTAATAAATCTCAACCCGACCCGCTTCAAACTGAAACCCGGCGAACAGGCCGAAGCATCTCTCAGCATTCGGAATATCTCCGCCGATTTTCAGACCTATCAAGTGGTAGTGCAAGGTGGCGAACCGGCGCGGGTTACGCTTGAGCGCAAAACCGCTTCGGCTATCAGTGGTCAGGAAACCGAAAAGATTCGGCTCACTATGTCCTTGCCCGCTAACATGCGGGGCGGGAATTATCCGCTTATTATCACGGCGGTGGTAGATAATTATCCTGATAAACCAAAAGTTGAGGCAGTGTTATTGCTGGAAGTGGATGCTCCCGTGACGAGCCCTGTACCAGAAGTGGCTCCGGTAGTGCCGATTATTCCGGCGGTAACCCAAAAGCCTATATCTTTGCCCGTACCGCCGGGCGACCCCAACCAGTTGCCTTATGCTATCGCGCCGGGATTAAGAGTTAAAATTACTCCTCCACCCGCCGATCCGAAACCCGACCCTGCCGCCATCAAAAGTATGGTGGAATTGACCAATACCGATTCGGAAAATCGGATTATTGATTTTAGCCTGAGTGTGGTGGGTTTGCCCGCTACCTGGGTTAGTCTTGACCCGCCCCAGGTGCCGCTTAACTCCAACGAAAGCGGCAAAATTCGCCTTACCCTCCGTCCTAGCCTCACCGCCCCGCTGGGAGTTTATAGATTTAACTTGCGGGTTTATTCGCATCTAAATCCGGCGGTAAAGGTAGAAATACCCTGCACCTTTGAGGTTAAGGGGGGGATTCCAGCAACCCAATATACAAGTATGTTGCCCCAACCCCAGGATTCCAACCCGTCGCTTTTATTAGTGGCTTCCGAACGAAGTCTGGTGATTAACCCCGGAAGCGAGAGTCAGCTTGGTCTGACCCTGCGGAATCAAAGTTTAGTGCCGCTTACCCTGGATTTAAGAATTTTGGGGCTACCTAAAACCTGGCACGATGTGAATAATGTAAAAATTGATTTAGCTCCAAATCAAACTATCGGTTATCCCTTGAAGCTAAAACCATCCACCGACACTTTAGCTGGAAGTTACCCTTTAACAGTGCTGGCTCAGGTGCGCTCTGACCCAAATTTGTCGGTAAAAGTGTCGGTACCCATAGAAATAACCGAAACTAAAGGAAATTTCACCCCTACTGTCCAGATTAAACTTGAGCAAGACCAGCAGGTTATTAAGCTAGACCGCCGAAACAATCTGGTTTTTAACATTCGCAATCTTTCGGTGCGGCAGGACGTTTATTATATTAAGGTGGAGGGTGAGGGGTTAAACCCAAACTGGATAATTGTGGAGCAGACCCGCCCCCAGATTGCCCCTTTTGCCGAAATTAGTGC
This sequence comes from Chloroflexia bacterium, assembly GCA_038207495.1. Taxonomy (GTDB): domain Bacteria; phylum Chloroflexota; class Chloroflexia; order Chloroheliales; family Chloroheliaceae; genus Chlorohelix. Next base: position 34,686 of record JBBQZS010000045.1, read on the forward strand.
CAAAGTAAGGTTTCAGTTGCCGCCCGATGCTGGTTTAGCCGGGAGTTATCCTATCCGTATTCGGGTTTTCTCTGATATTTACCCCAATCTGGAGGGTTTTGCCACCAGTCGGTTGGATGTGCCGATAGCGGGTGGCTATACCCTGAATCTAACTCCGCCGGAAGGGCGTGGTATTGGCGAAAGTAACTACCAGCTTGAAGTGAACAATCTGGCAAACGCTCCCTTGCACCTCAAACTGACCGCCCTTGAGCAAACTTCTTCGCTGATTTTCCGTTTCAACCCGCCGGAACTGGATGTTCCAGCCAAGGGGAAGGTGCTAGTGCCTCTGTTAGTAACCCCTCGCTATCAGGTTAGTTCGGACGCTATCCGGGATTTTCAGGTAAAAAGTGAGGGTTATTTCAAGCTGACGGGTGGTATTCAGCAGCTTGCCGAACCAAAACAGGTCGTCGCCCGTCATTTGCAGGAGGTGCCGCCGACTCTGATTGTGAGTATGAATCCGCTTGAGAATCAGACCGACCAGGTGGCCTTTTATGAGGTGCGGGTTAACAATTCCGGCACAGAACGTAGCAAAATTCGCTTTCAGATTACCAACCCGAACGATAAGTTAAAGTATGCTTTCGAGCCGCCCGAACTTACCGTTAACCCAAAAGAGGAGGGCAAAAGCAGTCTGATGGTAACTCATCGGCTGAAAGCGACCTCCGACCAGCCCGAAGTCTATCATTTTCGGGTACAGGCAGGTTATGCCGGGGAAGGGGTGGCTTCGGTAGTGGCGGGTTTCGCTGATGCCCGCATGATTTACCGGGCTCTTCTGGTCAAGAAAAAACGGGGGATTGGTTTGCTGGTTGGGGTGGTATTGGCCGGGCTGGTTCTAGCGGGTGGGGCAACTGCCGCCGGGCTTTTGTTGCTCAATAATACTAACGCCACCCCAACGATTGCGGTAGCCCTTCCTACCACTTCGGCGGGTGGCTTAACACCGCCCGTACTTCCGAACACCCCTGTTCCCCAGGATAATGGGGCGATTGCTACCGCAACGGCAATTGCCAATAACAATGCTACGGCAATTGCCAGGGGTGGGGCTACTGCAACGGCCCTTGCCATTGGTAACGCCACCGCTATTGCCAGTGGGAATAGTGCGACTATTACCGCTCAGGCTAACTTGAATGCAACAGCTACCGCTCAGGTCAGTAGTAATGCAACCGCAACGGCAGTTGCTCAGGCGGCTACCGCTACCGCTACGGCTAAAGCCGGGGCGACGGCAACCGCTCAATCCGCCACTGCCACCGCCAATGCCCCCGGAATTCGGCTCGATTTGCTGGAGAACCCTACCGCCGCGACCTGGTGTAGTAAGGAAGTCAATGATGCCGCTTGTGTCGCCTTGCCTTTTCCTGGCTCGGAAGCCGATAGTCGGGGGTTTGCCCTCATCCGCCAGAATTTCGCGATGGAGGATAACACTGTCCCCAAAGGCAAGGTGCTGGAAATGCATCCCAAGTGGGTCACAAATGGGGTGTTATTTGGCATTTTCCCATCCTACACCGTTAAACCCGGTGAGCATTTCAAGGCTAATGTCGGATTTTTGAAACATCCGGCTGGCCCAGGAGCCCAACATGTATTATTTCGGGTTGAGGTGGTGCTGGATAGCGATATTTATGGTATCGCCCGTCCGCGTATTGCCGAGGTTGATGCGACTTACGATGGAAAGCTGCAAGAGATAGATGTTGACCTTGCCAACGCTCCCCAGCTTGGCGTGCCGGGTAATCCGCCCAAAGTAAGTTTCATTGGGCGTACTGTCCGTCTCAGGTTGGTGGTAATTGGCCTGAATCCTGGCTCCGGTGCGGATTGGGCGGCCTGGGTTAATCCGCGCATCGAACGCCCTTAACCAAATAAAAATTTATCCGCCAAGTTTGCCAAGCAATCTTATTCTTCTTGATGGCTTAGTGACTTGGTGGTTAGTTCCTCTAATTCAAGCTTAACCCACTTGCGTATGACGCTACGTAATACCTTATAATATTTGGGGTTTTATGTAGGGAAAAGTGAGGTAATTTATGGAAACTGAAACAATAACTAATATTGAGGAAGCGTTTGAAGAGCTAGGCGTGACTGCTTCCACCCTGAACAATAAGCAGAAAAATGAGCTGGACGAGCAAGGCTTTATCATCCTGACCGGAATAATTGACCGTGCCTGGTTAGAGCAGTTGCGTGCCGCTTTTGAGCAATCTGCCGAACAAGCGCGGGATAATGCCGGGATGCAACCTCGTGAGGAAACAGGCACGCGCCACGTCAGCTTGCTTATTAACGAAACCCCCGCTCTTGAACGAATCCTGACCGAGCCCAAAGTGTTAGCGGCGGCTTATCAGGTTTTGCAACGTGATTTTCAAGTCCAGCAATTTGGCGGGCGCGACCCTTTGCCGGGTTATGGTCAACAGGGCTTGCACTCCGATTGGTTGCCCCGCCAGCCTGGAGAGCCCTATAGTGCGGTCAATTCTCTGTGGCTGTTGGACGATTTTACGCTGGAAAGTGGGGCTACTCGGCTGGTTCCCGGCACGCACCAGCTCACCACCAAGCCCAGCAAAAATATGATGCAGCCGGGCAGCACTCACCCTAACCAGATTCAGGCGATTGCTCCGGCGGGTTCAGTGCTGGTGTTCAACGCCCACCTCTGGCATAGCGGGATGCAGAATCGTAGCAAAAACCATCGGCGGGTAATCAACTGCTTCTTTTTAGGGCGCGAACTCCACTTATACGGCGGACAATATGCACCCGACCTGAAAAGTCTTTCCCCGGTAGTCCGTTACCTTGTGGGGGGATAAATCCCCTTCAAATTGGCTTGGGTTAGAATTCACCCTATCCAATAAAACCGCCGCCCACTATTTCGGCCTAATCCTGTTCTCATTTCTCCCAATCTCGGTTATCATAAAAAGTAAAAATTTATTATATAATCACATTCAGTTTGCTGAAACTGTCGATACTCATAGCCCTGACCAAAGAAACACAGCAGACCACCCTCTTCGTCGGTTTGATAAAGCTGCTGTTACCGCCTGAGTGCCAGCCCACCCCAGCTTGAGCATTGCTCGCAACCGCTCAGCACTACACTGGACTTGCGACAAAGGGGTCAGATAATAATCAGCTTTGTAGGCCAGATAGGATCTGGTAGCCACGGGCGGCCCGCTTGGACACTCTAAAACGCAAAAAAGAAGGTTTGGGTTTACGTTTTAGTGACCCGAATCTAGCTTTAACCAGCAATTCTATAGACCGCATCTTCAAGCGATTTGAACGCAAATTCAGCAGTATGCAACAATTTCGGAGCGACGAAAGTGGCAAAGCAACCCTCAACGCCTGGGGGATTGTTTACAATTTCCGGCGGTTCGGCAAGCAAGCGCGGCGGTCAGGTTAATCTCCAGCTGAATTAACCGGGGTTGTGCTTAACAGTTTACCCTGGTTTCAGTTCATTCTTATTCAATTGTTTAAAGTGCGTTGGTTAAAGTCGGCTAACCCAGACCTTCACAATTTTTTGGGACTGTAAGAATTTATCTAATAAACTCCTACAAACCGCACGCTTGGGCTACGCAATCCCATTTGGACATATTTGCGGGCGAGGTAGTCGGCGACGCTGGTATCCAGGCTGAGACGGTTACCAAATGAGATGTTGAAATGGACGGGCGGTTCGCCAGGTTGGGTGCTGCCCTCTGGCAACTTGGTACACTGAAAGCTCAACATTTCAAAGGGGGCATCCTCTTTGGGGTCGGCGGTATACTCTCGCACCCAGATTTGCCCGGTTTTGCCGTCGGGGATGGCAGGCACAATATCAAATTTCTGGTTAGCCTTGAGGCTTTCTTCGGCGGGATAGCCCCCATACCGGGTCGCCCGGCACATAGACATTGAGGCCGTGGCTTCTTCCGAGTCTTTGGGAAAACTGTATTTATACTTTACCCCATTAAATTCCAGGTCAATATTGTTGTAATTTCCTGAAAGTCCCTGGTCAATAATCTGATTCCAGTCGCCGGTCTGGGGGTCAACCGAGTGGTAAACCGCCCGCGAAGCCTCTACCGCATAATCCTTGATTAGTTCCTGATTTACGGCGTTCTCATAGCCAGGGGAAAGCTCGTAGTCGTAGCGGCCCTTGTCGGTCAGGTAGCGCAGGTCGGGGGTCTGGGGGGGCACATCAACCAGATAGACCTCCGCCATATCCTCGGGCAAGAACACTAAACTGCTCAAATCGTCGGGGCGATGCAACAGGTTTTTGACCAATAACAGCCACTCCGTCCAGCGATATTCAAATGGGTTAAGCCAGACATCGTAATAGGGCTGGACATAATCGGTGCGACAGACCGCTACAAAATCCCCGATAACGGTACTTCGCTTTAGGTTAGCTACGATTACCTGTTCTTGTTGAGTAATTTTAGCGTAACGGTCATCTGGTTTACTTTTTTTAAATAGCACTTAACGATTCTCCCTTGACAAAATGTGGATAACGTGCTACACTACAAACGTCGGGAGGAGGGCAGTCAGTAAACCAAAAGTTTGCTGTACTAGCTCTCTTTATTTTATACCCGAAATATTCCCACTCTAATTCCCAACTACTCCCTGAAATCGAACCCTTCGTGACTACCCTCGTCCGATTTTTTGGAAAGCGTTCCGGTACTTACCTCAACTGAATATAATCCTAAACCAGCCAGAAATAACACCCGTTGCCCATCCTTAGACCATAATCCCATCGGTTGGTCTTCAAACAAGGTCGTGAGGCGGCGTAAACCTGTACCATCGGGCTTAACCAGCCACAAGTCATAGGGCAAACCGTGGGCTGTTGCCGATAGAGCCTTAACCGAGCCATCTTTTTTAAGTCCGGTGCTGGAAGTTGGGGTTGGATTCGGAGCAGAAGTAACGGATTCATCAGGGCCACCCGGAGCCGAAAAAACTATTAGCTGGCTATTCGGCGAAACACGCGGGAAGTAGTAACTGAAAAAATTCTGGTCAGGCCTGGTAATAGCTTTTACTTCTTTGGTCGCTAAATCCATTACATTCAGCGAATAGTCAAAAGTCTGGGTCGAAGCCGCAACCCCCACAAAAACCAAAAATTTACCATCAGGGCTGGGCGAGGGGGAACGGGCATCTTCGGCTAAAGTTTCGCGCTTGCCAGTGGCTAGTTCGACCCGTTGAATACCATAACGCTGCCCGATTACCGCCCCGCTTTTATCTCGCAGAGGGGCCCGCAAAGCCGCGTAGATAAATTTTCCATCTGCCGACCAGGCCGCTTCGTCCATAAACATATTGGGTTCTTCACGCGCGACTAGCATTCGGCTGATTTTGGTCTTGAAATCGTAGCCCATAATATCCTGTCCCACCGTCACTTTACCCGGTACGCTGGTATCAGGCGGCGGCGAGAAAGAGTAGGCCAGAATTTCACCACTAGGCGACAAGGATGGATTGCTGGCGGTGGCAAGCTGCGGGATATTGGTCAGTTGTGCCCCACCTAACGCCGTAGTGCTAAGGGGTGCGCCAGTAGCTGGGCTTGTGCCACCCTGCCAGATATTAAACTTCCTGGTATAATAAAAAGTCCCCTTGAAATTGCCTAAATCGGCGCGGGGTGCCACCACCGTAATTTGCCCATCCGCGCCTATGCGGGGGGTAGGCGCACCGGAGCCATTATTGGCGGGAGAGACCTGCGGACGCGGGGTAGAAATGGGAGCCGAAGTTTTGGCAGAGTTAACCACCGTCGCGGTTGATTCTTCGCCACAGGCTGCCATCAGAGTTAATATAATTAGAAGCGAGATTATCCCCGCGAGTTTTTTCATAGATCCATTATACCAGAGTCGCCAACCGTTCTTGCAACTTTTGAACCCGTTCTTGAGCGGCAATCAGTTTCTCGCGTTCCTTGCCCACCACCGGGGCGGGGGCACGTTCAACAAAGTTAGGGTTCGCCAGCATAGCCTCGCTCTTTTCGACCTCTTTTCGAGCTTCCTCAATTTCCTTACCGAGTCGGGTGCGTTCCTGCTCAAAATCCAGCAAACCACTGAGAGGCAGGTAAATCGTGGCAGCGTTGGTCACTAGGGCCATTGCCTGAGCCGGGGCGGTGGGCAAATTATCAGTTATTTCCAGACTGCCCGCCTCAATTCCAGCTAACCGAATCAGGATTTCGCGCTCGGTCTGGAATAGAGTCAGCGACTCCGGTTTGGTGGCAATTATGGCCGGGACGCGCTTGCTCTCAACCTTCGCCTCAACTTTGGCATTACGCACCTCACGCACGGCCTGTTGTAAAGCCTCAAACTGTCGCTCGGCTTCCTCGTCGCGTTTGCCGGGGGTGGGCCATTTCGCGATAATCAAAGCCTCGCCAGTGTGCGGCAGATTTTGCCACAGTTCCTCGGTCACAAAGGGCATAAAGGGGTGTAATAAGCGCAACGACCCTTCCAACACTCCCACCAAGACCTTCTGGGTCGCCAGTTTTTTGGCCTCGTCGCCCGAATTTAGCCGAATCTTGCTGGCCTCAATATACCAGTCGCAAAACTCGCTCCACAGGAAGTCATAAATAAGCCGACCTGCCTCTCCAAGCTGGTAATTTTCTATCAGGCGACTCACTTCAGCCACAAGTGTATGATAACGACTGATAATCCAGCGGTCAGGTAAGGGCATTTCGACCTTGATTATCAAATCTTCGGGCGGCACAGCTGGCATGTCGGCTGGCAGATTCAGGGCGATAAAGCGGGTAGCATTCCAGATTTTGTTGGCAAAGTTACGACTATCCGCCATGCGGGTGGGCGAAAGCTTGGCATCCACCCCCGGCGTGCTGCTGGTTAGCAGGGTGAAGCGCAGAGCATCCGAGCCGTAAGTCGCCACCGCTTCCAGCGGGTCAACCGTATTGCCTTTCATCTTACTCATCTTCTCGCCCTTTTCGTCACGGACTAGCCCGCTCAGGTAGACGGTATGGAACGGCACCTCGCCCATCGCGTAAATCCCGAACATCACCATTCGAGCCACCCACAGGAAAATAATATCATAGGCCGTTTCCATCACCGAGCCGGGATAGAAATAGGCCAAATCTTCGGTCTTATCAGGCCACCCCAAAGTGCTAAAAGGCCACAGACCGCTACTGAACCAGGTATCCAGCACGTCCGGGTCTTGATAAATATCGGCACTTTGGCAATGCTCACAGTTGGTCGGGCCTGTTTCCTCCGCGCTGGCGGTCATTTTGCCGCAGTTTCGGCAATACCAGACAGGAATACGATGCCCCCAGATTAGCTGGCGCGAGATTGACCAGTCATGAATATTCTCCAGCCATTGGGTGTAAACTTTGGTGAAACGCTCCGGCACAAACTTTACCCGCCCATCGTAGGCCGCTTGCAGAGCCGGGTCGGATAGCGGGCGGATTTTCACCCACCATTGCATCATCACCAAAGGTTCAATCGGCACATTCGCCCGGTCACTATAAGGCACGGTGTGATGGTAGGGTTTGGTTTCCACCAGAAAACCTTGCTCCTCCAAATCCTTGACCACCTGTTTACGAGCCTCAAAGCGGTCTAACCCGGTGTATTTGCCGCCATTTTCGTTGATGCTGGCATCCTTGTTCATAATATTGATAATCGGCAGGTTATGACGTTGCCCGATTTCAAAGTCGAGTGGGTCATGGCCGGGGGTCACTTTCACTGCGCCTGTGCCAAAATCCTTTTCCACTCCTTCGTCCGCCACCACTGGGATTTCGCGGTTCATTAGCGGCAGAATCAACATTTTGCCGTGCAGGTCCTTATAACGCTCATCGTCAGGATGCACGGCCACGCCCGTATCGCCCAGCATAGTTTCGGGGCGAGTGGTTGCCACCGTGATATAACGGCCTTCCTCGCCTTTCACCGGATAACGGATATGCCAGAGGAAACCATCTTCCTCCACCATATTCACTTCCAGGTCGCTAATAACCGTGCGCGAACCGGGACACCAGTTCACAATCCGCTCGGCCTTGTAAATCAAGCCCTGGTCGAACAGCATCTTGAAGATAGTCCGCACCGCTTTTTGTGGGCCGGGATCCATGGTAAAGACCTTGCGGGTCCAGTCGCAGCTTGCCCCTAACGCCCGAATCTGGTCGTCAATCACGTCGCGGTATTTATCCATCCACAGCCACACCCGCCGCAAAAATTCCTCCCGGCCCAGGTCGTTTTTAGTTTTCTTTTCTTCTTTCCAGATTAGCCGTTCCACCACCGTTTCGCCGCTAATCCCGGCATGGTCAACCCCCGGCAGCAACAAAACATTATCACCGCACATTCGCCGCCAACGGGTAAAAGCATCCTCTACCCCTATGCGCTGGGCGTGACCCACGTGCAATGCGCCCGTCACGTTGGGGGGCGGCATCACGATAACGTAGGGTGTTTTATCCTTATCTATTTTTGGAGTAAACCAGCCATTTTCTTCCCAGAATTTATAGAGTCGCTCTTCGGTGGCTTTGGGGTCATAGGCTTTTGCCATCTCCGGCTTTGGATTTTCGGTCATAACGATTCCTTTTCTTGATTTCTTCATCAGGTCAGTTAATTTACTTTTTACCACAGAGGCACAGAGGACACAAAGGAAAATATAAAATTCTTGGTGTCTTGATGATTCAATTCAACTCAACATTCTTCACATCACCTATTTTAGAGAATATTCAACCGCAGCCAGGGCGTGAATGGCAGTGGTATCGAATACCGGGACAGCACTATCTTCCGGCCCAACCAGCAGGGTTATTTCGGTGCAGCCCAGGATTATCGCTTCCGCCCCGGCATCCACCAGATTTTGGATTGCCATTCGATAATATTCTCTGGAATCTTCTTTGATTATCCCCTGACACAATTCTTCGTAAATAATTTTGTGGACGACTTGCCGTTCTTCGGCTTCCGGCACCAGCACTTCCAGCCCATATTTAGCGGTCAATCGCCCTTTGTAAAAATTCTGCTCCATTGTAAAACCCGTTGCCAGCAGCCCCACTTTTTTGAAGCCCTGGGCGGTAATTTGCTCGGCGGTAGCGTCGGCGATATGCAACAGGGGTATATTAATGTTTTCTTGCACTTCTGTCGCCATTTTGTGCATAGTATTGGAGCAAATTAGCAGGAAATCGGCCCCGCCCTTTTCGCAATTTCGAGCGGCCTCTATCATCAATCTGGTGGCATCATCCCAACGCCCCTGATGCTGCAATTGCTCTACTTCTTCAAAATCAAAGGAAAACATCAGGCTTTTAGCTGAATGCAGCCCGCCCAGCCTCTCCTTAACCCCTTCGTTTATCAGGCGGTAGTATAAAATTGAGGATTCCCAGCTAAGTCCACCGATCAGGCCAATCGTTTTCATAACCTTGCCTTTTTAGCCTATAAAAACAAAAATCCCCTTCGCCTAGTCTATAAACTAAGGACGAAAGGGCCAAATGGCCTCGCGTGGTACCACCTTACTTCGGCAACAACCCAATATAGGTTGTTACCCTCGGGTGGCGATAACGGGCCACTATCTCGCTGCCCCCTACTAAGATTTCAGGGGTAGAACTCCCAAGCTACCTTCGGTCAGACCTTTTTAACATCCGGCGGGGGCTTTCAGCCAACGACCCTCGCTCTCTAACGGCAGGCGAACCTACTCCTCTTGTTCAACGTTTTATCCTATATTCAGCTAACCGAATGATAACAGCAACTCAAATCCTTGTCAAGATGTCAGGAATAGGCTGAATATGCTATTATAAACCTGACCCGAAAGGGCGCAAAACCCGGTTGAATAAACAGAGATTGGGGGTTCAGGTAATATGACAACTTCATCCGATATAATTCCAGTGGTTGCTCCGGCTAACCTTTTGTCCGGCCCGCCCCAGGGCCAGTGGACTTATGCCGACTATGCCGCGCTTACCGCCGAGGGTGAATATTTCGAGATTATCAATGGAGTAGTTTATATGTCACTAGCACCGAATCTGGGACGCCAGGGTTCAAACTTGCGTATTTTAATTCAGCTTTATGACTATATCGAAAAACCAGGACTTGGAAGGGTTTTTGGTGCGCCTGTAGATGTAGAATTAGCCCCCAAGATAGTAGTACAGCCCGATGTGGTGGTGGTTTTGAAAGAAAATTTGGATATTTTGCATCCCAGCCATATTATCGGGCGGCCCGACTTGGTGGTAGAAATCATCTCTCCCAGCACGGCGGGTTATGACCGTCGGGTGAAGCAGGACATGTATTCCCAATATGGTATTCCTGAATATTGGATTGCCGACCCTGCCAGCAAAACGGTGGAGTTATTACGGCTGGATGGGGCGGCTTATGTTTCACAAGGGGTCTATCAGGGACAGGCTCAACTGCCTACCCGGATTATCCCTTCCTTCCCGGTGGCGGTGGCGGAGTTCTTCGCCGATTAAGCTAGTTATTAAAGGTTGGAGGTTATCAAATACTCCACGATAACCACATCTCGCCAGACTCCGTCCAGCTTGCCGTGTTTTATATAAGTGCCGACCTCCCGGAAGCCCACCTTGCGATGCAAGGCCAAACTAACCTCGTTCTCCACAAAGATACGCGATATCAGTTTCCAATACCCGGCCTTCTCCGCCGCCTCAATTAAAGCTTGAAGGGCTATTTGACCTAATCCCTTACCCCGTTCGCTTCTGGCTACGTATACTGAGTGTTCCGTAATCCCAGCGTAGCAATCACGGCTACGATAAGTAGAAGTTGAGGCAAAAGCCACAATTCCGCCCTCGTTTTCTACCACGATTATTGGGTGTTTGCCATCAAACCAGCTTTTAATATCTTCGGTGGTGCGGGGGCGGGTTTCAAATGTGCCAATGCGGTCTTCGATACCTTCGTTATAAATTCGGGTGAGGGCGGCGGCATCCTCCAGGGTAGCGTTACGGCTTTGTATTTTTCCTTTTTTGTCATCCTTCATCTTTCCTATTTCATCCTTCGTCTTCTTGCCGAATATGTTATGATTGTAAAACCAACCAACAATTTAATCAAAAACTAGATATGAGAGGCTATATATAGATGGGTTACGAGAAAACTACACTTAAAAACGGCGTACGGGTTATCACCAATTCCATGCCCCACACCCAATCGGTCAGCACGATTATGTATTATGGCGTAGGTAGCCGCTACGAGCAAGACCGCATTGCTGGAGTGAGCCACTTTATCGAACATATGGTATTTAAGGGGACTAACAAACGCCCCACCGCCAAAGATATTAGCGAGGCGATTGAAGGAGTTGGCGGAGTGTTAAACGCCAGCACCGGGCGCGAAATCACCAATTATTGGGCGAAGGTGGCGAAAACCCATTTCCCCCTGGCCTTCGATGTACTAAGTGATATGCTGCTGGATGCCAAGTTTGACCCGAACGAAATCGAAAAAGAGCGTAAAGTCATAATTGAAGAATTGCATATGACCCTGGACTCACCACCTGACCTGGTGAACGAAATCATCAGTCAGGTTATCTGGGGCGACCAGGCGGTAGGCCGCGATATTGGCGGCAGTGATGCAACGGTTGGTAGCATCTCCCGCGAAGACCTTTTGGGCTATATGGGTGGTTATTATTTACCCGCCGATATGGTGGTGAGCGTGGCCGGGAATATTACCCACGACGAAGTTCTGAAAATGGTCGAAGATAGCCTGGGCAAGTTGCCCGCCGGAGAACGTCCGGTGGCTCCTGCCGCCAAAACTCTGGATGGTGGCCCGCGCCAGCATATCTATTTTAAGGAAACCGAGCAAGCTAACCTCTGTTTAGCGGTTCCGGCCCTGGCCTATAACGACCCCCGCCGCTATATCCTTTCGATGATGGATAGCATTCTAGGCAGTGGCATGAGCAGCCGTCTTTTTCAGGAAATTCGGGAAGAGCGCGGCCTGTGCTATACCATTGATAGCTATGCCAGCCAGTTGAGCGATACCGGAGCCTGGATTGTCTATAGTGGGGTTGACCCCGAACGCATAGACGAGTCTATTACCGCGACCCTCGGCGAGCTACGCAAAATCCGCGACGAAAGAGTGTCGGATGCCGAACTAACCAAAGTTAAGGAATATAACAAAGGGCGCATGCTCCTGAGCCTGGAAGATACCCGTTCAGTGGCTTCCTGGGCGGGCGGGCAGGAATTGTTGCTTGACCGTATCCTGACCACCGAAGAAGTGGTAGAGAAGATAGAGGCCGTAACCGCTGAACAAATTCAGGAATTGGCTAACGAGCTATTCCAGGATGAACACTTACGCCTATCGGTGGTAGGCCCATACAAAGACCAGGATGCCCGTTTCCTGGAACTGCTTAAATTCTAAAGTTGACCTAATTCCTCCCTTACTGGCTATAGTTCAAGGGAGGAATGATTTTTAAAAAACTGTCCACCCTTAAATTAAATAATTAGATGGTATTAGGGGGTTAGGTGAAAGAAAATATTTTCCTGATAGGCTTTAGCGGCACGGGTAAGACTAATACTGGCAAAATTTTGGCCCAACGCCTCGGTTATGAATACATTGATACCGACTTGCAAATTGAAGTCAATACCGGGCGGAGCGTGCCGGATATATTTGCCCAGGATGGCGAGGAAAAGTTTCGCCAACTTGAGTCAGAAGTTTTGGAAGAAATTTGCAAAGAGGATTTGCAGATAGTAGCCACTGGGGGCGGTATAGTGCTATCGAAGGAAAATCGTACCCTGATTACCTCTAGTGGCTACGTGGTTTGCCTGGAAGCTCGGGCTGAAACCATCTATGTACGCCTGTTGCTGGATACTGCCAACAGTGGCCCGCGCCCTTTGCTGAGTGGTAACGACCCTTACAGCCGAATTTCCAGCCTTAAAAGTGAACGCCAGCCCCTCTATGCGCAGGCAGATTGGACGGTTCATACCGATTTTCTCACTCCAGAAGAAACCGCCGATGAAATAGAAAAATCTCTTCACCTTATTCGGCGGCGTGGCACCGGGGCTAGAAGTAGCGTCAGCCCCGAAGGTAAAGCCCGCGAAGACGCGCTTTATAGTGCCAACAGTGAACCAGCGATTGAATATGCCAAACCTGCTAACTCAACGAAAGTGGGTAGCAATCTGCTGGAAATCAAAACCGGGGAAGGCTCCTATGAGGTCGTATTTGGGTCGGGCTTGATTGAACTTACCGGGCAATTGCTAAAAGAATATCTACCTGACAGTGCCAGACGTAAGGTTTTTGTTATCAGCGACTCGCGGGTCGCCGAGATTCATGGCCCGACCTTGCTACGCGCGCTGGAAGAGGCGGGCTATCGAGCCAACATTCAGGTTATACCCTCCGGCGAGCAAAGCAAAACCCTGGCCCAGGTGGAAACTCTCTACCATTGGTTAGCCCAGGAACGAGCCGAACGCAAAGATGTAATTATCGCGCTGGGCGGTGGCGTAGTGGGTGATTTGGGTGGGTTTGTAGCCTCAAGTTGGCTGCGGGGCGTGCCGTTAGTCCATATTCCGACCACTTTGCTGGCAATGGTGGATAGCAGTATTGGCGGCAAAACCGGGGTCAATTTGCCCCAGGGTAAAAATCTGGTAGGAGCTATTTATCCACCCCAGTTAGTTATATCGGACGTAGGGCTGCTTAACAGCTTACCTGCCCGCGAAAGGCGCAGTGGTTGGGCCGAGGTTATCAAACATGCCATTATCCCCGGTGCCGACCCCGGCCCGGAAGGGGCTTATTATCGGCTCTATGATCTTGAGAACAATTTGCCGAAGATTCTGGCGGGCGACCCGGAAGTTACCAGCCGAATTTTACGCGATTCGGTGGCGGTCAAGGCCGGGGTAGTGCAGCTTGACGAGCGCGAGTCCGAACTGCGAATGACCCTGAACTACGGGCATACCTACGCCCACGCTCTGGAAGCGGGCAGCGATTATAGTCGCCTGTTACATGGGGAAGCGGTGGCAATCGGCATGCACGGGGTGGCTTTGCTGGCCCAAAAGCTGGGATATTGTGATGAGGCTTTTGTAGAACGGCAGAAAAAAATAATTCTGGACTTTGGTTTTGCCCTCACTACCAGTTTCGACCAGGAAAAAGCCCTGACCGCCATTGGGATGGACAAGAAAAACGAAAGTGGGGCTACCCGCTGGATAATTCCGCGTGGCATTGGCCTTTTGGAAATCCGGCGCGATATACCCCAGGAAGTAGTTAGCGAAACTTTGCTAGAACTGCTCGACCACTAAGCTTTGAGACTTTTTCTTTCGGAAGGGATAGCTTAATTGTTGCCAGACTCCGCCGGGCATTTGCTCGCCGTCAAGTCCATACTTTTGGGGTGCGACTCCTTTTTGATAGTAAGCTGTACCAAAAAGATGTCCCTCCGCCACAAAAAGTAGAAACAATTCCTGGCGAAACCGTACGAGTAGCCAAAGCGGCCTTTGCAAAGGGGAATTTCTGCCTGAAATTGCGGGATGAATTGGGCAGACTCTATCAGGACGAGCAGTTTGTTAAGTTATTTTCAACAGAAGGCCAACCAAATTCGTGAGCGAAAACTAATCAAAGCCAAAGGGTTGCAACGCAGCGATTCAACCCATGTTTTAGCGGCATTACGATTGCCGGGTACCCACTTGTGGGTGCGGCTGGAGATGTTAGGAGAGACCTTACGAGCGGCTCTCAACACTCTGGCAGTAGCAGCCCCAAAGTGGTTGGTAGCGCAAATTCCAGTGGAATGGTCTTACCTTTATGGGCGGCGGATTGAAGAATATCGGTTGCCAGAGAAAGAAAGTGAACGGGCCGAATGGGCACTGGATTGTGGGGTGGCGGGTTACAGCTTGTGGCAGGTATTGGGGCAGGACGAAGAATTGAGCTGGTTGCGCCGACTACCAGCCCTGGAAATAATGCGGCAAGTTTGGCTCCAACAATTCTGGCTGGAAGATGGACAAGTGCGCCTGCGTTCTGAAGACAATGAGCCCCCGCCAAGGGCTGCGAATTCATAAGCCCTACGACGCGGAAGCCCGCTATGCCACCAAACGGGAGCTTCATTGGTTAGGCTACAAAGTTCACCTGACCGAAAGTTGCGATAGCAATAGTCCGAATTTAATTACCCAGGTACACACCACTGCGGCCACCGTGCCGGATGTCAAAGCCACCACCCCAATTCAAAAGAGCCTGGTGGCACGGGAGTTAGCACCCAACCAGCATATTGTTGATGGTGGTTATATCAGTGCCAACCAGTGGCAGAGAAAAGTCAAACCATTGACAATCAGACCTCTAATACTAAGTCCTGGTAAGTAGTGATTAAAGGTAGGGGTGGGTTTATAACCCACCCGGACGGGTTTGAAACCATCGACTCCAACAAATACAAAAGTTCTAAAATATTTGAGCTCAAAATCTACTTACAAGCCATTTCAAATCAGATTTAGAGCAATTCCCTTTGATAGAATTTGCTCTGAACCAAGTAGTAAATGAGTAGTTTTGAACTC
>JBBQZS010000046.1:0-49065 GCA_038207495.1 Chloroflexia bacterium
TATGGCCTGCGCCAGGATGAGCATTCCCAGGCTTAAAGTATAGAAATAAGCCACTTTCAATAGAACATTATTTCGTTATAAGGAAAGGACTTATCTTAATTTACCTTATTTCACTGTCTTGACAAAGGGGTCCACTATAGAGTCTGGGAGTTCACTTAGTTCTGAATGACTTCGGTAGTGGCTATTCCTCACTGAATTCCCTGGGGATATTGGAGTTGCATAAGCTTAAAATTGACCGCTCTTTGATCTCTTACTTTGCTACCAGAGATTCTGAATACGGTAATTACAAAAAGCGGCTGGTACTTGATGCCATAATAAAGTTAGCCCAGGGTTTTGATATAACTATTTTGGCTAAAGGAATTGAAACCCAGCATCAATTGCAATTGATTGCTGAATTAGGGATTAAAGAATTACAGGGATTTCTATTCAGCCCGGCTCTTGGTGCGGAGGATTGCCTGAAGTTGTTATCGGCTAATTCTGTCACTGTTGGCGCTACTGTTTGAATAGAAGTTTTAAAGTAGGGTAGGCTCAGGAGTGGGCCTACCCTACTTTGCGAGGCAACCCATTAGTGGCTGCCACTGTCCTACCTTGCTAAAAATTTGCCCGATTAGTTGCCCAATTCTCCAATTCGTGATGGTGATGGGCTGGCATTTTAACCAGCATTACTGGTAGAGGATTTTCCCGCACCTCTTTTTCCGACATACTACCCAGCAACACCTGGGCAAACCGACCCCGCGCGTGGGTCGCCATCGCCACTAGTTGGGCGTTCACCGTTTGGGCATACTCGGCTATTCTGGAAACAGGCTCAGAATTATAAACCATCGCTGTAGCCGGGTTTCCGACTATTACGCTGATAGTGCAATCAAGACCTTTGGCCTGTAAGTCCGCCTGGAGACCCTGAAGATACTTCGTGGCTTGCTCTTGGAGCTGAGTAACTTCCAATTCAGGGACATAATTGGCTGGAACATAGAACTGGTCTCCCACATTAGGCATCAGAACATTCACGACTTGCAGCAAATGTAATTTGACCCCTAATTGCAACGCCAGATTTGACGCGGCTTCCAGAATAACTTCGGAATCCTGGGAGCCATCGAGGGTAACTACAATTGGCTGAGTAATATCTGGCTGAGGGTCTTCGTTGATTACCTTAGAATCCGTAGGTTTAATCAAAATAACTGGAACGTTGGTTTGATGGATAAGATTAGTCGCAATGCTGCCCATCATTAACAGGGTGATGCCACTGCGTCCGTGAGTAGTCATTACTACCAGGTCTCCCTGCTCTTCCTTGCCAATTGCCGCCAACTCTTTAGGTGATCTACCACATACTACCCTCGTTTGAATTTGTTCGGTTTTAAGGGGAGTCTGGGCTTCCGCCCCAACCAGAGTTCCTTTAATTTTTTGAAGGTAATCCTCATCCTCTTGCTCGTCGGTATAGGCAGTTAGAGTCTGGTAAGGGTTTCCCGAGTAAGCGGGGGTATATTCCGGCGCGGTTACCCCCAAGCCACTATTGTTTGGTTTTACATTACCAGAATAGACCACATTACCAGCCTCAAGTTGAGGTGCTTGAGAGAACTCTACTACCAGTGGGCGAGCTTCCGCCACTCGCAATAAAACCAGGGTAGCTTTCAATTGGTTGGTAAGACTCGCGGCATAAGGAAGAGCCTTTTCTGCCAGGGCCGAGCCATCCAGAGGTACAATAATTTTATTAATCATCTTTTTCTTTCTGAACAGGAGTTTACAACCGGGTACATTTTAAGAGCCCCCATAAAGGGGCAGGCCACAAATAAATAAACCAAAATATAAGAGCAGACTTCGTTGACCACTCTGTAAGCAAAAGGCAACCAGCTTATAACTTCGTTTTTGAGGTTGGGGTTGCTCTTGCCATTTTATTTTCTTCGAGTTAAACAATTGTGAACATTCCTAAAATAATTTTACTCTCTTAAAATTCGCTGGTCTGTACGCTAACCCACATAAGTTGTTAAGAGATAATTAGTGTAAACGGCTTAAGCGTGGTAGCGAACAGACTATTCTATTTAATTGGTCTATGCTTAGAAGGACAGATGAAGCTTATGGCACCAGAAACATTTGAAAATATAAATAAAAGCTGAGGTAAAACGAGATGAATGACCCGAAAAAACCTGGTGGATATGAAACCTCGATTGGACTTGGCCTGGCCCTGGGTATTGCTGTGGGAATTACCTTTGGCATTATCTTTAATAATATTGGGTTAGGAATTGCTTTTGGCGCAGGGCTGGGCCTGGTATTTGGCAGTGTTTTTGGAATCCAAAGAGATGGCAAAAAATGAGCAATTTTACAGGAAACGACCCGAACTTTTACTATGCTTATCAGTAACAGATTTCAAAAGTACGCCACCAGTTTTTTTAGGGCGGTAAAAGGGCAAATTAGAATGTTACAAGCTTATTATCAAGCCGAAGAAAATTCCGGGTTGGAAACTATAGCTAACCTGGAAGAAATTAAGGCAGCTTTTTTCAAGGCTTCTGGCCTAACAGACCCTCATTGCAAAGTGTGGATTACTCTGGAAGCCGCCACTAAAGCTGAAGTTGCCTGGTTGGAGCAAACTCTAAAATTGCATCAATTGGTAATTGATGACATCCTTCTCCGTAACCAGCGTTCTAAAATTGATGAATATGATAATTATCTATTTCTGGTATTGCACCAACCAGTAGTAGCAGCAAATAAAGAGATCGAATGGGAAGAATTACATCTGACAATCGGGAAACATTGGCTGGTAACCTCGATAGATGCCGACTCTGCCAACTTAAAGGCCGCAATCCAACTTCTGACAAAGGAAGATAATTTATTTGCCAAAGAATTCGGGCAGCTGGTCTACCGATTATGCGATAGCGTGGTATCGGCCTTTTTCCCAATTTTTGACGACTATGACGAACAGGTTGATCAAATGGAAGACCAGTTGGTGGGAAAACCAGAGCAGAAAGTGCTTGACCAGTTATTCCGAGTAAAAAGTAATTTAGTCGAGATACGCCGTTACCTGGCCCCCCAACGCGATGTGTTTCGCACCCTGCTTGATCATAGCGATGGGTATTTTGATCAGCAGGCCCGGCTCTTTTTCCGGGATGTTTATGATCATAACTTGCGGGTTTACGATATGTTGGACACTTTAAGGGAGCAGGTAAGCAATGCGACTGACCTTTATTTATCTGTTGTGAACAACAACATGAATCTGGTCATGAAACGTTTAACGGTTATTACCACCATTTTTATGCCCATAACCTTTATTACTGGTGTGTTTGGGATGAACTTTGGGCACTCTCCCCAGGTGGAAGGTGATCCCGGTTGGTATTTTTGGGCCTGTCTGACGCTAATAGCGTTTGTGGCATCGTTAATGTTTCTTGCCCTTAAACGAATGAAGATAATTTGAGCAATAAAATAGTCGTTCAGCCTTCGATTGAGGAGGAGGGGATGTCTTGGTTGGCTAATACCCGCGATATTCACCTTGCCACGGTGGCAACCTTTGGCTTGATTACAATCCGCGATAACCAGGATCGAAGCCAGCAAATTCAGGCCGGACAATTGTGGCAGAAACTCCACCTATGGTCTACCGTTCAAGGGATGGCTATGCAACCGCTAGACCAGGCTCCGCAGCGAGCCTACCGGGAAAAGCAATTGAATCTGCCAGCTCATTTCACCCCGGCTTTTCAAGAGCTGGTGGCTGACCCGCGCTGGCTGTCCTACAAAGCCAGTCCTCCCCACCTGGTTGAAAGTGTTGTGACTACCAAATAAAGGCCAGATTGTAAGGTCAGAGTTTTAGTTTCCAGTACCCGGAGATGAAGAGCAAAGTATAACCATTGAGGGTTTCTCGCTTGCTTGTTTACCAGCCCTTAACCAGTTGTTACCTATTTATATAGGGCAATCGAGTAAACTGAAACTTGCGTGAGGAATGCTTTACTCCAACTCCTTAATTCAGAATAGAAAGAGGCAAATTATGGACGAAGCAAAAGATATCAAAGTTCTGGTGGCTGTGGCAAGTAAACATGGCAGCACGCTCGAAATTGCCGAGGTTATTGCCGATGAATTGCGGGCGGCTAGCTTTGAAGTGACCTTGCAGGATTTGCAAGAAAAGAGCGAATTTAACGAAATTGGTGAATATAGTGCGGTAGTTTTAGGAAGTGCTATTTATGCCGGGAACTGGCTACCCAGCGCCAAAGATTTCGCCGAACAGCATCAGTTAGTTCTGGCAAATTTGCCAGTATGGCTTTTTAGCAGTGGGCCCCTAGGTATAGATAACCCCAAGCCCCATGACGACCTTGCTAAACTAGCCAGTTCGTTAGGGGAGGTAAAAGTTCAAGAGCATCATGTTTTTGTTGGCAAACTGGATATGGCAGATCTTAATTTCGGGGAACGGCTGATAACCAGATTAATAAAAGCACCGACAGGAGATTTCCGGGATTGGGTGGAAATCAGAGGTTGGGCCCAGGAAATTGTTAGAGAACTCCTATTTGAAGCGTTTGAGGCTAATACTGTGACCCAAACGTAATTTAAATAGGTAACCGGCTTGCCTTTGATTAACGAACACTAAAAAAAATTGTGATAGGAGCCGTTACCGATTCCGCAGATTTATACCCAGCTATTTATTATCAGTCTGATGGGTTTGCTCTGGCACAAGTGGCGGGGTCGCATAGGCGGTATTTCATCAGCGATGTAACCCAATCGCTTGCAAGAACGGCCAACATGTCTTGTTTAGGAGTTGCTAATTCAAGGTGTGATAGTTCAAGCTTTTCGCCCCTATCACAAGTAACTGAGTATTCAACGGAAAGGAATGCTCCACTGTGTATCGCTATTTTCTAATTCTCGTCGCTCCCCTGCTGGCAATTTATTTGCGTTTTATCCGCCCCTGGCAATTACGCTGGGGAGCAACCGACCTCGAAATCAGTCGCGTTATGGCGGGAGATGTGGCTGTCCAAACGCCGACATTTAACGCCACCCGCGCCGTGGCGATTCAGGCCAAACCGGGGCATATTTTCCCCTGGATTGTCCAAATGGGTGTTACCCGCGCTGGCTGGTACAGTATTGACTTGCTTGACAATCTCGGTAGGCCAAGTGCCGAAGTGATTCTCCCGGAGTTCCAGCAGACAAAAACAGGTGATGTTGTTCCGATGAGTCCCGACGGCAAAAGTGGGATGTACGTCAAGAACTTTGTACCCAATCAGTGGATGCTATGGGGCGACAAGGGGAGCAATACCTCCTGGGTTTGGGGATTATATCCAGGTGATGAAACTCACACCCGCCTGATTACGCGGGTTCGGGTGAAGTATCACTGGTTATCGCCGACTATTGTCTTTGCCCTGTTGGTTGAATTCACTGACATCATTATGATGCGAAAGTGTATGCTTGGCATTAAGCAACGGGCGGAGCGTCTTGCACGAGAGTCCTCGATAATTAATACCTTTCAGGCTTAATTCTAGGAGGGGGAATCAAACCTAAAGTGTATGAGTCTTACCCAATTGTTCACCTCCTTTATCTGCATTTTTACCATAAGTTGTTATTGTTCTAGTATAGAACTAGCGACTTTCTGGCTAGGCTGAAATAGGCCGGGAGTTTCGGAATAAACCAAGTAAGAGGCAAGGGTGCGAAATTATAAAACTTTTTAACTTGCCCCCTTGAAACTTTTGGTTTTTGCGTGGAATTTAGTCCCTAATTGATGGTGGGTTTAACAGGAGTAGGCTTAATGGTTACATCAACCAGTTCCGATGATAAAAACACAAAATTAGAGGTTAAGCAAACTGTGGATTCTCCCCTCACCACAACCCCATGGTATAGCCAGGAAATTAATCATATTCTGGCTGGAACCGACATAGGCACTGGCCTAAGTTTTCAGGAAACAAAATTAAGAGCTGCACAATATGGCCCAAATGAACTTATTGAGCAGGGTATCAAGAGTCCCTGGCAAATATTGTGGGGACAACTTACTGCGGTTATGGTACTCATTCTGCTGGCGGCTTCCGCTTTATCGTTTTTTCTTGGGAAGTTACTTGAAGGTAGTGCCATTCTGGCAATCATCATCCTTTTTGTATCGCTAGGCTTCTTCCAGGAATACCGCGCCGAAAAAGCCATTGCCTCGCTAAAAAAAATGACCGTTTCTATAGTAAGGGTTTACCGGGAAGGAAAACTTACTGAAATTGCTGCACCCCAACTTGTGCCGGGAGATGTAGTGTTACTGGAAGCTGGCAATATTGTTCCCGCTGATTTACGAATAATAGAAAGTGTGAATCTGCATATTCAGGAAGCCGCTATGACTGGCGAGTCGCAACCAGTAGAAAAAACGGCGGAAACCCTGCAAGGAGATAACCTTCCTCTGGGAGAACGCCTTAATATGGCTTATATGGGAACGCTGGTTACTTTTGGACGTGGTACAACGGTAGTGGTAGAAACCGGAATGCATACCGAGTTGGGTAAAATTGCCGGGATGCTCCAGGTCGTAAAACAAGAAATAACCCCTTTACAGGAAAAGCTTGACCGGGTAGGCAAACAATTGGCCCTCGCCGGAGTCATTGCCGCTCTACTGATTATCTCTATTGGCCTTTTGTCAGGCGAACCTCTGGATGATATGATTTTGACCGGGGTAAGCCTGGCAGTTGCCGTTATCCCGGAAGGATTACCCGCAGTCGTTACGGTTACACTGGCTCTCGGTGCCCAGCGTATGCTCAAGCGAAACGCCTTGATTCGTAAGCTCCCCGCCGTTGAAACGCTGGGCTCAGTTACTACCATCTGCTCCGATAAAACCGGCACCCTGACCCAAAATAAAATGATAGTATCGATAATTGATGTTGCCAATTACCGACTGAACCTTATGGAGCAGATAAGCGAACAAACGGAAACTGTTGGAAAGGCACCCACCGCCGTAGCAATGGTACTGGCAGGGGGGATGCTTTGTAATGATGCCCGGTTGCAAGCTGAAAGAGACGCTAATACTGAAGTATTGGGCGACCCTACCGAAGCCGCTTTGCTAATAGTTGCCCACCAGGTAGGGTTTAATCCAGAAACTCTGGGAGAAGCCCTGCCAAGATTGAGTGAGTTACCCTTTGACTCAAGCCGCAAGCGGATGACCACTCTCCATAAACGACCTCCTAGTATGGCGGCGTTAGCGGTTAAGGGTTTACAGACCTGGAGTTTGGAAAGTTTTGAACCGGCTTTCCCCTACCTGGCAATAACCAAAGGAGCAGTAGACGGGCTGCTAGGTATTTCGACCTTTGTATGGGATGGACAGCAAGTTATGCCCATAAATAAAGAGCAGGTGGAGCGAATTCTAGCAGTTAACAACCAACTTGCGGCTAATGGAATGCGGGTTTTGGGGCTGGCTTTCAGAGTACACAACCATAAGACTTTGAAATTATCTGACGAAACGAATCTGACCTTTTTTGGTCTGATTGGTCTGAATGACCCGCCCCGCCCAGAAGCTAAAAGGGCTGTGCAAAATTGCATTTCTGCCGGTATCCGACCAGTATTAATCACTGGGGATCACCCGTTGACCGCCGGATATATTGCGCGAGAGTTGGGTATTAGCAAGGCTACCGATCGGGTTGTAACCGGGTCAGAACTGGATCAGCTAAGTCCGGCTGAACTTGAAAAGATAGTTAAAGAGGTGTCAGTATTTGCCAGGGTTGTGCCGGAACACAAGCTTAAAATAGTTGAAGCTCTTCAGAAACATGGTCAGGTCGTGGCGATGACGGGCGACGGTGTAAATGATGCGCCCGCCCTCAAGAAGTCCGATATCGGGGTTGCTATGGGGTTATCTGGCACCGATGTTGCCAAAGAAGCTTCGGATATGATACTCCGTGACGATAATTTTGCAACCATTGTTTCTGCGGTGGAGGAAGGGCGGGTAATTTATGATAATTTACGCCGTTTCATCAGTTTTGCGGTGGCTGGGAATATCGGCAAAGTTATCATTATGATGTTCTGGCCTTTACCTTTCTTCCTGCTGGGAATTTCTTTGCAGGATAGCATTGCCTTTTTGCCGTTACAACTTCTCTGGTTGAACCTGATGACGGATGGATTATTGGGATTAAGCATGGGTTTTGAAAAGGCTGAAAAGAATGTAATGTGTCGCCCTCCCCGTTCTCCCAAAGAAGGCATTTTTAGCGGTGGGTTGGGCTGGCAGGTATCAGGAGTTGGGCTGTTTATTGGTATGGTCGGGTTGGGTATCGGTTTTATATACCACCAGGCCAATTTACCTTACTGGCAAAGTATGTTGTTTACTACGGCGGCTTTCTTACAAGTTTTCCAGGCCCTGGCTACCCGTTCCAATACTGAGTCCCTTTTTAGTATCGGGCTTTTTAGTAACCGCTGGATGTGGTGCATAATCGGTTTAGTAAGTTTGTTACAGGGATTGGCTTTGTATACGCCCCTGGCAACATTCCTTGGTCTAAAACCATTACCATTGTTTGATTTTGGCCTTAGTATAGTTTTGGGAAGTAGTTTGCTTTTAGGAGTAGAACTAGAAAAGATGCTCATCCGTCAATTAAAAAAATAGATAGATTGGAGAACCATGCAAATACCCAAACCCTCACCGCCTGCAACCCCTGTACCGGGAAAAAATGACTCAAAGGATAAAATTAAAAGTAAAGTAATTATGCTCTCCATTGGGGCGGCGGTTACTACCATTGTTCTTAAATTTACGGCCTTTTTACTAACTGGCTCGGTTGGGCTGCTTTCAGATGCAATGGAAAGTCTGGTAAACCTGGCAGGTGCTTCGGCGGCCTTGCTGGCCCTCACAATTGCGGCGCGCCCTGCCGATAAAACTCATCATTACGGACATAACAAAGTTGAATATTTTAGCAGTGGTTTTGAAGGCGGTCTAATTCTGATAGCAGCCGGAGCAATTATTTGGACTGCCGTAGACCGCTTATTAAACCCGGCCCAATTGGAAAGTGTGGGTATCGGTCTGGGGGTATCGCTTGCCGCTACCGCCGTTAATTTAATTGTAGCGCAGATACTTCTCAAAGTGGGGCGGCAGGAAGATAGCATTGTGCTTGAGGCTGATGGCAAACATTTGATGACTGATGTGATTACTTCGGTAGGAGTCATAATTGGGGTAGTGTTGGTGGCTCTCACAGGTTGGCTTTGGCTTGACCCGGTAGTAGCCCTGGCGGTGGCGGCCAATATTATTTTCACAGGAGGTAAGATAGTAAAGCGCAGTTTAAGTGAATTAGCTGACCCATCTTTACCAAAGGCCGACGAAGACCAAATAAAGACGATTCTAGAGGGTGTTATTGGTCAATCCGAAAATAAGAGTGTGCAATATCACGGGCTGCGCACCAGGAAAAGTGGCAACTTCCGCTTTATAGATTTACATCTGTTAACCCCCGGTGAGTGGACGGTGAGCCAATCCCATGAATATACCGAAGCAATCGAGGCTAAACTTAAAGCCCAGTTCAAAGAAGTGGAAACCACAATTCACGTAGAACCGTTGGATGATCCACGCTCCTATGGTGACAACTGGGAAGATCGTCGGGTATAAACGGTTTTTCTGTAATAAAGGCTGTTGGAGAACTGCTTATGATTGGGCTAAATTTTCGAAAATTTATAGGAATGCTGTTGACTTTGACGCTGTTTTCACTTATCCCATTTCCAGTGGTAGCGACTGCCAATTCGCCGCAAAGTGAATCGGGCTGGCAGGCAACCGGGGTTCATCTACCGGAAGGGCAAAATAGTATACCCTGTTTTCAGGGTAGCCAACCCAACACAGTGCTTCTAAATAGTGAGAATCCCACCCGTACTTATTCCTTGAATTACCAGACGGGCGAGTTAATCCAGCTCAGTTCTCGCCCGCAATCTCTTTGTAGTGAAGACAGCGGCATGCAGTTTAGTATTGATTCTCAGCAACAAACTGCCTGGGCCATCAACGGGACTGATGCTGAAGTTTCAATTCCCTTCGTGCCTGTTGCTATCCCCGGTGATGGCACTTTACAGCTTTACGGCCTGAAAGATAGACGACTTTACTACAGCCCGGATGGGGGTAAAAATGTGCTGGAAAGGGCTACCCAATTTGCGGGCTGGATAAAATCGGTGGCTACTACTGTCCAGGATGGTCGGGTGGTTTATATTGTTGTTAAAGAGAACGGCGATCCAACCCTGGATGTGGCCTACCCTGAACCGTTCACCTACAGCCTATATGCCTCAACCGATACCGGGAAAAGCTGGGAAAAACGCTTTAGCGGCACTGTTAGCGGCTATTCTAATTATGTTCCCACGCTGGAAATAATGCCTGGGCGGGCTACTCCCTCCAACTGGCTGGTAATGATTGTGCGTTCGGGTTCAACCCCTACTGGCTCTCGTTACACCTACCAACTTTCAGTTGATGGCGGGCGCACTTTCAAGGAGCTTGGCGCACGGGGGCATTATGATGAGCTCTGGTTTGCCCGTACCAATAGCGCAGTGGTGAGATTAACTTTCGACCAGATGAGCCTTTCGCGAGATGGTGGGAATAGCTGGCAACCGCTTAAACCACCCGACTTTGTGCCGGATTACGAAATTGCTCAAAACACTAGATACCTTTTGCAATCGAGAAATGCCCCCAATAACCTGTTCGTTATGCAGCGAGTTATTACCGCTTACGAGAATAACGGGGTAAAAGGGACAGTTTATATCCACTATTCTCCCGATGGTGGCAATAGCTGGCAGGATTTGCCCTCGATAGATATTCCATACTTTGGCCTGGAAGGTGCTTTTATCAGCCCTTATTCGCCTACCACCTTAATCGCTATAAAAGATCGCCAATTTTATAAATTGGAAATCCCCCAAGTTGACCGAAGCCTGACTGCCCCAGTCGATAATAACGAAATTCAGGCAAATTTTTATAGCGAGACGGGACATAATATCGCTCCTCTATTCCAGCAATATTGGGCCAATATGGGAGGGTTGACCCAGTTCGGTTTCCCGCGCACCGAAGCATTTCGTGAATATGATGTAGTGCAAGGTAAAATTTTCATAGTGCAATATTTTGAACGCGCCCGCTTTGAATATCACCCTGAACTTGCCGGGACAAATAATAGCGTGTTGCTGGGTCTGCTGGGCACTCAGTTAACCGCCCAAAGAAGTGAGGCCGCTTTTGGGCGACAGGAAGGCTCAGTGGAAGTTCCTCAAATAAGCTATTTCCCCCAGACTGGTCACTATCTGGCTTTTGGCTTCAAGCAATATTGGGAGGCAAACGGCGGGCTGGCAATCTATGGCTACCCGGTTTCGGAGGAATTTACCGAAAAGAACCTGGACGATGGTAACTCTTACACCGTGCAATATTTTGAGCGGGCACGTTTTGAGTATCATCCTGAATTTAAAAATAGTCCTTACGAAGTCCTTTTAAGTTTATTAGGTAATAGCCTGTTGCGGCACAAGGGTTGGCCTGTGTCGGCTACTTAACTGATTCGGGCAAATTCTTGGATTGGCAACACGCCTGACCGCCTGACGGGTTTGTCCGCGCAAATTATTATTTATTGTTTGCCACAGGCCACTTTTTAGCCAACTGTGATGGTAGTGCGAAACGCTACCATAATTCGGTAAATCGCCTGGCAGGTCGCGCCAATTACAACCGTTACGGTCAAAATAGAAGATCGCGTTGATTATTTCTCGCCGACAGATGCTTATTGGGCGGCCTATTTCTTTCAGTGCGGGTAAAACGGGATTTTTAGACCTATTTAGAGGCAAAAACCTCCCCTTTCCGGCTTCCTCCGACACCCTGCTAGGCTGCTGTCTAATGCTTGTTACGAGGTGGTGCAAAATCTAACCGTGCCAGACCAAGAAGCGGCTTTAGGACTTTTAGCTGACCAGTTAATCCAAGTAACCAAGGAAGATGGAACATCCTTACCACTGCGCCTGGTTACTTTTCAGAATGAACGGGGCGAAATCTATTGCTACCTAACCAATCGCCTTGACTTCAAAGCTTTGACGGTAGTTCAACTTTACCTCTGGAGGTGGGAAATTGAATTACTCTTTGCCTGGCTTAAACGCCACCTGATTTTCAAGCATTGGTATAGCGAAAATGAGAATGGGGTGCGTATTCAGCTTTTCGCTGGTCTGATTTGTTTTTTTATTGTTAAGGTTGTATGCCGCTACTCGCCGCCAGATTAAGGTTCGAGTTGGTCTAATGAGCTGGGTTCGACAACATTTAAGGATGTTTGTAGAAGAAATCGCTTTGCAAGCCTATCTCAAAGCTCTTTTTTCTTCTGCCAATATCGCCTATTGTTATACTTTCCTTTCATTCGTCCAACGTAATTGAGATGAGCCCTGGTAACTTGTATTTAATAATAAAATCGGCTAAAATGTAACAATGGTTACAAATCAAACTGCCTGAAGAAAGGCATTGGAACTAGGTCTGACGGTAAATGGCCTATAGGTTTAGCCTCTAAAAATTGATTGAGCGAAAGAGGGTGGTTGTGCATTCATGGCTAATATTACATTACAAAATTCCGCGTGAACCAAGTGCTAGCCGGGTATATGTCTGGCGCAAACTTAAAAAGCTGGGAGCGGTAATTTTACACGATGCTATCTGGGTGTTACCCAACACTTCTCGTACTCTGGAACAATTTCAATGGCTGGCGGCGGAAATTGTTGAACTAGAAGGTGAGGCGATGCTATGGGTGTCAGAACAACTTCTGACAGGTCAGGAAGTAGGACTGATACAGCAATTTCAAGCGCAGGTAACGGAAGCATATCGTGAAATACTCACCGACCTGGCAAAAGAAGGTGCTGACCTGGCAGCCCTCTCGCGACGTTACCAACAAACAAAACAACAGGATTATTTCCAGTCTGACCTGGAGCAATCGGTCAGGCAGGCGTTGTTAGCAGCAGATGGAAGGAAATCAGAATGAAGTGGCTAACCTGGGAAAAAGTTGGCGTAGACCGGATGGGCTGTGCCTGGTTAATAAAAAAATATATTGATCCAGCGGCTGAATTTTTATTTATCACAGCAGGGCAGAAATCGTTGCCGGAGGTGGCCGAACCCTTTGATATTCCAGGGGTACGTCTCTCTCACCGCCGAGGTCACACCACTTTCCATACAATATTACGGGAATACAATCTCAAAGACTCAATACTGGAGCGTATCGCCCGGATGATTGACGAGGTAGATGAGGTTCAGGAAGTAGCTTTGGAACCGGCAGCCCCCGGCCTTGAGCTGATTTGTCAGGGTTTACGCCTTACCAGCCCCGACGATAAAACGGCTCTGGAACGAAGTGGACTGGTTTATGAGGCCCTTTATGCCCAGTTAAAAACTGAAATGGTAGGAAGTTAAACTCTAATTACTCTTCCCCTACCCTGAACTTCTTTAGCTATTGTTCTTGGACTGCTTATCAATAGCTCAAACTAATTCTAATTTTCCGTAAAGAGCCGAAATTCGCCTGATGCCGAGGTGGTCGAATGAAATTATCACCAACTCGTCAATACTGGAACTCTCTACCGCTAACACTTTACCAATACCAAAGGTGGAATGTTTTATATTGTCGCCCGTTTTGAATTTAACTATTTTGGAGCTAACTGGGGGTTTTTCAACAGGTGTATTAGATGTTTTTATCAGCTTTTCCAGTCCGGGAAATTCCTGGGTTGACAAGGGGGTTGGCTGTGGGGCTATTTCTTGCCAGAATTCCATTTCAACTAGCTTTAACCCTAGCTTATCCTGAGCTTTTAGCCTGGTTACGGCGGTATAAAAATGGTGGACTTTATCGGCATATTGCTGTTTAACTTCCGGTTCGGCATTCCACCAGAGTTTGAAATAGCGTTCCAGGTGAAAGGGTTTAATTTGTTTGGTTAAGGGCAATACATCCGCCGCCTGCCAGTTGGTTGGTTCCAGCTTCAGAGTGGTAGCGATGGCCTTAACTCCCTCAAGGGTCTGGCGGTAGCGGGCTTCGGTGAGAAACTGCGATACGTCCCGGCCTTCCACAATATACAAATTAAGCTCACTCTTTGAGCGGGTAAGGGCAACATAAAACAGGCGGCGTTCTTCCTCTAACTTTCCAGGCTGGCGACTGCCTACCCCAAACGGGATAGTTCCCTGGTTACAATCCGGCACAAAAACTACCTGCCATTCCAGCCCCTTAGCCTGATGGATTGAGCTAATAATAATTTGCTCCTGCGGTTCCGAGCTGGTATAACCAACCCTGGTCTGGGCA
This sequence comes from Chloroflexia bacterium, assembly GCA_038207495.1. Taxonomy (GTDB): domain Bacteria; phylum Chloroflexota; class Chloroflexia; order Chloroheliales; family Chloroheliaceae; genus Chlorohelix. The sequence goes on from JBBQZS010000046.1 coordinate 14,142, forward strand.
AGTTCAATCAGGTGTTGCATAAACTCCAGTAAGCTGCCCTTCCCGCGTGAATAGTCAATAAAGGCTTCGACGCTGACAGCCCGATTCTCGCCGGTTTCAGCAAAACCACTCTGGCGGCGCAAAAAGTCCCGATATTTCAGGCGATTGTCCAATTCATCCAATATCTGTCCCACAAACGGGTTTTCCAACTCTCCCGCCAACCACTGGAGCGAAAGAGCTATTTTCTCCAGGTTATCGGCAATTTTTGGTTTCTGAATTTCGGCTTTCAGGCTGAGTAATATTGCACTTAGTGGCAAGCTATTTTGCACCACTAATAAACGAATGGCTTTCTTGAGTTCTTTGGGCAAATAACGGATTAGGGGAAGACCCGGATTATTCCAGGCACTCTCAAACTCTTGGGCTTCGAGTGGGGTAAGCTCGTTTTTTCGGGTTAAGCTATGCTCGGCTTTAGCCAGGCGGCAATAATCCAGCAGGGCTACTATTTCGGGTCGCTGGTAGAATGGTAACCCACCAGTAACGCGGTAGGATATTTCTTCTTTAATCAGGTATTGCTCAATATAGGAGGTTTGACTATACAGTCGCACCAGAACCGCAATCTCAGCAGGCTTAAGGCCATTCGTTAGCACCTGCTTGATTCTGGCAACTATATGACGACCCATTTCCTCTTTGCTTTTTTCAGTATGAACTTCGGTCAAGCCCTCAAATCCTCTGGTCAGGCTAAGGTGTTTGGGGTGGCGTTGCTGGTTAAGCTCGATTACCCGGTTTGCGAGAGCTACTTGCGAGGCGTTACAGCGAAAGTTATCGTTTATTAGATAGTCCTGGGGCTGATAACGTCGCCCAAACTCTTCCAGAATAAACCGGGGGTTGGCTCCCCGCCATTCATAAATTGTCTGGTCATCATCGCCGACTACCATATAATTGCGGTGACTGGCGGTCATCAAATCCAGAATTTCAAACTGCGCCAGATTGATATCCTGAAACTCGTCAACCATTACACAATCAGCCTGTTTAGTTAATTTATCCCGCAAAACTGGATATCGCATTAACAACTCCCAGCCAGTTTGGAGCATATCATCGAAGGTAATCCAGCCGTTTTGCTTGCGAATATCCTCAAACAGCCGATAAAGGTCAAGATACCACTCGAAGCCGGGCGGGGCTACCGCTTGAGTCGCTATTTTTTGGGCATCTTCAGGCAGGTTAGCGTTCTCCAGGTTGGCATAACAAAGATTCCCTTTCCACTGCCCAAGTTGACTAAGGAAATCTTCTTGATCAAGGTCATTCAATTCATCGGTATAAGCTAATTTCTGCTCTCTGGCTCTGGCAACCGCTAACTGTAATATTTTCCGGTCAGCCCCTTGAATTTCAAGTTCTTCCACCTCGGAAACATTTTGTTTTAGATAACCGTGTGCCTGAGCCACTTTCAAAACCCAATTGCCAATCTGGTGTAAAGTGCGGGTTTTAACTAAATTGCCTTGAGGCCAACGTTGCAGGGCGATTTGGAGTTCGGTAACGGTAGACTTATTAAAAGAACAGGCTAAAATCCGGCTCGGTGGGAAGATTTGCTCTTGCACCAAACGCCGAATACGTTGCACCATCGCCGTGGTTTTCCCGGCACCAGCTACCGCAAATACCCGGGCTGGCCCAAAGTTATGCTGGACGATGGCTTGCTGCTGCTCGGTCAGGTTAATAGAAGGGTCGCGTTTCAACAAATTTCTCCGTCAAAGGTAGGTAATAGACCATAATAGTATAACAGCTTTTAAATTCTTGGTTTAGCTTTTAACTTACGGCAATCTGAGTGACGAAAGCCCGATTTCAGTTTAACGCTGTGCTAGCCCCCCAAAGCCAGGGGTATCCTGCAATGGATGATTAAACAAAAGCGCAGAGCAGCAATATTAATGATACCCACCAGGGGTATTGACAAACAGTAAGAAAGAGAGTACATTATAAGTGCGGATACCCTAGGGGGTATCAAGAAAAATTGTAGAAAGGTCAAAATGAATGGCTTCTTACGAAGATAATAAAGAAAAAATACAGGTTCGACTTCGCCGAATAGAGGGCCAGACCCGGGGCTTGCAGCGTATGGTGGAGCAGGATAAATACTGCGTGGAAATTATGACCCAAATTTCTAGCGTACAGGCGGCCCTGGAACAGGTTTCCCTGTTACTAATGGAAGACCACATGCGGCACTGTGTGGCTGAGGCTATTCAGCAGGGCAACGGCGATGAAAAAATCACCGAAGTGTTGAAAGTAATAAAACACTACACCAAATCATAATAGGTGTGATGAACTAAAAGGAGGAAAGGATAACTGGAATGAATCAGGCAATTGACCCGGTTTGTGGGATGAGCGTAGATACCGATACCGCGAAATTCAAATCAGAATACAATGGCACTACTTTTTACTTCTGTGCCCCTGGTTGCAAAAAGTCATTTGACAAAGAGCCTGAAAAATATCTTAGTGAGCAAACCGCTCACAGCGAACACGAAGGCTCCCATCACTGAGTTTTAGCCCATAGCCCGAATTCAAATAGAATGAAATACGGGTTTAGGTGACTTATATTAGTACCTACCTAACTTTAGGCTGGATCCGTAAGTAGAAAGGAAATAAAATGTCGCAATTAGCAGATCAAAATAAAATAACATTTTTAGAACCGGAAAATCGAAATGCCACCGTAACACTAGAACTGGAAGGTATGACCTGTGCCAGTTGTGTTATGCGGATTGAAAAAAAACTTAAAAAAGTTCCTGGTGTGGCGGAAGCCAGCGTTAATCTGGCGACCGAAAAAGGCACAGTTTCCTTCGACCCAACTCTGACCAACGTTGAGGGATTGGTAAAAGCGGTGGAAGCGGCTGGTTACAAAGCTACTCCTCTGGAAGTGCAAGAACCGGAAATTGTTACGGCGATACCTGCCCCGGAAGAACCAACCAACCAACCTGATACCTTAACAGCCGAATTTGAAATAGAGGGCATGACCTGCGCCAGTTGTGTTAATCGGATTGAACGTAAAGTTAAGAAGGTGGAAGGAGTGGAGGCCGTCAACGTTAATCTCGCCACCGAGCGCGGTACTTTTACCTTTGAACCCTCAAAAACTAATATTAATAAAATAATCGGAGCTATCGAAGCAGCAGGCTATAAGGCGCAACCCTATAACCAGGCGTTAGAAGCTAGCAGCCAGAAACCCGTAGCTCAGAATAATAATCTTCAGAAAAAAGCCGCACTACAATCGCACCACACAGAAAATGTTATAACCAGTTCGCCAACATTAAAAGTGACAGCAACCAAAGATGAGCCTGAGCAGGATCGCACCAGCATAAGGCGGCAAAAAGAGATAATCCGCCGCCGTAATCTTCTAATTTTGGGCTTTGTCCTTACCGTCCCGGTCTTTGTAATCAATATGTTCGGGATGAATTGGTTCAGCGACCTGCGGGTTAGAGATTGGTTGCTCTTTAGTTTGACTACGCCAGTCTGGGCGATTGTGGGTTGGGAGTTCCACCGGGGCGCGTTGAAAACTGCCCGTCATTTGTCCGCCAATATGGATACCCTCATTTCGATGGGCTCCACCGCCGCCTATATCTATAGTGTCTGGCTGCTGGTTTTTGGCAATAATTACGCTGCCAGTGGCGGGATGTCTACCGGACCAACTGGCGGTGAAGCGATTACCTATTTTGAAACCTCTGCTTTAATTATTACCCTGATTTACCTGGGTAAATTCCTGGAAGTGGTGGCGAAAGGGCGAACCAGCGAGGCTATCAAAAAGCTGATGGGCTTACAGGCCAAAACTGCCCGTGTGCTGAGAAACGGACTTGAGCAGGATATTCCTATCGCTGAGGTAGTAGCGGGTGACCTGCTGATTGTCCGTCCTGGAGAAAAGATACCCACTGACGGTATAGTTGAATCCGGTCAGAGTGCCGTGGATGAAGGTATGGTTACGGGTGAAAGCCTGCCGGTTGAAAAAGAAGCGGGAGACCAGGTAATTGGGGCAACTGTAAATCAGAATGGGTTGTTACGGGTTAAGGCCACTCGTGTTGGTAAAGAAACCGTCCTATCCCAGATAATCCGATTGGTGGAACAGGCGCAGGGCTCAAAAGCCCCGGTACAAAGGTTGGCGGATACTATTAGTGGCATTTTTGTCCCGGTAATCATTGGAATTGCGCTTTTGAGTTTCGTGGGCTGGCTATTAACAGGACACTCCTTTCAAGCCGCCCTACTACCAGCCGTAGCGGTATTGGTGGTGGCGTGCCCCTGTGCTTTAGGATTGGCTACCCCTACCGCCATAATGGTTGGCACAGGAGTGGGGGCCGAGCAGGGTATTTTAATCAAGGGTGGCGAAAGCCTGGAACGCGCCAGAAATATTAACGCCATTATCCTGGATAAAACCGGAACCCTGACCCAGGGCAAACCGGAATTAACCGAAGTTGTCAGTCTGGGCAAGCTGGATGAATCCGCCGTGTTGAAGTTTGCTGCTCTGGTGGAAAAAGCCAGCGAACATCCCCTGGGCGAAGCTCTGGTAAAAGGGGCTAGAAGTCGGGGACTCTATCTGGATGACCCCCAGGAACAACCGAAAAATTTCCAGAGCTTAACCGGAGCGGGAGTGAGGGGCGAAGTAGCAGGGCGAAGGGTGCTGGCAGGAACGCGCCGCCTGATGTCACAAAACCAGATTGAAATCGCCACTAAAGCTGAGGAACAGATGGCCCAGCTGGAAGGCCAGGGTAAAACCGTAATGCTGGTGGCAGTTGAAGGAGAGTTGGTAGGGCTGGTAGCGGTGGCTGATACTATCAAGCCGGGTAGTGCCGAAGCGGTAGCCGAGCTAAAAGCCCTGGGGATCGAGCCGATTATGATGACAGGTGATAATCGCCGCACCGCCGAAGCCATCGCCAGTCAGGCCGGAATTAGCCACATTCTAGCGGAGGTTCGCCCTGAAGAGAAAGCGGCGATGGTTAAAAAGCTTCAGGCCGAGGGCAAGACGGTGGCAATGGTGGGCGATGGGATTAACGACGCTCCGGCACTGGCGCAGGCCGATGTGGGGATGGCGATTGGGACTGGCACCGATATCGCGATGGAAGCAGCGGACATTACCCTGATGAATGGGGATTTACGGGCGGCGGCTACTGCTATCACTCTTTCCAGAGCTACAATGCGGAAAATCAAGCAGAACCTGTTCTGGGCCTTCTTCTATAACGTGTTACTGGTGCCGTTGGCAATCCTGGGCGTTATCAACCCGATTCTCGCGGCGGGCGCAATGGCTATAAGCAGTGTATCGGTGGTATCAAACTCGTTGCTCTTAAATCGTTTTCGGGGTAAACACGTTGGGCCGTTATCTGCCGCCGAGAAAAAAGCCCGACGGCGCGGTATGGTCTGGCAGCTTGGGTTAGTGATTGCCCTGTTAGGGTTGGTAGGGGTAATTGTCTGGCAGATTGTCGATAGCTTCACCCGTCCGCAAGCGCAAAGTATGAACACAGCTTCGGCAAATGTTCCTATGGAAACAGACCTAATTCCGGCGGCGAATGTGGTGGCATTTCCTTCACCCTACCAGATAGGCGATACCAGGATTGAGTTGAACACTTTCCCGGAAAAGCCCCAACCCGGTCAACCAACTTTGCTAATTGTGCGATTAACCGATGCTAAAAGCGGCAAAATTCTGACCTCGCCTGACCTTAAAATATCCCACACCCAACTAATGCATCTGGTGGTGGTGGGGCAGGATTTGAATTTCTATCGGCATCTCCACCCGCAAGGCACAGACGAGGGTTTATTCACTTTCGCAGTAACTTTCCCCGCGGCTGGTAATTATCAGATTTACGATGGGATTGTGCTGAAAAACGAGCAAAAAATCCTGTATCGGCACGACCTGACCGTCGGGGAAAGCCCAAGTCAGGCAGTGGTAGCTCCAAAAACGGGTGGCAATTTAGTGCAACAGTTCGGGGAGGTCAAGATCAGTCTGGAACTGCCCGCCACCCTGAAGGTTGGGGAGGCATTCGACCTGAACTTCCGTTTTGAGAAAAATGGACAACCTTTGAGGGAGTTGGAGCCTTACCTGGGCGAACCCGGTCACTTGATTATGATTTCTGCGGAAGGTTCTAGCTTTAGTCACTTGCACGGACAGGTGCCGGGAGAAAAAGCGATGAATGAAACTCCAACTTCTGAGGTTATGAGTGGTAATAGCCAAAAGTATGGCCCGGAAGTTGGTTACAAGCTGAAATTTGACAGGGCCGGGATATACAAAATCTGGGCAGAGTTCCAGTATCAAGGCAAGGTGCTTGTGTTCAGTTATGTGCTTTCGGTAGCCTGATGATTTCAGCTTATAATAGGGGGGGCACAATTTTATGATCGTTTTTGGGGTAATTTCATCCGTAAAATGCATGAACGTGTCCTCCTGGCCCTCGACTTTAAACGGTTAGGCAATCAGCAACAAACGGTCTGTTTGCTTGACCTTGCCTGTGGTACTGGTGAGCTTGAACGCGCGCTTGTTGGATTACACCATGAAATTGAGATAATTGGCCTGGATAGCAGCCCGGGAATGCTAGCACAGGCTCGGCAAAAGTTTGCGGGACAGCTTTAAGCTGTGGTGGTCAATATTCCATAAGTTTGATGGCGGCAGCCTTTAAACAAGGCCCATTCTTAGTTGGCATGGAATTCGTTGTACCAGCCTTTTGTATGATTGCTGTCATTAAATTTAGGAATCCACCATATGATCATATTTCTAGACATATGATGGATGCTCAAAATGCAGCAATGAAGCCAATGTTACTAAGGTTTGTTGGCTTTAATGATCCAAAAAAGATCGCTAATAAAAAAGACGTTTGTACCGACTCGCAAAGACCACAAATAATATTCGCTTTCATGGAGCAAAAACCAAATTGGCAGGGCGGGGCTCTTCAGTGTGATGAGTATCCTTATCAATCAATGATGGAGGGGGTAAACAGGGTACCCCAGGTGTTAATCCAGGTACACCAAATGGCCCTTCTTTCTAATTATCCGTCAACAGGGTGACGTGGCGGGGATGTAGTTCCAGGGCGGTATAGTATCCGGTGTCTTTCCACCACCAGAGGAATTTATCCAGGACATCTTTGTAGCCTTTGCGGGTTTTTTCGGGGCTGCGGGCAGATTTAATAGCAATCAGCCAATCTTCAATATAACTTGAAAATGGGCAAATTTCAGGAAGTGGTTTTAGTGAATCGGCTGTTCTTTTTGGCATTAGCGGTTACTTATTAACCGCCAAGAAGGGGGAATTGAGTTCAAAGGAGCCGACAATCAGAGTCGAACTGATGACCTGCCGATTACGAATCGGCTGCTCTACCAACTAAGCTATGTCGGCGTGGTTGCTAATATATTAAAAAAAGCCGGGTTTGTCAATAAATTAAGCTCATCCCTTTGTTTAGGGGGCTGTACCTTGTGTTTCTAGGGCACTATTGAAGGAAGGGTTACAGTGAAAGTGCTACCTTTGCCGACCTCACTCTCGACCTCGATGTTACCCTGCATCATACTTATGAGTTTAAGGCAAATCGTAAGTCCCATTCCTGCTCCGCCAAACATCCGGGTAGTGCTGCCATCTACCTGCCGAAAACTTTCAAAGATATGGTCATAATCTTCTTTAGCAATCCCGATACCCGTATCTTTGACCATAATTTTATAACCGGGTTGCCCGCTTTTTGTGGTGGTAGGTACGGTCTTCATACTAACTTCACCCTTCTGGGTAAATTTTAGAGCGTTAGCTAGTAGATTGGTGATTATTTGGCGGAGGCGGCGCGAGTCATTTTCGACAATTCGAGGTAAATTTGGGTCTATCTCGCAGCTAAAGGCTAACCCCTGGGCAATAGCCTGTTCTCTGGTGGTGTCGCAGGTAAAATGTAGCAATTCAGCCAGGGCGAATTTTTCAATCTGAAGGTTTTCGCGACCCGCTTCAAGTTTGGACAGGTCTAATACATCGTTAATCAAGTTTAACAGGCGGCGACTGTTTCGCTCAACTCGTTCGAGAGGGTCACTAAAAGTTTTGGGAACTTCCCCGTAAAAATCAGATTGAATCATTTCAACGTAACCCATAATAGAGTTCAGGGGTGTTCGCAGCTCATGACTAATATTAGCCAGGAACTCGTTTTTAAGGCGATTGGCCTCAGCTAAAGCTCTATTGGTACGGCCTAATTCTTCTTTTTGTAAATGAATGTCCTGAAAGCGTATAGCATTGGCAATAGCGATACTGGTCTGGTCAGCCAGCGTTTTGAGCAGAATTACCTCATCATCGTCGAAAGCAAAAACCCGATCGCTCTGAACATCCAGTACCCCAATAATTCGATTGGCATCCCGCAAGGGTAGAACTATTTCAGATTGGGTTCTGGGCATCTCAGGTAAGCGATGGTAGCGTTTATCCTGGCTTACATCGTGTACCAGCACTAATTCACCGTTGCGTGCAGCATAAGTAGTCAGAGTATCTTCGTCCAGCGGGAGACTGACCTGTGTATCTTCTGCCACATCTTTTTCGCTTGAACCAATCGAAAAAACCATTTTCTCTTCGTTAATAAGACCAACATTCACGCTGTAATAATTTAGTTTGCGGCGCACTGAGCCCGTAATTCGGCTGATTATCTCTGAGACATCCAACAGCGAAACGAGCTCACGACCTATTCGATTGAGCACTAATAATTGTTCGGCGCGGCGTTGTTCACTAGTCTGGGAACGGCTGGTTTCGACGGCTAACACCACGTAATCGGCAGCAGTCCGGCATAGTCGCATTTCCCGTTCTTTGAGGGAGTTTTTTTGGGTAGTTTCAACAAGCAAAACCCCGATTATTTCGTTTCCCTGGTGGATTAACGGCACACCAAGTTGGCTGCATACTCCGGGCACATTTGCAATATATTCCGTAGCCTGACTGACATCCTCAATCAAAAGTGGTTTGCCGCTTTGGGCTACTTGCCCGCAGATACCATAGTCTGGGGCTATGGTCTGGACAAGTTTATCGTAACCTTTGTAGGCCTTAAGGTGGAGTTGATTATTTTCTAACAGATATAAGGCAACCAGGGGAGAATCAAAACAGCCTGCCAGGGCTCCAACAGCGGCCTGGAAAAGGTAGTTCAGGTCAGTGTTTGAAAGCAATGCTACCCGAATCTGGTGCAGCATTTGTAATTCCTGCGACTGGTGGCGGATTCTGATCAATATATCGTTTTGCGAGGTATAATAGCCCGTTTCTTCAAGTTGGGTAACATACATGTTTAATTGCTCAGGTTGGAGATTAGTACCAATATGAGTTGACGGTTTTATGTTGTTGTTCTCATTCGGATTCATTGTCTCTTCATCGTTCGTTTCATTAGCCACTAATTACAACAAGGGCTTTTACTAACTATAGCATTCCAACATAACGAAGAAGATTACGAAGTGAAGAAATTTTAAGGTGCTGGACAATTTTCGCTTAAACTCGATAATTATCCTCAACTTGCCAGCCGGGCAAATTTAACCTAAAATCCGGGTTGCGATTATGCAGGAGGTCGGAATGAATGTTGTAGGGGAAGAGACTATCAATAGTATAAAGCCCCCTTTTTCTATTAAAAGCTGGCTAAAAATTAGACCATTAGTATGGGTATTTCCAGGCCATTTTTTGCTGACCGCCCTTTTTACCTTTCCCCTGCTTTTTAATTTCGGGAATGCCCTTCCCGGTCAGTTAATCGAAGACCGTGACCAGAATATTTGGAATCTGTGGTGGGTGCGGGAAGCCCTTTTGCATTTTCGCAACCCCTTTCGCACCGATTTTATCTATTTCCCCGACCGTACCAGCCTCTATTTCCACACTCTTCACCCCCTGAATGGCCTTATCAGCACACCCGTTCAATTATTATTTGGTATGACCGCCGCCTATAACTTTATTGTCTTTTTTTCTTTTATTATGGCGGGGGTAGGAGCTTATCTGCTGCTGGATTATCTATGCCAAAACAAAACCGCTGCTTTTACCGCCAGCCTGATTTTCGCTTATGCTCCCTATCATATGGGTACGCTCAAGGGTGTGATGCAACTGATTTCCTTGCAATGGCTACCCTTTTATATTCTTTTTCTTATCAAGGCCAGCCGCGAACCCCAGAAACGGATTATTAATAGCTTGTTGGCGGCTGTATTTCTGGTTTTTACCGCTCTGACCGACTGGTACTACACTTTGTTTTTACTCGGTTTCACTTTACTTTACATAATGTATTTAGTTATTATTTTTTCCTGGCAAAAAGGTTTTTTTGCATTTATAAAAATTCCCTCTTCCGTTTTAGAGAAGGGGGTTAGGGGGGTTAGGTTTGCTGATTTTGGCACTATCGGACTAACGCTGGTGGCTTTTGGATTGGTGATGCTCCCGGTGTTTATCCCAATGTTGAAAGAGTTGAACAGTGCCAGCTATTTTCTACCCGACCCGGCGGACACCCGCAAATTCTCGGCAGACCTGACGGCTTTCTTTATTCCACCGACCACTTCCAGCTTTTTGGGCTGGACTAGCCAGAACTTTCCGGCTAACTATGTAACCGGGCCACTGGCAGCGCAGGTTTATCTTGGTTACGTCGCCCTGGGGTTGGCGATTCTGGGGATAATCTTTAGTCGGAAAGCCTGGTTCTGGGGAGTTGTATCCCTGACTTTCTGGGTTTTATCGCTAGGGCCGGCCATGCGGATAAACGGAGCGAGTCCCGGTTGGGGGCTACCCTTCGCCTTGCTGGAAAATTTGCCAGTGGTAAAAATTACTCGTAGCCCTGACCGTTTTGTGGTCATAACGATGCTTGCCCTGGCAGTTTGTGCCGCTTTTGGGTTGGTCTGGCTGGTGAATAAAATGCCGAAGCGGGGTTGGCTGATAATGGGAGCGGCGGGGCTGTTGGTTACTGTGGAGTTTTTGCAAATTCCTTACCCCCTGAACAGTTTTGAGGTTTCGCCCTTTTTTGCTCAACTCGCACAGGATAAAGAGGATTATGCCCTGTTAGAACTGCCGCCCCAGGCTGGTTTCTGGACGGGTGCGCCCCGCATGGCGGAACAGACGGTACACGGCAAGCGGATTTTCGATGGCTATATATCGCGGGAGTACGACCATCCTTTTCAGCGTCGCGCTCCCGGCTTTAAGGAGCTAACGACTCTCCAGTTTGGAGCGGATGTTGTGCCGCCCGAAATAGAGCAACAAGGTTGGTACGACGCGTTTCGCTATTATCACGTGCGTTATATAATCTTGCGCCTGCCTCAAAATGATAAACAAAGGACTACGGCTAATCTGGATAAATATCGGGCGGCGATTGCCCGAATTGTGCCCGGCAACCCAATTTATCGCGACAAGTTTCTGGAAGCCTACGCGCTACCCGCTCCGCCCGCTAATCCTCGTCCTTTTATCGAAATTGGCGAGGGTTGGTACGACCCTGAACCAACGGACATACCCTCCACCACTAACACTTATCACCGATGGTCGGCGGGCTCGGCTAACCTATATCTGACCTGGCAAGGCCCAGGCGAGCTAAAAACCACCTTGAATCTGGACATGCTGGTGTTAGATGGCGAAAAAACCGCCCGAATTAGCCTGGACGGGAGGATGGTTTGGGAAGGGAAACTCAATACCGCACCCCAATCTCTGAAAATACCTCTGACCCTCGCAATAGGCAAACACAACCTGAATTTCGAGGTTGAGGGACAGGTTACTAGCCCCCAGGCTTTGGGTTTGGGTAAAGACCCCCGCCGCTTGCTGTTTTTAGTGGCAAAGGTATTTTTAAAATAATAACGCAATAGCCTAAAGTGATATAATGCTATTCAATAATTAGGGCGATAATTAACCTATAGCTGAAAGGTGTACGCCGTGACAGCCGAAAATGACGATTTATTTAAGCAGCCGCACCGCCGTTACAATCCCTTGACCCGTGAATGGATTCTGGTTTCACCCCACCGCACCCAACGTCCCTGGCAAGGTCAGGTGGAAAAAATCGCAGAGGAGCAGAAGCCCGAATATGACCCGGCCTGTTACCTTTGTCCCGGCAATCCCCGCGCTGGTGGAAAACTTACCCCCAAATACGAGTCGGTTTATGTTTTTGATAACGATTACCCGGCTATGTTAATGGATACTCCCGAAAACTCTTTTAAACAGGCCGATTTGTTAGTGGCTAGTAGCGAAAGAGGCACCGCCCGCGTTTTGTGTTTCTCACCCCGCCACGATTTAACCCTGGCTTTGATGGAACGCCCCGGTATTCGGCAGGTAGTGGATTTATGGGCGGCTCAGTACGAAGAGTTAGGGAAAATCCCTGAAATTTCCTACGTCCAGGTTTTCGAGAACCGGGGAGCAATGATGGGTGCCAGCAATCCCCACCCGCACGGGCAAATCTGGGCTCAACAAACTATCCCCCAGGAACCCTCCAAAGAACTGGTGGCTCAGGCTGAATATTTTCAAAATAAAGGTAGTTGCCTGTTGTGCGATTACGCCGCTCTGGAAGAAAACGAGGGCAGCCGGATAGTTTGTCAGAATGACTATTTCCTGGCGGTAGTGCCGTTCTGGGCGGTCTGGCCTTTCGAGACGCTGGTTATCAGCAAGGCCCACGCCGGAACGATTTCCGAGCTTAATGAGACACAACGCGAAGGACTGGCTGACATTCTAAAACGGCTGACCTCCCGCTACGATAATCTATTTGAGGTAAGTTTCCCCTATTCGATGGGCTTCCATCAGACCCCCACCGATGGCAAAAAGCATCCCGGTCAGCATTTGCATGCCCACTTTTACCCGCCCCTGTTGCGTTCGGCTACCGTCCGCAAATTTATGGTAGGTTACGAGTTGCTGGGCAATCCGCAACGGGACATCACCGCCGAGTCGAGTGCCGAGCGGCTGCGGAGCCTCTCTGAAAGCCACTACAAGCACCTATGAGCCAGTCCCTTAACATTGCCATAGTTAGTGACGTTTTTCCACCTAAGTCGGGTGGGAGTGGCTGGAGCAGCTTCTATCTGGCGAAAGCTTTGCAGGAGCGTGGTAATAATTTACAGGTGGTTTTGCCCAAAGAAGGGTCGGAATTTGGACAAGCCACCCGTGACTACGAAGGTTTGCCCGTCACCGAGTTTATTTACCCAGCCAGCCATATCCCTTTTGTGCGCAATTACACTCGCAACGAGCGACTTTACCCCCGCTTTGCTAATTGGCTGGAGAACTTTTTCCTGAAAAATTCGATTCAGGTAGCGCACGGGCAACATTACCTTACAATTCCCCCAACCGTAATCGCTGCCAAACGTAGTGGGGCGGTCAGCCTGGGCACGGTGCGTGATTACTGGCCCGTTTGCTACTGGACAACCCACCTTAGCGGCAACAAAATCTGTCCCGGCTGCACACCGCTCAATCGAGTAAAATGCCTCTATCACAATCAGGGGCCGTTGGGGATTCCCGCCGCCCCGCTCTCGCTCTACATGGCAAGCAACCTGAAGCTCAAGCAACGGTATCTGGCTCAAGCCGATGCAGTTATAGCGGTCAGTAACTATGTGGCGGTAAAGCTGGCTCGATTTGTGCCGCTCCACCGTTTGCATATCATACCTAATTTTATCAATTTTAAGGATTTGCAGGACATATCCCCAGTAGTTGATGTAGAGGCTCGCAAAATTACTGAGCCCGAACTCAGTCCTCAGTCCTTAGTCCCCAGTCCTGACAAATACCTGCTCTACATCGGCAAACTTGAGGCTAACAAAGGGGCGAACCTGTTACTGGATATTCTGCGGGAGGCTCGCCCCGAAATCCCTACTCTGGTGGCGGGTGACGGTTCTTTACGGGGGCAAATGGAGAAAGCCGCTCTACAAGAGAATTTGAATATAAAGTTTTTGGGCTGGCAGGAACACTCGGAGGTTTTGCGGTTAATAGCAGGGGCGGAGGCATTGTTGTTCCCGTCGCTCTGGCCCGAACCCCTGACGCGAGTGTTGTTAGAAGCGATTGGGTTAGGGGCGTTGGTGGTGGCTCTCAACACCGGGGGTACGCCCGACATTATTCAGAACGGGGCTAACGGTGTATTAGCGGAAAATCTGCCGGAATTTGCCTATAAGTTGCAAAGTATTCTGAAACCGGAGCAGTCCGCCACCCGTGAGCGTTTAAAAGCTGGTGCCTTACAAACCGCCCACGAAAAGTTCAGCCAGGAAGCGGTAGTGACCCGCACCGAGGAACTTTACCTGGAATTGATTGCCCAAAAACAGGGGGCGCAGGTTTGATTATTGCTCACTTGTCGCGGGTTTGTTATCCCTTTCACCCTTTTGGCGGTCTGGAAAAGCATGTTTCCAGCCTGACCCTGGAACTGGCACGGCAAGGTCACACCGTTTACCTTCTCACCCAACCTCCCGACCCCGACCTGGAAAATCCCACTTTCTGGCCTGAAAACGTAAACCATATTTATGTACCTTACCAAACTCTAAAATTTCTGCGACGCAACTCTATCCCTGACCGCCTGTTAAATTACCCGATTTTTAGCCTGAAGTTGGCCCAACTGGCACGAAAGCTTGGCCCCCAGATGGTGCATGCTCATGGGTTGGCGGCTTTTGGTTATGCCCTGCGCCCAATCAAGGGGGTGCCTTTGGTGCTGAATCCACATGGTATGGAGGAATTCAAGAACAAATCGCGACTAAAGCAATTGGCCTATTATCCCTTCCGGGTGATGTTGCGCATTGCCGCCCGCCAGAGTGCTGCCGTTATTGCTACTGACCAAGCTCTTATGCCCGAAGTGCAAAAGTTCCTGAAAGTGCCATTATCCAAAATTTGCCTCATACCTAATGCCGTAGATATAAAGCCAAAAAAAGCAATGTTTAATGTAGAGGCAACGCTTGCTGAGCCCTCGAACCTCAGTCCTCAGTCCTCAGTCCTCAGTCCTCTAACTTTTCTGAGCGTGGGAAGATTAGAAGAAAACAAGGGCTTTAGCTTTGGTCTGCAAGCCTTGAAAATTCTGGAAAAGGGGTTGCCGGAAGGTTGGCGGTGGTTGATTGTGGGTGAGGGTGGTTTGCGTTCTCAACTTGAGGCCGAAACCAAAAAGCTAGGGTTGGTTGAAAATGTGATTTTCGTGGGGAAGGTTTCGGACGAAGATTTGAGTCAATATTACCAACAGACTGATATTTTCTTACACCCGACTTTGTATGAGGGTAGTTCTCTTGTGACGTTGGAGGCATTAGCGGCGGGATTGCCGGTGGTTGCCAGCGCGACAGGCGGTATTCCAGACAAGGTTTTCGAGGCGGGCGAGTTTGAAAATGGACGACTCGCCTCACCCGCTAACCCTCAGAAGTTAGCCCAAAAGCTAAGGGGAGTAATCGAAATGTCGCCGGAAAAACGTCAGGAGTTGGGGGAAAATGGGCGAAGGTTGGTAGCGGCGCGGTTTAGCTGGGCGGCGGCTGGGCGGTCTACCCTAGAGCTATATGGACGAATTACTTCTTACTAATTAAAGTTTTCTTTTTTTCCATCTCTTTAGCAACATATCGTACCAGATATTGTAGACAAAGTAAGTAAGGAAAATAAATGCTATTAAAGAAATAACAGAGCCGGGGGTAACAATTCCATTAATATGTAATACTAAGTCTTGGTAAGTAGTGATTAAATGTAGGGGTGGGTTTGAAACCCGCCCCTACCCAGTTTTTCGTGTTGTTGTCAGCCGTACTTAGTATAATAGGATATAAATTAAAGCGACGGCAATAACTATAAAACAATCCCCCTTCCCTAAAGTGGAAGGGGGCTAGGGGGTAGGTTTTACTGACAACTGATGACTAACTCTAGCCCGTAATTTCGCCGACTAGCACGGGTTGCTGCTCGCTTTTTTCGACCCCACCCTTTTTCTCGATAGTTACAACAATTGCTTTCAAATTCTCGACAGTGCCTCGAGTATCAACCGCCTGAACGGCAGGGTCACGGCTGCCACCCTGCCCTAATAATCCGGCTTTCAAAACCTGATTATCGTTGGTTACAAACCAGGCCTCGTATTCCTTGTCACCCGGCAGCGCGGTCAGGTTTTGGGATACCACATAGGCCCGGTCGTGGGTGGGGTCGGTGTAAAGGCGCAAAGTGCCATCAATATTCGAGTTAGAGGATTTAAGCGAAGTAACCTTCATATCGGAGGAAGCCAGCATCGCAAGTAGCTCTTGTCTTGAGCGGGAAGTTTGGTCAAGATTGTTACGGGCATCTAACCACAGTCCACCAAACACCGCCGAGGTTATGAACAAAACCAGGGCAGCTGCATAGGCCAGCCAATTCCTGAAAGGGTTAGTTTTGCGGCTTGTTTGCACAGGAAATGGTAGGGGCTGTGGCTTCCTTAGCGGGGTTGGCTCCGGGGCAGAGATAACGGCAATGCCAGCTTTTTGGCGCAAGCGTTCCAGGCTACCACTGGGCGGGCTAATTGGTTGGACACTCAAAGCTAATTGACCCGTAACCTTTTGAAACTCAAGGAGCAACGCCTGAGCTTCCGGGTTAGAGCTCACCAGTTTTTGAGCCTCGGCAAGTTCACCCTCGTCCAGAATATCCAGCGAGTAACAGACTATTAGTTCCTGCATTTTATCGCGTTCCATACTATGTTATCCAGGTTGGCAGAAGCCAATGGTTTGTTAAAATTGATAATTAAACGCCTGGCTCAACTTCCATCGCTTGCATCATATCTTTTAATTTCAGCAGTCCTTGCTGGATACGGTGTTTTACGGTACTCAATGGTTGTCCGGTTTTATTGGCTATTTCCTGTCGGGTAAGCCCCTTAAAATAGGCTAATTCTATCAAGTGGCGTTGCTCGGCTGGGAGCCTGTCCAGAGCTTGCCGCACAATTCCGCGTTGAATGACTAACCATACCTCTTCTTCGACAGCAGGGCCATTATCGGCCAGATAACTAAAGTGCTCCTGGGTTTCCTCACGGTCAAGTGAAAGCGAATTGTTACTCTTGCGCCGAAGCTGGTCAATACACTGATTATGCACAACCCCCAGTAACCAGGTAATAAACCGCCCCTTTTGGGGATCAAAATGGCTCGGCTGTTTCCAGAAACGCAAAAAGACATCCTGCACCGCATCTTCAGCCGCTTCGGGGCTGTTCAAGATGCGCAGGGCCAGACCAAAGGCCTGTCGGTTATATAATTCATAGAGCTTCTCAAGCGCGTTAAAGTCGCCTGATTGCACTTTTAATACTAAAAGGCGTTCCTCTTCACGGTTATCAGGTTTCACGCACACCCATGCTTTCAAAATCAGTGGCTGGTACTATGCAATTATTTACCCCTTGCAAGCCGGGCAGCAAGGTAGTAGTCCAGTATCCTGGATAATATACGATTCTATACCCACTTTCGGCCAATAGCAAATCAAAAAGCCAAACGGTTGTTGGTTGTTGGTTATTAGTTAAAAGTAATCATTTGGAGCAAATCTGCTTTTCGAGTGGTGAAAGTATCAAGAGGGCAAGGTCTAAAGCCGAAGGTTGAAAGATATAATTTAAAATCCAGAAGCCACCAACCAATAGTGCAGGGTTCGCGCATTTTAAAACGGGTATTTTAGATTGATTCCCCACCAGGAATTAATTGCTATAAAATCGTCCTATTTTACCCACTCGCAATCGTTCACGAAAACTGTCATACCCCAAATAGGCGGAAGCGGAAGCGAAGGATCTACTTATTCTAGGCAAGACCCTTCGCAAATTCTGTAGATTGTAACTAGAGGCTTGTCACTACAATAGTGTTGCTTTTAGGTCAAAAGTACTGATTACATCTGACATAACTCACAATACAAATTACTCGGGGTGACAATCGTGATGAACACTTATATACTTGAATTCAACTTTACTATTAAAACCACTAATGTTGTAACAAAAATTACGACAGCACGACCTATAAGGCCGCTTTCACTCAACATTATCTCGCAGACGATTTTTGTTTCCCGGCTATTATTTTTACCTTGCGCCTCTTTTTCTCATAAAATTTCATCAGAGGCGTTACACTTATTCCGTGTGCAATAATTGAAAAAGCCACTACCCACAGAGTCAAAGCCGCTATCTGCCGAGCTAACTCCAGCTCCAACCCGTGCCCAATGGCATAGGTCAAGTAATAAAGCGAACTTATACCTCTTATACCAAACCAATCCATCAAATAGCGTTGGACTGCCAGGGTAGAACTTTGAATTAAACCGATTTCCACCGAAACCGGCCTGATAATCAAGAACAAGAGAGGCGCAAACCATAATACCTCCAGGGGAAAGGGGGTAGTTGCTAATATCCCGCCAATCAGGATTACCACCGCTACTTCGCCAATTCGCTCCAACTGCTCGTTAAACCCCAACACAGCCTGAGCCATATAAGCGGGAGCCTGTTCAGGATTAGTCGCCACTTCCAGATCCTTGCCCACCCTGGCTATTTCTCTTAGTTTTTCATGGGGTTGGTCGCCTGCGTTCTTTACTTCCACCTGTCGCAAAGCTAGCCCTGCTGCAAAAACCGCCAGGAAACCGTAAGCGTGGATTAATGACGCTGCCCCATAAGAAAGGGCCACTAAACCAAGCGTTAAAAACTCATCCCAACCTACTGCTTCTTTGTACTCTCGCCGCAAAAAAACTACGAATCTCCCGGTGAGCGAACCTAAAAGTGCGCCAGTCAAAAGACCCATTAAGATGCCCCAGATCACATCAATCGCCAACCACCGCCAACCCCAATCGCCCAGATCGTGCAAGCCCAGCAAACCCAGACCAAGTAGCACAAATGGAAAGGCTGAACTATCATTCAAGCCCGCCTCTCCGGTTAAACCAAAACGCAAGCGGTCACGGTCGGTGGGGTCTTCAACCTGCACATCCGAGGCTAAGGCCGGGTCAGTTGGTGCTAAAATACCACCTAGCAATACCGCTGCTCCCAGGGGTAGCTGCAAAAATAAAACCCCAACCAGAGTAATTAACCCCACTGTAAGTAACATCGAGCCAAAAGCCAATCGCATTGGCACCCACCAAAATTTATGATTAATAGGTATCCGAATTTTCAGGCCTACCGAAAACAGGGCAATCAATACGGCTACTTCAGCCAGATGTTCTAATAAAACTATATTTGTAAAAAGGTCGAGCTGAAGTAAACCACTACCACTAAAACTCAAAACAAAGCCTACGCCCAGATAAACCAGCGCGGTGGTTAGGGGTAGCCTTTTGAGAATTGAACCACTTAAAGCCATTAAAATAAATATGAGTCCACAAATGATACACCACCAGGTAAAAGTCACTTTTCTATATACCTTCCCAGTTCAGATGCTTACAACGAAAAGCCCGGCTATCACTATATAGCTGCCGGGCTTAACGTAAATCACTACTATGAATTAAGCGTCAGGCTGTCCTGGGTAGACTTCGTTGGCTACCTCAAGCCAGCCTGACTTATAATTCGAGGCTTACTTCCAGATAGAGTCCATCAGTTCCTGGTTCTTGCTTGTTGCCTCTTTGTTAAGGGTTACTTCGTGATTTTCCTCTAGTTCACGTAGCACTACCCCCGGTACTAAATTTTGAATTTCCATTACAAAATCGGCAGTGTCCTGGAGGTTGCGGGCGGCTAGTTCCGCCGTTTCGGTGTCATTAAGAGCCAACGCGGTAACATGTAACATCTGGTAAGAGGTAAGACTAAGGTTCAAGGCGGTATAATCATCTCGCAAGTTTTTAGATGTCCCCTCCGAGCGGAATTTATCAATAACTCCCGCCGCTACCCCAAAGATAGCCGCAACCCCTTCTTTTATCGGCGCGTTTGCCGCCCCGCCCAGTTGAGCCAAACGAACCTTTAACTGGCTAATGTGGTTTTCCAGGGTGCGAGCGTAAACCTCAAACTTGCTACTAACCTCGAGGTCATTCTTGGTTTCTTTAATCTGCTTATCAATAGCCTGGAAAATATGGCTTTCGAGAGAAAGCATATCGCTTACATATTTCTGCAAAATGGTCTTAGCATCTGCCATTTGTAACTCCTTTTAACTAATAATTACCGGGTTACTTTAGCCGCACAGTTGGTTAAGTTGTTCCCGGATATGGAACTAATATTTGCCATAAGGTGAAAGCACCTCTGAAATATTCGTAGCAAGTAATATGCCGCCACTGTACTGTTTATTATTTACCAAGCTCGCTTACTATTTCATTTCTTTTCCTCCTGGTCAGATTTAGCCTCGTTTAGCTCTCCTTGCAGCCTTTGAAATTCCTGCTTAAAATACTCGATATCTTTATCATTTGAATTTTCCAGGTCAATCATATTGTTTCTGGCCCCCTGGATAGCCCGGATTAGTTCATCAAGCTTAAGTTGAATGATTTTTTGTATCTCGGTTTTGGGTGTTCTGTATTAGAAACACCATTAAAAAGTAATAATGGTAATACCAGTATTTATTACCAATTGCCAGGTATCAGAGAACCAAGGAGCGGGCCAGTTATAGCCCAAACTATTACCACCAGCCCTGCTAGAATAAAGGAATAAGCTGAACCTACCACAGTTGAAACTGTATTGGAAAATTCCCGAAATAAATCGCTCATCATTTCTATCCTTTTTCAAACTCATAACTTGCATTGACCTTTATTCGGTTTTAAATCTAGCAAATAATATGTCGGAATCAGCCTGGACATAATTCGCAGGCTCATGTGGTTTTAAATGTAGTGTCAGACCAATGTGTCTGCTCTTGTATGAACCATTCACAGGGTAGACACGCCGGTCTGACACTACAAATCAGGTTCATTTATTTATGTTCAAACCTCAATTAACTAATTGTTTACAGGTTAATGGCACAATTCGTGCAGTAGTAATAACTGGAATAAACAAGTAGCACCAAGCTAAGTTGCCAATAGGGCAAATATTTTAGGCAGAGGAATGGCTACTATTTTTCTGCCAAAGAAGCAATGGAAAGGAGCTCAAGCCTAATGAATCCGAGTAATTCCACAAACTACGACAAAACTCAAACAGTGGTTGGAGTTTTTGATCGAGACGATGATGTATCAAAGGCTATTAACGATTTGAAGGTGGCAGGATTTACCCCAGAATCCATTTCAATGGTCAGCAAAGACCGCAATGTTCGTGCCGACCAGCTCGACACAGACCATAACGAAGGCGGTCAGGGTGCTCTGGCGGGTGCAATCGGGGGCGGTACGTTAGGAGCAGTGCTAGGCTGGCTGCTGGCTGGCGGCGCACTTTTGATCCCTGGTATTGGGCCGGTGATAGCTGCCGGAATCTTTGGGGCAACGGTAGGGGGTGCTTTGATTGGTGGTACAATAGGCGCAATTGGTGGTGCGCTGGTTGGTCAGGGAGTGCCCGCCGAAGATGCTGCCGAATATGAGGGCTACGTGAAGGAAGGGCGCACTCTGCTAACTGTCAATGCACCTACCGGACAGATGGTGCAGTCCGCTTACGATATTTTTGAGCGAAACGGAGCTAATTACACCCGTCGCTACGACGCTGAAAATACCAATCGTGATAGTAATGCCCCTAGTGGTATCGAAACTCAAAAGAGTGACTCCGGAGAGGGTTTTGGCTATAACGACAATCGTATCGCTTATACCGAAGGTGAAAATATTTCAGATACCAGTACCTTGCCTTATACTGGTACAGGAATGAATCCCCGTATAGGTCGTGACGAGAACCCGCCTTATAGCAGCGATGATGATTTATCGTCTAACCGTCCTGGCTACAATCAGAACCCTAGAATTTAATATATGGCAGATGTAACTCCTCACTGTGACAAAGCTGTTTAGCACAAAAGAGAGCAATTGACTTCGGGTCAACTGCTCTCTTTTATTCATCTAACGTCTCCCGATACCTCAAAGACTGAAAAATTCAGTGGCATAACAATTGCCTTATTCTGATTGCGGAAACCATTGATTTATCTAACCTGATTTGGAAAAGCGTCCTACGAATAGATTGTTCGGAAGGTCAGCAGCCAAGGGCTAAATTAACAAAATTTAGAAGAAGATGAGTGTTTAGTCTTATTATTTGAGTTATTCAAGGGGAAAATAGATGGAAAAGATAACTCCAGGCAAAATTGCACTCTGGTCAGCCACAATTATCCTGGTAGTTTTGGGTTTTGTGTTTTTATGGCTGATTCGCAGTACCCTATTTGTGGTTTTCCTCAGTATTCTTTTTGCCACTGGTATTGAACCCGTTGTCAGGTGGTTGAGGCGCGGCCCCTTCACCCGCAGCACCGGAATTTTGGCAGTTTATACCCTGATTATGGGGGCTTTTGCGCTGCTGCTTTATTTAACCATTCCGCCACTGATTGATGAAGCCAATCGGCTAATCGCAAATTTCACCAATCCCGAAAGTGCTAAAGCCTCGATTGCCCAGATAGATAATTCTTTCTTTAGAGATATTACCACCCAAATCTATAATGCTTTTAACGATATGAGTCGGAATTTCAAGTTTAATGCGGATACTTTGAGCATTGGGCTTACGGTGTTAGAGGCATTATTTTCGGGAATAACCGTTTTTGTAATTGCTTATTACTGGCTAACCGAACGAACAATGCTTAAACGCTTTGTTTTTTCCCTAATCCCTGAACAAAAGCGCCCTAACGCCCGGACACTCTGGGTAAATGTAGAGGATAAATTAGGAGCCTGGACCAGAGGGCAACTGCTGCTTATGGTATTTATTGGGGTATTAGCCGGAGTTGGCTACACCATTATGGGATTAAAATATGCCCTGGTTTTGGCAGTTTTTGCCGGTATAACCGAACTAATTCCTTTGGTCGGGCCATATATAGGCGGTGCACCTGCTGTATTAATTGCGCTTACCCAGAATGTAGCACTGGCTATTATTGTTGCGGTTTACATCTTGGTACTCCAATTGGTGGAAGGGAATGTATTGGTACCTCGCATTATGAATAATGCGCTGGGAGTTACGCCTTTAACTGTTATTATTGGGATTTTAGTTGGCTCAACCCTGGCTGGGATTGCCGGAGCTTTGTTAGCTGTGCCGATTGCGGCCACTATTCAGGTTATTTTTACTACTATTCAAACAAATAACGAAACCGTTTCGGAAGAAGAAAATGCTACCAGTGACGTCACTTCGGAAAAACCAAAGATACCAGGCCCGGTAGTAATTAGCTGATAAGCTGACTGTAGTGGTCTTTAGTTGGCACAATTATTGCTTTTTATCACAACAAGAACTCAGTATGAGCTTTCCAACTCTTACCGAGTCATTACATAGATTTCAATAGCGCCGATTTGTTGTGAATGGCAATGTTAACTGAACAAATTACCCGATTTATTAGGTAAAAGAGGGAAAAATGAGCGATAAGAACGAACAAGAAAGGAACGAAACTAACAGGATTAGTGAGCAATCACGCGAAGCCTGGGAGAAATATGGCGACAAAGCCGCCGAAAAGGGCTTCGTTTATGAGCGAGAGGGCGAAGGTTTGCCGGACGAGAATAACAAACTTACCCCTAACCCTGCCAAAAACCTCACAAATGACAACAAGACCGCGTCGCACTCTACGCAGGTGAACTCCAACACCGCTAAATGGAACGATGATGGGCAAACCCGTGAAGTTAAGGAAAACGATCTTCTCGAAACTGTTTCGCTTGATATTGAACCCTATGATGGCCCAAGCAAACTGGATAGCCGACTACAAGAGCAAAACTCCGATGCAAATTATATGGGCAACTCCAATTCAGTTTATCAGAGTCCTTCAAATAAGGACTTTATCCAGGTTCCACTGGATTCGAATGAAGATAAAACTCTTAAGCAGAATCGTACTTTTACCGCTGACTCTGACTTTAATCAGACCACTCGTTACAACCCAAGACAAGGTTCTTATGTCAGCCCGGAGGAAGCTGCCAAGCTGAATGATCAGGCCGAAGACCGCGACTAAATCGCTCTGTAAACGGTAGAGGGAGCAACTAAAGCCCTCTCTTTCCTATTTTGGGAATGGTTTATCAAGTTATTCTACCAAGTTCGGGAATTAATCTGAAAAGTATGGAGTATGATTACAGCAAATAAACCCGTAGCGATAATTGCGGGGGGTAGGCTAGCTGGGTTAGCCTGTGCCAAACGGCTGGTAGACGCCAGTTTCCAGGTGACACTAGTAGCAGCGGAAGGCCAATTAGGCGGACGAAAGGCGAGCTGGCGGCGGTAGTAATTAGCAGAGACAATCGCTTCAAAACATAAATAACTATAAAAAACTGTAAATTATTTATCAAAATTAGAAATCCAGGAAGTTTCTAATTTCGGAGATAAAAGAGTGAGCGAATTAATAATAGAGTCCCAAAATGACAAATCAGCAGACCAAATGGCGGCAGAATGTTTAAACTCATTTGAAGATGTTGTAGCTATTTTTCAGCCAAAGTTGCAAAAATTTATCTTCTCAATAGTTGGTGAAACCGAGTTAGCCTACGACCTGACTCAAGATACTTTTTTAGCGGCTTTTACTCATTTGCAAAACCGCGTTCACCAATCTAACTCTTTGCTTGCCTCAATTCAACCCACTCATAAGTTTAATTTGTCTTCCTGGCTCTTTACAATTGCCCATAATAAGGCCATAGACGCGGTACGCCGTCGCCGTCTTACTTATTATACGGGTGTTAACGCTCTTTTCGATGAGAAACTTTATGCTCCTCTTGCTGAACCTAGTAAAAATATTGAATCTGGCATTATTGCCCGCGATGAGCTTGAACAAGCTATAAAGGCAGTAGGTCAGTATAAACTTAGCTACTTTCTGATGCATCACAATGGCTTTTCTTACCAGGAGATTGCCGAAATGTTTGGCACTTCTCTTTCTAAAGTTAAAGGTAAGATTTTCAGGGCGAAAAAAAGCTTGCGTGAGGCTCTTAACGAAAAAAGCAAATCACTATCAGTGGCCTAGTTACCTAAAATTGGGGCAAATTAGTTGCAAGGTGCCAGTCTTGCCAAACGCACCTTAAAAATACTAAAAGTGCTGGCTAAAAGGCTTCCCTTAAAAGAAGGGTGTGTCATAGCAGTAATAGGAACATCAACTTTTATTACAAGGAGGCACACCACCATGAGTGATTCTAACACTAATAACAACCCCAACAGTCACTATTCGCCCTGAGCCAGTTTGGCGGTTCTTGGCCTGAAAATAACCCAACTTGACCTGCTTGGAGAATCTCTCAAACGGCCTCAATAAAGGTTTTAGAGTAAATTTCAAGCATTTAGGATGTAGGTGGGCGCACTGGTTCAGCATTCATGTCAGTGATTTTATGTTGTTTTTGTTTACCCGACTCAAAGTAACCAAAACTATAAGTTAAGGTATCGCAACTCATTTAATAGATGGTAGAAAAGCACTCAATTTACCAAAAGTAAAGGGAGTGATAAAATTACGGGAATAACGGGAGAGCCTTAGTTTGTAACAGCGGCAACCGAGACCGACTTGAGTAGACTACTCCCTACCCGCCGGGATTCTTAATGCCAATCAGCTTGTTGCAGCTCTAAATGGGAGACTGCCGATCTAGTGGTGAGTTTAGCTTGATCCTGACCGGGCAGGAATCCCGTACCAAAACCTAACTAATTCAACTACCCTTACCCGACGAAAGGTTAGTCATGTCAGAACAAACTAGGCAGCCTCAAATAATTACACCTACCCCTAATCATTTGGTGGGCGTAGATGTGGCCAGCGAAAAATGTACTGTTGCCATCCTCAAAGCGGATAAGACCCCAGTGCTCAAACCAGTTGATTTCGATAACAGGCTCAATGGTTACGAGTGGCTGGTGGCACAGTTAGGGCAGTTAAGTGTTGCACCGGCGACCATAGTGATAGGGATTGGAAGCTACTGCCCGCTACTGGAAAATCTTTACCTTTATTTGGAAAGCTTTGGCTACAGACATATTGTGTTACATCCGGCCCAAACCCATCATAGGACCAATGCTCGCGGGCTTAGGGCAAAAACTGACCGATTGGATAGCCTCACTATTGCCCGCAATATACTCAGCGATGATGTTCGACCAGCTTACGTGGCCCAGTGAATAATAGCCTCTTACCGTGAATTAGTACGTTTGCATACTCGCCCAGGCGAGGAGGCCGCCCGTTACAAAGTCGAAATTCGTGATTTACTGGTGGTGCTTTTCCCAGAATTCACCCAGGTTTTTGCCGACCCTGCGGGTAAAACCGCCTCAAATTTGCTAAAGCTATATCCCTCGGCGCAGTCGATCATAGAGGCTGGCGTGGAAACCATAAGTGCTAAACTGCGGGAATTAGCCCAGCGTAATTACGGGCGAGCTACCGCCGAAAAATTGTTGGAGCTGGCCAAGTGGAGTGCTGCGCCAGGTTTGGCCAACGCGGCGCGGAGTAAGAGCCTCACATCATGTGCGACCAACTTTCACACACTCAGGAAAACCTGGCCGAGGTGGAAGAGGAATTGAGCAAGTGGTTGGATAATGATGAAGGTGCTCAAGCCCTAAAACGGTGGCAGTATTACGGGCTGAATTAGGTGACGTTCAGCGTTTTACGGGGCGGGATCAGATAGTTGCCTATGCCGGATTAGACCTGACGATACGGCAGAGGGGAAAATGGAAGGGACAGTCCAAACATTCCAAACGTGGCAATGGATTACTGAGCCGAATATTGTACATGGCGGCACTGGGCAGCTTGCGCCGAGAAGGAAGTGCTTTTCGGGCTTATTATCAAGCACTAGTGAAACGAGGCTTGAAAAAAACGCTTGGCACTAATGGCGGTTATGCGCAAGATGCTGGCGGTAGCTTATAGTATGTTAAAGAACGGTGGCACTTATGATCCCACAAAGGTCTGGTCTTCCCTTGCTAGTGCATCGGTTGCCAGTTAATCTCTAAAAAGGGGTTTGACATTTTCCCTAGCTTTTACTCAGGCCCTATATGTAGATTTGAAACTGTTCATACCACAATATGTTGTAGGTAGGACTCAGAGAGAATTGCAAAAAAGGCTCCAAAATCGTTAAAAATACACTATAATTCGCGTTCCTAACCGGTTTGCCAAAGCCTTTAAATAGCTTCTACTACATATTGGGGCATAGCCCCTAAGTTATGCCGTATATGGTATAAGCACAAAATTGTAGGGCCTGAGTAGATACGAAAATCTTCCATCGATAGGATTTATCCACCATTCCCTATATAAGTACTGCCATTTTCTTCTGGGGATGCCACTACTCGGGACCTTTCAGGGCGAACCCTGGTTCCTGGTAATAGGGTACGCAGATCAACCGTTTCGTCTACCAACCGGGTAGGATCTATTACTACTTTTGCCCTAATTAACGGTGTAGTTCTTATCAATTCTTTAGAACGGTTGAGGGCCACCGCCGCTGAGATATAACCATTTTGCAAATAAAAAGCAATAAAATCCCGTTTTGCCAGGCTACCCCGAATTAGCAGCCTATCCCAACCGCTGTGGAATCCGGTATACTGAATATTGTGTTCATATTGATCTGACCAGAACCAATGTACCTCCTGATAAGGCTCTCCCCGACCAAGCATACTAAGAGCGGCGGCGCGACCTTGTTTTATGGCGTTCTGCCAATGCTCTACCCGGAGATGTCGTTCAAATAGTGGATGGTAATGATTGGCG
The DNA here is from genome assembly GCA_038207495.1 of Chloroflexia bacterium. GTDB lineage: Bacteria > Chloroflexota > Chloroflexia > Chloroheliales > Chloroheliaceae > Chlorohelix. Next base: position 41,556 of record JBBQZS010000046.1, read on the forward strand.
ACATCGCCCGCCGCATAAATATCGGCTACATTAGTCTGACAGAATGCATCTACAACAATCCCATTTTCAACTTTAACCCCGGTCCCCGCCAATAATTCGGTTGCAGGCTCCACCCCAACGCCCACCACAACAAAATCGCAGTCCAGCTTGAGACCGCTTCCAGTTAATACCCGTTCCACTCGCCCTTCACCTTCGAAGGACACCACAGCTTCCCCGAAATAGAGCTGCACGCCCTGCTCGTGGTGAATATCGGCGAATACCTGCCCAACTTCCTCCCCTAGCACCCGGAAGAGGGGGGTTTTGAAAGGCTCAATCACCGCTACTTCCAGCCCCATATGTCGAAGAGAAGCCGCTACCTCCGAGCCGATAAAACCCATCCCAATAAGTACCGCTTTTCGCCCCGGCAGGCTTTCGGTCCGAATCAAATCAGCATCCGCCGCCGTCCGTAAATCATAAATCCCGGCTAGATTCGCGCCAGGGATTTTTAATTGGCGGTTTCGTACCCCCGTAGCCACCAGCAATTTATCATAGGGAATAAGTTCGCCATTTTCCAATTTAACGCTCTTTTTTTCCAGGTCAAGCTGGGTGGCACGGACTCCAAAACGAGTTTGAATATTATTTTGGGAATAGTAATCAGAGGGTTTTAGCAGACCATCTATAAGGGGCTTCTCACCTCTTAGATATTCTTTGGATAAAAAGGGACGTTCATAGGGCGGCTGGGGCTCGGCCCCAATCAGAATTATTTCCCCCTCAAAACCTTCCTCCCGCAAGGTAACGGCGGCGGTGCCACCCGCCAGATTCGCTCCAACAATCACAAATTGAGGTGACATCTTTCCTCACTTTCTCCCCTTCGGGCAGGAGTCAATCATCCTCATCATAATCGGCCCCAGGCAAAGAAGCGGCATTCGGGACTTCAACGTAAATCTGACCGTCCTCGACCTCGACAGGAAAACTTATCAAGCGACTGGTAGCTGGGTTAATACCGCGCCCCGATAATATATTAAATTCCCAGAGGTGGGTTGGACAGGTCAGTTTTGACCCATCCAACTCGCCATCACTCAAACGGGTAGCACGGTGTGGGCAACGATCGTAGTAAGCCTTGATCTGGTCATCCAGGCTTACCAGCAGAATTTTCACTCCGCCCGCCTCAACCCCCAGGATATCGCCTTCCCAGAGTTCTTCGGCGGGCATAATCTTGAAACGTGCCATTGTTACAAATCTCCACTGTTATACTTTTGGATTCCGGCTTAAACCGGCGCAAGTACCCCGGCTTCCGCCAACACTTTCTCGCGGGCAGCTTTAGCCGCCTCTATTGTTAGGGCGGCATCCTGACCATTTTCAGGCATTTCCGCCAATAGGGTCGCCAGCCCTTCTGCCGCCTGATCAGCTCTGGTCTCCCAGCGTTTAACCCAACGTTGAATAACTGCCGCGTTTTCAGGGCGATTACTAATGGCATACTTTGCCAGAGCGACACTCCAACGGGCGTTGCGGGCTGAATCCATTGCCAGGTTTGATAACAACAGCCAGGTTAGCTCGTCACCGTTAGCTTTGGCAATCAGGCCAAATTGGTGTAAAAGCACCTCGTCCAAAGTTGGGCGTATAACAAGATTAGCTGCCACCAGACATTCCGCCCAATCGTAGGCCACCAGAGCAGTTTCCAGTGCCCGTCGGGTGGGTTGCCAGGAAGCGTTAGTTTCCCAGGTTTGCCGTTCGCTGCTGGCAAAACCAGCTTCGGGGTGGGCCAGTTGGAGTTGGCGAGTGCGATAGGCCAGGGTTGAAACTCGCCGCAGCATATCAGCCGCCGCAAAGGCTCCACAGTTGATAATGTAAGAGGAAGGTGCAATTGCCGCCAGATAGGTCTGGGTCATCTGGATGGCATGCGCCGGAAAACGGCCTGGCGTAAAAACTGTCGCCAGGGCTTGCGCCCAACGGGGCGAAAGTTTGGCATCGTGGTTAACTTTGTCAAACTCATCCAAAATTCCATCCACGACCGTTTGCTGGTCGTCCTGAATGTTGACATACTTACGATAGGTTAGCTCATCGGGGTCGCGGAAATTATTCCAATCCTCGACCTGAAGGGGCGAACGATCACGATAGGTAAGAAACCACATATTAGCAGGCGAGGTAGGGTTCGACTCAAAAGCAGAAGCTCGACCTTCCCTGGCAGTAAAGTTCAGGTTATGGGTCACAATCTCATATTCGCTTGGCACTCGGCGGATATCGCCGAAATCGCTCCAGGTACGGCGTTTGCGGGGTTGTGGTTGGCTCATTTCGCTTACTCCTCTCTCTTATATTGCCAGGAAATATCTTCCGAGCTGGTCAGGATGCGTCCCGAAAAGGCCGACATCATAATTTCAAGCTGCCGCATTTCAAAATCGCGCCCCAGGTGCTTTTCAATTGAAAAACGGGTCACCTTTAATTGCTGTTCGGCCTGAATTCGCACATAAGCCCCCCGGTCAGTTACTTCCAACTCCTTGCCAGGGTTGTCCTCCTCAATCGCCCGAATGATTGCATCCACATCATCGGACATCCGTAAAACCGGCCCAACCGCATTTTTCATGCTGTCACCTCCGCCTCTTCCCAATCCACGAAGACATTTTGAAATGGGCCAATCCCAGCCTCGGCCACCGTTATTCCTGCCGCCAGTTTCCGACCCCGGTAGCTAACTACCATTCCAGCCTCACGGGTGGGTACACGCTTGCCAACCACATGATGGGCAACTTTGGCGGCAACTTCGTTCATCGTATCTATATCTAGCACTACTATTAGCTGAGTGACAAAATCATTGCCAAATTTGGCATTAATTGGTACGGGTTGTGGGTCAGCCATTTTTCTCTCCTAGTGTACTGCTACGGCAGGTTCGCGGTATTCAGCCGCCCACCGATATTGATATGCATCATCGCCCATAACATCCGGGGTCAGGCCCATCCAGGCCAATATACCGCCGACATCTGGAGGCTGGATTTCGCCGGTCAGTAACCGTTCAATCACAGTCTTCTGGTGCATGGTATCCTTATCCTCCCACCAGATCTGGCGGCAGGGTTTGGAGCAGAAATGATAGGTATAACCGTTATGGGTGAGCGGATAGCTTTGCACCGGGAATTTAAGGTTGTTGGGTGAGGCCGCCGTTCCAATTGGCAAATGGCACATGTTGCACAACCAGGGCAGGGTTTCGGGCAGAGTTCCACCCATATTGCCATCATTCACGTTCTTGATTAGAGTATCCCAGATTGGCCCCCACTGCTTTTCCCATTCGGGATATTTAGATTGCAGCCATTCCCGTTCGGCTTTTGAAACCCCGGCCTGGGGTTTCCACCAAACGGTTGGTCGCCAGAACCATACTCCCAAATGCAGTGAGTGATGCCAGGTGTCCAGTCCAGCCAGAAACTCGTCCCAATACCAGGGCTTCTTGAGGCCATAATCCTGAATCAGTCGCAGATATTCGGCGACAATCCATTCCTGCATAAACTCTTTGTAAGACTGTTTGCGGTGTTCCAACGGGGTGTAATAATCCATACTTGGCCCGGTCAGGATAGCAAACAGGCGGGCGGAGAGCCAGAAAGTTTTGTCAATAATCCATTGGGCTCGTTTGGGATCATGCTGCATCAGAATTTCCAGGGTGGGGCCGCCTTGCTGGGCGTGGCGGGCTTCATCGGTCTGAATTGATGAAATCATATTGGCAAAATTTATATCACCGGAGCCAAGCGCATCGGCAGCCAGTGCGACAAATTGCAGGTTGGTAAAGCCGGTTTCAAAGGTGAAGGGTAACTGAATCGCCACGTCCACCACGTTGGGGTTCATCATCATACCGTCGAATAGACCCCGCGCCGCAATCACTCCCCATTCGTTGGTGTGATAGGCTTTCTGCGCCCAGTCATATTGGGGGTCTTTGGAAATAAACTCGTGGGCGAAAAAGAGGTCAATCTGGGTATGCCGAATTTCGTCCAGCATCCCGAAAACCGCCATATTTCGCCAGGCAGGGGAAAGTCCAAAACGGCTCATTCTAGCCTCAGCTAACACCGCCTCATATTCGATTAGAGCCGTGCCACCAAAATGGACCTTGGCAGTGGATTTCCAACCTTCGTCCAACGTATCGAAAATGGCCGAGCGTTGCAGGGCTGCTTTAACAGAATAGACCGAAGTTTCTTTCTCGCGTTGGGTTGCTACATAGTCGGGGTACGAGCACTTATAGGGTTCGTCCCACTTCTTCCAGGCTTCACGCGGCACTTTGCCACTACCGGACATCCATTCCGGGAAAACCGCCTCGTCGTCGACATACTTCAAAGTCCAATCGAGGTCGCGGGCAATATCGTACCAATCTTCTCGTTTTAATCGGGCCATCTAAACTACTCCTTTATAGTTAAATGCACTTCGTAGTGCCTGGTTAATCTACTTCCAATCGGCCAAGTTGGCGATACCAGTCGGCAGTATCCCAGTAAGCAGTAATTTCCTCAATCAGGTCATCTTCTCCGACCTTGAATAGAAAAACATGGGGCAGGTCATAATGCATCCCCATGTTGCCGATAGTGCCAAAAGCCCGGGCCTGGGTACCTGAAATCATTACTTCGGTGGCTACATTGCCTTCGGCATCGCTGGTTAAATAAGTAATGTGGTTAGTAAGGTCGGGAAAGGAATCAATCAGGGTCGTCCATAACGGCTTACCAATAGTACGAACTTTACCATCACCCCGAATTACTCGTTGCCGCGTCCAGAGTTCCACCGGCATATAGTGAAAATCGGCATTATCACTACATAGCTCGACCATCCCCTCTACATCGTGAGCGCGGTAGGCATCAAAAAAAGCATTAACTACCTCAACCGCTGTCAGTTTGGTTGCTGTACCCATTTTCATCCTCCTGAATTAAGCCGTAATCGTAACATGGTCTAGCCGTTTGACCCCTAACCGACGGTATAGCCGATTCTGGCACCAATAGGCCCGAATCTGGTCAATTTTCTCACCATCCACGTGCATTAACCAGACCTGGTCAAGATCCATCAGTTTTTCCTGATTAACAATCCCATAAAAATCCTCGGCCTGGGTCCCCTCAATGCTTATTTCGGCTACTACCATCCCATCGCTACCCGCAAAAATCCGGCGCACCTTTAACCGTAAATCAGGGAAGGCCGTTTGTAGCCGTTCAAAGTAGTTTGCCAGCACCCCGGTTTCGCTACCTTCAATCCCCAGCGGTACAAGATTAACTTTAGTTTCAGGGTTAACTAGAGCCAACGCACCTACCAGGTCGCGGGCTTTAATTCGCTCAAAAAACAGGTTTCCTACTTCTCTGGCTGCGGTCATGCTTTCACCCCCAATTTCTTCAAAATAGCATCGGCGGTAGCTTCGGAAGAACCGGGATTCTGCCCCGTAATTAGGTTGCGGTCAACCATCACATACGATACCCACCCAGCATCACCATCATCGAATACTCCACCCCGGTTTTTAAGTTCAGTTTCAAGATACCAGGGCAACCCTAATTTGCCATAGGGGGTCTGGTCTTCTTCCTCGTCCGTAAACCCGGCAATTTTGTAACCATCAAACAACCACATTCCATCAGGCCCCTCTTTGGCGGAAAGAAGCCCTGCCGCCCCATGACAGACGGTGGAGACGATTTTTTCCCGCTCCTGAAATAAACTCAGCACCCGACCTACATCCGAATTATCAGCCAGGTCTACCATTGGCCCGTGTCCCCCCGGCATGAAAACCGCATCAAATTCCAGAATTTCCTGATCTGTCATATTAGTCAGATTAAGGGGGTGTTGGATGGTTTCAATCGCGGCTAAGCGTTCGGCCATTTCTGTGGAACGGTGGGCACTTTCCGTCATAACCTCGGCTAACAGGGCATCCAGTTGAGTCCGACTCAGTTTTTCGGCCACATTGGCGTTTTCTGACAACACCTGAAGGTAATTGCGATCCTGGTTCCAGGCCGTTTTAGCCCCAGTTGTCACTAGACTCCAGGCACTATCCCGGTCTAAACCCTGAGCCACCAACGCCTGGAATATCCGGCGGGCGGTAATTAAATTCAGCTCGGTCAGGTGATGGAGCGTTACCCTGATGTCGTCCAGGTCAGGGGCAAAGCTGCGAAGAACCTGTGAAAGAAAATCCCGATCTTCGTCGGGGTAGTGAAAGCGGGCCTCAAGACCAAAGGGGTCAACGTTGGGGGTATTGCCGTCCGGTGTCGCGGCTACCACCTGAACCCCGGCGGCGATAAAACGGTCATAGGGCTTTAATACCTCTTCAGCCCAATAACCGGTTGTATGAGTTTTATCTTTAGCCAGTTCGATGGTTCTGGCACTTGAAATAATCAATAATATTTTCGCCATACACACCTCATTTCATGCTTTGGCACATTAATTAGCGAGCTTTAAGGCTACCTTTTGCAAGGGTCGCGAATACAAAAAGTATCCCTAATAGCTTGCTGGAAAACAAGCCAACTATTGGTTTGACTCTTTACCTGACTCCTGTGCCATTACAGTTGATCAGGTCTTATAATTCAAAATTAGATTGAAAATACCCACCGTGGGGTAGATTTATGAGTAAGCGAATTTATGAAAAAGCAGAACTATTCTTTTGTCTTAAGAAAACCTGTGATATAATATCCATACTACCGAGCGCTCGGTAGGTTAGTATCATTATCTTAGCACATTGAATAATGACATGCAAGACTCAGATTTAACTTTGGATAACAGCGAAAATACTGCCAGCCGCCTTTTGAAAACCGCCGCCGCCCTTTTCCGAGAAAAAGGTTATTCTGCTACTTCAACCCGCGAACTGGCAAAACATCTGGGTATTCAGAACGCTTCCCTTTACCATCATATACGGAAAAAGGAAGATTTGTTGTATTCGCTATGTATGGAGTGTTTGGAAAATATTCAGTGCGAGGTAGAGCAGGCGGTTGCTAGTTATACCCATCCCCTCGAACGTTTACAGGTTATGATTGAAGCCCATATGGATGCCGCTTTATCTGACCAGGATAAACACGCTACCATGTTAATCGAATTACATCAACTTTCGGTGGAACCAATGGCGGCAGTGCTGAAAAAACGCGACAAGTATGAAGCTCTAGTCAAACGCTTGATTAGTGAAGCCCAGGATGCCGGATATTTGCGGCAAGACCTCCAGGCTAAATATCAGGCCCTGGCCTTACTCAACTTGCTTAACTGGTCAATTTTCTGGTTCCGCAGTAATGGTGAACTAGACTCTAACCAGTTAGCTAAAATCCTCGCTACAATTTTCTTGAACGGGGCGGTTGTGCCGCATGAGAAACTTGACCAAGACCCCTTACCTGGCTCGTATAATAGCGTGGTCGGCTAGAAGCTGATGGCGAGGTAGTTGTCTTGGCAGGTGGCTGGACCACGAAAAGTAGATAAGCCCCCATCAGCTTAAGCAGACCTGAGGCTGAACCGCATCAAGTAGCCCTTCGTGGTGACTACGGATCACGAGCTCCGTCAAGGACTGCTATTCTAGACCCTCAAAGCTATTCAAGAAATTTATCAGGGCTGTTCCCAGCCAGAA
>JBBQZS010000047.1:0-48994 GCA_038207495.1 Chloroflexia bacterium
CGACGTAACCGGGAGCATTGGGCTACCGGAAGGGATGGAGATGGTAATGCCAGGGGACAACGTGCAGATGACGGTGGAGCTAATCACCCCGGTAGCAATCGAAATCGGGTTGCGGTTCGCCATCCGGGAGGGTGGTCGGACAGTTGGTGCCGGTAGCGTCACCAGCATCACTGCCTAATTGGTTCTAAATGTAGGGGCAGGCCTGGTGCTTGCCCTGGACGAACACAATATTCGTCCTTACGTGGAGGTATGTAATTAAATGGCCGAGCAGAAAATCCGCATTCGCCTGAAGGCTTATGACCACAAAATACTAGACCAATCAGCGCAACAAATTGTTGATGCCGCCGAACGGACGGGTGCTGTGGTGGCCGGGCCTGTGCCGCTGCCGACGAAGATTGAGAAGTACACCGTGACCCGCTCTCCCTTCATTGATAAGGACTCGCAAGAGCATTTCGAGATGCGGACACACAAGCGTCTGATTGATGTAATTAAACCGAGCCAGAAGACGATAAACGCTTTGATGCGGCTGAACTTGCCGGCTGGCGTGGAAATTGAAATCAAACTTTAAACTGGTTCAGTAGAGGAATTTTTACATGGTTGAAGCGATACTGGGCAAAAAGATCGGCATGACCCAAATATTTGACGAGAAGGGCCGGATTGTGCCTGTAACCGTCATTCAGGCCGGGCCTTGCAAAGTTACTCAGGTTCGCACTCAAGAGAAAGACGGATATGAAGCCGTCCAACTTGGGTTCGAGGAAAGCAGCCGCTTAAAGAAGCCACAAAAGGGTCATCAAAAAACACTGCTTCGTTCTGAGGAAAACGGTAAGTATACCAAGGAATTTGGTCTTAAATACTTGCGCGAGGTTAACGCTACCCAAGCTATCACCGAATTTAATGTCGGGGACGTGATTGGGCCGGACATCTTCAAGGCGGGCGAAAAAGTGGATGTGATGGGCACCAGCAAGGGTAAGGGCTTTGCCGGGGTAATGAAACGTCATAACTTTAGAGGCGGGCCAAAAACACACGGTCAGAGTGACCGCCGCCGCGCTCCCGGTAGTATCGGGGCTGGCACCACGCCAGGGCGGGTGGTCAAGGGAATGCGAATGGCTGGTCATATGGGCCAAGAACGGGTAACCACCCTTAACCTGACGGTTGTGCGGGTGGATGCCGAGAAGAATCTGGTGTTAATCAAAGGGGCGGTACCGGGCGCAGTAGGTGGTCTGGTAATGATTCGCAAAGCGATTAAAACCGGGAAGTAGGGGAGAACTAGAGTGCAGGCAACAGTCTATAACATCAGTGGCGCGGAAGTGCAAACCGTCGAGCTGGATGACTACATTTTTGGCATTGAGCCGAACATGGCGGTTATGCATCAGGCTCTGGTCCGTCAGCACGCTAATGCTCGCCAGGGTACCGCCAGTACCAAGACCCGCTCCGAGGTTAGGGGTGGTGGCCGAAAGCCCTACCGCCAAAAGGGAACTGGTAACGCCCGTCAGGGTAGCCGCCGGGCTCCCCATTACCGGGGTGGCGCGGTAATCTTTGGGCCCAAGCCCCGTAGCTACGAAAAGGACATGCCCCGCAAAATGCGGCGGTTGGCGGTTCGCTCGGCCCTATCGGTTAAGGCTCAGGAAGAAAATCTGGTATTCATTGATAGCTGGCAGGGGATTGAGCCCCGCACCAAAGCGATGATTACTGCTTTGGAAGCTTTGAAAGTTAATGGCGAAAAGGTGTTGGTACTTATCCCTGAAAAGGATGAGCTGGTAACACGGGCTGCCGGGAACTTGCCCAACGTCAAAACTTTGCTGGCGAGCTACGTGAACATGGCTGATATGTTCAAGTATCAAAAGGTGATTGTTCCGCTAAGTGCTCTGGAAGTGCTAAATCGCATCCTGAGCCAGAGCGCGGCAACTGCCACCGCCGAAGAAGAATAGGAGCGGAGCGCAAAACCATGAATATGTATGATATTATCAAACGCCCGCTTATCACCGAACGCACCAATGATATGAGTGCTGAAGGAATTTACACCTTCGAGGTGGATCGTCGGGCCAACAAAGTTCAGATTAAGGAAGCCGTCGAAAAGATTTTCAGCGTAGGCGTAATCAGCGTGAACACTTTACGAATTCACAGCAAGCAACGCCGCCGAGGTCGAATCGAAGGTTATACGTCCGTTAGCAAGAAGGCGGTAGTTCGGCTCAAGCCGGGCGACGAAATCGAAATCTTTGAGGTAGCCTAAGATGCCTGTAAAAAAGTTTAATCCAACATCGCCCGGTAGCCGGGGTAGAGCAATCAGCGACTATTCCGACATTACTAAATCAACGCCGGAAAAGAAGCTAACCGTCATTCTTAAAAGCAAGGCGGGGCGCAATAATCAGGGAAAAATCAGTGTGCGCCATCAGGGGGGCGGCCACAAACGCCGCTATCGCATCATTGATTTCAAGCGCGACAAGTTTGATGTACCTGGAAAAGTAGCGGCAATTGAGTACGATCCAAATCGTTCTTGCCGGATTGCTTTAATCCAGTACACCGATGGCGAGAAGCGTTATATCCTGGCTCCTTTGGGTATGAAGGTCGGCGATAATGTCAAGAGTGGCCCTACCGCCGAAATTCGGGTAGGTAACGCTTTGCCGCTCAAGAATATTCCGGTTGGTACTTCCGTTCACAATATCGAGCTTTATGCCGGTCACGGTGGACAGATTGCCCGTTCTGCCGGAACAGTAGTGCAGCTAATGGCAAAAGAAGGCGACTACGCTACCTTGCGAATGCCCAGTGGTGAATTTCGACTGGTGCGGGTGGAATGTATGGCAACTATCGGTCAGGTTGGTAATCTTGACCACGAAAATGAACGCTGGGCTAAAGCTGGCAAGAGTCGCTGGAAAGGTATTCGGCCTACAGTGCGCGGTTCAGTAATGAACCCCAATGACCACCCGCACGGTGGTGGTGAGGGTCGCGCTCCCGTTGGTTTGAAACATCCCAAAACGCCCTGGGGCAAGCCAGCAATGGGCTATCGAACACGTAACAACAAGCGAACAGACCGCTTTATCATACGGCGGAGAGCCAAATAAAGGATGAAGGATAAGGGATGAAGGCTGAATAAAGTAGTGTTGAGTGCTGAGTGCTGAGTGCTGAGTTAAAAAAACTAACTCATACTCAAGATTCAAAACTCTTAACTCTTTTCATCCTTCATCCTTCCAATTTCATCCTTCAGGTTGTGGAGGAAAGATGTCAAGGTCAACTAAAAAGGGGCCGTATATCGAAGAGCGGCTACTGGCGAAAATCGAAGCACTGAATAGCCTGGGCCAAAAAAAGGTTCTGAAAACCTGGTCGCGGGATAGTACCTGCTTCCCGCAGATGGTAGGCCACACTCTGGGGGTGTACGATGGTCGTCGCCATGTGCCGGTCTATGTTACCGAAAACATGGTCGGCCACAAGCTGGGCGAGTTTGCCCCTACCCGCACCTTCCGAGGTCACGCCGGGGACGAGAAAAAGTCGAAAGGGCGATAGGTAAAGCGAGATGGAAGTAAGCGCAACTCTTAAAAATATCAAGCACTCACCGCGCAAAGTGCGCCTGGTGGTAAACGCGGTGCGCGGAATGCAGGTGGACGAGGCACTGGCGGTTCTGAAATATATGCCCCAGCACTCCGCCCGCGATGTATTTTCGGTAATCAAGAGTGCCAGAGCTAATGCCGAGAATAATTTGTTAATGACCCCCGAAGATTTGTATATCAAGTCTATCGCGGCAGACGAAGGCCCCCGGATGAAGCGGATTGCCGCCAGGGCGCGGGGTCGGGCTGACCGAATTGTTAAACGGTTAAGCCATGTTACGGTGACGCTGGAAGACCGAGAAAACCGAGAGGAGAATCAGTAATTGGGACGCAAAGTTAACCCAATCGGCTTTAGGCTGGGGATTGTAAAAGATTGGCAAAGCCGCTGGTTTGCCGAAAAAGAATATACCAACCTGTTGCACGAAGATTTCAAGCTGCGCAAGATGGTGGCAGCTCGCCTCCAGAACGCCGCTTTGAGCAAAATCGAAATTCAACGCAGCTCCTCTAACCTGGAAATCACCCTGCATACCGCCAAACCGGGCATTGTTATCGGTAAAAGCGGACAGGCGGTTGACCAGCTTAAAAAGGAGATTGAGGAGGAAACTGGCAAGAAGGTAAAACTCAATATTGAGGAAATTCGCCAGCCCGAACTCGATGCCTATTTGGTCGCCGAAAGCATTGCCGAGCAAATTCAAAAGCGCGTTAATTACAAACGAGCGATGAAGCAAGCCGTAACCCGGGCGATGCGTTTAGGGGCAAAAGGTATCAAAATTAAATGCGGTGGTCGTCTTGCCGGGGCAGAAATGGCCCGTAATGCGATGGAAAAAGATGGCCGGATTCCGCTTCAAACCATCCGGGCTGATATTGATTACGGCTTAGTACACGCGCTAACCACCTATGGACGCATCGGCGTTAAAGTGTGGATTTACAAGGGCGATGTACTGCCAAGCCAAATGAAGAAAATTGGCTTACCGCCGGTGCTACCCGCCGACGATGTAGCGTAGGAGACATTGACCCATGTTGATGCCAAAAAGAACCAAATACCGCAAGCAACATCGCGGAAGTATGCGCGGCAAGGCCACCAGAGGCAATTTTATTGCTTTTGGGGAATATGGCATTGTTGCGTTAGAGCCGGGCTGGGTTGACAGCCGCCAGATAGAGGCTGCCCGCCGGGCCATTACCCGCTACGTACGCCGTGGTGGTCAAATCTGGATTAGAATATTCCCCGACAAATCGGTTACTGCAAAACCTGCCGAAACCCGCATGGGTAGCGGTAAAGGTGCCCCTGACCATTGGGTGGCGGTAGTCAAGCCGGGTCGGATAATGTTTGAAATCGGTGGAATCAAGCGAGAAGTAGCCGAAGAAGCAATGCGTTTGGCTGGTCATAAGCTGTCTATTCGCACCAAGTTCGTAGACCGTCATACCGCACCCAGACCAGGAGCTACCGAGGCCGAGATGGACGCCCCCTTTGAAATCTCCGAGGCCGCCCAGCATCGGATGGATATGATTTCCCAGCACGATACCGCGGCAGTAGCGGATGAAGCATCGGAGGCTTCGGCTGAGAGTGAAGCCAGTGAAGCGGCTGAGAAGGGAACTGAGGAGTAGTAAGCAATGCGAAATAATGAACTTAGGGCGATGACTGACGAGCAAATAGCTGAACAGATTCTAAACCTGAAACAGGAACTTTTTAATCTGCGGTTCCAGGTTGCCGCCTACAAAAACCCGATACCTAGCCGTTTTAAGCAAGCCAAGAAAGAAATCGCCCGGATTAATACTATCCTGCGCGAGCGCGAACTTGAGAGATTAGCGTCCAAGCAGGGCTAGGGCCAATGTGGTATAATAACCCGCCGTCAAAAAGCTGGCTCTAGTATCGAATGTTAGTTTTGAGGATTAGATAACGATGACTGAAAAACTGGAACAAACCGAAGCCCCTGCCGCTGCACCTAAAAAGATTACCAACGTCAAAACTGGTAAAGTGGTCAGCGACAAGATGGATAAAACCATCGTGGTTGAGGTGGAGTATTTGAAGAAGCATCGGCTTTACAAAAAGCCGATTCGCCAGCACAGCCGTTTCAAGGCGCACGACGAAGACAATAGTGCCAAGATTGGCGACGTAGTACGTATTGAAGAGTGTCGGCCCTATAGCCGCGAGAAACATTTTCGGCTGGTGGAAATTGTTAAAAAAGGAGTTGTACTGTGATTCAGGCAACGACTCGTTTGAAAATTGCCGATAACACGGGCGCAAAGATAGTTATGTGCATCCGAGTTATGGGTGGTGGTAACCGCCGTTACGCGGGTGTGGGCGATATTATCGTCTGTGCTGTCAAGTCGGCTACCCCTGGTGGACAGGTTAAAAAAGGGCAGGTTGTACGGGCGGTAGTGGTGCGCACCAGCAAGGAATATGGACGGCCCGATGGCAGCTATATTCGTTTTGATGATAATGCGGCAGTTTTGATTACCGCAAACAACAACCCGCAAGGGACTCGTATCTTTGGCCCGGTTGCCCGCGAATTGCGCGAAAAACAGTTTATGCGAATTGTTTCACTTGCGCCAGAGGTTCTGTAGGAGCTGGTTTTTAGTCCTATAGTGGATAAAACGGAGTTATTAAGATGAATGTACGCAAGGGTGATACAGTCGTAGTCATCACCGGGAAATACAAAGGAAAAAAGGGCGAAGTTAAAAGCGTCCTTGTCGCCGACAACAAAGTGGTAGTTGAAGGGGTGAATGTTCAGAAACGCCATATCAAGGCTCGCACCCAGGTGCGCCAGACCGGGATTGTGGAAGTGGAAGCACCTATTCACGTCAGCAATGTGATGTTAGTTGACCCGACCAATGGTGAACCTACCAGAGTCGGTCATCGTATCGAAAACGGCGAGAAAGTGCGTTATAGCAAAGTTTCCGGCACAACCATTCCCGACAATACTGGCTTCCGCCCGTATACCGGGGAATAGTTAAAAGTATTGAGTAACGAGAAAATCACTCGACACTCGGCACTTTCTACTGATTACCAGGTACTCGTTACTGAAAGAGATAGTTCCGCCCAAAGACCGCTGCCCTTCACTGCCCATTGGGATAAGGTGGCAGGTCAACGGGAGTCGTAAAAGACCACCCGAATAGGTTTGGTGCGGTAAGGAGAAAATTAAGTGGCTGAAAAGCAAAAAAGCGGCGGGGGTAAAGCCCCGGCGGCACCCGCGAAGGGTGGGGGTAAAGCTCCGGCAACTCCCAGTACCAGGGGGACAGTTCCACCCAAAGGTCAGATAGCTGAAAAGAAGGCTGGCCCGGCTCCCAAAGTAGAGGTTCATCTCAAAAATAAATATAGAGATGAAGTAATACCAGCTCTGATGAAAGAGTTTAACTACTCCAACGCCATGCAAGTTCCTAAAGTGGAAAAAGTGGTGGTTAATCTCGGTCTGGGCGAAGCGATTGCCAATGCCAAAGCTCTGGATGCGGCGGTTGGTGATTTGACGGCGATTGTAGGTCAGCGTCCGGTAATCAACCGAGCCAAGAAAAGCATTGCGGCCTTCAAGTTACGAACTGGTATGCCGATTGGGGTTAGCGTAACCTTGCGCGGCAATAAAATGTACGAATTTCTTGATCGCTTGATGAACGTATCGCTACCTCGCGTGCGTGACTTCACGGGTGTGCCTACCAAAGCCTTCGATGGTCACGGTAACTACACGCTCGGTCTCAAAGAACAGATTATTTTCCCAGAGATTGACTATGATAGAGTGGACAAAGTTCGGGGTATGGAAGTAACGATTGTTACCTCTGCCAAAACCGACGAACAAGGCCAGAAGTTATTGCGGCTACTCGGCATGCCGTTCCGCAAATAAAAAGCAAAAGGAAGAATAATGGCTAAAGAGTCGATGCTTGTAAAGGCTGCCCGCAAGCCGAAATTCAAAGTTCAAGGTTACAATCGCTGCAAGCTGTGTGGACGTCCCCGCGCCTATATGCGCAAGTTTGGGATGTGCCGTATCTGTTTCCGCGAGAACGCTTTGCAGGGCAAAATCCCCGGCATTACCAAATCTAGCTGGTAGTATCGAGCTATTGGACAGGTTTTTTAAGGAGAGTTTTTAGATGAACGTTACCGATCCGATTGCGGATATGCTGACCAGAGTACGGAATGCTTCGGCGGCCCGTCACCTGGAAGTGGTTATGCCCAGTAGTAACTTGAAGGTGGCAATTGCCCAGATTCTGAAGGACGAAGGCTACATAATTGATTATGCCACTGATGTTTCGACCTCGATGAAGGTGCTGAAAATCCAGCTCAAGTACATTGGGAGTACCAGTGGTGGTTCCAAGAAAGCTGTTATCTCTGGTATTAAGCGCATAAGCAAGCCGGGGCTGCGGATTTATGCCAAAAAGGGCGAAATCCCCAAAGTGCTAAACGGCCTGGGTATTGCGATTATGAGTACGCCCCAGGGAGTGATGACCGGGCGACAAGCCTGGCGGGCGGGTGTCGGCGGAGAAGTGCTGGCCTACGTCTGGTAGGAATTAATGCCAGAAGATTTTACAGGAGGACAAAAACGTGTCGCGTATTGGACGTAAACCGATCACGCTGCCGAAAGGTGTAGAAGTCAAGATTGAGGCCGGGAATCTGGTAACGGTTAAAGGCGCAAAAGGCACTTTGACCCGCCAGCTTGGTCCAAGCATGATTTTTGAGAAAACCGAAACCGGCTTTGATGTCAAACGCCCGGATGATAGTAATCAAAGTCGCGCTTTGCACGGTTTGAACCGCACATTGCTGGACAATATGGTTACGGGGGTCAGCCAGGGCTATCGGCGTGACCTGGAAATCGCCGGAGTTGGTTATCGAGCCCTGAAAGATGGCAATGACCTGGTAGTTTTGCTGGGTTTTAGTCACGCTATCAAGTTGCAGCCGCCCGAAGGTATTACTTTTGGGGTGGAAGGTACAACCAAAGTTTTTGTATCAGGGATTGATAAAGAACTGGTCGGCGCACAAGCCGCCCGCATTCGGGCCTTGCGCCCACCCGAACCGTATAAAGGTAAGGGTATCAGGTATGCCGGAGAAATTATCCGCCGCAAGGCTGGTAAAGCTGGTAAAGCTGGCAAGAAGTAGGAATTAATGTAGGGGCAGGTTTATAGCCTGTCCGGTCAGGTACTAACTTGACCCTACGGTAATCAGATTATCAGGAGTTAATTAAGAGACATGCGACGAATTAGACGAGATTTGAGTCCGCGACAGCGGCGGCAGATTCGGGTACGTAGCAAGATAGATGGTACCCCCGAAAGACCGCGCCTCAACGTCTTCCGCAGTGCCAACCATATTTATGCCCAGGTGATAGATGATATCGTTGGTCATACCCTGGTTGCCGCCAGCACAGTGGATAAAGAGGCCAAGCCTGAGTTTAAGAGCGGGCAGACTAAGATTGAGGAAGCCAAATTGGTCGGCAAGATTTTAGCCGAGCGAGCCAAAGAAAAAGGCATCACCAAGGTCGTTTTTGACCGGGCGGGTTATTTATATCACGGGCGGATCAAGGCGCTGGCCGATGGAGCGCGTGAAGCCGGTCTGGACTTTTAAGGAGTGCGATTTTAGATGGCAAGAATTGATGCAAGTAAATTAAATCTTGAGGAGCGAGTAGTCCAGATTAACCGCGTGGCTAAAGTGGTTAAGGGTGGTCGCCGCTTCAGTTTCAGCTCAATGGTGGTGGTTGGCGATGGTCAAGGCCACGTTGGGGCTGGTATCGGCAAGGCGGGCGAAGTTCCCGATAGCATCCGCAAGGGTGGGGATGATGCCAAGAAGAATATTATCAAAGTGCCGCTTGAAGGCACCAGTATTCCTCATGAGATTACGGTTAGTTTTGGGGCCAGTAAGGTATTGCTGCGACCTGCCTCACCCGGTACTGGCGTAATCGCTGGTGGTGGGGTTCGGGCAGTGATTGAAGCGGCAGGTATCAAGGATATTCTAACCAAATCGCTTGGCAATAACAACCCGATTAACACTGTGCGGGCGACTATTTTGGCTCTTTCGCAATTGAAAGTGCGCGGCGAGGAAGAAATCAAGCGCGGTAAGCCTTTTGCCAGCTTTGGCCTGGGGCCAAGTGACGAGAAAATCGTTGCCCCTGCCCAAAAGTTCACCATTTTTGTACCGCAACAAGGCAGTGGGCCAGAACGTAGCCGTCGCCCTGACCGCCCACGTGATGGCGGTGGTCGAGGTCGCCCCGGTGATCGCCCAGGCGGTGGTGCTGGTGCTGGCGGTGGTGCTGGACAGAATCGCGGTGGCTTTGGCGGTGGTGCTGGTGGTGGCGGCGGTCAAAATCGTGGCGGCTTTGGCGGTGGTGCTGGACAGAATCGCGGTGGTTTTGGCGGCGGTGGCGGTCAGAATCGTCCCGACAATCGCCCCCAGAGTAGACCAGTGGTAACTCCGCCTCCTTCGGTGACTCCGGCTCCTGCGCCAGAGGCTCCCAAGAGCGAGACTCCGACTGAATAGTTGGTTATTGGTTGTTAGTTCTTAGTTGTTGGTTTTTGGATTTTAGGTTTGCCATCTTCAACTATAGATACTGACCCAAAATATAAGGTAAGAAGCTAAAATGGCTGAAGATAAAGAAACTAAAAGCAAGGAAACGGTAGAAGAAACGGCTGAAAAGACCGTGACCGTTACTCTGATAAAAAGCCCGATTCGTTCGCGAGGGAAGGCGAAGGATACTATTGCTTCGCTCGGTTTGCGCCGGATACGTCAGTCGTACACCCTGCCCGACAACCCGGCGGTGCGCGGCATGATTAACGCTGTGCGCGATTGGGTTAAAGTCGAAGAATAGTTAAACGAGGAGTGTGATTCCAATGCAACAACACGACTTGCAACCCGCCCCCGGTAGTACCTCTACTCGCAAGCGGGTAGGGCGTGGGCACGGTTCGGGTTCGGTCAAGACCAGTGGGCGCGGCCAAAAAGGCCAGAAAGCCCGTACTGGACATCATGCAATGCCAATCTGGTTTGAAGGTGCACCTTCCAAGGTTAACAGCTTCAAACGGACTGGTTACAAGCGTGGTACTGGTTTTAGTAATCCTAACCAGGTTAAATATGAAGTGGTAAACCTTTCACAACTGGCCGATTGGAGTCTGGGGGAAGTTACCCCCGAAACTCTAAGAGAACGTGGCTTTGTTAATTCTGCCGATCAACCAGTTAAAGTGCTGGGCAAAGGCGAGTTAACCGCTGCGCTGGTAATTAAGGTGCATCGCATCAGTGCCAGTGCCAAACAGAAAATCACGGCAGCGGGCGGTAGTTTCGAGGAGCTTAAACCAGCTAAGGTTAAGGCTGCGGCTGAAGAGGAAACGACAACGGCGGAATAGCTAGTTGCTGGTTGCTCGTTGTTGGTTGTTGGTTGTTAGCAAAAATAGAGACGGATTTGAACCCGTCAAGCTGTTTTTAGCGTCATATAACCAGCAACCATTGACCAATAACTAACAACTACAAGGGGAGTTCACCAATGTGGAAAGCGGTTCAAAAGGCGTTCACAATCCCAGACCTGCGGCGTAAAATCTTTTTTACGCTGGGTATGCTGGTAGCATTCAGGTTTATCGCCCATGTACCATTGCCGGGTATTTCAGACGAAATCAAGAATCGGCTGGGTGGGCTAATTTCGGGTGTAGGTGCGCCGGATGGAAGCAGTCAGGGTATTGGTAGTGTACTAGGGTTTCTAAATATCTTTTCGGGTGGCAGTTTGAGTAACTTCTCGATTGCGGCGGCGGGTGTCTACCCTTACATTACCTCTACTATTATTATGCAGCTTCTTACGCCAATTATTCCGGCTTTGGAGCGGCTTTCTAAAGAAGGCGAACGCGGACGGCAAACGATTAATCGCTGGCAGCACATTATCACTGTGCCAATTGCGGCGGTTACGGGTTATGGTCAGATTGTTCTACTCAAGAGCCAGAACGTTATTACCGGAACTGATGCCCGTAAACTTTCGTTCTTTGGCACTGGTTCAGACCTGGGCTTAATTGTTACGGTGGTGCTTTCGATGACTGCCGGGACGATGTTGCTGGTCTGGTTGGGTGAACTGATAACTGAATTTGGGATTGGGCAAGGGGTTTCGGTAATTATTTTTGGAGGCATTGTCTCCGGTTTACCAGCCACTTTGACCCGCACCGGGCAAACCAGCGTAGGTCAAAACCCAATTTCGATTGGGATTGTAGTAGTAATTGCCCTGATCTCGATTGTTGGCATTATCCTGGTACAGGAAGGCCAACGCAAAATCCCGGTAAAGTTTCCGCGTCAGACTCAGGGCAACAAGGTATATGGTGGACAAAGTACCTTTATCCCGTTAAAGGTTAACTCTGCCGGGATGATACCGCTAATTTTCGCCAGTAGTATCATTATCTTCCCTACAACGGTAGCCGGGTTCTTTGTACGACCCAATGCACCCGATGATTGGGTGAGTGTCGCTGCCAACTGGGTAGTGGTTAACTTTGGCCCTAGCAGTATTTTGTATCAGGTCGTTTATTTCGGGATGGTGGTAGGTTTTACCTACTTCTATACCCTAGTGCTCTTTAACCAACAGAATATTACCGAAAACTTGCGCGATAGAGGGGGTTTTATCCCTGGCTTCAGGCCTGGACGACCAACCAACGATTATTTGATGAAGGTTTTGAACCGCATCACTTTGTTGGGGGCGTTGTTCCTGGGGACGGTAGCAGTTCTTCCCTTCCTTTTAGGGGTACTGGTACAGTCACAGGTGAGCACCTTCTTGAGCAGCACTTCTCTCCTGATTGTGGTTGGTGTCGCTGTTGACACCATGAAACAACTGGAGGCCCAACTAACCATGCGCGAATATCAGGGTATACTGCGCTAATATCAGACCTAACCCCCTAGCCCCCTCCCTAAAGTGGAAGGGGAAAGTAGTAGGAGCAGAGCAATGTGCCTGCCCTAAGATGTGGGGGAAGGTTTGGTGGCCGATATAAACCGAAACTATCGGATTTATCAACAATCTTGATAGTTTCAAAGTCGGTTAGGCTTGTGACTGGTCCTAAATTTGTGCTATAATTAACTGGATTGTGAAAAAGTTGATAATCTTTCAACTTTGGAAATATGGACTCAGGCTCACAATTACCAGTTTCAAGCTTAGGCAATAGCAGGACTATTTTGCAAAATGGTAGTGGGTCACACTGTTGTACAAACTTGCGATGATGGAAGTTAAGGGAGGAAGCTGACCTATGTATGTAATCCTTTTAGGTGCACCAGGAGCCGGGAAGGGAACTCAAGCCAAAATATTGTCGGAGCGGTTGCAGATTGCCCATGTTTCAAGTGGCGACCTACTGCGTGACAATATCAAGCGTGGAACTCAATTGGGGCTGGAAGCCAAAGGTTACATGGATAGGGGCGAGTTGGTGCCAGATGATACGGTTATTCAGATGATCGTGGCCCACCTTGCTACTCCGGCCTGCGCTAATGGTGCAATGCTGGACGGTTTCCCCCGGACTATCCCACAGGCTGAGGCTCTGGGTGTAGCCCTGCAAGAGGGTTTTAACAAAGGGTTAACGGCGGTTTTGTACATCAAGGTGGGAACAGAAGAGTTACTCAACCGTTTGAGCGGTCGCTGGATTTGCCGGGTTTGTCAGACCCCCTATCACTCGCTTTATAACCCGCCCAAAGTGCCGGGAGTGTGTGACCTTGAAGGGGGAGAGCTTTACCAGCGTGAGGATGACACCCGCTCTACTGCCGAACGCCGTTTGCAGGTTTATTTTAACCAGACGATGCCCTTGATTGATTATTACATTGAGCGCGGGCTGCTGATAGAGATAAACGGACAGCAACAGGTTGAGACAGTCGCGGAGGAGCTAATTAGCGCGTTAAACCGAGTGCAAAATACGGGGGGATTAACTGAGTCGCTGCTGGCGTAGTGACTCGTAGCAAGCTTCCGGCATTCAGATAGATAATCCAACAGGAACTGGCGGCTCCTCCGGCTGTAATAGCAGGTGGCCCGCCATTTATTGGCTAAATTTGCCCAATTTAAGGCAGCATGATCAGTTACAAGAGCGATAGCGAAATCCAGATGATGCGGCAGGCCGGACGGGTAGTAGCTATGACCCTGGAGGAGTTGGGTAAACAGATAAGGCCGGGGATAACCGCTCTGGAGTTGGACAAAATTGCCGAGGAGTTTATTCACTCCAAGGATTGTATTCCAACCTTTAAGGGACAGTACGGTTTTCCAGGGAACATCTGCATCTCGTTTAACGAGGAAATTGTTCACGGAATACCGGGCCGACGGGTACTAAAGGAAGGCGATATTATCAAGCTGGACGTAGGGGCGACCTACAAAGGCTGGATTGGGGACGGGGCGGCAACCTTCGCGGTGGGCGAAATCCCGGCGAAAGTGCAAGAGCTAATTGATGTTACACGGGCGGCAACCCTGGCGGGAATTGACCAGATGCGCCTCGGTAATCATCTTTACGATATTTCGGAAGCGATTCACAGCTATATTGAGAAATTTGGCTTTGCGGTTGTCACCAAGTATGTCGGACACGGGGTGGGGCGGCTTTTACATGAAGACCCCCAACTACCCAACTTCCGACAAAAGACCAGAGGGCTACCCTTACGTAAAGGGATGTGCCTGGCAGTTGAACCGATGGTTAATATGGGAACCTCGGAGACTAAAGTTAAACCGGACAGGTGGACGGTGGTTACAGCAGACGGCGCGCTTTCGGCACATTTTGAACATACCGCAACCATTACCGATGGCGCACCGGAAATCCTGACCCAGTTATAACGGGCAGGGCAAAAAGAGGTAGGCGTGAGTAAAAAGAAAGACGTAATTGAGGTTGAGGGTAAAGTAATAGAGTCGTTGCCTAACGCCATGTTTCAGGTAGAACTGGATAAAGGGCACAAGGTTCTGGCGACTATTAGCGGAAAAATCCGCTTGAATTTTATCCGAATATTGCCGGGCGACAAGGTGCTAGTGGAGTTATCCCCCTACGACCTTACTCGGGGGCGCATTACCTACCGCTACAAATAAAGCGGAGGTTTGGGGTGGATTGTCGGGAAGAAAGTTTCCCCCCTTATATATTTAAGCAATAAACATGAAATCTAATGTTATTTGCCAAAACCAGATTGGTTATGGTATAATTACAAATTGTCTGCAATCGAAACACTTGAGAGGATTTCTTGAAATGAAAGTACGGGCATCTGTAAAACCGCGCTGTGAAAAATGTAAAATTATCAAGCGCAAGGGTGTGGTAATGTGTATCTGCGTTACCCCCAAGCACAAACAGCGACAGGGTTAAAAAGGTAATAGGTTTTAGGGGTTAGGTATTAGGTTTTTAATACAGGTTTGAGGAAATTTTAACTCAGCACCTCGTAAAAAATTATTAAACGAAGACCTAAAACCTGACACCTAACGGCTAGATTAAAGTTTGCGTGACTCATTAGGAGGACAGATCGGATGGCGAGAATTGCCGGGGTTGATTTACCCCGCGATAAAAGGGTGGAAATTGGCCTAACCTATATTTATGGGATTGGTCTAACCACCAGCAAGAAAATCCTGGGGACTGTTAATATCAGCCCTGATACCCGCGTCCGCGCGTTGAGCGAGGAAGAAGTTCAACGGTTACGCGAGATTATTGACCGCGAATATCGGGTAGAAGGCGACCTCCGCCGTGAGGTGAACCTCAATATCAAGCGGTTGGTAGAAATTGGTTGCTACCGTGGCAAACGCCACCGGGCCGGATTACCAGTTCGTGGTCAGCGTACCCGTACCAATGCACGCACCCGCCGAGGTGGGCCGCGCCGCACGGTTGCCGGTAAGAAGAAGGCTACGAAGTAATATTCGGGTAAGTAATAGGTTGTAATTATCCGGGGATTTCCCCGATAGGAAATTAGATGAGGAGCAAGAATGGCTGAGAAGGGTAGCGGAAAAAAGCGCGTTGCTAAGGTTAAACGACGGGAACGCAAGAATATTCCCAAGGGCCAGGCGCACATCCAATCAACCTTCAATAACACAATTATTACCCTGACCGACCCCAAAGGCAATGTTTTGTCCTGGGGAAGTGCGGGGGCTAGTGATTTTAAGGGTTCGCGCAAGAGTACCCCTTATGCTGCTCAGATAGCAGCCGAAGGGGCCGCCCGCCGAGCGATTGAGCATGGGCTGCGCCAGATTGAAGTTTTTGTAAAGGGGCCGGGTTCCGGGCGAGAAGCCGCTATCCGTTCGTTGCAAGCCAGTGGTTTGTCGGTGGTTTCGATTACTGACGTAACCCCAATCCCACACAACGGTTGCCGTCCGCCCAAGCGTCGCCGCGTCTAGTCTTTTAATTGGTTGGGGGTTATAGGATTCTAGGGTGAGCAACTTGCTCACGCTTTTAACTGCCATCAGGAGGAATAATGGCAAGATACACTGGCCCGGTCTGTCGGCTTTGCCGCCGCGAGGGCGTGAAATTGTTACTGAAGGGTGAACGCTGCTTAACGCCGAAATGTGCGGTTGAGCGACGGCCTCAAGCACCTGGTCAACATGGTGCCAAACGACAGCGCAAACTTAGCGACTACGGTACGCAGTTGCGCGAGAAACAGAAGGCTCGCCGGATTTACGGTGTCCTGGAGAAACAGTTCCGCAAGCATTACGAGGAAGCTCGCCGCCAGGAAGGGGCGACTGGTGATCGCTTGATGCAAATTCTGGAACTGCGTCTGGATAACCTGGTCTACCGGCTTGGTTTTGCTGACTCGCGTTCTCAGGCCCGTCAGTTAGTGCGTCACGGTCATTTCTCGGTAAATGGGCGCAAGACTGACATTCCTTCCTTCCTGTCAAAGGTGGGCGATGTGGTGTCGGTGGTTGATGGTAGCCGCACTAAGGAATATTTCAAGGTTATTAACGAAACCATTGGGCGGCATGATGCTCCCGCCTGGGTTAACCTTGACCCGAAAGGTCTGAGTGGGCGGGTTATCCGAATGCCCGAACGCAGCGAGATTGACACTTCGCTGGAAACTCAGCTAATCGTAGAATATTACAGCCGCTAGTAGCAGTAGTCAGTTATCAAAGAGAGCTATCAGTAGTTAGCCCAGGATAACCGCTACTGACCACTGACAACCAAAAAGAGGAGGCTATCAGCCTTGTTCGATGTAGCTTTGAAGGTCGAGATTGTGGCTACTGCGGAGAACTATGGCCGGTTCAAAATTGAGCCGCTGGAGCCAGGTTACGGAATTACGTTGGGTAATTCGCTTCGCCGCATTTTGTTATCGTCGTTGCCAGGGGCGGCTATTACCTCGATAAAAATTGATGGGGTAACGCACGAGTTTACTTCCTTACCGAATGTCAAGGAAGATGTTACCGAAATTATCCTGAACGTCAAGCGGCTTCGGCTGCGCAGCTTCAGCGAACGTCCAGTTCGGCTGAACCTGAGTGTGCGGGGTGAGCGGGTTGCGTTGGCAAGTGACATTGATGTGCCAAGCCAGTCGGTTGAGATTATCAACCTTGACCAGCCCATTGCCACTTTAGACAGCGATAGTGCCACTTTTGATATGGAATTAACGGTGGAACGCGGCGTTGGTTATAACTCGGCTGAAAACCGCGACAATATGCCTATTGGGGTTATCCCGGTGGATGCGATTTATACTCCCATCCCGAAGGTTAATTATGTGGTTGAGCATACCCGCGTTGGTCAGGTGACGGACTATGACCGCTTGATTATGGAGATTTGGTCGGATGGCTCGATTGACCCCGGCGAGGCTCTGAGTCAGGCGGCTACTATTCTGCGCCAGCACAGCGAAATTATCGCGAACTTCAACCGGGCCGCCGAGCCAGAGCGGGATGGTGCGCTTGGGGCTAGTTCCTCAATACCGCCGCAATTGTTCGATACCCCCATTGAAGACCTTAATCTGTCGGTACGAACTTATAACTGCTTAAAGCGCAGCAATATCACTAAAGTCGGTCAGATTCTGGCGATGGACGAGAAAGACTTGTTGAGCGTTCGGAATTTTGGTCGCAAATCCTACGATGAATTGCGCGAGCAACTTATCCGCCATAGCTTTATGACCGCCGCCGTTCCGATTGGGCCATTTGCTGGCACTGGCGGTTTTGCCGACCTGGAAGAAGAGGGTGGCGGTATCGCGATTGCCGAAGGCGAAGGCGAAGATGGCGATATTGATTTCAGTACCAACGGTGCTAACGAGGATTAAGTAAACAGGGGCAGGCTAAAATCCTGTCCTCGACAGGACGGGTAAGAATCGTCCCTACGTGAGGTTAAAGTAATGAGACACGCAGTATCAGGTCGAGGGTTTGACCGAACCAGTGGTGAGCGTAAGGCATTGTTCCGCAACCTGATGGTATCCCTGATTGCCCACGAACGTATTCGTACTACCGAGGCCAAGGCTAAGGAAATTCAGGCTCTGATTGAGCATGTGGTGCACGTTTCCCGCGAGGATAATGTGCATAATCGGCGACTGGTTACTAGCCGTCTGGCTAACTCGGCGGCAGTGCAAAAGCTGTTTACGGTTATCGGGCCGCGCTATACTGACCGTTCGGGTGGTTATACCCGCATCCTGAAGCTGGGCAAACGCCTGGGTGATGGGGCGGATATGGCTCTTATCGAGTTCCTGCCCTAATCTTTTCCGAAGGTGAGGGTGAGGCCGTGCGCAATATCAAGCTCGTCCTCGAATATGATGGAACTGATTTTTTCGGTAGTCAGCTTCAAGCAACCGGACGGACGGTGCAGGGCGAGCTGGAAACAGCCGTAGCCCGCCTGACGGGACTACCAGCCGGGCAAAGAGCTAAAATAGCTCTGGCAGGGCGCACCGATACGGGAGTACACGCTTTCGGGCAGGTGGCAAACTTTAAAAGCGAAAGTAGTCATTCGCTAGAGACCTTTCGCAAGGGGCTAAACGCAATTTTACCCTTTGATATCGTGGTTCTGGCGACGGATGAGGTTGACGAGGAATGGCACGCCCGCTTTAGTGCCAAAGAGCGCGAATATTGCTACACGATTTTTAATCGCGGTAGCCGCTCGGCCCTAAATCGTCGTTTCGCCCATTGGGTCAGCGACGCGCTTGACCTAAGTCAGATGCAAAAGGCGGCAAATGTCCTGGTTGGGCAATATGATTTCGCCAGTTTTGCCGGAGCAGGGTGGGGAGTTCAGCCCCAGGATGATGAGGTTAAACCTGGCACTATCCGCGATATGTTTCGGGTAGAGTGCCGCAGGGTTGACCGGGAAAAGATTGAAATCTGGTTGGCGGCCAACGCTTTCCTGCCGCACATGGTTCGTAACATCGTTGGTACGTTGTTACAGGTAGGAACAGGCAAAATAAGCCTGAGCGATTTTGAAGATATTCTAGCAGCGGCAGACCGTCGCAAGGCCGGGCCAACTGCACCAGCCTGCGGGTTGTGTCTCGTATCAGTGAAGTATTAAATTAACAGGAGTCAGATTGTAATGACCAAGACTTATTCGCCCAAACTGTCCGAAATTAAACGGGAGTGGCATATTGTGGATGCCAAAGGGCAGACGTTGGGCCGGATTGCAACTGAGGTTGCTAACTTGCTGCGTGGAAAGCACAAAGCCATGTACGCGCCCCATATTGATACTGGCGATTTTGTGGTTATCATCAATGCCGCCGAGATTGTGGTAACGGGCAACAAGGCTGCCGACAAAATCTATTACTGGCACACGATGCACCCCCAGGGTTTCCGCCAGGAACCTTTCAATGACCGTCTACGCCGCCATCCTACCTGGCCGCTCTTTGAAGCGATTGAAGGTATGTTGCCCCACACCAAGTTAGGCCGGGCAATGGTTAAGAAGTTGAAAATCTATCCAGGCGCGGAGCATCCGCACGGAGCGCAGAACCCGACTGAGTATAAGCTGGAATATGTTAGAGAACTCGCGAAGGCGGAATAAGGAGAAAAATGGCAGCGAATAAGAACTATTTCTATGGTACTGGTCGGCGCAAAACTGCGGTAGCGCGGGTTCGGCTTCTACCTGGCACAGGCCAGTTCATTGTTAATAACAAAACTATTGTGGAATATTTTGGTGGTCGTCCGCTTCATGAACTGGTGGTTATGATGCCTCTGCGCCTTACTAATACCGCCGGACGCTATAATGTTTCGGTTAAGGTCGTCGGTGGTGGTACTACCGGACAGGCCGGAGCGGTTCGGCACGGCATTGCCCGCGCTTTGTTACAGGCGGATGAGGCTCTACGCCCTCTGCTGAAAAAGAACGGTTTACTTTCTCGCGACTCCCGTATGAAGGAGCGCAAGAAACCCGGTCTCAAACGCGCCCGTAAAGCTCCGCAGTATACCAAACGGTAAAATCTGGACTTGTTTTGGAAGGACGGCCTCTCTGGTCGTCCTTTTTTGTTTCCACTTATACTAAGTCCTGGTAAGTAGTGATTAAAGGTAGGGGTGGGCTTATAACCCACCCGGACGGGTTTGAAACCCGCCCCTACCCATCTTTTCGTATTGTAGTCAGCCGTACTTAGTATTATTCGGTAGAAAGTTCGTAAATCCTGGCATAAGCCCATCCTGGGCTCTCCCCTAAAATTGGAGAGTGGATTCCTTTTCCCTTGTACTCAGGGGAGAAGATTGGGATGAGGGGTGTGGTTACCTATTTCCTTGTTGTACTGTATAGAAACGTAGGGCGGTTTCCGCTCTACAAATATAAAAGGGTAGACACGGAGGTCTACCCCTACAAACACCCCTCGTTACTGTTTTGGTACACCTGCTGCCATATAGCTCTTTTTCCAGTCCTCCAGCGGCGGGGCTTTGCCATCGTTGAGTTGTTTTTGCCAGGCTTCGTCGGTCAGGCGACCGCTGGGCTTGACCGTAAACTCATACTGGCTATAAACAGCCCCTTGCGTCAGAATAACCTTGCCATTTACTGGAACAGCCACATAAATCAGGTTGACCCGCCCGGTGCCTTCGGTCAGGACATCCTGTTGTCCAGTGGCTACATCCGCCACTACCGCCGAGTCCTGTTTGTCCAGGAACTTGCGCCCACCCTCGTCAGCATCCGCCGCATCCAGGGTATATTGCTCGATTTTAGCTCCCCAATAGGCGATAAAAATCTTATCGTCGTCGGTTAGCTTCTGTCCGGTGAGTTCCTTTTCCGAAAGTTGTTTCAGGGTTTGGGCATCGGTTTCCAGCCGTTTAAGCAGGTCGGAATATTGCTTGTCAATCAGGTTACGTTGCTCCAGTCCGGTACGGGTCATTTGCACCAGAGCCGCCATTCGGGAATAGAAAACTGGCTCAGGCTCGACAAAACCAGTTGGTAACTCTTCCGGGCCACCACCACGCTCGGCATAAACCTGTTTGGCATACAGCAAAGTATCATGTTTCAGCTCTGTCCAGCTCCCCAGTCCGGTTACAAGCTGCTTGCGTTGCCAGGCTTCGTTCTGCATATAGGCCGGATAGCCATCGCCGCGTTTCTCGGTAAAGGGCCGCAAGTTATTTATCCAGGCCCAGTAAAGGTTTTGGGTCCAGGTATCGTTGTTGATATTCACCATTTGCGACTTTATTTTCTCCAGTTGGCTAGAATATTTTGCGTAGTTTGTTTCGCCCTGTTGGGTCAAAATCTTTTGGGCCTGTTCGCTACCCAACGCTGCAAATACATCTAGCCCTTTGGGCAAATCACGAGGTTTGTCAAGAGTGCCGACATTCCGCCAGATTAGGTTCTGGAAAATATAGCCATCTATCGTAAAACGCTGCCCCATCATCCGCATACCTTTAATTTGACTCTCCTGGCTCTCGGTAATCAGGGTATACATCGAATTGAGTTTGGGAGGCGGAAGGGTCTCAGTCGCCTTCTTGAACGCAGCTAATTTGGTTTTATCGGCAAACGATTGGGGGTTATTAAAACCAGCCTCACCCCAGATAGCCTTCGCCAGCCCAGCATAATCCAGATAGGTCAGGTCGTCCGAATTGCCTACAAAGAAGGTCGTGGGCTCGTAAATCAGTAGCCACAAATCGCTGGCTTTACGGTTACCCGCCGCGCCAGTAAGAATTGCCTGGGTTAATAACAAAGCGGTTTGGGTTTCGCTGTCCACTTTAAGTCGGAAATTCAGCCGCCCATACCAGATCATCCCCCGGAAATAGTTTTTGAGTTCCTCGGTTTTGGTGTAATGTCCACGCGGGATATACTGGCTATAATCTTCCTGGTAATCGCTACCCATAATCGGGCTAATCGCAAAGCCTTTTTCCCCATCAATCAGCTTCATCTCGGCATCTACCAATGTATTTGCTGAAGGCGGAACAGTGAAGGTTGCTTTGGGGTCGGCTAACTTGCGGGCCACTGCCGTAAATGCCACAGCGCGAGTAGCCGCTTCTTCCAGGCCAGTTCCCTTAGTCGCATCAAATTGTTTAACCGTAGCCTCAAACAATGCCTTGTTCAAGGAATTCAGGTCTTTGGTCAGGAAGGTTTTCTCGGTTTCGCGCAATAGTTTGTCGAATAGCAGGTGATATACGTGGGTAACGCTGTCGGTGCTGATATAGGTCGGAATCTGGTCATAGCGAAAACTTTCGTAAGCCTGGAAAAATTGCTTGAACTGGGCTGGCTCAACCACAAAATTATTTTGGGCTAACAATTTGATTTGGTCAGGGCTGAGTTTGAAATCAGCCTTGTTAGTAACATTCGATAGGTCAGCCGCTACGGTATATTTCGCGAAGGCCGGTTTAATAGTAGTGGCAGCTTCTTTATAAGCGGCAAAGGTCGGATTATATCTGTCCAGGGCAATAACAGTTGTAGGAGCGGCAGTAGTAGTCGCTACGGCGTTGATAGTTGTCGGGGCGACAGTGGTGGTGGTAGTGATGCTGGTAGTAGTGGCGGTGGGTGCGCCGGGGGTAGGGCTACTACTGCCCAGTCCCGGCACTAACGCCCCGGTATTTGGCACGATGGGGGTCTGGTTTGTGGTACTGGTTGCATCGCCACAGGCCGCCAGTAGCAAATTCGCCGCTAGTGCCATAAATCCCAAAATCGCGATTAATTTCTTCTGTTTCATTCCATTTTTCATAGATTTCATTCTCCTCAAAATCTTATCGGTTGTCAGTCGTCGGTTGCCCTAATGCCCTGGCCTCCTTCGCTATAACGGAAGAGGGAACGTAAGATTTCTTTCTTCATCCTTCATCCTTAAAAAAGGCGTAGGGCTGACCGGGAGCGTAAGTCAGACTGGAGAATTTTCCCTCTGGCCCACGATATAGTAACTCGTAGCCCCAACCCTGCCACCGCCAAACGGTAACATGTTGAGCTGGAGCGTGGCGGGCATCGGCGTATACTCCTTCCAATACTACCAGCTCGTTGCGCCCGTCCTGGTCAAAGTCGGCTAAAGCGAACTCGCGGATTGGGTCAACCAATGCCGAACCCGCCCACACCGGACGAATTGCGTTCCGTCGCCAGCCGTAGACAAAGGGGTGGCTACGATATTGACTGGCATCGTCCCAGCCGTCGTTCTTCCACAGCGTAAACATAATTTCGGGGCGACCATCCTCATCAGCATCGCCAAAAGTAAATTGCTCGACAGACCAACTTGGCTTGCTTTCCCAGACTAGCTGCCATATCCCATTCGGCGGATTGGGCCGCCAGATTCGTAAATGCCCTTCACTTAGTTCAATTCGTTGGTTGGTCTGGGGTTGGCTGGCAAGGTTGGAAACAGCCTTCCCGGTAGTATAACCCCCCAGGTCAATGTTTAAATCCCTGACCTGAATAGTTCGGCTGGTCGGCAAATTTATCGTGCCATCGGGAGTGGCCTCTCGCACAAAGGCCAGAGCGGGTGCACTCTGCCAATCTGCCCCATTCCAGAAAGTGGCCTGGGACTTAAAAGCCTCGCCTATTGCCAGTTGCGCCAGTTTGGCTAAAGCTGCCTCTCGTTCCTCCGGTTTCAAGGGGCGGGGGCGGTCATTCTCGATTTTTAGTGGCACTGCCAGAGCCGAGGCTACCCCTCGTTTGTCCAGTTTCAGATAAAGAGCCACACTATCGCGACTTTCGGGGGGGTAGCGGCTATCGAAAATAAAATTGCCCAGGCTATAGGCCACCACCGTGCGCCCGATAACCTCAAACTCGCCCAGCACATGGGGATGCGCCCCTAAAATCAGGTCGGCTCCTGCTTCTGCCGCCAGTTTCGCAAAATCGTGCTGGCTGGCAGTGGCTACCGCCTGATATTCCTCTCCCCAATGCAGGGCCAAAATTACCACATCAGCCTGGGGACGGGCTTCTCGGATTGCTGCCAGAATTTTAGCCTGATCGAACAGGGCGATAGGCGAAGGTTCACCCGCTTGAAGACCCGCAGGCTCGACTCTAGTGGCGGCAATAAATGCCAGCTTTAGGCCGTTTTTCTCGATGTAACGGGGAGCGTAGGGGTTAGCTCCTGCCCCGATATAGGTTATACCCGCGCTGTCCAGACTGTGCAAGGTATCGTTCAAACCGGGTAAGCCATAATCCAGGGCGTGGTTATTCGCCACCGTCAGCACGTTAAAACCGTTATTTCGCAGGTTACTAGCCAGCGCGGGTTGAGCCGGGAAAAGATAGCCTTCCGACTGGCGATTACTCAAATTTTCGGGGGCGACCAACGGCGATTCAAGGTTGCCAAACATAATATCCGCCCCTTTGCCCAACTCCTTCACCAGCGCAAAGGGATAGTCGTTGCCTTCGGGCGAAGCGGAAGAGGATTTAGCCACGTCCCGCCCCAGCATAATATCGCCAACCGCCACCAACGTAACTTCAGGGTCTGGTTTTGGCCCGCCCGCTTCGGCTAATACCGAGGTGCTTTTTAATCCCAGCCACAAACCCAGCCCTAATATTGATACCAAAAACAGGGCTATCAGTCCAACTATTGCTTGTTTTAGCTCATTTTGTTTCATCAATAACATAATTCCCGAAGATGGCTTTAGTTACGTCCTCTGTTTCTATTATGCACTAAAACCAACAACTGACAACCGAATATGCTAAAATTAGCCAGAAGCGTTTAACAGCACAAGGAAAGGGACAAGGCGGTGGCGGAGAAAATTACGGTAATTGGCTCAGGGCTGATGGGGGCGGGGATTGCGCAGACCTGCGCCCAGGCTGGCTTTAAGGTAGCAATTCAGGACATCAACGGACAACAGGTGGAAGCAGCCCGCGCCCAGATTGAAAAATTCATTCGGCGGGGAGCTGAAAAAGGGCAATATTCCAACGAGGAGGCCGAGGCCATAATCGGGCGACTTTCGGCTACAAGCTCGCTACAGGAGGCCGCGCAAGATGCCGATTGGGTGATTGAGGCTATTTTCGAGAGTATGCCCGCCAAGAAAGAGCTTTTTGGCAAACTGGCCCAAATCTGCCCAGCCCATACCATTTTTGCCAGTAACACCAGTGGACTTTCTATCAGCGAGATGGGAGCAATTTCAGGCCGACCCGAACGCTTTGTGGGGCTGCATTTTTTTAACCCCGTGCCCTTGATGAAACTGGTGGAGGTGGTGCGGGGGGCGGCTACCGAGGAAACGATTGTACAGGCGGCGGTGGAGCTGGGCAAAAAGCTGGGCAAAACCCCGGTGGTCTGTGACGACTCGACCAACTTTATTGTAAATCGCATTAATCGGCCGGTTGGCTATGAATCGCAACTTCTGGTGAGCGAAGGGGTT
Organism: Chloroflexia bacterium; assembly: GCA_038207495.1. GTDB lineage: Bacteria > Chloroflexota > Chloroflexia > Chloroheliales > Chloroheliaceae > Chlorohelix. The sequence goes on from JBBQZS010000047.1 coordinate 25,073, forward strand.
ACACCCCAGGCGGTGGACAAGGCGATGGTGCTGGGGGCCAGTTTTAAGATGGGGCCACTGGCGACGGGCGACTATAGCGGCCTGAATATTGGGCTGGCGGTCAGTGAAAATATTTACAAGGAGTTTGGCGACCCCAAATATCGGCCTATTCCCCTAGTGCGGAAGATGGTACGAGCCGGACACACCGGACGCAAACCTGGCATAGGCTTTTATCTTTATCCCAACGGTACTACCGAACCCCAACCACGCTGGCCCGACCTGGCACTGCCAGAAGTTGCTGCGCCGGAACGAGTAGCGGTAGTGGGTGACAACGAGGAGGCCAATCGGCTGCGGGGTAAAATAGCTCAGGCTAAATTTCAGATAGTCGAGCCGGAACATGCTCAGATTGTGTTTGTGCCGGAAGTATATAGCACAGATTATAAAAGCTGGTTTGCCGAAACCGCCCGTCAATCTCACCCTGAAGCGGTGTTGGTGGCCCTGAAACCTCTGGCTTCGGTCACGGAGTTGGGAGCAGCGGGTGGTCGCCCCGTCAAAACGATTGGGGCGTTTTGCCCTTTAATATGGGTACATAGCAAATTTTTCGAGATTCAGCTTGGTCTGGATAGTTCTATGGAAACGGCGGGGCTAGTCCAAGCCTTATTCAACCAGATGAGTTATCATACGGTGATTACGCCCGAAGTCCCGGCGGGGATTGTGCTTCGGATTATCAGTTGCATGATTAACGAAGCGGCTTTTTGTCTGCAAGAGAAGCTTGCTACGGCTGAGGATATTGATGTGGCGATGCGGCTAGGTATGAACTATGCGCATGGCCCGCTCGAATACGCTGACCGAATGGGGATTGATAACGTTCTGGCTATTCTGGAATACTTGCAGGCCGAAACGGGCGATCCGCGCTACCGTCCTGCCCCCATCTTAAAAAAGATGGTACGCGCCCGCCATCTGGGGTTCGATTCCGGGCAGGGCTTTCACAGTTACAGGTAGTTTTGGAGAATTGGTTGTTAGACGAGAAGCAGGTCGAGAAACTAAGTGAAGAAGGGCTAACAGAGGGGCCGAAAACCTCGCTACCCTGGCAACAGGTGGTATTAGCCTTGCTGTTGGCCTGGTTGCTATTTGTGGCTCTGACTCCTCAGATTGTCCACTGGCTTAACCCGGTTACAGGCGACGAGCCCTTCTATCTGATGACCGCTATCAGTCTTATTAATGACCGTGATTTGGATGAAACCAATAACTATGACCAGCACGACTACTGGAAGTTTTCGCCGAGCTGTAAGGAAATAATGCAGCCGGGTTGGGCCAGCACCCTCTACCAACCGGGTATTCCGGCCCCCGGAATTCAGCCCTGCGAACCGCCCTTTGATCAACTCTCGATAGATTTGCCGCCGCACTTCTCCAAAGGGATTATTCAGCCCGGCAACTATACTAAACACGGCCTGGGACTTTCGTTTCTGATTGCTCCGGCCTTTGCTCTGGGCGGGCGGGTGGCGGTGGTGATATTTATGGGTGGGATAGCGGCTTTGTTAGGGGTAAATATTTTACTTCTGGCCTGGGAGACCACCGGGCGCACACGGGTTGCCTGGTTAGCCTGGGGTACGCTGGTTTTTACCGCTCCTCTGTTTACCTACGCCTTCCTGATTTTCCCGGCTATTCCCGCCGCGCTGTGTATAATCTATCCCTTCCGGCGGATACGGTTGGCAAGTCAGGGTATCCGTAACAACAGCTTACAGGCGTTGGCTACGGGGGCGAGTATTGGATTTTTGCCCTGGCTCCACTCGCTTTACCTCTCGATTTCCGCACCGCTCTTCGCCTATTGGCTACTTGGCGGGCGTAATACTTTCCCGCTAGTGTGGGCCTGGTTACGACAACCCCGCAGGTTTTCGCCTTTGCGGGTTTTACCGCCCGGTTGGCGCGGGACGGATATTGCTTTGTTTTTTGCACCACTGGTTATTTTCGGCGGGTTATTCCTGACCTACTACCAGCACTTTTACCGCTCTTTTATGCCCAACGAGCAAGACCATGCCGGGTTTGTGGGCTGGAACGAAATTGGGGCGGGAGCTTTGGGCCTCTTTTTTGACCAGAAGTGGGGTTTGCTGGTGTATGCTCCGGTTTATCTATTGGGGTTAAGTGGGCTTGCCCTACTATTGTCGCGGGGACCGGATGACCAACAGACCCGCCAAAGGCGCAGCGACTTTATCTGGCTACTGGCTGTATGTTTACCCTATTTCAGCTTTATCGCCCGCTACGCCCAATGGTGGGGCGAATGGTGCCCTCCTGCCCGCTACCTGACCCCTGTGCTGCCCCTGTTAGCTCTGCCCCTGGCTTTATTGCTAGAAAGGCTGCGGGGTTGGTTTAGTCGTATATTGTATGGTTTCCTGGCCCTGTGGAGCTTTGCGATTTCCCTTGCATGGGTGCTTGACCCCAAATTACTTTATCATTGGCAGGACGACCAACCTGCCAAAATATTAACCTTTTTCAAGGACAAAGTAGACTGGTTACACTCGGCTAATCTAGCCGGATTTATTCCCTCGTTTGTGACCAATCTAGCCCCGAACAAGGGTGGCAATTATATGCTTAGTTATATACTATGGCCCACCGCGTTCGTGGCTGCTGGGTTTGCCCTGGTCTGGTTAAGTTGGCGCGATTCTGATAAACCCCACTAAAACTTTGCAATTTTCTTACAAGTCCTCCGCAATTTTCTTAATAAGTCAGGGTTAAAATGATAGTGAAGTAAATATTTATTTAATGATGCTCAAACTAATCAGGTGAAAATAGTAATATGTCAAAGAAACGTGGTTTATCAATAATAGTTATATTCATGACAGGTTTGGTATTAGCACTGGTCATTACCGTTTTTAGCGGTACCGATAATACGGCCCAGGCTGCTACACCTTTTCCACCTAGGCGGGGTCGTCCTACCCCTGTTCCTTCGGCGGGTTTATATTTTAGCGATTTGGATAAAGCATATGACCCAAACCCGGTGGTTCCTGGAAAAACTTTAACTTATAGCTTTGTCCTTAAAGCACAAGGGCCATTAAATGGAGCCTCCGATGTTAGTTTTGAATTGCGACTGATTGGCGATCAGCAATATGTTAGCATAGATCCTGGCACAAGTGGTTGGACCTTTGATAAACTGGAAAATGGACTGGTAAGAATTAATGTTGGGAAAGTTAACACTGGCTATGAAGGTAAGGCAAAAATCATTACTACTGCTCCCACCAATATCAGTCGCCCTATCATTTCGCAGTCAATTTATTTGAAATGGGTGGACAGCTATAGTTTTAAGACAATCGAGTATGAAATCAAGGCGGCGGTGGTTTCCCAGACCAACACCACGCCCTTGCCACCGGCTCCCGTAGTAAGCACGCCAAGTAGCGGGTTACCGCTCGATGGCCCTTTCGCACTCCAGGTTGCCCCGATTAATACCACCAACTATGCTCAAGGGGATGTCTGGTATTTCTCCGCCACCAGGCACTATCTTGGTTTTGGCTTCCTGGCCTACTGGAAAGAACATGGTAGCGTAACCAATCTGGGTTGGCCGGTTAGCGAGGAATTTCAGGAAAACGGACAAACCGTTCAATTTTTCGAGCGGGGTGTTTTGGAATATCACCCTGAGAATCAAGACCCTTTCCGGGTGCTTTTGCGGGCGTTGGGTAGTGAGGCTGACGAAACTGGCCCGGCGGTTAGCAGCGACACCGCTCCTGACGATGGGGCGCAATATTTCGCCGAAACCGGTCACTGGATTTCTGGTAAATTCATCAAGAGCTGGCAAAAGAACGGCGGTTTAATGCAGTTCGGTTTCCCGATTGGCGAAGCAACCCTAGAAACCACCTCGGAGGGTGGGTCACAATTGGTACAGTGGTTTGAAAGGGCGCGGTTTGAGCTTAATCTAACCAGACCTAACCAACTGGTCACATTCGGGCTGGTCGGGCGCGAGTCCGCCGTTTTCAAAGGATATTTACCCTTCTAACATTCTCTCCTGGCTATGTTAAAAGTCAAAAGTCGAAGGTTAATGTTTTACAACCTCTGGCTTTTGACCTTTGACTTTTAAAGCTATTTGAAATTCTCACGGGTTGGGAAGTTGACCGAACTCGGCGGGGTAGCGGGGGGAGAGGGTTTTGAATAGCCGATCCCATATCAGTGTATAGAAGCCAAAATTATAATGACCGTCGTGATGGTGTTGGGCGTGGAAAGTGCTGCTGGAAAGCTGACGTAACAATGGCACTTTGTTCCACCAAGTGGGAAAAGGCTCGACCCCCAGGTGACCGATTAAGCCGAACAGCACGTTCAAGGTCAGATAAATTGTTATACCCAACCACGAAGCGGGATAAAGCAAGAGGACTATTAGCCACAGCAAGCCAAAACTAAGGTTTTCGAGCGGGTTCAAGGCAAAGAGCGTCAGTGGGCGAACCTCTTTGAAACGGTGATGTGTTTTGTGAAACAGGGGATAAATCCAACTTAGATGGGCGATACGATGTAACAGGTACATCATCAAGTCCATTACGAAGAACAGCACTGGCACATCCAGCCAGTCCCGCCAGGTAACGGAAACCCGCAGGTTGATGTAGCCACTCCGCCACAACAACAAACCCCAGAAGGTGACAACGATATTGAGAAATACGGTGCTAACAGCCAGCCAGATTTCCAGGTTATTTTTCGGAAGCTTAGGCAAAGAAACCGGTCTGGTGCTATATAGCCTCACCAGCACTTGCCCTACCAGGAGTGTCAGGCTAAGAATAAGAATATTTTCGGCTATTAACCATAGGGCAGCTTGCCACAGGGGCATCTGAGAAATGGCCTCGATTATTGTATCAGGCACAGCTTTGGCTAATCTCCTGTTTTAGGCCGGGTTTCAAGCAGCTATCTAGCCCGCGATTGCCACCCCAATCAGTTTACCGATGCCGAAGGTAATAGCGGCTGCCAATAAGCCGAAAATTACCATCCGAAAGCCTGAAAAAAGTACCCCTCGCCCAGTTAATAAGGTAATGCCCGCCCCTATGCCAAAGAGGGCCAACGCACTCAGCCCCAGACTTATTAGAACTCCTACTACTCCACTTAAAAAGAAGAAGGGGAATACCGGAATAATCGCTCCCAGCGCAAAAAGAAAAAAGGAGGTAATCGAGGCAATCCAGGCTGACCCGCCTAATTCATCCGGGTTAATGCCCAGCTCCTCCCGCGCCAGAGTATCCAGGGCGGTAGAGTCGTCACTAATTAGTTTTTCTGCCAGGGCTTTGGCCTCTATTTGAGGCAAACCTTTCGACTCATAAATCAAGGCCAATTCTTCCTGCTCTTCTTCGGGAACTTCTTCCAATTCCTCTTTTTCGACGGCAATCTGTTTCTGGTAAAGTTCGCGGGCACTTTGGACCGAGAGCCATTCGCCCAACGCCATCGAACAGGCTCCCGCCAGCAACCCCGCCAACCCTGTTACCAGCACCGCTTTTCCAGCTAATTCTGCCCCGGCAACCCCCATAACTAAACTCAGGTTGGAAACCAGCCCATCATTTGCTCCCAGCACTGCCGCCCGAAGCGCGTTTCCCCCGGTGGCACGGTGGCGACCTTCCAGAGTGGCAATTTCGTTGCCAGGTAAGCCCTTCCCACCCGAACCAGTAATTGCTTCCAATAAACGGGCGTGGGAGCGTTCCTGCATTGGGAGCTTTTCGGAACGGGCCTCCGACTGTTTATCATAAACCCCGCTACCGAAATGTTCCAGGGTACTGATGCTGGGTAGCACGAACTGAATCCCAAAGCGGTGCGCCAACCAAATCCGGGTTCGGGTACGCCATCCTACCCTATATTCAGGCACGGTCTCACCTAATCCGCGCATCTTCTCTTCCCAGAAACGGGCGTGGGATTCTTCGGCTCGCGCCATTCTTTTATATACTTCTTTGAGTTGAGTTTGGGTTTCTAACTCCGAGATAGCCCGATAAAGAGCTACACTATCCCGCTCTTCTTGCCAATTTTCTTTATAGCGCGCGGCATCGGCTTTATTACTCATCATTTCACCTTATGTTTTATATAACCAGAATATAGGAGCAAGAGGCAAGGAGCAAGAATAGTACCAGTCGTCGGTTAGGGTTTATAGATTCTAAATTAATGTCCTTCGACTTGTTACTTTTAACTCAGCACTCCACACTTGTGCAACATCCTGCTCATCCTGTCTATCCTTGATAATAATTTTCCAACCAGCGTTAATTATAGTTAGCCCCTGGCGTTATGTCCAGAATAACGGGTTGAAATAAAATATAGATTAGTTATAATAAGGTAGCAGTTAGTGGAACGTAACCCCAATGTAGTCGGTTAATAGAGGAAAAATATGATGGAAGCTATCATCAATGGCCAAACCTGTGAGGCCGAAATAGGTGAGTCAATTCTGGATGTGGCGCGGCGCAACGGCTCACATATAGGGTTTGTTTGTGATGGAGTCGGCTTTTGCTCCACCTGCGAATGTAAAGTTTTGGCTGGGGCCGAAAACCTGAATGCTCAAACTACTGCCGAAAAAGATTGGTTACATCCTGACCGCCTGGAAAATGGCTATCGCCTCGGTTGTCAGGCCCATATAGAAAAAGCTGGAAGTGTCGAGGTTGTTACGCGGGCGGAAACCCTGAAACGACAATTCCTGGCCTCATTTAGCCCCAGAGCGGGCGAGTCAATTGGCGAGAACACTAATAAATTTCTTGAAAATTTAACCACTATCACCATCCAACATTTGGAAATGTTCCCAGGCGGTATTACTAAAACGTTGCGGTGGGCAGGCCCGTTGAAACTGGTTTTCCCCTGGCGTGACCCTGCCGGATGGGTTGAAGATAGTACTAGGGTAATTAATAATCAGCTTAATGGTAACGGCGGCAGTCGTTCCGCTGTTGAGGTGGAGATTGAGGAAATTGAGGACGATGAAATTGTTACCCCTGCCCCCGTACCCACCCCTACTCATGTTATGACCTCGGAAATTAAAGTTCCCTCTGCTACTAGTACCCCCGCCAAAGCCGACGATTTAACCGTAATTGAAGGAATTGGCCCAAAGATTTCGATTGCCTTACGTGCGGCGGGAATAACCAGCTTTGCCCAATTGGCTGCTTCTGAAGTCGGTAAAATCCAGGCAATTCTGGATAAAGAGCCTAATTTGAGGTTAGCTGACCCCTCCTCCTGGTCGAATCAGGCTTTGCTTGCAGATGAAGGAAAATGGGCCGAACTGAAAACCTTGCAAGACGTGCTTAAAGGTGGTCGCACCTAAATGCAATGAGCTAATATTCTTGATATTTGCTTCAGCAGCACCTGGATAATGAATTAGTAATCATGTTTTTGTGCCGCTGTAGCAAATAATTCTAGTTCGCACCACTTCAAACTACTGGCACTTTGCCTGATATAATTAGATTATTCTGGTAAAATAAATTTTCCAACCCACACCTTTTAATAAATAAGCTAGAAGGAATAGAATAGGAAGCATGGTGAAACAAATCCGCGAAATAGAATCCGTCAATGGCGACGTGCCGGAAGAACCCAGCCTGATAAACTGGGCTCAAAACCAGATTTTCCGTACCGACAAACTTTTCCGGTTGGCTTTAACTATGCTGATTGTGTTGCTGGCCTTCACGCTGGTTTCTATTCTCTGGCAATTTGTAAGTTCTTTTGCCGGGTTGTTGTTACTTTTCACCAGTGCCTGGCTGGTAGCCTTGCTCCTCACTCCTATGGTTAGAGTCATGGTAAGTATGAGTGTACCAAAGATGGTAGCGGTAATCCTGAGCTATGTGATTGTTTTTGCCTTCATGGGTGGTTTTATCGTGCTGGTTCTGCCCGGTCTTATCAATCAAACCAACGACCTGATAACAGGCTTAAACGGCATTGCCAACGAAATCCAGCGTAACAGCAACGATTGGCTTAAAACCGTCGGTCTTAGCGAAATTCGGGTGAATGATTATATTGGAGCATTACAATCTTTTGGTACGGATGTTTTGAAAAATGCCCTCTCGACTGTGACCGGGCTGGCGGGGTTTCTACTCCAAATATTGCTGGTTTGTATTATTTCATTTAGCTTGTTGGCTGGTCGTAGCTATGACCGCAATGACCCTTTTAGCAAACGCCAATCCAAGTTCTGGGACAAGTTGCCACCAAGCTGGCGCGAATTTTATGTGCGATTGTTGCAAAGCCTGGAACGGAATTTTGGAGTTTTCCTGGGCGGTCAACTGACCGTAGCGGTAGTTTACGGGATTGTGGTTGGTTTGTTAATGAGCATTACCGGCTTTGAATACTCCGTAACTACCGCCTGTGTTTGTGGCCTATTGATGGTAATCCCGTTTTTTGGGGGGCCGCTTTCCTTATTACCTCCCTTATTGGTGGGCATCGGCAGCAAGACCGGTGGACCAATAATCCTGGTCTTAATTGTTCTGTTTATTGTGCAAACAGCCCTGCTAAATGTGGTGTTGCCCAAGCTGGTAGGACGAGAAGCTGGAATCGGCCCGGTTCTGACCTTGTTTGTATTGCTGGCTGGGGCGCAGGTTGGGGGTATCTGGGGAGTTTTGTTAGCGGTGCCTCTGGCGGGGGTGGTTAAGAGTATGGTGGATTATTTACTGATAAAACTGAAAACCTCTGACGAAGTGGCTCAAACCACCTCAACCCAGGCCAAATTCAAACCAAAAATAACGCCAACTAACACCCAAAATTTAACCTCCGCCCGCCCAGTACCTGAACCCACCAGTCAGGTTGAGATAGCGATAGAGGCTTTGGTCAAGCCTATTGAGGACTAATCGGATGTGGGAAAATTAACCTGACCCCCCTGCCTCGCCCCCTAAAAGGGTTGGGGAGTTTCTTTGTTACTCTTTTGCTTATCTAGCTTCTTTACCCGCAAAAAAGAAACTGTTAGGTTTTGTTCCCCTTTACCTGCATCAGGGAAGGGGGTTAGGGGCTAGGTCAGCAAGCTTTCCTAAAGCCCTAAACTTGCATTTAATATTCTCTATTCACCTTATAAGACCAATTCATATCAGATAAAATAGAATATTTCTATTAATTAAATCGAGCCAATTCAAGAAAGGTATTCCGGCTGATTTAAAGATAAAATATACTGTTAATAAAAGTATAATAAATACTATAACTAGCACGGCTAACTTATAGTTTGGTTTTTGTACCATATATTCCCGCTCACTCGTTATAACGCTTGTACGTGTCCACATAAATGAAGCTGTACAGGGCTCAGTAAGGGGTTCTGTCGTCTGCGACCTATTTCACGCAACAGAACAAATATTTAGATTTAATGACGCGATTATTTTAAAGCGTTACTACACTCTGCCTCCATACTAATTCCCTATTCATAAATTTTTTCTTGAGGCGATAATATTGCTTTTGAAATCCGCCCGTTTCCAAATCTCCCTTCGTTTGTCTCGGTGTATCCGGCTAAAGCTAAAATAGTTTCGCTGCTGGTCAAAGGCTTGACAAAACTTCTCGGTATTTTCGGGGTTTTTGAACCCACGCATTGATTAAACCTAAAAGGAAGGGGGGAACTTCAACAGCCGACAACTGGCAATCAATAACTACCAACTAAAACCGCCTACGGGAACGGTACCACCAGGGGGTCTTCGTCCCGGATGGCGGTGTTGGCAACGGTTTGACCCTGGTATATCACTAACCCGCTATGTAAACTCATAATCCAGCCATCATGTAAACTTTCAATCTCATGGGTTTGCCGCCCAAAAATGTCGGTCAATACCGCAATTACCTCGCCCTTTTTGACCAAATCGCCAGGACGCACCCGAAACTGCACCAGACCGCTTTCAGGGGCTTTGGGGGTATTCTCCCGGCGCACCTCATAACTAACCTCTGGCACCGGCACGCAGGTGATTGGCTCTAATTCCCCTTCTAACATCCCGGCCCATTTCAGCACATTTATTATCCCTATTTTGCAAGCTTCCAAGGCGGTAGGGTCAATGAAATCGCTTGGTCCTAATTCGATGGTAAAAGCCGGAATTCGCTTTTCATTAAGTGCAATGCCACTGGTCGAGCGATGTAGTTTTTGCTTTACATAACGTTCGCCGATAAATTCATTTACCACTGGCAACCCAAAGGCTTTGACCATTTTCGCCAGTCGTCCATGCAAATGTTCGGCTGAGGGCTTATCTTCTTCGTGGCGATATAATACCCGGTCACGAATGGAAAAGGGGGTTGAAATATGGCTATAACAGTGTAAATCAATCAGGTAATCGGCACTAAGGGTAATTTCCTGATAGAGGCTATTCATAAAACTCTGATAGATGCTCGGAACTTCCTCGTTTTCGTTTTCGTCAGGCCGGGCATATTCCGGGAAAGAACGATTTGGGTCGCCGTTATCATAATAGGCAGTACGGGTTGAGGTTCGTAGTCCACTGGGGTTAAGGGAAGGAATCGCCACTACTGTCCCCTTGAGTTTTAGGGCGAGTTCGGCGGTAATAGTGGCATGTATCGCTGAGATGCCCGTTAACTCATCGCCGTGAATGTTGGCGGTAATCCAGAAAGTGGGGCCGGACTCCCGCCCCTGCGCAATAATAACGGGCAACCTTTCGCTAAAGCCGCCCGGTAATTCAGGGCCTTCAAACCAGCCATAGCTGATTTCGCCCGGTTGGGAGATGGCACTCCCGATTTGAATTGTTTGGTTCTCGGTAGACGCAGACAAAAATCTCTCCTTCTAGAATAGCAAACCTAACCCCCTAACCCCCTTCCCTATAAAGGAAGAGGGAACAATACTGATTAAGTCGGCACTTTTAACTCGTTACTCGTTACTTCTTACAGTCCCCAGAGTTCGGACAACATTGTAAGGGCCTGGTCAATCGTTTCGCGGGCGATGTCCAGGTGCGGACGTAGCCGGATAGAGTGCAGCCCACAGGCCAATAACAAAAGTCCTTTATCGTAGGCATCCGCCAACAATTTATCACGAGCGGCGGTATCCACCAGGTCAAAGGCAATCAGCAGACCCATTCCCCGCAGGTTGCCGATTGGCGCGCCCCGTTCTTTAAGTTCATGCAACTTTGCCAGGAAATATTCGCCCTGCACCCTGGCATTTTCCAGCAGATTGTCCTGGTCAATAATCTCCAGGTAGCGTTGTCCCCGCACCATATCCACCAGATTGCCGCCCCAGGTACTATTAATTCGGCTGGCTTCAACAAAGACGTTGCGCTCCACCTCATCCACCCGCTGCCCCACCGCAATCCCGCAAACCTGAGCCTTTTTGCCAAAAATCATAATATCGGGCTTAACCCCTAACTGTTGATGCGCCCACATCGTCCCGGTAATGCCGATTCCGGTCTGGATTTCGTCAAAAATCAGCATGGCCTCGCGCTCGTCGGCGATACGTCGAAGAGCCTGGAAAAACTCCGGGCGGAAATGATTGTCGCCACCTTCGGCCTGAATTGGTTCGATAATAATCGCGGCTATTTCATCGGGATAACGCTCAAAAGCAGCCTGAATCTGCTGCAAGCTCTCGGCTTCGGCGGCTTCGGCCTGGGTGATATCAATCGGGAATTCTAGTTTGGGGTTATCCACTCTGGGCCAGTCGAAGCGCGGAAAATACATATACTTGCGGGGGTCGGCGGTATTGGTCAGGCTCAGGCTATAACCCAAACGCCCATGAAAAGCCTGGTTAAAGTGTAAAATCTTATGACCGCGCTCCTCACTATGGCCTTTGGCAAAATTCTTGCGAACCTTCCAGTCAAAGGCGGTTTTGAGGGCATTCTCTACCGCTGGGGCACCCCCCGCTATAAAGAATAGATGTGGCAAATAGTCTGGGACAGCCAGGCGGGTAAAAGTCTCAATAAATTCAGCCATCTCCACCGTATAAACATCTGAGTTAGCCGGGTTAATGCTGGCAACATCCGCCAATTTTTCCCGAAAAGCCGGGTCTTTTAGGCCGGGGTGGTTATGGGTTAAGGGCGAACTGGCAAAAAAACTGAATAAGTCCAGATAACGCCGCCCCGTTATCCCATCCACCAGATAGCTTCCCTGGCTGGCTTTGTGGTCATAAACAAAGGGGTGTCCATCCACCAAGATGTGTTTTGCCAGGGTGGAATGAACCTCGGTTGGATTAATTCGGCTGTTTTTGTTGTCGGCTAAGTTTCGTTCCAGAATGTTTGTCATCGCTTTATTCCTCTTGTTCCCTGCTCGTCATTGAGTAGGGCTAGGGGTGGATTTGAGGTTACCCACCCGGCTACTAAATTGCATACCAAAATCCTGCCCCGCCACACTGGGCCTATTTAGATAGATTATAGCCTAGAATGCGCGGGATTTTTTACCGAAAATGTAAAAATGGGCAATATTGCCTAGAGGATTTCCAATGGGTATTTTAGGTAAACTTGTTTGACCTAACCCCCTTCCCTGATTCAGGGAAGGGTGAACAAGACTTTTATAGTTACTTTTTTGAAGCTGTGCCTCAAAAAAGTAACCAAATAAAATACCCCGCCTTCTACAAGAGGAAAGAAGAGAAGGCACTACCTTGAAACAATTTTCAAGCGGGCAGTGTCAAATTAAACGAAAAGCGCAAATAGCTTTAGAAAAATAAATGAAATAGAAAGGAATAAAAAAATGCAAGAATTTGATAATAAATATAGCCAACCCTTTGACCAGAATACCTACAAACTGGCTCAACGGCGGGTGCAGGCAAAACTGGATTTCTATCGTCACCTGGTATCCTATGTAGTAGTAAATGGGTTGTTGGTCGGGATTTATCTCTTTACCTGTTTGGCGGTAGGTGGTTTATACTATCCCTGGTTTATCTGGCCGATGGCTGGTTGGGGAATTGGTCTGGTCTTCCATTTCCTGAATACCTTTGTTTTTAATGATGGCGTTACAACGCAACGGATGATTGAAGAAGAAATGCGTCGGATGCGCCGCTAAATAGAAAAAAGCAGCCCAACCATGAAATAGTGCTGGGCTGCTCAGGCTGATTCTGTCGAATCAATAAAATTACTTTGAACCAATACCCACAATCTGGTTTTCAACCAGGGGTTTACCCGCTTCGGTAGCAGTTGGAATCTCCACCAATTTACCAGTTTTGACATCATACAAGAAACCGTAAATCGGAATTTCGCGCGGTACTAGCGGATGTTTGCGGATGCGTTCTACATCGCTGGTGACACTTTGAGCTTGCTCTTTAATTGTCAGCCAATCAATATAATCACCCTGGGTTGAGCCGGGACCTTCGCCACTATCGTGCCAGCCGTTTGCATCCACACTGGCGGTTTTAAGGCTGCTGGCTAGAAGGTTTCGGATTATTTCGTCGGTAAAATATTCCATGCCACAATCGGTATGATGAATAACAAACCACTCCTTTGTGCCAAGCAATTTGTAGGAAATAATCAGCGAACGTAGGGCGTCATCACTGGCGCGACCCCCGGCATTGCGGATAACATGGGCATCACCTTCGCTCAATCCGGCCAGTTTGGCGGGGTCTATTCGGGCATCCATACAGGTTAGAATGGCGAAGTGACGGGCGGGTGGTAAGGCCAACTTCCCCTTTTCGCCAAAGCCTTCAACGTAAGCTGAGTTTGCGGTCAATACTTCCTCTAAAATCTGACTCATATATAGCTCCTGTCTAAATAAAAAATTTTAACTTGTTTACTGCTGCCACTTACTAGCAGTTTCGATCCTTTAGTTTTACAAGCTTTCAAGAAAAAGCTCTAGTTGGGTAGTTTGAATATCGCATTTGCAGAAATAGGGTTAAATCTGATAAGGCTAATATAATTTAGTTTATCAAGATTGTCAAGAGTTATTACAGGTTTTAATTTTCCCTGAGTTCTGACAGAGCCAAAACCTTAACATTGGGTTAAATTGTAAAATTTGTGTTTTATATTGTCCCAAATGTAACTATAAGGTTGTATTGTCGTTTATAATTAGTATGGACTCTATTTTGGCACAAGTTGGAAATTTATCTAAAGATGGGGAGCGTTTTAAATGTCTGTTGCCTGGCAAGTTGCGGAACGGGTTGTAGCAAATGTTGAGACGGTAATTGTTGGCAAACACCGTGAAGTAGAATTGACCTTATTGGCCTTACTTTGCAAAGGCCATATTTTAATTGAAGATGTACCGGGCGTAGGTAAAACCGCCCTGGCGAAGGCCATCTCGCGCTCGTTGGGGTGTAGCTTCAAACGAATCCAGTTTACGCCGGATTTGCTGCCCAGCGATGTGACGGGGGTCTCGATTTATAATCAAAAAGTATCCGAATTCGAATTCCGTCCCGGCCCAATTATGGCCCAAATTATGTTGGCGGACGAAATTAACCGGGCGACTCCCAAAACCCAATCGGCCTTGCTAGAGGCGATGGAGGAGCGACAGGTGACGGTGGATGGCACGACTTACCCCTTACCAAACCCCTTTATCGTGCTGGCAACCCAAAACCCGATTGAATACGAAGGCACTTTCCCCTTGCCGGAAGCCCAGTTAGACCGTTTTTTAATCCGAATTTCGATGGGCTATCCCCAGCCCCGCGACGAAATCGAGATTTTAAACCGCCAACAAATGGCTCACCCGCTGGAAAGTATCCAACAGGTGGCTTCGTTGGAAGAACTGATTGAAGCCCAACAGGCCGTCAAAGAAATCTACGTTGACCAATTAATAAAAGAATATATTGTGAACGTAACCTCAGCTACCCGCCGCCAGGAGGAAGTTTATCTGGGGGCCAGTCCGCGTGGTAGTCTGGCCTTGTATCGGACATCTCAGGCTCGGGCCTTGCTGGAAGGAAGAAACTACGTAATACCGGATGATGTGAAGGCGCTGGCCGAAATTACCCTGGCCCATCGCCTGATTATGAGTCCCAGTGCCCGCATGAAAGGCCTGACCAGTAGTACAATTATCCAGGAGATATTGCGGCAAACCCCTGTTCCCGGCGCAAAAGTAGGCAAATAAAAATGAAACCCCTCCGCTTTGGGATTGCTGTAGTTTTAATTCTGCTAGTAGCGCAGGTGATTCAGATACGCCTGTTGATGGTGTTGGGCTATGCTCTGCTGGGCCTGATGCTATTCAGCCTTGTCTGGGCCCGGCTTAGTTTGCGCTGGTTGGAAGTTTCGCGGCAGGGTGTGACGGAGCGAGCGCAGGTCGGCGAGGTTTACGAGGAAATTATCACTATCCGCAACCGCAGCTTTTTACCCAAACTCTGGCTGGAAATTCAGGATGGTTCGGATTTGCCTGGGCATCGGGTGAATTGTGTGCAGAGTGCCGGGCCGTTTGCCACTGTCAAATGGCGTTCCCGCACCACTTGTACCTTGCGAGGGCGTTTCCGGCTCGGGCCAATGACTATTACGGCGGGTGATCCCTTTGGAATTTTTCGATTTAAACGTGAATTCAGCGAGACCCGTCACTTGACGGTTTATCCGGCAGCCTTCGATATAAACAGCTTTGAGGCCCTTTCGGGTTTATTACAGGGCGGGAAGCACATCCGGCGACCTACCCACCACACCACCCCCGATATTAACGGTTTGCGGGATTATCGTCCCGGCGATGGCTTGAATCGGATTCATTGGCCTTCTACCGCCCGTTTTAACAAACTTATCGTCAAGGAATTTGAGTTTGACCCCTCGGTAGATGTCGAAATATTTTTGGATATGGACTCGTTGCCCCACTGGGTTATTAATCATAGTGCCGGGATTGGGGCAAAAGGAGCTATGCCCGCCGCCAGTGGCATCCGTTCGGTTGATAGTACCGAAGAATACGCCGTAACTGCCGCTGCTACCCTTTGTCGCCACTATATTGAGGCTAGTCGAAGCGTCGGGTTAATAGCCTGGGGTCAGCACAAAGAAATCATCTCGCCCGACCGGGGCGAACGCCAGCTAATGAAACTGATGGAAGCTCTGGCGGTAATTCGGGCGCAGGGCAAGAGCAATTTTGGACAGGTAATTGCCTCCGAAATCGCCCGTCTGCGCAATACCGATACGGTTATCCTGATTACACCCTCGGTGGACGAACGCTGGCTGACTGTTTTGCCCTTACTTGTTCGTAAGAATATCAAGGTGGCGGTGGTTTTAGTTGAGCCTCGCACTTTTGGAGCTCCCGTCGAAAATTCGATGATTACGGTGGGTACGCTTTCGGCGATGAATATCCCGGTTTATCTGATAAAACGCGGCGACGACATCGGGCAAAGTCTCGATAGTGAACTGGCCCGATTGACGGCGAAAATGCCTTAATTGGGGGTCAGGGGACAGGGAAATTCTTTCCCCTTCCTTGCTAGGAAGGGGCTTAGAGGGTTAGGTTAATTTTGCAAAATAAGACTGCTAACATAAATTGGTACGACCGTTTCCGCTTGGATGAAGGCTGGTTTAGCTTCGCAATGTTGCTGCTGGTTTTTATGACGACGGTTTGGTCAATTCAGGGAGCCCATTGGGTAGACGGAACTGAAATTCTGGCCGGGGCGGGGCTTTTGGGATTTCTGGTCGGCTTTGGGCTGGCTAAGACTCGCTTTGTGCCGGGGCTACTGGCCCACAGTTTTATGCTAAGTGTGGGAATGGTAGTGGTTGGAATCCTTATCCTGCCCCATATTGACGACACCGAGAATGAATGGTGGTCGAAATTAGGTCTGGCGGTACGGCGGGTAGTGAAATGGAGCAACGGGGTATTTTCGGGGCGAGCCACCGAAGACCCTCTGGTGGGATTGGTTGGGCTGGGACTGCTGGTATGGGCTTTGGGCTACAGCACTTCCTGGCTGTTATTCCGGCGTCAACGGGTATGGGGAGCGATTACGCTGGTAGGCACTATTTTGATAGTCAATCTGGCTTATAACCCGCCCGGCGCACTGATATCATTTCTGGTATTTCTGGTAGGCTCTTTACTGTTGGTGGTGCGTTTTCAGGTATACCAGAACGAAGAACGCTGGCGTAAACTGCGGCTTTATTTCCGACCGGGAATGTTGCGCTGGGCTCTGGGGATTGGGGGAAGCGTGGCCTTTATTGCGGTAGCGATTGCTTTTACCGCCCCCAACGGCGGAACTTTTACCCCGCTCCAGAGTTTTGTCCAGCAAATTACCACCCCCTGGCAAAGTTTTCAGGGAAGTATTACCAGCATTTTTACCGGGCAGAACAGCGGCAAAGACCTAAAAATAGGCCGTTTACCCGCCGGATATAACAGCTTCAACAAATCTTTTACGATTGGCGGGCCAATAAAACTGAGCAATGACCCGGTTTTGCAGGTGCGCGGCACCGACGTGAGTTATTTACAAGCGGCGGTAATGGACGAATACGATGGCAAGGGCTGGATTGCAACCTACCAGGATGGCGGGGACAAAAAGAGCGATCTGGTATTTCCCCAACTCTCGTTATCGGCGGGCCAGAGTTTGCCCAGCAGCCCCTACATTAACCGCAAAGAGAATAGTCTTGAAGTAACACCCTTACAACCCGGCAGTCCGGCGATGTTCAGTAGCGGCGAGACCATCAGTGCCAACCGTAATTCCTTGCTGGCTTTTCACTGGGAAAAGGTGACTATCCGGGCCAACCTGACTGAAATCAAGCCCCTCGATATTGGTTCGGCTCTGGATGGTAAGGCGCGGGTGGCCCTGGTTGACACTACCAACAATAACAAGCCAATTGCCCCCGACCTGTTGCCATTAGTTCGGCTATTAAGGGAGGCGGCAAACAGCGATATTATCGAGAATATGCCCACTTTCATAGCCATTAATTATGATAACTTAAATGGCTGGAAAGTGGCCTGGCGGGCGAACGCTACCCCACCCAGCAGTCGGGTTCTTAGCGGAAACGCCGCCGCCAACCTCGATGGCACTTATAAAATAGAGCTGGATGATTGGGTTTTTACCCTACCCTCAATTCAGCAGCTTGATAATCTAAAGTTGTCCACTACCAGTCAATCCTCGGTAAATACCAGAGATACGCTACGGGTAAAGTTTAGCAGGAAATCCAATAGCAGCGTGACGGGCGTAATTGCGATAGATAGCGTACAGGGTGCATCCAATTTCAGTTATGTTTTTGCCCTCACTCCCAATAATCTGGTGGGGAAATACCAGACTCAAGCTCAGTTTGAACAGTCCCAGGTAGGCAAGGAAATTCGTAATGAGCTTGACCGCCTGAATACTGGTAATCTGGGAGGCAAGGCTGACTATTCCTTTGAGAATGGACGCCCAAAATTCTTTTCCTATGAGGGTTATCAGCCCAACTATGACGATTTAATGGCGGTGACGGCTTCTCAGGCTCCTAATACTGGGGAGACTTATCGCACCAACAGCCTGCGTTATCAGGGGAGCGTGGATTTTCTCAAGCAGGTCAGTGCTACCGACAGGCGACCAGGAACAGTCTATATTGTTAATCCCACCGGGCAACCAGTTAACCCTAATGTTAGAATAAATGTACCCAGAGGTCAGCTTCAAGCAGGGCCAGTGCTTTATAATGCCGATACCCAAACATTCACCACCCTGAGTACCCCAGATTGGGTAAAGAGTCGGTATTTGCAATTGCCCAGCACTATTCCGCAACGGGTGAAAGATTTAGCCACTAGCCTGACTAAAGATGCCAGAAACGATTACGATAAGGCTAAGGCGATTGAGACCTACCTCCGAACCTTGAAATATAACGAAAATACCGATTTTACTCCCCCTGACCGCGATGTTGTGGATTATTTCTTATTTGATAGCAAGCAGGGTTATTGTATCCATTTTGCTACGGCTTTTGATGTGATGATGCGCTCGATTGGCGTACCGAGCCGTTTCGTGACGGGCTTTATCGGCGGGGAATATGACCAGACTACCAGCAGCTATATTGTGCGGGGAACAGCCGCCCACGCCTGGCCGCAGGTTTATTTCGCTGGTGCAGGCTGGGTGAATTTTGAGCCGACTCCAGCCTATAGCTCGTCCCTACAGCCTGCCAACCAATCTTCAGTTGCGCCTTTGCCTACCCCTACCCCAGATACCAATTCAGCCAGCGACCCCGGCAAGGTTCCAACTCCGAAGGATGAGACCCCCGATGAGCTTCCCGTCAACAGCCCGGCAGGTTCTATTACACCCCAAAATGGTTTCAATTTTCCAGTTTGGTTAGGTTTAATGTTAGGGATAATTGTGGCGGGTATTGCTACCTGGCAGGGTGGGGTCTGGTGGCGAAAGGCCCAATATAATTTGCCGGATGTTTCGCCGAGGGTGGTTTATGCCCGTGTGCAGCAAACTGCTCGCAAAGCCGGACTTGACACCCGCAAGAGTATGACTCCTTACGAATACTCAAAATACTTATCCAGACAACTCCCGAAGGCCGGGTCGCAGGTAGAGGCTATTACCTCGGCCTATGTCCAGGATCGTTATAGCGCAGAAGGCACCGCTCCGCCCGAATCCCTTCCCCAACTCCGCCGTTATTGGGAGGAATTTGTTTCCAGCGTGCTGGAATATCGCAAGGAACGCACTCTGGAACGGCTGACCCCTAAATTCCTGCGGCGGAAGAAGCCTGAAATCAAAAGTGAGGAGCAAGAAGAAGAATTTAAGGGCTAAGAAGAAAGGACTTGTAGGGGCAGGGTCTCCCTGCTCGTTACCATTTGTCAGGTCATTATGGACACGTTAATCGAACGCCTCAAAGAAAGAGTTCAAGAAATGGAACTCACCCCTGGTAATTTTCTCCAACCGCCATTCTTATTTTGTAAGGTTTAAAAAATTGTTGCCGTATTGTTATTATGGTGATAGTATGTTTGCCTGCCCTGGTTGTGAATGCGAAACAAGTCTTGTATATAAAAGGTTGGCTCAACCTCCTATCTGAAGCGAATTCCCTTGAGGAATGGCTAAAGAATTGGCTTAATAAAGAATAATGCAGCCTAGAAAATAATAAAAAATGTCGGAAACTTTAGAGCTAAAAATATTGCCCGATATGGTAATCCGCAAAGTGGTATCAACCTGGCCCGAAACGGTACGGGTGTTTGCCAAACACGGCCTGGGTTGTGCCTCCTGCCAGATTGCCGGGATTGATACAGTGGAAAAAGGGGCGCGCGCCCACAAAATTCCGGTGGAGCCGTTGCTGGCTGACCTGAATCTAGTGTTGGTAAACCCGGCGGCCTTCCCCGAAATTAAGACTGGCGGGCTTGCTCCTGCTACCCCCGGTAGCGAGAATGAAACAACGGCGGGTATTAAAAACATCATTGCGATTGTCAGTGGCAAGGGTGGGGTGGGCAAATCCTTTGTGACCAGTATGCTGGCGGTGGGGTTGAACCGGGCGGGTTATCGGGTGGGGATTCTGGATGCCGACATTACCGGGCCAAGTATCCCCCGCACCTTTGGAATTGTGGCAAAGCCTGCCCTGCCCGATAATGGCAAAATCGTCCCGGTGGTCAGTGCCCAGGGTATCAAGATCATGTCTAGCCTCTTTTTTGTGGCGAATGAGGACGAAGCCTTAATCTGGCGTGGCCCGATGATAACCAAGATGATTCGCGACAATTTTTATAACGCCACCCTCTGGGGTGAACTGGATTATTTGTTGATAGACTTGCCACCGGGCACCAGTGACGCGCCCCTGACGGTGATGCAAGCCCTACCCACTAAAGGCTTGATATTAGTCAGTTCTCCTCAACTGCTGGCGACCAGTATCGTACGCAAAGCTATTAGTATGGCGAACAAAATGCATACCCCGATTGTGGGCGTAGCCGAGAATATGAGTTGGTTTGCCCTGCCCGAAAGCGGCAAGCACCTGAATATTTTTGGGCCAAGTCGGGCCGAGGAACTGGCTGTTGCTGCCAATGCTCCCTTACTGGCTCTGTTGCCGCTTGACCCCCGTGCCGCCGAACTGGTGGATAGTGGTCGAATTGAGGAGTATCAGTCTACTGAGACCGCCCAGCTTGCCCAGAACTTCCTGCAAATGTCAGTGCCGCTTATGAAGAAACAAAGCTTGATTATTAAGGAATAGTTTTATTCCCCCTTCCTTGCCAGGGAAGGGGGCCAGGGGGTTAGGTTAGCCTAGAAATTGCTGCGCGAAACCCCAGGCCGCACGTACAAATCCAGCTTACTCACCCCCGTGCCGGACGAAAGACCTCGAAGGGCCGTTAGTGATACTTCGCGCCCGATAACGTTCCGGGTTAGAAGATTGTTCAACTGGTCAGTGCTGTTGACGGGCTGATGGTCGAAAGCCACAATCACATCACCAGGGCGCAACCCGGCACTCTCGGCGGGACTGTTGGCGGCAAGTTGCACCACCGCTACTCCCGCTCGGTTCGAGAGGTTAAAGCTGCGGATAATCGCCGGTGGCAAAGGCCGGGGTTGGCAGCTTACCCCCAGGTAGGCCCGTGCCACTTTACCTTCTTTTATCAACAGGCCAGCCACGAATTTGGCGGTATTGACCGGAACTGCGAAACAGATTCCCTGTGTCCCGGCAATAATCGCGGTATTGATACCGACCACCTGCCCATGAGTATTAACCAGAGGCCCGCCGCTATTGCCAGGGTTCAGGGCCGCGTCGGTCTGGATAATTCCCTCAATCAACTTGCTGTTCTGGCTGCGTAACGAACGCCCGGTAGCACTAACTACCCCCGCCGTGACAGTGGTTTGGAAGCCCAGAGGATTACCGATAGCGATAACCAGTTGCCCCACCCGCAAAGCATCGCTATTGCCGAGTTGGGCCGGGATCAAGCCGCTTGCCCCAATCCGCACCACCGCCAAGTCGGTATCGGCATCCTGCCCAATCAACTGAGCAGGATAACTGCTACCGTCCGCCAAACTGACCTCGATTTTACTGGTGCCGTTTACAACATGGCTGTTGGTCAGGATATAGCCATCGGGGGTGATAATAAAACCACTGCCCGCCCCTTCGGCTTCGTAGCCCCACCACCGTCGCCGAGTTCCGCCCACGCTCTTTATTATACTGATATTCACTACCGAAGGGCTTATCGTCTCCGCTACCTTAATCACCGCCTGTGAATAGGCATCCAGAAAATCGGCGGCTTCCCCTGCACTGGCAAAATTATTGCCCGATGGGTTGGTGGCAGGGCCATCAATTGTGGCAAAACCATTTATAAGTAGAGGGTTTGTTTCCTCGTTATTGTCTGAGTTATATGGGTCAAACATATTGTATCGCCTTTCTTGTTACTAAAAACCCCACAGGCTGACCTGCTGCTGGATGCTTTACTATACGAATTATTTTAGCAAAAGAGTGTTAGAATAACGCTTGCGTCTTCAGGCTTTTCCACCCCCTTTACCCACCGTCCACCCCCTTCAACCTTCTCATTAACCTCTGGAACTTATAATTATCCTGCCAGAATTCTGGATATTAGCTTATGGCTGTGAAAAATTAAACAACGGATGTGAGGTAATTAGAATTATGAAAAACTCAAAAATTATGACCGGGCTGGTAGGCTTTATCGCCCTACTGTCTTTGGTGGCTGCCGGGACGGGTGTTCTGTGGCAGGGTAGTGGACATCATTTTGACTTCAAAACTTTGCGGGGCGAAACCGTCTCGATGCAGGGCGAGGGACTTTACAAATTTGACTCGGTGAATATTGCGGCTCAGGGCATCGGTCAGGATATAGTTACGTTGCTGGTCGGTATTCCTTTATTGCTCGTTTCCTTATTTCTATTTCGGAAAAACCTGCTGAGGGGTAAACTTCTGCTGACTGGAACGCTGGCCTATTTTCTCTATAGCTATACCTCTTATTCCTTTGGGTCAGCCTTTAATAAATTATTCCTGTTATACGTGGCGATTTTCTCGTTAAGCCTATTTGCCTTTGTCCTTTCGCTTATGAGCATAGACGTAAATGAATTGCCAGTACATTTCTCCAGCAAATTACCTAGGAGAACTATTGCGATTTTCATGTTTTTTATTTCTACGTTTTTAACACTGGCCTGGTTAGGACGGATAGTGCCAGCCTTGTTGGATAATGGGGTACCGGTTGGCCTGGAGAGTTCCACAACCATGTTTATTCAGGTGTTAGATCTGGGCGTCATTGTGCCGATTGCGGTTCTGGCGGGCGTTCTGCTGCTAAAGCAAAATCGCTGGGGTTACTTACTTACATCGGTAATGTTATTCAAATTATTTACAATGGGAACCGCGATTACATCAATGATTATCTGGCAATTTTTCGCTGGAGTTGAAATGTCGCTGGTGGAAGCCCTGATGTTCCCGCTTATTACGGCGGTAGGCATCTTTATGACTTATATTATGCTCAAAAACATTTCAGAACGGGCCATAATAACCCACGCTTGATGTTAAGCCTAGCAAAGAACCTATTTTGGACAGCCTTCATGGCTGTCCCTACTTTCTTTATTCGGCCAGTTTCCAGCCCTTGAGTTGTTTGAAGTTGAGGGTCTCATACCAGTTTCTGGCCCAATCGTCCGAATAAAACTCAATTAATTGGATATCACTGGCCACAAAATCCCCCTTTGGCACAAGGCTGACGGCGTATTCCGCCAGAGCCATAGCCTGTTGGGTCAAGCCGGGGTCTCGCGGAATATCCGACATTGCCAGGGTAATATGGGGATAAAATGTATCGCCCCGCCCGTCCCGCGCCGAAAAAAGGCAGTCTGGCGCAATATAGGGTTCCACAATATTCCAGACTGCTTTATTTAATTCCAGGAATGGCGCGGTGCGCTCCAAAAGTAAGGGGAAACCATTAGCCCACCCTTCATTAGGGTAATGTAAAAGTTGCAACGGTTTGGTGGCGAAGGCCCTAGTTTCCTTCATCAATTTATCTAGGGCGGGAATAAAATCCTGGGGAGTTACCCTTTCCGCCAGTTTAAAGAAGCCTTTGATAGTGCAATGCACCATAAAACGCCCTCCCGTGTGAGCCTTAAACTCGCCTGACATCAAAAGGTGACCGATTGCCAGAGGATAAAGTATGGGCGGAGGTGGAATCAAATATATGCCGTACTGTGGGCAAGTCATTCTATACTATCAAAGGTCACAAACTGCGCTATCAAAGGTCTGAAACTTTAGGACTAACAACTTATACAAGGCCGCCTGATGAAGGTCAGTAGTCTGGCTTAAACATTCACTAATCGCTTGCTTGAAACCGTCAAACTTTTCG
>JBBQZS010000048.1:0-47723 GCA_038207495.1 Chloroflexia bacterium
GCTTTGAGGGTCTAGAATAGCAGTCCTTGACGAAGCTCGTGATCCGTAGTCACCACGAAGGGCTACTTGATGCGGTTCAGCCTCAGGTCTGCTTAAGCTGATGGGGGGCTATCTACATAACGTGGTCGAGCCACCTGCCAAGACAACTACCTCTCCATCAGCTTCTAGCCGACACCCCTATTATACGAGCCAATACAGGGGTTTGGCAGAGAAGAAGAGTTATACACTTAACGGGCTAATTCCAGAAGGTCTAGTACCTATGCTAAAAGAAACAGGCTGCCCCTTTCTGGCTCTTGGTAGTGCCGGAACTGTCGAAGTATCCAATCTGGCACTACCGCCTTCAGTTGCCACCAGTAGCGTTGTATCCTCTTTTACCAGCCAGGTTGCCACAACACTATCGTTTGGCATAAGTAGTGTTGTTACTACCCCCCCAGTCGCCCGCCCTTTAGCCGGATATTCTGTCAGCGGGGTTTTCTTGATAAACCCTTTGGCGGTGAGGGTAAGAAAATGTATTCCGCTCTCAGTTCCGCCCGACCAGAATAAAGCACTTACTACCTTTGCTTCTTTATCCAGAGCGATACCCGCCTGCCCCTGTCCTACCCGACCTTGCGGGTTGAGCTTATCGTCACTAAACCGCAGGGTTTGGCCTATCTGGCTGGTTAAAAGATAGTCGCCCTGCCCACTCGACAGTAATACTGCTACCACCTCGTCCCCATCTGCCAGCTTAAGGCTACTTAACCCGGCAGGGTTGGCACTTTTGTACTCGCTCACCGAACTCTTTTTGACCTTACCGAAGGCTGAGAACTCTACCAGATATAACGGTGGGCCACCTTCGCCAAAAGCTGCTCCCGGCACAGCCAGCAAGTTTAGCACCCTTTCTCCAGCCTCAAGCTTTAGATAGCGTCCAATATTTTCACTCTTGCCAGCGCGGGTAGTCACAGGAAGTTTCTCCAGCGATAGGCTGAATATCCGGCCCAGATTTGTCCCAGCCAGGACAAAAGCATCGGGTGGCACTGCACAGAGATTGACTAACCCTTCGTCCGTCTTGTGGGGCCTGGCTTTCGCACCAAACTGGTCAGGACTGGTAGCCTTAATAGCTCCCCCTTCATACAGAGCCAATATGAGTGGTTCCCGATTAGTGGTAGTGGCTACTTCCCCTTTTTCAACCTCGGCACTGGCATTCAGTTCAGCAGTATCAATCACGGTTCGGCGGGCATCGCCAAACCGCTTTTCGATATCCCGTAGCTCCTGCTTTAAAAGGGCAATTCGTTTAAGGCGAGAAGCAAGTAATTCCTCGTGACTGGCAATCTTGCCTAAAAGTTCGGTTTTCTCAGCCAAATATCGCCCGGCATCTGGTCTTGTAACCTGAGACAAACTCATGGTGGCAATTACCTCAGCCTGTGCTTCTGTCAGGTTATATTTCTTTTGAATAAGTGCTTTGGCCTGGGCTTTCCCGTCCGCTTCCTGAAAAATCCTAACCAAATCCTGAGCGTGGGTAGCCCCGATTATAAGGGCTTCTACTGTAGATAAGCGTGTCCGGTATTGCCGGAGTTCAAAGGCCAGCCGCCGTTCAAGTACATCCAGTTGATGATGCAGCCAGTAGGTGAGTAGTTCCACCATCCCCACCTGTCGGGGAACGGTCGCTACTCCGCCGCTCCTGCTGGCAAACAGAAAGTAGAGCTGGGCGGAGACTCCTAACTCCAGGAGAGTGTGGCGATATAAGCTTTCCAACACCTGACCAGGATTAGCCTCCCGCTTTAGTTCCAGTACAATCCGGGTACGCGCCTCATTGGTTTCATCCAGTGGTGGTTCGGCTACCAGTCCTTCGGTGCCTGGTTTTCGGTCATTAATCGCATCAATAATCGAGGTGATTAATTTATCCCGTCCAACCGGAGGCAACCCGGTAATAACCAGAGCTTTTTTGGTAGGGGTCAGTTGCTCCTGTACCACACTTGCCCGCATAATAAACCGACCCCGACCTGTTTCCAGATATTCCTTTACTCCACCGTTAGCTAGCATTAGCCGGCCACCTTCAGGAAAATCTGGGCCGGGCAAATGCCGCATCAGGAGTTCGGTAGAGAAACCCCTGCCGTCCAACACTCCCGCATCCAGCATAGCTCCGGCGGTTCTCAAAACTTCTCCCAGATTGTGAGGTGGCACAGTAGTAGAAATACCAACCGCAATCCCGTCAATTGGATTCACACAAGGGGGAATATGACCGGGCAGGTACATAGGCTCTACTACCTTTGGGTCTTCTTTGTAGGTAGTAAGCAGCGGGACGGTTTCCTTTTTCAGGTCGTCGGACAAAAGTTCCTCGGCCAGCTGGGTAAGGCGGGCTTCGGTGTAACGGTAGGCCGCTGCCGGACTGCCATCACTCGCTCCCCAGTTACCCTGCCCGTCAACAAGCGGATAGCGCAAGGTGAATGCCTGGGTCATACGGGTCATAGCATCGTAAACGCTACCATCCCCATGCGGATGGCGGTCTCCCAGCACCTTCCCTACAATTTCGGCAGATTTGCGGTGGGGGCCAGTAGCCAGATAACGCCCCTCAAACAGGGTGTAGAGTATCCGCCGCTGCACCGGTTTCAGACCGTCACGGGCATCCGGCAAGGCTCGGTCTTGTACCACAAACAGGCCGTATTGCCCGTAGTTTTGTCCGAATATTTCATGGAATTCGATTGACTTGACTGGCCCGGTCTGGCTAAAGTCAAAAGTTGATTGTTTTGCCATATCAGGCTACCCCTTTTTCGCGCTTTACCGTACCCTGGGCAGTTTCCAGCCGGATAGGTTCAACAATAGTAGCTGCTTCTCCCTGCCAGCCCCCACCATAATTTGCCAGAAACTCCCGCCGAATTGAGGCATCTTTCGATTCCATCAATTGGTGAACAAGCCGGGTTGCCAGGTCGGCTTCCTCCATCGTGACCCGCAACAGGGTACGCACCGCCGGGTTCAGGGTGGTATCCCTTAGCTCTTTAGGGTTCATTTCTCCCAAACCCTTGAACCGCTTGAACTCCAGCCCGCCCGCGTCAGGGTGTTGCTTTTGCCAGTTATCTTTAGCCAGATCATCCAGCAGCCAGATGTCCTGCTTTTTGTAAGTCACCTTATAAAGGGGTGGCTGGGCAATATAGATATGCCCGTTAAGGATGAGTTCCGGCAGCATTTCGTGAAAGAAGGTCAGAAGTAGACACTGAATATGCAGCCCATCCACATCAGCGTCCGACATGATTATTATCTTGTGGAAGTTTAGTTTGGCAATGTCAAAACTACTGCCAAAGCCCGTCCCCAGCACATTCAGCAGGGTTAGTATTTCCTGATTGGCTACTATAGTAGCAAGTTTCGCACCAGCTACGTTCAGGGGCTTCCCACGCAGTTTCAGGATGGCCTGGGTAGTGGCATTCCGACCCTGCACGGCACTCCCCCCGGCACTATCTCCCTCTACAATCAGGACTTCGCTATCTGCCGGGTTCTTACTGGCGCAGCGCACAAACTTGTCTGAAATTGCCCGGTCAATCAGTAGTCCGCCCTTGTCTCTGGCAGCCGCCCGCGCCAGTTCCTCGTAATGCATGGCCTCTTCCCTGGCCTTCTGGGAAGCTTCGATACGCCTGATCCAGCTACTGCCCGGTTTGAGATTGGTACTAAACCAATCACCCAATACCTGCCCTACTACGCTCCGGGTGACCCCTTCCACCTCGGCGGAACTCAACCGGTCTTTGGTCTGGCTCTGGAATTGGGGTCGCGCCAGTTTTATGGCGATTACTACATACAAACCCTGCTGAATTACTTCCGGCTTGAAGCTGATGGGTTGGCTACTTTTTACAGCAGCTTTGCCGTTGGTGGCTTTCCCTTTCCCTTTCGAGACCGCCGCTTTGCTTTTACTGGCTGACTGATTGCTACTGGACGAACCGCCCGCCGCCTGGTCATTTACCACCCTGGTAAGAGCCGACTTGAAACCGCTTTCGTGGGTACCACCATCACGGGTACGAATTGAGTTGGCGTAGCTATGAATAGTAGTCTGGTAGCTCTCGGCACTTACCAGAATAGCCGCCGAAACCTGTACTCCATCCCGTTCTCCCTGGATAATTATTGGCTGGGGGAAAAGCGGCTTTGCTTCTGTCCCTTCCATATCTTTCAGAAGGTCGGTTACATATCCGGCGAGGCCGTTCTGGGAGTAAAACTCCTGTACTCGTGGGGTATTTTCACCCGGATGCTGGATGGAAAGACGGACTTTCAAACCGGGATTGAGGTAGGCCGCCGGTTTAAGCCGGTTTATCAAAAGTTCAAGATCATAGTGTGAGCCTGTGTCAAAGAGTTTAAGGTCGGCTTTCCACCGGAAACGAGTGCCATGACGAGTGGGGTCGCACTTCTCGATTTTGTGAGGTTGGGGCTCGCCTCGCTTAAACACCTGCCGAAAGTGTTGGCCCATTCTCCAGGAGTCCAGTTCCAGCACTTCGGCAAAGGCATTAATCGCGGTAGTACCTACCCCATGCAAACCGCCTGAACTGGCGTAGGCACTGTTTTCTTTGGAATTATCGAACTTACCTCCGGCGTGAATGGTCGAAACAATAATGGTAGCGGCAGGTAGCTTTTCCCCTTTGTGTTCCTTCAGGTCGAAGGGAATACCGCGCCCCTCATCCTCAACCGTTACCCAACCGGAATTAACGTCAAGACCTACATAGATTGTCTTACCGTGCCCGGCTACCGCCTCATCCACACTGTTGGCAAAAGCCTCATAAATGAGATGTACCAGTCCATGCGAGCTGGTAGAGCCAATATACATTCCGGGATTGCGACGGATGGCCTCTACCCCTTCCAGAACCTCGATATTGTTTGCACTATAGTTTTGGGTCATAAATCTCTTTCCAGGTTAGAATTAATGTATTATTTCTACCTGTAATATACCAGATTTAAAGCTTTTTGGCCTCTTCCACTTGCCGCCACTTTTAGGGCAGTTGCCTCAGTCTGACCGCCCAAACTGATTGCCTTGCGCCCACTCACTTGGCCAGTTCGGTGTGACTTTAAAGATTCTGTAAAAATATAGCCTATACGGGCTATTTGTAGTTTGAAAGCGGGGATTTCGGGGTAGTATTATTTATACTAACGAAGGTTCAATTGTAGCTTTTGTACGCAGAGATGCTATAATTTAACAGGTTTTAATCCCTACCGATTACGCTTGTTTAATGCCACCTACTATCGTTTTAGCCCTGGAGATTATTGATGTCCGCCGAACCAAACAAACCAAGCCAGAAATCTCCAGAAGAACCTACAATTGTTGCACCTTTGGGAGCTCCGATTGTGAATTCGCCCGGTGCAGGTACAATCCTTGCCGACATATATCGGCTGGAAAAACAATTGGGGGTCGGGGGTATGGGCGAAGTATGGTTGGCTACTCACCTGTTGTTACAACAACCCCGTGCTATAAAGCTGATGTTGGATACTTCTAATAATTCCTCTCTCCGGGATAGATTTATTCAAGGTGAGGCCAGAAATGCCCTGCGCTTACTCCATCCTAACATAGTACGAGTCTACGACCTGGGGCAATACCAGGGAATGCCCTATATAGTAATGGAATATGTAGAAGGTTATGATCTCAAGAAACTTATTAAGAGAAATGGGAAGCTATCACTTATTGGGGCGGGGGGAATTCTGACGGCGGTAGCTGAGGCTCTGGAAGTGGCCCACCGGGAAGGGTTGGTGCATCGCGACTTAAAGCCCGCCAATATTATGATTTCCAATACAGGCGAGGTTAAACTTTCAGACTTTGGTATTGTCAAGGATATGAAGAACCTGGCAGAATTTACCGGGCAAGGTTTGGGTATCGGAACTCCTTACTATATGTCGCCAGAACAGGCTATCGGCAAGGCCGAACCCCGTAGTGATATTTATTCGTTAGGCATCGTACTTTATGAAATGCTTACGGGTCAACCCCCTTTTAAGGGCGATATGGTTTCAGTATTTATGCAACATGCCGGAACTGCCCCCATCCCTCCTCACTTGTTAGACTCTTCGATTAGCCCGGCGGTAAGTGAGGTGATTTTAAAAGCATTAGCAAAAAGAGCTGAAGACCGTTATTCCACTGCAATGGAACTGGTAAAAGCTTATCAGGCTGTAACAACCCAAAGTGGCAATTCTAATGTTTCTCCAATCCAGGAGGAGGGTTTACTTACCATTCCCCTGGAACCTCTTCCCCTTACCTTACAGCCTACCGCAAAAGAACCACCCCACAATTTGCCGGAAATATTAAATCCATTGTTGGGGCGCGAGCATGAAATAGAAGAGATTTCAGCATTATTGCAGTTGGAAAAATCCCGTCTGGTGACTTTAACCGGAATAGGGGGTACGGGTAAAACCAGTCTTTCGCTAGTAGTAGCCAGAAAGCTACTCAGGGAATTCAAGGATGGAGTTTATTTTGTTGAATTGGAAAATATCAACAGCCAGGAGTCACTGATTTCTGCCCTGGCCTATACCCTGGAAGTACCTGAATCACCCGAACAAAGCTTATTAGAGGGTCTCAAAGAATACCTGAAAGAAAAGAATTTACTACTGGTGTTGGACAATTTTGAGCAATTGATAAGTGCGGCCCCGGTTATAGCTGAAATTATTAAGGCTGCCCCTAAAGTGCGAGTGCTTACCAGTAGTCGCATTGCGTTACGTTTATCCGTGGAAAAAGAATATTCTATAGAGCCTCTGGCTGTGCCAGACCTTGATTCAGCGAAGTTGAATACCCTGGCTCTGACCAAATTCCCGGCGGTACAGTTGTTTGTAGAACGGGCGATGGCTGCCCGCCCAAGTTTTGTAATGAGTGGCGAACATGCCCAGGCAGTAGCTGAGATTTGTGTAAAGCTGGATGGCCTCCCTCTGGCAATAGAACTAGCCGCCGCCAGGATTCGGGCCCTGACTCCACAAATGATTCTGGCAAGGCTCAACCAACGTCTAAAGCTTTTAACCAGTGGTTCAAAAGATTTACCGGCGCGTCAACAGACCTTACGGGGTGCAATTGATTGGAGTTATAATCTATTAGGAGTGGGGGAGCAGCAGCTTTTTACCCGGTTAGCAGTTTTCGCGGGGGGGTGCCGCCTGGATACCGTTGACCAGGTGTGTAACCACGCGGGCGATTTGCTGGTTGACCCGCTGGATGGCCTGGAAACTCTACTGAATAACAATCTCCTGCGCCAACATGAAGAAGCGGGCGGTGAGATGCGTTATAGCATGCTCCAGACTTTACGCGAATATGCTCTGGAAAAGCTTCATGAGCGCGGTGAGTCTGAGGGTATGGAACAAAACTTTGCCGAATGGCTTATAAGACAGGCCCAGGAAACGACCCCGCAATTGGAAGAAGCTGAACACGAGCAGGCAATAAAATGGTTTGACCTGGAATACACAAATTTGCGAGCGGGGATTGAACTTGCTCTTGAAAGAAGGCAAAAAGAAATTGCCTCTGAGCTAGCTGCGACAATATGGCTTTACTGGGTAATGAAGGGTTTATGGAGTGAAGGACGTTCTTTCCTGGAAAAAATCCTGGCTCTCGCTGGTGAGGTTTCACCAGGTGTACAGGCCAAAGTGCTGAATGGTGCGGGGGGTCTGGCCTTCTATCAGAATGATTTAGAGACTGCCAAAAACTATTTTGAGCAAAGTTTAGACCTGAAACGCCAGCTAAACGATAAAAGAGGGATTGCCACTGCGCTTAATAACCTTGGCGGGATTGCCCTCGAACAGGGGGATAGTGCCACCTCTCAGGCATATTTACTCCAAAGTTATGGGGTGTTGAAGGAGCTAAATGACCCTGGTGGCATGGCAACTATTTTAACCAACCTGGGCGTAATGTTGGTTGATCAAGGAGATTTTGAACAGGCTAGAAAATATTATATTCAGGCACTTGAGATTACAGAAAACAATAATAATAAATGGGGTATGGAATTTTCCCTCACTAATCTAGGGATGTTAGCTTTAAGAGAGAAAAACTTTGAGCAAGCCCACCAATATTTCCAGCGTAGTTTTGCGCTGGCGCAGGAATTGGGAGATAAAAGTGGAATTGCTGAGTCCTTATACGGGTTGGGCTGGGTAGAATATTTTAGTAACCAACCAACTCCTGCTCGGCAGTTCTTTAGCCGGAGTCTACAAGTCGGTCAGGAACTTGGCGACGAACGGGTTAGCGTCCGAAATCTGGTAGGAATAGCGGGCAGTATTACTCTCGAAGCACAAACCAGTGGCAGAGTTGCCCAATTTCAACTGGCTGGGAAATTAAGTGGGATTGTAACCAAAACTTTAACCAGGAAAAGTCTGCTACTGGATGTCCTGGAAAAACAAACTTTTGACCACTTTCAAATAGAACTTAAGCAGGTTCTTGGAGAAACAGCCTATTTAGCGGTCCTCAATGAGGGTAAAAGTAGCAGTATTGAAAAAGTTATAGAGCTTTTAGAGGACAGCCAAAGTTTGTTTGAATTTTGAAATAACTAGGGCGTGGCGGCAAACTAAAAACACTTTTCAATAGGGCGATTGCAAGAAAATTATAAAACTATCACGCCCCCTTTGGTGGGTGAGCGTAAGCGAAGAATCTCAATGTTTTAAACAAGACCCTTCCCAAGCTCAGGGTGACTATCGTGGTGACCGCTTACAGCAAGACAAAACAGTAATAATGGTTTAATACCACTATGCAACGGAGGGAAAGGATGAATGCTGAACAAGAACGGTTGGAAAAGAATCGAGCCGGGGCGGAAAACTGGTATAAATATGGCCCGTATTTGAGCGAACGCGACTGGGCTACTGTGCGCGAGGACTATAGTGCCTATGGGGAAGCCTGGGATTATTTCCCTCATGACCACGCTCGTTCGAGGGTCTATCGCTGGAATGAGGATGGGCGTGGCGCGATATTTTAGACGCAATCATCTACGTTACCAAAACAGGCTGCCAGTGGCGAGCTTTACCAGGAGAATTTCCGCCCTGGCAAAGTATCTATCGCTACTTCCGTCAGCTCAGAGAAAGCGAGTGGTGGCTAAAACTCAATGCTACGCTGTCGCAAAAATGGCGACTTAAAGAAGGGCGGGAAGCCGACCCCAGCGCGGCTAGTATTGATAGCCAGTCAGTTAAAGCCAGTGAAACGGGCAGTTGTCACGGATTTGATGCTGGCAAAAAGATTAAAGGCACCCGCAAGCGGGTACCCGACGCCATATTTTAGTAGACAGCCAGGGTCTCCTCCTAACGGTGGTGGCTCACTCGGCCTCGGTGCAGGACTATGATGGAGCCAAATCGGTTTTTGACCAAGCGGCGGCTCAAGGTCGCACCGAGCGGCTGGAACTGATTTGGGCTGATGGCATTTATGCCAAACCCAGAATAGTCGAGGCTGCCGCCCAGCATAACTGGAAAGTTGAAGTCATCAAGCGTAGTGATGAGGTCAAAGGCTTTGAAATATTGCCGCGCCATTGGGTGGTTGAGCGAACCTTTAGTTGGCTGACCCATAATCGGCGGCTGGTGCGCGATTACGAGCGATTGACCAGCTCCGTTGAATGTTTTATTTATTTGGCAGTGTACCGGGTGCTTATCCGCCGTTTTGCCAAAGCTGGCTTATGAAACGAGTTCTTACAATTTCATTTTTTGGGTTTAATGAGCCTGGAAACTGAAAACCCCCTGGTTTAAAACTATGGTAAGAGCTTGTTCCATCGAAAGATTTCGGCCTTCCTGCCAGGCCAGTGAAAAAGACGGGTCTGGCAGGCGGGTTTTTAAGGCCGCTAATTCACGTTCATAAGTAGGTCGATTGGTAGGGTCTAATTTTGCACCACTATTTTCCAACAAAGCCTCTACTACTCCCAAAAGTTGGGCGGCCTGGTTCAAATTTGCTCGTGCCGCCGCCCCCGCCATTCCTGCTAATCCCCAGGCAATTAATCGCTTACTTTTGATTTCATAACCAAGTGCTAGACTGCTACGGAAGAAAGTGGCGGCCCGCTCATAATTTAACTGGTCAAGCTCAAGCTGACCCAAATTATGGAGCAAAAGCACCACGTTCCCAGTCTGACCCAAATCCCGGTAGAGAGTCAGGCTTTGTTGGTAACATTCCGCCGCAGGGCTATATTCGCCCTCTCGCCGATTGAGTTCACCTAAACCATTCAATGCTCTAGCTGCCCCGGAACGGTCACCAATACTCTGCGCAGCGGCAAATCCCTGTTTTAGAAGTTCACGGGCTTGCGAATAATCGCCAGACTGGTAACTGACATAGCCCAACCCAATTACTTCATGGTTAGCACAAAACTGGTCATCTAATTCATTGCATAAACCCAGGCTGGCTTTATATAACGGTTGGGCAACGGCATAATTTCCCTGCTGGCGGGCCATTTCACCCAGCGCATCCAGGGCGTGAGCTTGCCCCCATTTATCCCCTAAATGGCGATAAATTCTCAGGCTTTCCACAAGCATTTCGTTTGCTTTGAGTGGGTTACCTAGCCCCAAATTCATCAATCCGCCGGCATAAAGCACTTTGCCCATCACCACATCGGGAATAGCTCTTTCATTCGATAATGCCAGTGCTTTATCTAGCCAATATTTACCTTCACTCCAGTAACCTCGCTGATGCCAGAACCAGGACAAAGAGCCTGCCAACCGCAAACCCTTCTCTAATAAATCGTTAGCTATTTCGTCCTGCCCGATTGACCACTCCAAAGCCGCTAATAAGTTAGCACGCTCAAGCTCCAGCCAGCCAAGCAAACTGGATAGACTACTACTATGCATTTTTGGTTCGGATTCTTCCGCTAACGCCAAGAAGAAGTCCAGGTGGCGGGCACGGAGTAGGTTTACATCGCCACTTTCTAAAAGTCGTTCAAGGGCATGCTCCCGGACTATTTCCAACATTTTGAAGCGTTCATTCTGCAACTGGTCAAAACGCGCCAGCTTTATCTCCTGGCGGTCAAGCAGACTTTTATCCACCAGAGCGAAAACCTGTTCAACCAATTCCGGCGCAACGGTTAAATGTCCCTCGGTGACAAAATTCAAGCGAGTTGGGGAATTATTACCACACACCTTTTCAATCGCTTCTAGCGTGCAACCCTGCCTAAATACCCCAAGCCGGATAAATAAGCGACGCTCATCTTCTTCCAGCAGGTTATAGCTCCATTCCAGCGCGTTATGGAGAGTTTGCTGGCGACCTGGCAAATGGCGAGAGCTTGAGTTAGCCTGATGTAGCCAGTCTGTCAAGCGGTCCAGGATAATTTCCGGCGAAAGGTGTTTAATCCGGGCAGCCACTAGCTCTAGTGCCAGGGGCAACCCATCTAGCCGTTGGCAAATTTCGGCGATCACCTGCACATTTTGCGTGGTGAGTTGAAAATCAGCTTTAACTGCTCTGGCTCGTTTTACAAACAGAGTAATTGCTGGATAATCTTCCAGTTCGTTTACCGATAAAAAAAAACGGGCAGGGGGCAGGGCCAGGGGTTTTACTACCAACTCGTACTCGCCATAAAGGTGCAAAAGTGAACGACTAGTTACCAGAATTTTTAAATTGGGGCAGGCGGTTAATAACTCATGTACTACTCCGGTGGCAGCGATAATTTGCTCAAAATTATCCAGAACTAATAGCATCTGGTAATCACACAGCTGGTATTTTATTAAATTGAGTAGGGGTTGCCCGCCCGCCTCCTTAACTTCGGTAGCCTGGGCAATCGCCGCCACTAATTGGAGAGGGTCGGAAAGAGTGGCTAGTGCTACAAAAGTAACCCCTTGCTCAAAAATACCATCCTTAAATAGCTCATGGGCAATTTGAATAGCGGTGCGAGTTTTCCCCACCCCCGCCGGCCCGGTTAAGGTTAGTAATCGCCCTTCGGTGGAAGATAATAGGCTTATACCTTGGATTATCTCATCTTCTCGCCCCACAATCGGGGTTAAAGGCACTGGAAGATTACTGGTACAATAGGAGGCAACCTGAGTTAAGGGCATTGACTCTACCGGGCTAAGAGTAACCAACTCGGCAGGTTGCTCGGTTGGTAAATCGGCCTTGATTTCGCCTGCTAACACTTGTTGGTATAAATCCAGAGTTTCAGGGGAGGGGTCAAGGCCAACCTCCTCATCCAGCACCTTCCGACAGCGTTGATACTGCGATAAGGCTTCGCTGCGTTGTCCCGCCAGTGTAAAGTTCAGGATTAATTCGCGGTGGGCACTTTCATTAGTAGGTTCACTTGCCAGGATTCGTTGCAACAAACTCACAGCATGGGCATATTTCCGTCGCTTGCGATAAAGCCCCGCCAGTTGCAATAGGTTTTGTTGGTGAGCTTGTCGAAGTTCCTCTCGGCGACGTAGGGTCCATTCTTCATAGAGGTCTTCTTCCAGTAAATCTCCCTGATAAAGATTCAGGGCTTCTTCCAACACCGCCGTCGCATCAGTTTCATTCAGGGCGCGTTCTAGCAGGCTTTGGAAAGCGTCAATATCTATCCAGATTCCGTCAGAAGTGTTTAGTCGAATAATTTCTTCTTTTAAAATAATATAACTGGACTCAGCTCGCGGCGATTGACCAGGTTGCAAAGTCTGACGTAATAGATGCAAATTCCGATA
Organism: Chloroflexia bacterium; assembly: GCA_038207495.1. Classification (GTDB taxonomy): domain Bacteria; phylum Chloroflexota; class Chloroflexia; order Chloroheliales; family Chloroheliaceae; genus Chlorohelix. The sequence goes on from JBBQZS010000048.1 coordinate 12,526, forward strand.
GAGGTTGCTGGAGGCCGATATCGGGTCAAGATCAGGCCACAAAACCTCGGTAGCTTGATCCTTGTGGATTCGGTAACCAGGTTGAAGAGCTAATAGTTTTAATAGATTTTTAGCCTTCCGGCGCGCCCAGGCTGTTTCACTAAGCAACTCGCCATTGAGTTCTACCCGAAATTTGCCCAGTAAAAAAATCCGTAACATGGGTTTGCACCTCTGATTTTGTTGTTATAGTCGCACATGAATTCCAGTTTCAGTAATATATGAAGGGAGTCAGTTAGACAAGTTGCTCAAAAATAATTAGATACGCCCAAATTATTAATCTAAGGTTAGGTTGCTATATAAACATTTTACTCTAGAATCATTTAGTTAACAATAAAATAGCTCAATCAAGTTGAAGTTTAGGGAAATCGGACTGAGGATGGCTGGTCGAGATAATCTCTTCAATAAGGTTGGTTAAAATTGAGGGGTTATCGTCCGGGTTTGCCAGGAAATGGTCGGCTCCCATTTTATAGGGGAAAGGATGAAATGAGGGTTGCTTATTAGCACTGCCCAAAGTATAATTTAAATGACATTAATTATCTGTTAGCGGCTAAAAAACATGTCAGTATTAATTTTGATTTATTCTAGGGAAGCAAAGCCTATATGCAAGAATTAAAACCTCACCCTCGCGCAAAAATAGCTCTGATATTTGTTTTAGGAATGATAGTAGTTGTTTTGATAAGTAGTAGTGGCTTTGGAATTAGCGATTCCTCTAACCAGATTCCCACCGCCAAAGCCGAATATTTCCCCACCGCCGACGGCAATTGGATGATTCAAAACATGATTCCTCTGACTAAAAACCTCTTTGGGGTTTCTTGCGTCGCTATTGACAATAATTCTTCTCTTTGTTTTGCAGTTGGCGAAAGTGGTACGCTGGTTAAATATTTACAGGTGAATCTCCAACCCTCCTATAAATGGTTAACCCAGCCTTCCTTTACTACAAAAACTTTAAGAGGCGTGCTTTGTTTTAACGCCACTAGCTGTTACGCCGTTGGTGGTGATGATACTGCTAATTCGGGTGAAATTTGGGCCTATAACGGTACTAATTGGAGCCTCCAGGCTAATAATGTTGGCAGCCTTAACGGTATCGGATGTACAGCTAATAATTGTTTTGCATTAGGGAATAACGGCCTGATACTAAAACAGACAGGAAACAGTTGGGCGCCAGAAAATAGCGGCACCACCAATAACCTGAATAGTTTTGCCTGCTATAACGCGAGTTTGTGCTTTGCGGTGGGGTCAGGGGGTACTATTCTAAACTATGATGGCACTAATTGGAGTAGTTCTACTTCCGGCACAAATATAAATCTAAATGGTGTCAGTTGTTATTCTATACAATATTGTGGGGCGGTAGGCAACAATGGTACCATTTTAAAATATGATGGCACGAACTGGAGCCCCCAGGTTTCCGGCACTTCTGATAATTTCAATAGCATAAGTTGTAATTATTATTGTTTTGCAGTAGGGGATGCAGGTACGCTCCTTAAATTTTACCAAAACACCTGGAGCGTTATGACCTCCAACACGCCCAATAGTCTTCGTACAGTTAATTGCTCATATACTTGTCTAATTGTCGGGGATGTAGGCGAAATTCTGAAATTTGATGGTGAAATTTGGTTGCCGTTTATTGGCGGTCAGGAAACCCAGACCTTTCCAAATCTTGGCAGTGTTAGTTGCCCTGCGGCGGGCACTTGTTTTGGATCTGGGTTAGGCGGTTTAATTATTAGGTTTAATGGTCAAAGTTGGAGCCAGGAAACTTCTGGCACTACAACTAGCTTTAGTAATATAAGTTGCCCAAGTGTTAGTAGTTGTATCGTGGTTGGGGCAAATGGCTATATTTTACATTACGATGGAAGTAGTTGGTCAGCCCAAACTTCTGGCACTACTAATGATTTGTATGAAATTCAATGTCCTAGTCTGAATGTTTGTTATGCTGCTGGGGCAGGTGGAACTTTTTTACGATATGATGGTACGAATTGGAGTCCCTTAAATCCAGGCACAACCGCAGACTTTAGGGCATTAAGCTGCCCTACTACGAGCAATTGTTTTGCCGTTTCTGGTGAAGTATCGCCTAATTTTTTTATCTACGATGGTATAAATTGGTCTTCACTACCGACTAAAGGTACAAATGGTATAAATAGTATGAGTTGCCCGGATGTCTCTAACTGTTATCTGGTGGGGCAGAACCCACCAAGCCCTTACGCAGCCAGGTTTTTGCATTACGATGGCAACAGCCTGACCGTTTCATATCAAGATATTACTCATACTAATTCTATCAACCGATTTTATGTTGGGATTAATTGCCCAACTAGCACAGATTGTACGGTAATCGGTACGTTTGGGGCTATTTTGCACTATGATGGGGTTAACTGGTCGCCGCAGCTTTCCGGGACCATAGATTTGTTGAATGGTATTAGTTGCCCCACCCGCGATTATTGTGTAATTGTAGGCTGGCAATATAGCTTGCTGACAAAGGCTCTGGTGGTCAATAGCCCCGCCTCCGCCAATATCTCCGGCACGTTGGCCGATGCCCTGGCGAATGCTGCACCCTATCAGGCGATTAATTTCGTGCTGCCACCCAACTCTACCATCAGCGTTTCTTCCCAATTAGCCCCGGCTAAAGAAGGTGTTCAGCTTAACGGCAAGTGTGGGCCAAGTGGCCCTGCTATAACCATTAACGGTGGCGGTCTTAGTGGGTCGGGCTTGCTTACTCTGAACGGTAAAAACAACCTTTACGGCTTGAAACTGACCAACTACAACGGCAAATTGTTGAATATTGCTGGCACTGGCAACAAACTTTCCTGTTTTGCTACCGTTAGATAACTTCTAGCCCGTTAATATCGGGTAAGGTCGGGTAAGGGGCGTGCGGTTCGCGTTGATACCAGAAGGCGGTAGAAGCTATGTCGTCCTGTAGGGGCAGATAGCGGCTATCACTGCGCCAGCCCAACGCCTGAATTGTCACCCGCAAATCCTCCTCGAAACGTACCGGATCCATCACGTGCCAGCGATACATCCCGAAGCGTTGCTGGCTACGATATAACCCGTCCGGCTTTAAGACCTGATGCAAGCCGAGGAAGGGGGTGGAATAAACCCCGTATTCGCCTTTGGGCTGCTCCCAGTTCCAGGCCCCGCCAAAATAATCCTCGGTGCCTGTTCCGCAAATAGTCGGGAAATCGCCATCACCATCCAGGTAAAACTTGATTTCGCCTTCGCCCCACCAGCCGCTATTATTCACCTGCCAGGCCAGATAAGTCCCCACATACTGCCCCTTGCCCTGCACGTCTTCCAGAATTGTATGCACTTCTTTATAGGCCAGGGGATTGCTGCGTCGCCATTGGGCATGGAAATAGGCGGCATCTTCCGGCACTTCGGTCAGGGTATAATCAATCTGATAGAAAAAAAGAATTTCGTCTTCACCCAAATTTTCTATAGTAATTCGGGCGTGCTGGCGGAAAGGCATCTCCCAGTAACAGTTCATCCCCCCCGCCGGATTCACTGCTAATGGCAACGAGTTAACATTGCTCCGTTCGCACCAACCGTTGGCGAAAAAATCTCCATAGGGACATTCGATAGAAGGCTCAGGCTCGTTATCCCAATAAGCCCGCAAAATCAACTTGCGCCAGTTAGCCGGGTAGGTGGTCATCCAGATATGTTGTATAGCCCCCGACTCACTAATATCCGCCAGGGTAACGCTGCTTTTGGCGGGAATCACAATCGCGGGCGAAACCTTCCAACCCAAACCCAACTCACGGGCATGCTCTGCCCCGGTTCCCTCAGTGGCTTTCCCACCATGCCCCTTTTCTCCGTTGAAATTTTCGGCACTAATCGAGCGACTCTTGGCGTTGGATAAGCGCGATAAATTGCCCAGGCCCATCCCTAACCCGTTAAAAGCATAGTTCTCCAGCATTTTCCTAAATCCTTTCTATGACTGCCTATTTAAACTGATTGACTTTTGAGGCGGATAAACCTAATATACAACCAAAAACTAACAACTAACAACTTATAACCCACAAATGACCACCGCTAAAAGGAGAGTTTGAGCATGACTGATGGAGGAGCGACGGCCCAAAAGCCTCGCACAATGTTTGAGAAAATCTGGGAAGCCCATGTGGTGCGGGAAGAACCGGGCCAATCCACTTTATTATATATTGACCGCCACCTGGTACACGAAGTAACCTCACCCCAGGCTTTTGAAGGACTTAAAGTAAGCGGGCGCAAAGTGCGCCGCCCCGATGCCACTTTTGGAATGGTGGATCATAGCATCCCGACCACCCCGCTTGGCAACTACGGCAAGCGTAGCAATGTCCCGGTGATAGATAACGAAAGTGCCATCCAGATTGTGACGATGGAGAAAAACGCCGCCGACTTTGGCATAAATTTCTTCAGTGTTGACGACCTCCGCAACGGGATTGTGCATGTGACTGCGCCAGAACAGGGCATCACCCTGCCGGGAATGACTATTGTTTGCGGGGATAGCCACACCGCTACACACGGGGCGTTTGGTTCGCTGGCTTTTGGCATTGGCACCAGCGAGGTAGAGCATGTGCTTGCCAGCCAATGTTTGCTGCAAACCCGGCCTAAAACGATGGAAATTCGGGTGGATGGCGAACTTCCTTTTGGCTGCACCGCTAAAGATATTGTACTTTACATAATCGGGAAAATTGGCACAGGTGGTGGCACAGGCTACGCAATAGAATATACTGGCTCTGCTTTCCGGGCTCTTTCGATGGAAGGGCGTATGACCGTCTGCAACATGTCCATTGAGGCCGGGGCGCGGGCGGGTATGGTTGCCCCCGATGAAACTACTTTCGCCTACCTCGAAGGTCGCCCATTTGCTCCCAAAGGCGAAGAATGGGAAAAAGCGGTAGCCTACTGGCGTAGCCTGACCACCGACCCCGGCGCAACCTATGACACCGTAGTTCTGCTGGATGCTGCCGATATCGTGCCACAAGTTACCTGGGGAACTTCCCCCGGTATGGTTACGGATGTCACCAGCGAAGTCCCTGACCCTGAGAGTTTTGCCGAACCCGCCAAACGTGAGGCGGCAACCCGCGCCCTGGCTTATATGGGCTTGACCCCCGGTACTAAAATTCAGGATATTATGCTGGAACGGGTGTTTATCGGGAGCTGCACCAACAGCCGGATTGAGGATTTGCGCGAGGCCGCCAAAGTTGCCAAAGGTCATAAAGTAGCTGCTACGGTTTACGCGATGGTGGTGCCGGGAAGCGGTATGGTCAAGGAACAGGCGGAACTTGAGGGTCTGGATATAATTTTCAAAGAGGCTGGATTTGACTGGCGCGAACCGGGTTGCAGTATGTGTTTGGCGATGAACGGCGACAAACTACAAGAGGGCGAACGGTGTGCCAGCACTTCCAATCGGAACTTTGAGGGTCGGCAGGGCAAAGGCGGGCGCACCCATCTGGTTAGCCCCGCGATGGCGGCGGCGGCAGCAATTGCCGGACATTTTGTAGATATTCGTCAGTGGAGCTAAGGAGAAAAGCGTGGAACCATTTAAACCATTAAACGGAATTGTAATGCCGCTAGACCGGGCAAACGTGGATACCGATGCGATTATCCCGGCAAAATATCTCAAATCTATCAAGCGGACGGGCTTTGCTGAGGCTCTCTTTGCCAACTGGCGTTATCTGCCGGAGGGTAGCCCCAACCCTGACTTTGCCCTGAACCAGCCCCGTTATAAAGATTCTACGGTGCTTTTGGCGCGGGAGAACTTTGGCTGTGGCTCTTCGCGTGAGCATGCACCCTGGGCCTTAAGTGAATACGGCTTCAAAACGGTTATTTCGGCCAGTTATGCCGATATTTTCTACAACAACTGCTTTAACAACGGCATCTTGCCCATCACCCTCCCTGCCGAGGATATTGACGACCTGTTCGCTGAAGTGGAGGCCGAGCCCCGCATGCGCCTGAAAATTGACCTGGTAGACCAGACCGTTACTGCCCCCGGTGGCAGGGTTTTCAAATTTGAAATTGACCAGTTCAAGAAGGATTGTCTCTTGCGGGGGCTGGACAATATCGGTTGGACGCTCAGTTTCGATGAGAAAATATTGGCCTACGAGGAAAAGCGTCAAGAAGAAGCTCCCTGGCTCTTTGCCGCCAGCTAAACTGTTGTCAGTCATCGGTTGTCGGTTGGGAAAATTCGTAGGGGTAGACCAGTGTGTCTACCCTTCCCCTTTTGTAGGATTGGGCTTCTGTCATCCGATAATCATCGGATGACGGAGCATCCTCCTACAGTTAAATCCCGGATTTTGATTTTATCCGACAACTGATTATTTGGTGCGGATAGAGAGAACATAAGCCACTAGATTCTCCAGCTCAGCATCAGTAACCTGTTCTTTGTCAATGGCGGCCATAGCTCCCTTGCCCTTGCGAACAATATTACGGATATAGTTGGGATCTCCAGCGTTAGGACTGACGCTCAATTGTGGCCCGATTCCTCCGGCATTCCTCCCACCGTTTAAGTGACAAGACTGGCAATTTGTTCGGAAGGCAGCTTGCCCCGCCGTTGCATTTCCTGTTACTCCGGCCACAGTTGTAGCCGCGCCACCACCAACGGCAGCCGTGGTAGTAGCTGCTCCACCACCACCAGGGGCTTTAGTAGCTGCTTCGGGAGTACTGGTTGCACCTGCCACTAGCGTCAGACTTTTGGTAGGGTCAATTGGCACATTGCCGGGTTGGTTATTTTGGTTGGCTGTTTCAACGGCAGCGGCGGGGCGAATTGTTGCTGATAAAGCCGTAGAATTTTTATCAATGTCGGTTTGACAGGCGGTTAGCATCAAAGCTGCCACCAATAATGTCACGAGACTAGCACAGGCGGCTAACAGCCTGCCGTTTTTCAAAGAGGCTGACTTTTCCAAGTCTCTTATCTCCTTCATCGTTAGGACTTTCGCTTGAGTCCACTTTCCAGGTTCAATTTATACCCGTTTACTCTAGTTGGTAAGTTCCAAAGCGAAAGTCATAATAGTGTCAGTCAATTTACCTGGTATAGGCAACTAATACCAGGATTATGTTAGATTTCAGGTGTAGTTTCGTGAGTAAATGAAGAGAGTAAGTGGTTTTGATTAAGGATAGTATAACCCTAATTGCGCCAAAGTTCAAATCCTTTAAACTACATCTTCCAACCTCGAATTGGGGTTGTAGCGTCGCCCGAACTTGGCACATTCCTGACCCTCAACCACCACAATATCGGCGGTATAATCAAAATTACCCTCAAACAGACTGCTACCAACGGCGTAAAGGTCTACCGGAACGCCCTGCGCCTCAAATAGCTTTATTTTCTCGACATTAAAGCCGCCCGAAGCAATAATTCTCACGTCCTTGAACCCTTCTTCGTCCAGGGCATGGCGTACGTTCCAGATTAGTTGGGGGATTACCCCGGTAGGTCGGAACTGCCCCATCATTTGCCAGATAGACTTATCTACCACCGTTTCGGAGGTGTCGAGCCGTACCCCCCACAGCCGCGACCCCAAAGCCCTGGCTACTTCCAGGCTGGTGCGCACACAATCATTCTCGAAATCTACCAGGCTGATTACATTAATTTTTGGGTCTATATACTCGGCAAACTTCTGGGTTGCCAGCGCAGTGTTGCCGCAATAGGCCGCAATCAGGCCGTGTGGCACAGTTCCCAGGCCCTGTTCACCCCACCAGGCGGCCTGCGCATCGGTGCTGACTCCCAAAGCCCCGCTTTTGTAGGCGGCATACCCATCGCCAGTTTGCACCATATGATGGTCGAAACGAGCCGGAAAGAACATTACCCCCTTGCCGTTGGCGGCTTGCACCACTCGCTTGGTGTTAGTGGCAACTTTGGTGCGGCGCGCCAATACTCCCAGATAATCGGTTTCGAGGTGGGCGAACAGCGAGTAATCTCCCTCAATCGTCATAACCGTTTCATAGGGTTTAACCTCGTCGCCGTCGTAAAGAGCCTTAACCTTGAGCTTGCTCCAGCCCTCCACAAAGTTACCAGCATCGTCATAATAGCCGCTACAAAGTTTGAGGATACCAATTGCCTCATCTATTCCACCCACCACGCTCTGGTTTTTCTGAAAGACCTGCATCAAAACCTGGGGATGATGACTATCGGCTAACATTATTTCCTGCGCCCGCACAAAATATTTATCGGCATAATAGCCGCTTCGCATTTTCTCCAGGGGTAAATCAAAAATCTTGGGGTCTAGTCGTTCGTGCCAGCGCGTTCCGTTACCGTTAGCCATAATTTCCTCGTTTGTTTTAAAATTCAGGAATCAGGAGCAAGAATAAAGAAGTAAGATTGGTTGTCGGTTGTTAGTCTTTGGTTGTCGGTTTATCAATTTTAGGTTTTAGATATTTGATATTAGATTTATGACCTTCAACTCGTCACTCGTTACTCGTTACTTTTTTGTTGTCGTTCAAAATACACGAAGTGGGATTTTCTGTCAAGCAAAAAAATCTATCACCTCGCCAAAATTGTTGACCTCGGCAGCAGGGATTGGGCCGATTTTATCCAGTGGAAAGCCGGTACGATTGACCCAGCAGACCCTGAAACCAAAACCTGCCGCCCCAATCGCATCCCAGCTATTGGAGGAGACAAAGCCAATTTCTGCCGGATTTTCAGTATTAAGCCAGCTTAAACCGAGTTTGTACACTTCGGGAGATGGTTTGAAGATACCCGCTTCTTCCACACTCAAAACCACTTCCAGCTTGTCAAAAATACCCGAATTTCTCAAGCCTTTGTCTAGCATTTCGGGGTTGCCGTTGGATAAAGCTCCCAGGCGTAGGCCTCGTTCGGTCAGCAGTTCCAGCCCCTCTGCCACCCCCGGATATGGCGCAACGGTATACCAGGAGTTCAGCAAATCTTCGCGCTGGCCTTCACTTAACATCACCATAAACCGTTCACAGGTATAAGTCAGTGCGCGGTCGGTAATCTCCCAGAAACTTTCGTAACGTCCCATCAGGCTCAATAGCCAACTATATTCTAGCTGCTTGGCTCGCCAGAGTGCTACAAATTGGGGCGCGTCCGCCATCATTTCACTGGCTGTTGACTGAATACTGGTTGGGTCTAGCAGCGTGCCGTATACATCAAACAGAATCGCCTTGATTGGAATCATCTTTTGCTCCTCACATGTTAAAATTGGATATGCTCTATTTTAGAGATAGAATGCGGCTATGTCCAGTTAGGAGGGCGTGAATGTTCGAAGGATGGAGAATTTTGTCCCCCTTTCCTTTTTCAGGGAAAGGGGTTAGGGGGTTAGGTCAACCAACAACCAACTATGCCTGAATGTAAACGATGTTGCCATTATCAATAGCAACGTTATAGCTTTTCAATGGTCTTCTGGCCGGACCCCGTAAGGCTGCCCCGGTATTAGCATCAAAACGCGCGCCGTGACATGGACAAGCGAGAGTTTTTTCACTGGCAACATACGAGACATCACAACCTTCGTGGGTGCAGACGGTGGTGAAAGCCTTGACTACTGTATCCGACATACGAATGATAATCGCCGATTCTTTTGTATCAGGCGTAGTGAAGTTCCCGGCGGCACCTACCTTTAGAGCTGTTGCAGGAGCTATTACGGTTCCTTTTACTGCTGGTGCGGCAGTAGTAGCCGCCTTGGTTGTCGCGGGAGTGGTGGTTGCTGCCGTAGTATTGCCCGTTGTGCCTACAACTCCAGTTGTAACCGGGGCTGTTCCAGCTACCACGGGGGTCGAGGTAGCTGAAGCCGCATCGGTGGTGGCTGCTGTAGTTGCCGCCGGGGTTGTGACGGCTGAAGCCACTTGATTAGAGCTTTTGGTAATAAGTGTATTTCCCCAGGCTACGGCGGTTACCGTACCAGCCGCCAGGGTTGCCCCCGCCACCGTTACAAAACGCCGCCGCGCTACCATTGCGGGGTCTTCTATTGCGGTAACTGGAACAGGGGCATATTGGGGCGGATAGCCGGGAACGGTGATAGGCTGTTTGCGTTGTTCCAGCCATGTTTTAAGCTGACCATCCAGACTGTAAATCGGATGCGCCCCCGCAATCGCCAATACCAACCAGCCCATTGCGTAGGGCAAATCCGAACCCAGGAAGAACGGAGCTACCGACCAGGTAGAGGTTAGCCACAGGGTTATACTTAGAATAAAGCCAAAAAACGCGGCGGTTCGACTGAATAACCCAACCAAAGTTCCTAAACCAATCAGCAATTCACCCAGCAACACCGAAGCCCCAAACAATGTGGCATTAGGCACTGCCACGCCCGTTAAGAAGCCACCAAGTGGGGATTTCTGGGCAAACCCTGCTAATTGGTTACCAATATAACCGATAGCTTGAGGGTCAAAAAATTCTTTGTCGCTGATTTTGTCTAAAGCTGCTGCTAAAAATGAAATGGCTAGAAATAGACGGAGGGGAAGTACCGCTAATGCCGCCGAGAGTGATTGCCTGTTATTTACGGGTGGGGTGGGTAGAAGCTGGTTATTGCCGCGTGTTCTAGTAGCTGTTTGCACATCAAACCTCTTTTATAATACTGAAAACTTTTAATAATCATGTTTGTTCTCCACAGCTTCGTTGCTGTTGCTTTAAGATAACAGGAGCTTTGGATTGGCACATCAGGGTAATCCTATATATTTACCTTATCAATGGCTTCATTGTAGATGAAATATGGCAAGAATGAATTAAGTAAGCGTTAAAGATGCAAAATATCTGTTAAAGTATTGCCTTTTATCTGCAAATCAGGCTTGACAAAGATTAATCTAACCCTATAATTAGTTAGGATACTAATCATTAGTAAGCGACTGATTAGAAAAGTAGCTAATTTCCTTAACAAATTGCTCGGTGCAAAACAAGGCCTTTTAAAATGAAAACGCTAGATAAAAGTGGCAAAATCGCCGATATTTATCATCTGGTCAACTTTTTGGCTAAAGTCACTCGGCAAGACCTTGATCAATGTTTGTTAACCTGTAACGCCGGAGTGACCCGCCTTCAATATGTGGTAATTCGGTTCCTCAGTCACAAACATTACACGATTAGAGAACTGAGCCGCCGCCTGAGTTTAGAACCCGCCACACTTGTGCCAGTTATTGATAGTTTGGAAAAGCAAGGGTTGGTTATTCGTACCAACGACCCTAAAGACCGCCGCCGCAATCCCCTGATTCTGACCGAAGAAGGGCTAGAGGTTTTGAATAAAGTGGAGCTAATTCGCCCGGAAAATTCGATTGTAAAAGGCTTAGACCAACTTGGCCCAGAAAAAACCGTGCTACTTCACGATCTGTTACACGAATTTAGTAGATTGGTCGCCGAAGAGGAAGAAGACTTACAGGATGGCTTGCTATCATGGCAGCAACCGACTAGCGAAAATTAATTACTAACTATTATATAAACCTACCTTATTCAAGGAGATTTTAACGAATGCAAGCACAACAGGCGCACGCTTATAAGCAACCCGAATTCAAGTTACCGGGGGGGCGGGTCATGAACCCCTGGATGGTACTTCTTTCCCTGATGTTTGGGTTTTTCATGTCCTTATTGGACGCAACTGTAGTTAATATTGCTATCTCTGACATTCAGAGAGACCTGAAAACCGACCTGACTACCGTTAGTTGGGTTTTGAGTGCTTATAACCTGGTTTTTGCGGTGTTACTGGTGACAATGGGTCGCTTTGCCGACCAGTACGGGCGCAAACTGGTTTTTATGCTTGGGATGATAATGTTTAGCCTAGGCTCATTTCTGTGTGCTATCTCCCCCAGCATCGAATTCCTGATTGCTTTCCGGGCTATTCAGGGGATTGGGGCAGCCGCTCTTAACCCTATCAGTTTAGCCTTAATTACGGTAGTATTCCCACCTCAAAAGCGTGGTAGTGCGTTTGCGGTCTGGGGTGCTTTGGCTGGGCTGGCGGCGGCAGTTGGCCCCGTTCTTGGTGGTTTTTTGGTGACAATAAGCTGGCGTTGGATATTTTTTGTTAATCTGCCTTTTTGTGTCATTGGTCTGGTGATGGTCTGGTTCTTCGTGCCAGAAACCAGAGACCAAAACGCTTCCCGCAAAATTGACTTTGCTGGTCTGATTACAATCAGTGCCACAATGTTTTGTCTGGTACTGGCAATTATTGAGGGGAATAGCTGGGGCTGGACTTCGGCTGGAATCCTGGGCTTGCTTGCCACATCGGTTGTGTCACTGGCTCTATTTATCTTTATTGAGAATAGGGTAGCTCAACCAATTGTAGACTTCAAACTATTCAAATATCGTAGTTTTGTCGCCGCTAATATCACTATGTTTATGTTTGGTATCGGTATTCAGGGAGCTTTCTTGATACTGGTATTATATTTTATCCAGGCGCAGGGCTATACTCAACTTGGAGCGGCTTACGCTCTTTTGCCTTTGCCAATCGCCTCTTTTATTTTCTCGGCTTTGGCTGGGCGGTTTAATTCCAAACTCAATCCGCGCTATATGGGCATTGCCGGAACGGTGATTGTGGCGATTGGGTTGCTATCACTGGCTACTTTGGGCGTAAATGATGGTTGGCTTGATACGGCCTGGCGTGCCATGATTGTGGGAGTAGGAATGGGCCTCTGTTTTACCACCTTCCCCTCAATGGCACTTTCGGAAATTCCCTTTAATCGGGTTGGAGTAGCCAGCGGGGTTTTTAATACTTTCCGCCAGATTGGCTTTGCGCTGGGGGTAGCTATCCTTATCAGCGTGTTCACCGGGCAAATTCAGGATAAGGTTGTGACTGCTCGCACTAATTCCATCAGTGCCGTACAGGCTTCCCAGGCTCTCCCCGCTCAGGTCAAGAGCAGCATCGTTACCGGGTTGCAAAACTCGGCCAATCAGTCACAGAGTAGTGGTGAAGGTAGTTCCAGCAGTTCCACCTCCTACGACCTGACCAAACTGGTGCCGCTTAACCAGATTCCTAACGGTGAGGCACTGCGGCCTGAGCTACAACGGCTGACCGGGGTTATCGCGGGTGAATTCAAAGCAGGAGCGGTTAATTCTTTTGACCTTACCTGGTTGATTGGCGGGCTGGTAGCGGTGGTAGGGATTATCCCGGCCTTGTTCACGCGCGCCCCCCAACGTCGTAAGGAAGGCGAGGCTGCCCCGACTTTTGTGGCTGAGATGGGCTAATCTCAACAAAATAGAGAATTAGGCTATATAATCAAGGAGTCAACTAAACCTGACTCCTTTTTTATTCACTCAACCTTTTATCTCTATGAGAGAGGTCAGCTTACAATATGGCTCAAAATAACCCCCCCAACTCGGAGCATACCAAAAAGAGAACCGCCACACCAATAAACCTTGTAATATTGTTAGTACTGGTAGTTGCGGTGGCTGTGGTAGCCTATTTGCTGCTGTTTTCTGGCAAATCAGATATCCTAAACTCAGGTACTAAAACAGTTTCGGGGAAAGTGGGGCAGCTTTTAACCCAGGATGGCTATGAATGGACAGTTAACCAGCAATCCCACGATACTACTCTTGGTACTACCATTGCCCCGCCTGACCAAGAATTCCTCTCTTTATTTGTAACACTAACAAGTGGTGGGAATATTGAGCTTGGGAGCATGTTTTTCCAGGATTTAGCCCCTTTTATATTAGATAACGCTAATTTCTACTATCCCCTTATGCGTGATTCCAGTATAAAGTCTCCAGCGTTAGGAAAAACCGCCTCGACTTTAAAGAAGGGTGATAAAACTGAGGGTTGGTTGACTTTTCAGGTGCCGAAACCTGCCCAGGGTTTAGTGCTTTCGTTTGACCCGCCGGATGCCGGGATGGGACGAATTCCGGTGCTGTTCAAAGTTGCTCTGGATGACTCCCCTTCTAGTGTATCTAGTGCTACTCAGTCGGTGGGCGCAAAGGGTAATGTAAATCAGACGGTAGGAGATGGGCCATATTTTCTGACGGTCACGCAGGTAGAAGTAGCCGACCAGCTTAACCAGGGTAGCCGACCAGATAAAGCGGCGGCGGGTCAGCAATTCGTTTCGGTGGAGGTGATAGTAGAAAGTCGGGTTGACCTATTTGCCCTGGTGAATAATAACGACTTCAGCCTGAAAAGTGCCGATGGTTTCAAATTTAAGCGAACCGGATCATCCAAAAAACCTGAGTTGCAGGTTATCTCGGCCTTACCCAAAGGTTTAAAAACGCGCGGTTGGATAACTTTTACTATACCCAAAACTGCCAATGGTCTGTCCCTGGAATTAAATACCACTGGTCAGCGACAGGCTTCTTTACAGGTGAATTTAGGGGTATGAGAAAATTTACCTTCATTATTGTAATGTCTGGCCTCGATCGTTACCGTTTAGTGGTATTCAGACTGCTGAAACTCAGGAATAACCGAGCAAACTTAGAAAATTTATTCCTCCACTTCCCCATCGGTCAGGATTTTGGCGCGGCGGATTGAACCCAACGCCTCCTCGAAATCCATTTCGGTGATAATTGGCTCGATAGTTTGTTGTAGTTCGTCGGGGTGGTCGCTGGCTTGCAGGGTCGCCACGCTGCGCCGGATTGAAGCCAACGAAGCCTGATTGCACAAAGCGGCTAAATCGGCCCCTACTAGCCCCTCGGTATCTTCCACCAATCTATCCAGCACACTTACATCCTCTAGCGGCTTGTGACGGGTGTGAACTTCCAGAATCTGGCGGCGACTTTCGGGACTTGGTGGCAAAATCTCGATTTTCAGGTCAAAACGACCAGGACGGAGTAAGGCCGGGTCAACCATCTCAGGTCGGTTGGTAGCGGCTAGTAGCACCACGCCTTTTAGCCCTTCAATACCGTCAATCTCGGTCAGGAGTTGGGCCACTACTCGCTCCGAAACCCCATCACCGTTCCGATTGCCGCGGACCGGGGCTAATGCATCCAGTTCATCAAAGAAAACCAGACAGGGGGCGGCCTGACGAGCCTTTTTGAAAATCTCCCGTACTGCTTTCTCGCTCTCCCCTACCCACTTACTGAGCAACTCCGGCCCTTTAACCGAGATAAAGTTAACCTCGCTCTCGGTAGCCAACGCCTGAGCCACCAGCGTTTTGCCGCATCCCGGCGGGCCGTAAAGCATAATGCCACGCGGTGGGGTTGTATCGGTCTGGCGGAACAGATTCTCGTACTTCAAGGGCCACTCCACCGCCTCCCGCAAAGCCTGTTTCACCTCTTCCAGCCCACCGACCTGCTCCCACGACACATCCGGCACTTCGGTATAAACCTCCCGAATGGCACTTGGCTCAATCTCCTTGAGAGCCGCCATAAAATCGCCCATCTCTACCCGCAGATTCATGAGTTGCTCGTAAGGGATAGAGGCGTTGGCAAAATCTATATCAGGAATAATTTTACGCAAGGCACTCAAAGCCGCCTCTCGACATAGTGCTTCCAAATCCGCCCCCACAAAGCCATGCGTCAGGGCAGCGAGACGGGCCAAATCCACATCGTTCCCTAGCGGCATACTACGGGTGTAAATCGAAAGAATTTCCTCCCGACCAGGGCGGTCTGGTACGCCAATCGAAATCTCACGGTCAAAACGACCAGGGCGGCGCAAAGCCGGGTCAAGACTGTTGGGTAGGTTGGTCGCGCCGATAACCACCACCCGCCCCCGACTTTTAAGACCGTCCATCAGGGCCAGAAGTTGGGCCACCACCCGCTTTTCCACCTCACCAGTGGTAGATTCGCGGCGGGGGGCAATCGCATCAATCTCGTCCAGAAAAATAATGCTAGGTGCGCGTAAAGCCGCATCCTGAAAGACCTTCCGCAGATTGGCCTCGCTCTCGCCATAAAACTTATGAATAATTTCTGGACCGCTGACACTCAAAAAATAAGCAGTGGTTTCGTTGGCAACGGCGCGGGCAATCAGGGTTTTACCGGAACCGGGCGGGCCGTAGAGCAAAACCCCTTTGGGCGCATCTATCCCTAGCCGCTCAAAAACTTCGGGGTATTTCAGAGGGAGTTCAATCATCTCGCGGATACGATTTAGCTGTCGGCCCAATCCGCCAATATCCTCATAGGTCACTCCGGCGCGGCGGCGGGCGATTTTGGCAGGATTCTCGGCGCGAGGCGTGTTTATACGTAAGGCCGTCCCCGGCCCAACTACCACCGGGCTACTTAGTGGAGTAACCTCTTGCACTACAAACTCTTGATTGTTATTCCCGAACAGGCTAACCCGCACAATATCCCCACCCTGCAATACCGTACCTTCCAGCAGCCGCTTGATATACAATAAGTGCTGATTACCACGCTCCTGGTAACTAGGGCCGTCTTCGTGGGGAGTTAACACCAGGCTTTTGGCATTTATGGTTTCGATTTTTCGTACTGTTACGTTGGTATCAATGGACGCGCCGCAGTTGGCCCTTACCAGCCCGTCAACTTGGACAATGCGCTTGCCCCGCTCATTGGCAAAGGCGGGCAGAACTTTTGCCCCAGTGCTGCGGCTTCCCTGGATTTCAATAATATCGCCCACATTTAGCCCAAGCATCTTCATATCGGTGGGGTCAATTCGGGCTACACTACGACCTGCATCTTTTGGAATAGCCTCGATTACCCGAAGGTTGAGCTTATCCTGTTGGACAGAAGTAATTTCTTCCTCCCGCAGCGGTGTTTGAGTTTCAAAATTAGTATCGGTACTGTCGTTCATTGATAACCTTTTTCTAAAAAAAAACAATCAGATATTAGGCGTTAGGCGTTAGCAAAATCTAAAATTGCTAGCAAGGGCGCGGGAATAAAGTCCCTACGAATGGTAGATTGGGTAGACACCGAGGTCTACTCCTACGAAAATCCCTTTTATTCTGACTCCTTGCTCCTTTATTCTGATTATTTTAACTCGTTACTCGTTACTTTTTTCAGGTGGAGTTCAAGAGTGCCATTTTGGTAGCGTAGACTTAGGGGCTTTGCCTCGACCTGGGCTGGTAACAGACACTCTTTCTCGTATAAAAAACTTTCGCTTTTAGCTTTCAAGACCAAAATATCCCCTTCAATCTCCAGATGAATGGATTTTTCAGGTGCGCCTGGTAGCTCCGCAATAATAAGAATAATTCCATCCTCAACCTCATCAAAAATATCTACCAGGGGCTCACGGGTGGCGGTAGGTGCGTTGGCAGGCTCAGGGGAGGTATTAGTCAGGTTAGGGCGGTTTACAGTAGACCTTGCCGCGCCTGTACGATTGGGTATCGGTACGTTGCCTGACCCAAAACCTACCCGGTTGCTAAAATCTACCCCCCTGCCCGACTCGCTACGCTCAACATAGCGGCGACGGGGGCGGGAACTGCCTTCAGTGGCATCGGGGTCAGTAGCACGAGCGCGGGTTTGCTCGGCTTTTTCTGCCAATTCGTCCAGAAACCCCACCAGATTGTTAAGGCCTTTAAATAACCCGTTTAACACACCTGCGCCAATTCCCATGTCTGGTAAATCGTCAATGGGGCGGGGCTTGTTCGGCTTAGTCAAGTCAGTTGATTTATCTTCAGCTTTATCATCCATAAAAATCTCCCAGAGATTAATATATTTTCAGGGCGACCTGAGCAATCTTGCTTTGATTATAGGTCATATCAGGCCGCTTTGCCAACCTTTCCAATTCGCCAGGAAAGTATTGTAAAATTATTCGATATGATGCACAATCAAAGGGACACAGGTTACTACTATTAGAGTTTTGTTAATTAATTTTTATTAAATTCTTTTTATATTGACCAATTCTGGCAAACAATTGTTTCAGGAAGTAAGAATGTTAGAGAAATCTCCTATCCAAATCAACTCACCAGCCTACCTTGAGCGTTTGGCTGAATTAGTTCACCTAGCATCTCAAGTTGTAAGTGAGCTTGAGCTAGAAGACCTATTCCAAAAAATTATTAAATCGGTCATTGAATTGCTGGAATTAGATACTGCCTTTATTGCTTTTATCCAGGAAGAAGTTGCGCCCGAACAAATGCTGATTCGGGCTGCTAATACCACTGCTGCCAACCTTGTTGGTAAAACTTTTCAAAAAGGAGTCTTTCTTTCTGGTATGTCTTGGCAGGAAAAGCGTACTTTTGCCCTTTCTGTCGAAGAATACCTGAATCTTGTTCCTAAGCCCCACTATATAGGTGTGGGCAATTATCGAATTACTTACACCGCTGTCGCCCCTATTTTCAGCAACGGTAATATTATCGGTGTATTAAATACAGCTACGTTTAAACCAGAGCGTAAGTTTCAAGATTTTGAAATTAAATTGTTAGAGAATTTTTGCGAATATGTTGCTATTGCTTACCGCAATGCTCGACTATACGACCGGGAACTGGTTAGAATTGAGGAGTTGCGGGCTACCAAGCTTTATCTTGAGCAGAATCAGCGTTTGGTTGAAGCGATTCTGGAACAAATGGCCGATGCATTGTTAGTTGTGGATATAAATGGAAACATTATTAAAACCAACCCTACTGCCGGGATATATTTCAAAGTTCCCTGGCAATCTTTAGTAGGGGTAAATCTGAGTGAAATTCGACCTAGCTTGCATTATCCAGATGGCAGAATACTTACTGCCGA
This sequence comes from Chloroflexia bacterium, assembly GCA_038207495.1. Classification (GTDB taxonomy): domain Bacteria; phylum Chloroflexota; class Chloroflexia; order Chloroheliales; family Chloroheliaceae; genus Chlorohelix. The sequence continues at coordinate 31,001 of JBBQZS010000048.1, forward strand.
TACCTGCTCGATTGCGCATACACTTTACAGTGGCGAGCTTATGATTGATGAAGAACTTGAATATTGGCATGGCAATTCAGTTCTTTACTTGCTAATGAATGTTGCGCCGATTCGGGATGCTCAGGGTCGAGTTTCGGCGGCGGTTGCAACCCTGCGGGACGTTACAGCCCGTCGTAAAATGGAAGAATTTGACTCGCACCAGGAGCGATTACGCTCATTAGGGCAATTGTCTGGTGGTGTAGCTCATGATTTAAATAATTTGCTTTCTGGGGTAATGGGGGCCGCCGATATTTTCCAAAATGAAATAGCCAAAGTGCCCACAAATCAGCGGGTGCTTGATGCGGTCCAAATGATTCAGCAAATCGGCAGTGATGGGGCCGAAATGGTTAGACGTATCCAAACTTTCAGCCGAACCACCCAAAGCACCGCTTCAGAAAATATTTCACTGGCAATGATAGTACATGAGGCTTTGCGTTTTACCGAGTCACGATGGAAATCAGAAGCAACTTTGCGAGGTGTTGGTATCAGTATTGAGGCTGATATTCCTACTGAATTATATATACACGCTAATGCGGTAGAGTTACGGGAGCTTTTCACTAACCTTATTTTGAATTCAGTGGATGCACTCGATAAAAAGGGCGGGCGCATTCTTATTCGAGGGCGTCAGGAAAGTGAGGAGCTTTTAATCGTTGAAATTTCGGATAATGGCGTTGGTATGTCAGAAGAAGTTAAAAGCAAAATTTTTGAGCCCTTTTTTACTACCAAAGGGCAAGCCGGCACTGGTTTGGGTTTGCCAATTGTGCGAAATGTGATTGAACGCTTGAATGGCTCAATCAAAGTAGACAGTATCCTGGACCATGGCACGACCTTTTTTATTCGCCTACCTTCAGTCGAGCAAACTAAAAACCCCACTACTCTTGAACCTGAGATGTCCAACCCACCTGTTACCCCGCCCGTTAATCTTCAAGTTTTGGTAATTGATGATGAAGTGATACTTAGTCGGGTATTAAACCGGCTATTAGAAAATATGGGTCACAAAGCAGAAATTTTTAATGACCCAGTAGTAGCCCTGGAACGTTTGAAGGAAAACAGCAAGGGTTACGATGTTGTTATAACCGACCTGGGGATGCCAAACATGAATGGTTGGGATGTTGCAGCGGTGGTCAAAACTATAAATCCCAATCTACCAGTAATCCTCGTGACAGGCTGGTACATGGAAGAAGGGCTAGACTCCCTGCATCAACAAGGGGTATCGGCCCTTCTTACCAAACCCTATACTTCCAAACATCTCCAGGAAACTTTGCAAGAGGTTCTAAATCCGACATCAGGAAAAGAATTTTAAGGCGAACATTGCAAACGAATACAATCGAAATCCTTACTTGTTGCTTGAAACTTTTGCCATTAACTTACTAAAATCGGTAGCCTTAGTGCCTAGCGAATTCGCCATCAACCGGGCCAAATCTTCCAGGGCATTAGAATAGGCGGTAGTAGAATTGGCATAGGTCTGACGGGCTAAATTCAAGGCTTCGTTAGCTTCCTCAATCGTGCGTGCCGCTTGTTGCAGGGCAAGTTCATGGTGCTTGACAATCGCAAATTGCTCGGCTAGTGCCCGACCAGCCTGAATTACTTGTTCCTCTATGACCGCCGGAGGTTGCTCTTTAACGACCACCATCTGGCGATTTTCTTCTATCAAAGGTTTAGCTTTGGCTGAAGGGGCAGTTTTACGGGCTGCTTTTTTTTCGGGGGTGGGTGTAACAATCTCAGGGTCCGAAGTTACGACTTCCTGAACAGGCGGGTTTTCCTGTAACTGTTTGGCTACCTGGCCCCAGACAGTAGTAAGGTTACGGAGACTACCCTCGAAGTGACCCAACCAGGCCGGGAAACCGTCTTCATTTTCCAAAAACGGTATTAAGTCCCGAATGTTATTTCTTTTGGTATCCATAAACTCCGGGCGTTCGGTTAAAAGTTCACGCAAGGCTCCCCTCGCCTGTTCGGTAGGGTTAGCCGCCGCTTCGGTAATTACTGGCATCTCTTTCTTCCTTACTAACTAGCTTGATTATTACTAACTTTTTACGATGAGGCGCAAAGGCAGCAACCGCACTGTGTTCCTGCCCCGCCCCTATATAAATTCCTTCAAATATAATATAGCACAAATTTGCTATTATATCCAGCAGAATTAGCGAAAGTGCCAGCAAATGGTTGTCGGTTGTCAGCGGTCGGAAGAAAATACAAAGAATTAAGAATATTCACCGCAGAGAACGCAAAAACCGCGGAGTAATAATAAATTTAGATTATGAGTTCTCCCATCCTTGTCGGGGTGTTACTTGCCACACCTTGAGTCAGGGGTTAGGTCAACTCTTTCTCGTTCTTTCTACTGACAACTGACAACCGTTTAATTTGAGGGTGTGGTAGCAACCAGGAGACGCCCACTATCAACCTTCGTTGTGTATCTAGCTAGTGACAACTTGGCAGGGCCATTGATAACCTCACCATTCAACTTGAATTTGCTACCGTGACAAGGGCAGGCAAAACTACTTTCCGCAGCATTATAAGCTACGTTACAACCTTGATGGGTACAGATGCTACTCAAAACCACCATACTATCGCCACTTTTAATCACAAAACCATCCCCCAGACCCTTCTTGATAGAGTCCAGGCTTACCTGTTTTGGGGCTTTATCGCTACCGGTGAAATCTGAGGCTGCCCCGAGATCAATAAACCCGTCAACCGATTTGGCGACAGCCGCAGTGGTGGTAGCAGCTACGGTAGTTGTAGGGACGGCGGTGGTTGTAGCCTTTGTAGTAGTAGCGACGTTTGTAGGAGTGCTGCTTGCCGCACCCGTTGTAGCAGTGGCGTCGCCGCAGGCTCCCAAAGCGGTTGTACCAATAACGGCTATAGTTCCCGCAACTGCCAGGCGATTAATAAAAAGCCGACGGTTTACAGTTACCAATTGCGGCTGAGATTCAGAATTTTGCATCAAAGCTACTCCTTCAAAGTTTTATTTTCTAAAAGAAAGAAGACCATTTTCACCTGGAGGAATTAATAGCAGGCCAATGTAAAAAATGGTTTAAAGTACTGTAAAAACTTATAACCACTTTGTTAAATATTAAACAGACTATGGGGTATTGTACTAAAGGTCAAAGCACTTTGAAAGAGTAAGTAAGCAATAAATTGTAAGAAATTTGTAAAAAAAGGGGCAGAACTTTGTTCTGCCCCGATTTGGAGGATTTGAAAGCGGTTATTTTGTACTTAAAGGTAACCCCACCTTCCATTCTTGCGTCCAGGCTAACTCTTGGGCATAGGCGGCTTCGGCCTGTTGGCGTTGAGTTTCATCCCAATTCAAAAACTTTGCCAGTTCCAGGCTAATGGTTTGGGCCGCTTGTCGTCCCTGGTCAGGGGTGAAGAATAAGGCACTCCGCCGCATCATAAAATCACAAACGTCTAAACACTGCTCTTTTTCTACGGCGTGTTGAAGTTGGGCCAGGATGTCGGGATAGGCCGAGTGAATTGGCTTAGCCAGGGAAGGATTGGCCTTAACCAACTCAAAAATCTCGCTGATACGGCTACCATAGAGGCGTGTCAGGTTTTTAACCTGTCCCTCATTAAGCCCGTGCTTTTTGCCCTCTTCAACCATTCGGTTGGTAAATTGGTCAAAAGAACCCTCAAACTGGGCTCCAGGTAGTTTTTCGCGGTCTGTTTTGGTTTTGCTCCCTAGCCCAAGTTTTTTCAGGGCAACGTCGGTAGCTTCTTCGGCAATTCCGCGATAGGCCGTGAGTTTACCGCCCACTACCGAAATCATCCCGGTCAAGCCGTTTTTCTTTTCCTGGTCAACTACGGCGTGTTTGCGCGAAACCGCCGACTCGTCCGCTCCGGCTCTGGTTTCCTTGCGTACCAGGGCGCGTACTCCTGCGTTAGTAAAATAAATCGTATCCCAATCGGATTTCGGGAAGACTTCCCGGACACTTTCCACCAGATAGTCCACATCTTCGCGAGTGGCTCGCACATTATCCAAATCTTCGTCAAAATCGGTGTCGGTAGTGCCCACCCAGGCATAACCCAGCCAGGGAATTACGAAGAACAAGCGATCATCCTTCTGGGCGAACAAAACCAGGGCGTTATTGGTAGTGCTAGGGGCGGTAAAGTGAATACCTTTGGTTTTGCGAACTTTGTGGCTCTCCTTACCCGTCAGCTTTTCTTCAAGGGGGTCAAGCCAGGGGCCTGCTACATTTACCACCAGTCGGGCTTTTACCTCAAACTGTTGTCCGCTTAACTCATCCTCAACCAGTACCCCCGTAACGTTTTTCCCTTCGTAAAGGGCTTTAATAACCTTGCAATGGTTGAAGCAATGCGCCCCTTTTTGTTGGGCGGCAATAACATTTTCAAGAACGAGGCGTTCGGTCAGGGGTACTTGTCCATCGTAATAAATAAAGCTACCCTTCAAGCCCTCTGCTTTTAGGCTGGGTTCTTTTTGCAGGGTTTGGGCGGTACTATAGAATTTATGGTTGGGGAGACTTTTGTCGTAGCTCAATACATCGTACAGCACCATCCCTATTCGCAACTTAACCTGATAAAACAGGCTGCGTTCGTACATTGGAACCAGGAAGGGTAGGGGGTTAACCAGGTGGGGCGCGTTGCGGAGTAACATCTCGCGCTCTTTCAAGTCCTGGCGCACCAGAGCAAAATCGAACATTTCCAGATAGCGCAAGCCACCGTGAACCAGGCGGGTGGCCCGACTGCTGGTACCACTGGCATAATCATCCTTTTCAAACAGGGCTACCCGCAACCCTCGTCCGGCGGCATCGTTGGCAATGCCAGTACCAATTACCCCCCCGCCAATTACAATTATATCCAGTCGTTCTTTTTCCAGCCCATTCAGACGGCTTTCTACATTATTAGTCATATTGTTACCTCGCTCCTTCGCTAAAAATTTGTAAAATTTTCAAGGCAACAAAAAAGGCTCTAAACTGGCGGGCGGACAACCCTAAATAGGGACTTGTCAGGCCAGCCAGTAGAACCTTTCTCCAATTCTCCAGATTCTTATTTGCTTTTCTGCTACAATATATTTTAACCCCAATATTCGCGGTAGTCAATGCCCATGTAGCAGCATTTAGCAGAAAAGGTATGTTCCCAATGATTGTTGTTAAAATTCTGGTTTTTTTGATTGGTGTTTTAATTGTAGCTTATACCGGCTTTTCGGCTGTACGTACCTTTGTTTTGCCCCGCAGTGCGCGTGACCGCCTGACTGGCACGGTTTTTACCAATATGCGAAAAATTTTCAACCTTATAATCAAGCAATTCAGTAGTTATTATTATCGTGACCAGATTATGGGTTATTACGTGCCAATAGCTCTTTTCACTTTACAGATAACCTGGCTATTTTTTCTAGGTATTGGTTTTGCTTCTATGTACTGGGCGTTGGGGATGGAGTCGTTACATGATGCTGTAATGCTCAGTGGCTCTTCCTTGCTTACTTTGGGTTTTGCTGTGCCGCCGGGAAATCAATATCTGGTAATTACTTTTATTGAAGCCATTATCGGTTTAATTCAATTAGCCCTGTTAATATCGTATCTTCCGACCCTTTATTCGGCTTTCTCCCGCCGCGAAAGTGCTGTAACAATGCTAGAGGTACGGGCCGGGTCGCCTCCTTCGGCGGTGGTGATGATTCAACGCTTTAATCGGCTCAATCGCCTGGAAAAATTACGGGATTTGTGGGAAATGTGGGAAATGTGGTTTGTGGATATTGAGGAAACTCATACCTCTTTGCCGATGCTGGCCTTTTACCGTTCCCCCCAGCCCACTCATTCCTGGGTTACAGCTGCCGGGGCAGTGCTGGACTCAGCTTCATTATATCTGGCGGCGGTAGATGGGCCACGTATTGTTGAGGCTGACTTATGCTTACGGGCAGGTTATCTTGGGTTGCGGCGAATCGCTGACTATTTCCGCATCCAGTACGATACTGAGTTTTTGGCCGATAACCCGGATAATGCCAGATATGTTAGTATCACTCAGGACGAGTTTAACACTGCTTATGATGAGTTGGCTGCTTCGGGCGTACCGCTAAAACCAGACCGTGAGCAAGCCTGGTATGACTTTGCCGGTTGGCGGGTGAATTATGACACGGTTTTACTGGCTCTGGCGGGTTTGGTAATGGCTCCTATCGCCCCCTGGTCGTCCGACCGTTCGCCCAATCGCATCTTACGTAAAGGCAACTATCGGAAGATCAAAACTCTGTCCAGTCCTCAACCGGGAGGTAAGGCCGCCAAATAATATACTTTAAATTTGCTGCTAAAATGTACAGACCAAACTTCATTGTAAAACCCGAATCTGCCCAAAAGAAGAAGATTGACGCGTTCCCAAAAACGATGGTGGGCTCTTTCTTGAAATGGCCGGGCTGGATTTGTAGTACAATTTTAGTAGTTGCAATTTTTAATGTCGTGCAACTTGTAGCCAAAACTTTTAACCCCTTGCAACTGGACTATAGCGAGGGGTTAGTCATCAGTGGTATCCACCGTATTCTCAACCACCCTTCGTTAGCTACCACCTACGATTTTAACCCGGCTTTTTACAATACTACCGATCTGGCCTATCCACCGATTTTCCCATATCTGACAGCTTTCCTAACCAACTTATTGAGTTTCCTATTTGGGATGGGCAACTCTGATAGTCTGACTTCTCCGCTTATTGCGCTGCGCGGCCTGACGTTAGCGAGTTTGTTTGGTTGTAGCTGGCTTATCTATCTTATTGTTCGCTTGTTTAAAGCTACCCGTCTGGTTAGCTTGACTGCTGCCTCTCTCTTTTTTTGTTTTCACCCGGTAATATATTGGGGTAGTAACGGGCGGGTGGACTCGTTAGGGCTGTTGTTTGTACTGGCAGGTATTTATCTGGTTGGGCGAGCAGAGGTAAAAGAAATCCACTCGTTAGCCATTATGGGGGCGATATCTCTATTTGCCCTGGCCTTTTTCACCAAACAATCGCTGATAGCCGCGCCAGTTGCGGTGGTAATTTATCTGGTAGTTTCGGGTCGCAAAAAAGAAGCGGCAATCTTTAGCGGGTTATCTGGGCTGGTGTATGGGGCGGGTCTGGCAATTTTGCTATTAATTACGCGGGGCAACTACTTCTTTTTTATGACAATGGAACGTTTTACCCCTTTTTCTCTGGTGGAAATGCTGAAACTGTGGGGACTATCGTTGGTTTTGTATGGCCCTTTAATCTTTCTTGCGGTGTGGTACGCCCCAACTTTTATCAAAATGGGTGGGCTGGAACGGCTTTTAATATTCTGGGGAATCGCTGCGTTATTAGTCTCGTTTACAGTGGGCAAGGTTGGAGCGGCGGATTATTACTTTTTCGAGGTGCTGGCTATCTTGAGTATACTCATGGGTTACATTTTAACAAATTGGGAATCAAAGTCTAGTTTGTTAAAACCCTTGCTTGGCTTGCAAGTAATAATTTTCGTAGGGGTAGCGGTCTGGCTCTTCACCCAATACCAGCATCAGGATAATCTAAAAGAAGCCTACCACAAGGCCAGTAGTTATTTAGAGCAATACTCAACCAGAGAGCAAAAAATCTTTGTCGAACTGAGTGGCCCAGCCCTTGCAATAGGTCGTTTTGACGATGTTTTTGACCACTTTATTTATCGCCAACTGGCGGCAGCGAATGTGCGGGATGGTGAGGCGTTGGTGAAAGATGTAGCCCAGCAAAAATTCAAGGTCATGTTGATGGGCTACGATGTCTTGCAAACTGAGTCAAAGCCAGTGTTATTATCCCCCTGGCCTTCCGGCTTTGAGGAGGCCATCCGCCAGCACTATCAGTTAGTAGCAGCCCTGCGCGGTAGGGATGGGCAATCCTACGCCTGGATTTTGATTCCAAAGTAGTTTCTAAATGCAACCCGTCTCAGGGGGTTGAATTAGCGGAACTGAAAATTGAATCCCATTCGAGGAAATCCTCACCCTAGCCCTCTCCCCTCACAGGGGTGAAGGTTATGATGAGGGGTGTTTTATCCTACTTGTTCTTGTTAATACCGCGTAGTATTCAGAGGGAAACAGTACGAAAATTTTTGGGTTAAAACTGTATCCGCAACAGGGTGAAAGGTTATGGCTATCAGTTTGGGTTGCGTTTACCCTGTTTCTGACCGCTTTGCCGTTACTTTGGGGCTGGCTGATTACCCCACCCGGTCAGGAATTCACAGGCCTATTGTTCAACGCCAACGACGGCAATACCTATCTGGCGAAAATGCTGGAGGGGCGGCAGGGGAGCTGGGTTTTTCATCTGGCTCACACTAGCGAGCAGGGCGGGGATGGCGCGGTAACTTTCGTTTTTTACTTGCTGCTGGGTAAACTCGCCGGAATATTAAACCTATCCAATATCCTGATTTTCCACCTGGCCCGGTTTTTGGCGGGGCTATTTTTGTTGCTCGTCAGTTATAGATTTATAAAACTGCTATTTAACGACGAAATCCAACAACGTTTTGCCTTTCGGCTGGTATGTTTAGCGGCTGGGTTAGGCTGGGCTTTGGTGGTATTTAATCCTACCCAGCCGGACTTTTGGGTGGCGGAGGGCTATACTTTCCAGAGCATTTTTGCCAACCCCCACTTTCCCCTGGCAACGGCTCTGTTGATTTTGACCATAACCGAATCGTTGTTGGCCATAGAAGGGCGTAGTAAGTTTGGTTATTTCAAAGCGGCGGTGGCTTCGTTCTGCCTGGGCTTTGTCCATCCTTTTCTGCTATTTAGTCTGGCGGGGATTTTAGGGTTGTTCTGGCTGAGATTAACCCTAAATAACCGCAAAATAAACCGGTCTTCTTTTGTCGCACTAATTCTAGTAGGGTTGGCGGGTGTACCGGGGCCATTCTTAACCTGGTGGGGCACAGAGCATGACCCATTACTGAAGCAGTGGATGCAGCAAAACCAGACCATCACCCTCGATCCCCTGACGTTGCTTGGAGGATATGGCTTGCTAATACCTCTGACACTGGCGGGGGTCTGGTGGGTGGAGCGAATTCTGCCCCGTCAGAAACAGTCCGAGAAATACCCTCAACAACGTTGGTTGCTGGTAACGGGCTGGTTGTTTGTGACCGTTATTCTGTTGGCTTTGCCCCTTAGTTTTTCGCGTCGCTTCCTGGAAGGGGTTCATTTGCCGCTTTGCTGTCTAGCAACCGCCGGATATTATCAACTTTTCACCAAAACCAACCAATATCGGCTGAAAGAAAAGTTACTGGTTTTAGTCCTATCGCTCTCAAGTCTGGCTCTGGTAGTTTTATCAATTGTCTTGCTCTATCTGCCGCAGGATAATATTTCAGACCCGGTACGTTTTCCCTATTTGAGTCAAGGTGAGTTAGGGGCGATTGCGTGGCTGGAACAGAATAGCCGTGCCACCGATGCAATAGTGACCGGGCCAGTGCTGGGGAATGTGCTGCCGGGTCGGGTTTTGCGTCCGATTTTTTACGGGCATAGTATGGAAACGATTGATGCTGAACCTAAATTCAAGCTGCTCAAGGAATTTTCCGACAAAACCACTAATAATTTGACGCGCCAACAATTTATCACATCCTGGGGCTTAAAATATCTGGTTTATGGTTGGCGGGAGCAGCAGTTTGGTGACTTTGACCCGGATACGGCTGGCTGGACGGTGGTTTATAGCCGGGACAATGTTCGTATCTATTTACTTTCCTGACAAGTTTTATTCTCAAAATATTCAAGCAGAATTTCGATAAAGGGGGCCATTCCTTTGTATTCCAGACTAACCGAGGGCATGGTTTTTAATACCCCATAAAGAAGATTGGTTTGTTCAGGCTTCTGCGCTAATATTTCAAGCGGGGTTTGATAGGTACGGATGGTGAATAAAACCCCTCCGGTCCGAGGTAGCCGCAAAAGCCCCTGACGTTCTATCCGAAAGTAACAACTTTTCCCGACATTTTCCAAAGTAATATCCCGGTATAAGTTTTGTAGCTCCGACTTGAATTTGGTGGCAAGATTGAGCCGCTTGGAAGGCTTTATGCCCCAATTTATCCTCCAGACTGGTCGCCCAGACTTCAACCGCTCCATCATTAAGTAGGACGACTGCCCGATTTGCTCGGCAAACAACGGTACGGGCTGATGAATTTCCATGAACGATTTGCCAATTTTATCTTCCAGACACCAATCGTTAGGGAAACAGAGTTGCCCGGCGACTAGCGGTATACCTTCCACCCGCCCGTCCATAATCAGCAAATCTTCCTGAAGTTGTCGCCCCAGCCAATCCAGGGGTGGCAGAGGTAGGCTCTCGCGCGCTCCTAGCCGAAAGTTTAATTCGGTGTCAAGTAAGCGGTTGTGCCAGACCCAATCTTCGCCTTCTGTTTTCAGGTCGAAAAATTTGGGATAATGTGCTGCCAGTTCGGGCAAAAGTAATTCCAGGGTTTCCCACTGCATAGCTTCGGTTTCGGGTAAGGCATTAAAATAATAGGGATAGTCGCTCTGGAGTATTTCTTGTTTTAGGTCAATTTCGGCCTGATAATTTAGCGGGTCAATCTCGATTAAGGGGGCAGGGTTCAGGGCTTGTACCCCCAAAGCCATTTTGTACACATTATCAGTAAGCGGGAAATAGGGCAGCATTATCAACTCCATATCTTGGACGAACAGCAAGTAGCAATATCATTGCCATTTTACCATTATGCTGCGGGCCTTGCCGTTAAAGGCAAAAAAGTATAGATTATCGGCAAAATATAGGTGGTAAGGAATAACAGGTTCTTGTACCTTAGAATAGTGCTACCGCAAAAACTATTAACCATGAAACAGGAGATTTGAATCAGATGATTGATATTGATGAATACTACCCGTTGACCTCCACCCAGTTGGAAAGTTATCGGCAAAACGGTTTTATAAAACTTAAAAATGTATTATCACCCCAAACCCTGGCATACTTTAACTCAGAATTTACCCGCAAAGTTTTTGACTTGAATACTCTGTACCTTTCGATGGAGGAGCGTACCACCTACCAGAAGGCGTTTCTTCAGGTAATGAACCTCTGGCAGCATAGCCCGATAATCAGGCAGTTTGTTTTTGGTCAAAAACTAGCCCGAATTGCGGCGGAATTGCTGGGAGTTAGCGGCGTTAGGCTTTATCATGACCAGGCGTTGTATAAAGAAAGTGGTGGCGGTATTACTCCCTGGCATGCCGACCAATATTATTGGCCGCTCAGTTCTGACAAGTGTGTCACGGTCTGGATACCATTGCAGGAAACCACCCTGGAAATGGGGCCGTTAGCCTTTAGCATGGGTAGCCATCAGTTGGAAATTGGGCGCAATTTAGCCATCGGCGATGAAAGTGAAGCTTATCTTCAACAAGCCCTGGTAAAAGCCGAACTACCGGAGCTTGAGACTCCTTTTGATTTGGGCGAGGTTAGCTTTCATTCGGGCTGGACTTTCCATCACGCCGGAGCGAATGTGACCGACAAGTGCCGTGAGGTAATGACTATTATTTATATGGACAAGGATATGAAGTTAGCGGCGCCCACCAATGAGAACCAACTGGCCGACTGGCGACAATGGTGTCCGGGAGTTGAGATTGGGAATTTGATAGATTCACCGCTAAACCCAATACTTTATCAACAAGCTTAAATAAGGTTGTTAACCCTGAATTGCTGGCGGTAGTTTCGAGGTGAGAGCTTTTTCGAGCGCATAAATTGGCGGTTGAAATTCGATAGGTTGTTATAGCCAACCTGTAACGCTATTTCAGTGATATTCAAATCGCTCTCAACCAGCAATTTGCAGGCTAAACTAATCCTTAATTCGTTGATATATGAGACAAAGTTATGGCCAGTGCTGCGGCGGAAAAACGGCTAAAGGTGGTGGTGGTCATTCCCCCAACCTCAGCAACTTCTTGTTCTGATAAGGCACGAGAGTAATTTTCATTAATATAGCTGCAAACCTGGTCTATCCGTAACCAATCACTTTTAGCCAAATCCGGCACAAAATCATTAGTTGATAAAGGAATTAATCCCCCACTATTCAGGGCTAACTTGTTAATAATATTCAGAAATTCGGTTAGCCTGGCAACCCCGCTTAGTTCTGTTAGCTGGACAATTTGGTTAGCGATGGCAAGTTGTTGGTCGCTAATAAAAGCTATTCCCCGACCAGCCAATTGCAATAAATCGGAAATTGCTTTTAATTCCAGGTGGTTTGGAAAAACCGATTTCACAAACTCGGTTGAAAACTGCACCACTATCGCTTCGGCAGACTGGTCGCTATCAGGGGTAGAGTACCAGGTGTGTGGGAGGTTTGGCCCCAACAATACCAGGTCATTTGCCCTAAACACATCAATATTATCGCCAACGAAGCGGTGACCCCTCCTATTTAAAATCAGGGTTAGTTCATATTCAGGATGGAAATGCCAGTTAAATTCAAAGTTAGCCAACTTTAGGTGTCGGGAGACGAAATAGCTCTGAGAGTTTTGGGTAACTTTTTCAAATTGAGGCTTTAATTTCACATCAATATTTGGGGGTTTATTCCCCCTTCCCGATAAAGGAAGGGGGTTTAGGTCAAGATTATTAAAGAAGGGTCGCTTTAAGGGTAATATCGGCTCCCGTCAGCAACCTTGAAACCGGACAACCCTTTTTGGCGGCTTCGGCGTGTTCCTGGAAGGCTGCATCGTCAATCCCTGGCACTACACCCTCGGTGTTCAATTCGATAAGTCCTATTTTGAAACCGGACTCATCTCGCATCAAATGTACGGTGGCGGTAGTGTGGACTTTGGTAGGGGTAAAGCCCGCCCCCGCCAGAATGTTCGAGAAAGCCATTGAGAAACAACCAGCGTGGGCGGCTGCAATAAGTTCCTCGGGGTTGGTACCCTTACCTTCTTCAAACCGGGAGCCAAAGGTAAATGGCCCTTCGTAGGAGCCGCTTTGCATTTTCATCACGCCTTTGCCGTCCCGAAGATTACCTTCCCATACCGCGTCCGCTGTTCTAGTTGGCATAATTATTTTCTCCCTTCATTGGATATAGATTAAATTTCATTTTCCTGTTGTTATTAAACCTGTGCCAGAGTATATTCGATAATAAGTGGGGCTAAAACCTCACTCAGCCCAAGCGAACTAAATTCGATGGTGTAATCCACCTCAATGGCTTTGAGGCTGTCTCCATCCTCGATTAAATCTACCGCCAATACCCCGCCGCCCACCGCCCTGGCCGCCGCCAGCGCAATTTGCTCAATTTCCGGGGTAAGAGGGCAATCTATTACCGTCAGGTTAGAGTCGCCGCTACTGGTGGCTTTGTTAGCAATCAGGTAAACCGCTTTCGCTACCTGCTCACCGATAACAAAAGCCCGAATATCGCGGCCCGGACGGTTCTGGATATAACTTTGCAGGTAATAAATCGCGTGGTCATACTGTCCCAAACGGTCTTTATATTCTATCATGGCTTTGGCGGCATCAAAATCGTTCAGCCGCGCTACTAACGCGCCCTTGTCCCCCGTAATAGGTTTAATCATAACTGGATAGCCCAATTCCTCAATCGAGGTCATCGCGCTGCTGGTGCTGAATGAAATTTGGGTCTGGGGAGTCGGCACATTGTTATCATGAAAAGCCACGGTGGTGAGCAACTTATCGCCGCAGACCCGCGCTACATCGTAACGATTGACCGTTGTAACCCCGGCCTTTTCCAGTAGCAGCAGGCTATACAGAGCCACAAAATGGTCAATCCCCCGCTCCAGCACCACCTCCACCTCGCCGGGTGCAATTACCCGTCCGTCTACCAGGTCAAAAGTAAGCTCGTCGGTGTTGATTAGCACTGGTTCAACCCCCTGGCGGCGGGCGGCAGCAATCAGGGCCTTTTCGTCCTCGCGCAACTGGCTGTACAGAATGCCAAGTTTCTTCCCCATCGCTTTAGCCCTCCTTTGGATTTTCCAGGCTCGGTTTGTAATTTTTGATAATCAGGTCAACGTTTTCCAGGGTTATTGGCTCAAGTCCGGCGGCGTGCCTGACCTTCTCGGTAATCGCCGCTATATCGGCATCTGCCAGTTCCACTTCCAGTTCGCGGGCGCGGGCGGCAATGGCGTGTTTTCCGGTGATGCGGCTGGCAATATCCAGGGTGCGTTTGATGCCGAAATCTTCAGGTCGCAGCACTTCGTAAGCCTGACTGTCCTGCAAAATCGCTTTGGTGTGAATTCCGGCTTTGTGAGTGAAGGCGTTGGGGGCGGTAACGGGCATATCGTGTGGAATTGGCACGCCCAGCATTGTGGCTACCATGCGGTCAAGCCTGGGTAATTCCAGTAGATTATATTTTTCCAGCAAAGTGCGGTCAAGCGAATAGAGTCGTGATACCAGTCCACTCAGGGAACATATCCCGTTGCGTTCGCCGATACCCAAAACGGTCACGTTGATGCATTGCGCTCCCGCTTCCAGGGCGGCATGGGCATTAGCCACCGCACAGCCAGTATCGTTATGACCGTGATATTCCACCTTGAACTTGAAGCGTTTGGTAAACTCTCGGATACGGTCATAAACCTCAAAAGGGGTCGCGCCGCCCACCGTGTCAGGGAAATCTACCTGGTCAACTCCAACTTCGTCCAGAGCCGAGCAAAGATAGAGCAAATCCTTGAGGTCGGTGCGGAAAGCATCCTCTGCCCCAAAGCGCACGAAACGCCCCTTGCCCTTAACATACTCAATCATATTGCACGCCAGATTAGTGACTTCCTCGACACTTTTACCGTGACTGGCCTTCTGTAAAAATTTGCTGGTTCCCATAAACAGGTTGATGCCATAGGCTCCCGTTGCCAGGGCCAAATCTACATCTTCCTGGTTGGTGCGGCAATGCACCAATACTTTGCTGGGGGCGTTTTTCTGCGCCAGAGTATTTACCAATTTGGTAAGTTCCTCCAGGGCGTTCGGGTAACTTACAGGTGAACCTACCTCAATGTATTCCACCCCAAAACGAGCCAGGGAAAGGGCAATTTCCAGTTTTTGGTTAAAGGTAAAGTGGGCACGGCTGAACTGTTCACCTTCGCGTAGCGTAGTATCTAAAATCTCCACTCCGCGAATGTTGGTGCGACTTTTCAGTGTTGCCCCTGTTTGTGGGCCACTGTCGTCCATAATACTCCTCATTTGCTTTACATAATGTTAGAAGGGCAAATCTTAGGTTTAAGAATACACCATCTATATAGGAGTCGCAACCAGGGCATTACCATGACTGAAGGAGAATTTGAATCACAAAGTGATGGTATAATCAGCCCTTGTAAATGTGGCACAATCCTTGCTAAATATTAGGTGCTTGGAATAGCTTAATGCGTTTGGACTAATTACTTATTTAGCGGTAGGCGGATAGTTTTTCAACATAGCACCTGCTGAATTTATTAGAAAAGAGCCGTAATGGATCAAATTGGTGGGTCTGACTTTGATAATGACGTAGTTATACTGGGACGGCTTGAGGTAGTGCAAAAAATATTAAAACTCTTGAGTCAAATCACGGGTTTACGGATTGCGCTAGTGGCTCGGGTAAGCGATGATGGTTGGAAAGCTTGTGCCGTAATAGATGGGGCTGGTTTAGGTCTCAAGCCCGGCGATGAATTGGAATTAAATACTACCTATTGAAGCATAGTTAAAGGTGCAGTTGTGCCTCTGCTAATTAACCACGCCAGTCAAGATGAGCGCGTATTTAACCACCCTGGAATTTTACAGCTAAAGGTTGAGAGTTATATTGCAGTACCTTTGTATCGCCGGGCCGGGGTCTATTTTGGTACCCTTTGCGTCCTAGATACCCTACCTGCCAACCTGAGTGAGAGCGATTTTGCAGCATTTGAGTTAATGGCTCAACTCATTACCTTTGAGCTTGAGGCTGAAGATGCGCGGCTAGCACGTGAAGCTGAGATGGAAGCTCTAATGGATATTATTTCTATTGCCGCTCACGATTTGCGGCAGCCTTTAACAGCAGTGCAATTACGCGCTCAAATAGCCCTTCGGCAAGCCAACCGCGAGAAAATTAGCCCGGAATTGTCCTCTAAGTTGGAGGGGCTAGTTGGTGACATCAAGCGCACTATTCAGTTAACGGATAAATTGTTGTATGTTGGTGCTATTAAAGCTGGCACTTTCCAGTTAGAGATTTCCGAGCTAAACCTGCAAACTTTGGTTGAGCAAGCCATAGAGGATACCAAAACTAATTCGCCTGGTTACACCTTCCAGCTTGAGGTTGTGCCACCTTTCCAACCATTTCTATTACAAGGTGACGCAGTAAGACTTGGACAGGCAATTAGAAATATACTTGAAAACGCGGTTAAATATTCGACCTCTACTCAGGCGGCAATAGAGGTTAAGCTATTCCGGCAGATTAATGAGTCAGGCGAGGCGGAAGCCTTTGTACAAATCCGTGACTACGGCATGGGGGTAGCGGCTGAAGATTTGCCCAGGTTATTCGAGCATCAATATCGTACTCAACAGGCACTCGATTGCGGGATAAAGGGAACAGGTTTTGGCTTGTTTATTTCACAAAAGATAATAAAGGCCAATAAAGGTAAACTTTGGGCGGAATTACCAGATGGTACCGGCTTGATAATGAACTTTACTCTCCCAATGATACTAAGCAGTGATAACCTACTGATTTAGTCCTTTCACCATGATAATTTTACCTTGATTGCTAGTCAATGTTAGAAAATAAAACAGCCAACAGACTAGCCAGAACCTTTAACTCAAAGCCCGGATTAGTACGAGCATAGAGCCGTTCCACTCCCATCCGTTCCAATTGGCTGTTGACGCTCTCCACCGC
>JBBQZS010000049.1:0-47649 GCA_038207495.1 Chloroflexia bacterium
CCTTGATGAACTTGAGCAAGCTCAAATTCAACGTTGTTTAGCCTTACAACAACAAACCAATTTAATCAAAGGCTCAACCCTTTTCTATTGGTGGCCCAATCTTGCTTCTTAATGTGCATTACTTATCAAGACTTGGTATAACTCATTAAAATTGAGAATTAAGAATATGGATAATTTTGCAAAAGGCAATCTAATTATGCCAGAGAGCAATGAGAGCTGCAAGCTTTCAACATCAAACTAAAGGGGCAGACCACCGTGTCTGCCCCTTCAGTTATGCTATTTGGCTGTAAGCGAATTACGGATAGAAACCCCGCGTTTTGGTGGCTTCTGCGACGCGCCCAACCGCCAGGACATAAGCAGCAGTGCGCATGTCTACCTTGCGGTCTTGCGCAATTTTGTAGACATCGTTGAAAGCGTGGGTCATAATCTGGTGCAGCCGATTGTTAGTTTCGGCCTCGCTCCAGAAGAAGGATTGAAGGTCTTGCACCCATTCGAAGTAGCTGACCGTCACCCCACCCGCGTTTGCCAGCACGTCCGGCAGCACGAAAATGCCCCGGTCAAAGAATACCTTGTCAGCATCCGGGTTAGTCGGGCCGTTCGCCGCTTCCGCCACGATACTGGCTTTAACCCGCCGGGCATTATCGCCGTTGAGCTGGTTTTCCAGAGCTGCGGGGATTAGAATATCGCAGGGCAATTCCAGCAATTCAGGATTGGTGACAGACTCGCCGCCGGGGAAGCCGACCAATGAACTGTGTTCTCCCTTGTAAGATAACAGGTTGCGGATATCCAGACCTTTTGGATTGTAGATACCAGTGGTGGAGTCGCTGACTGCCACAATAGTTGCGCCATCCTCAGAAAGCAAGCGAGCTGCAATCGAACCAGCATTACCAAAACCTTGCACCGCTACCTTTGCGCCGTTCAAATTCATTCCCCGTTTTTGTGCGGCTTCATGCACAACATATTGCACTCCACGGGCGGTAGCCTCGTTGCGGCCTTCCGCTCCCCCAATATTAAGGGGCTTGCCGGTAACCACCGCTGTGACGCTATAACCTTTGTGCATGGAGTAAGTATCCATAATCCAGGCCATTGTCTGGGAATTGGTATTCACATCCGGGGCAGGAATATCGGTTTCAGGACCGATTAGTAGGGAAATTTCAGTAGTAAAGCGGCGGGTCAGGTGCTCCAGTTCGCTCATTGAGAGCTTCTTGGGCTCAACAATAACCCCGCCTTTAGCCCCACCAAAGGGAATATTTACCACGGCGCATTTCCAGGTCATCCACATCGCCAAAGCCCGCACTTCATCAAGTGTAACACCGGGATGATAGCGAATACCGCCCTTGGCTGGGCCACGCGCAATATTGTGCTGCACCCGATATCCGGTGAACACTTCCACTTCGCCATTATCCATTCGTACCGGGAAGTTTACTGTCAGTTCGCGTTTAGGAGCCTGGAGAACCTTGATAAGGCTTTGTTCCAAACCAAGTTGGCTTGCAGCAATTCCAAGTTGTTGTTTGGCAACTTCGTAGGGGTTTTGCTGTTTCTGAGAGAATTCCGTCGTCATTGTCGTCACCTCTCCATTGAGTGTACTTTTAATAAATCAACTTTTAGGGTCTTATTTACAAGCGACAATGCTTGTAAATATGTCGAAAATCGAAGATCCAAGATAGAAAATCTGAAATCAAGAACCTAACTCACTTCAGAATTTTCGCCTCAAATCTTCACAAAAAGCCTTAATTTCTTCCGCTGGCACCGGGTTTTCACCTTGTAACATTTTGAAAATCCCTGGCCCTTTCATTTCTTCCGGCAAGTTGGCTGGTTTCGCCACCAGATGAAAATGAACATGGTTAAAATTTTCGGCTTCGGCAAACTGGACACTGTACTCTTTCTCGCAATTTAGTTCGGCGAAAAGGAGTTTTACAGTTTTGGCCTGTAATTCGGCCAATTCCAGAAATTCTTCCTGGGTCAGTTGGTGCAGAACCTCGACATGCCGCTTAAGCACCAGCACCAACCAGCCCTTCATATCACACGGATAGGCATGTTCCACCACCCAGAACTGCCCTTCATAGATTGTTGGGCCGGGCGAAATTCGTTGCTCACCCGCTAGCGACTTACAGGATAGACAAACCATCTGTTATTGAAGTTTATCCTCGAATAACTTCCGCACCACATCCTTATTGGCGGTGCCTTTGGTGGCCTTCATCACCGCTCCAATCAGGAAGTTCAGGGTGTTGGTATTGCCGCCTTTGTAGTCGGTTACCGCTTTTGGATTATTATCAATAACCTCATCAATAATGGCCGCAATCGCCCCTTCGTCCGAGATTTGGGCCAGACCCTTTTCCTCAACAATAGTCTCCGCATCTTTACCAGTGGCGAACATCTCCTCAAAGACGGTCTTGGCGGTGTTATTGTTAATCGCCCCTTTTTCCACCAGCTTGATAAGATGGGCTAATTGCCCAGGCTTAACCTTGATTTCGCTCAGGTCCTGCCCGGTTTCTTTCAGGCGAGCAAAGAGTATGTTGAGCACCCAGTTACTTACCGACTTGGCATGGGTTGGGGTTTTATTATCGCCGAGTGCAGCCTCGTACCAATCTGAAATCGCCTTATCAACCGTTAAAACCTCAGCTTCGTAGCGGCTCAAGCCATAATCTGTCATAAGACGATTGCGGCGCACGTCCGGCAATTCCGGCAGACTGGCCCGGATGGTCTCAATATATTCCTTGGTCAGTTGCAAAGGCGGCAAATCGGGCTCAGGGAAATAGCGATAGTCGTTGCTATTTTCCTTGGTGCGTTGAAAAACTGTCTCCAACTTGGTTTCGTCCCAGCCGCGCGTTTGTTGCACAATAATATTCCCGGCTTTTAGCTCGTGGGCTTGTCGTTTGATTTCGTAATTGATAGCCTCAAAAACGTTGCTAATGCTGTTCATGTTCTTGATTTCAACTTTAGTGCCCCACTTGCTGGAACCTTTGGGCATAATTGAAATGTTAGCATCGCAGCGCATTGCGCCCTCTTCCATGTTACCCGTGCCAATCCCCAACCAGCGCACAATTTGGCGCATTTTGGTCAAGTAGGCTCGTGCTTCCTCTGCGCTCCGAATATCGGGCTCGCTGACACACTCCATAAGCGGCACGCCGCAACGGTTGTAATCCACCAGAGAGTAGGTGTCGCCTTCGGGCGAGGTCATGTGGGTCAGCTTCCCGGTATCTTCCTCTTGATGGGTGCGGGTGATGCCGATACGCTTTTTTTGACCGTCAACTTCTATTTCCAGCCAACCATTGATGCAAACAGGCAGGTCAAATTGGCTGATTTGGTAACCTTTTACCAGATCAGGATAGAAGTAGTTTTTGCGGTCAAATTTGCTGTATTCGGGGATTGTACAGTTGAGGGCCAGCCCAAATTTCACGATAGACTCAATCGCTTTGCTGTTAATTACGGGCAAAACTCCCGGCATACCCAGACAGATTGGGCAAATATGGCTATTGGGAGAAGCGTTGGCGTAATCGGCACTGCAACCGCAAAACATTTTGCTGGCGGTGCTGAGTTGGATATGGGTTTCCAGGCCAATTATTACATCATACTCGGTTTCTATCTTTTCTTCTTCGCTTACCGACAACATCTCTTGCCCTCTCCTCTAACCTATTACAGTACGGATTTCTCTTAACTTTCATTCGTTATAATTATAACACTTGAGGCAAGGGTAGACAATATGGTGTTATGGGAAGACATCACTGGGCTTAAATGTTATAATATTTTTGGTGTTTATAGCATATTGGCGGGTTAAATTTTGAGTTAGTCAGGAAGTTTATGGCAGCAACGGAAAATCAAGCGGTAATGACGAGTGGGCGGAAGGTAGACCACCTGCGTATTTGTCTGACCGAGGATGTGCAGGCTAAGGGCATCAGTGTCGGTTTTGAGAGCTATCGCTTTATTCATCAAGCCCTGCCCGAAATTGATTTAGCCGAAGTGGATACCAGCCAGACGCTTTTTGGTCGGAAAATTGCTGCGCCTATCCTGATTAGCTCGATGACCGGGGGAGCCGAATGGGCCGCCCGCATCAACCGCAATCTGGCTCTGGCTGCCAATAAATGGGGCTTGCCGATGGGCCTGGGCTCGCAACGGGCCGCCATCGAAAATTCCGAGCTGGCCTATAGCTATCGTGTGCGTGAACTTGCCCCTGATGTGCCGCTTTTCGCTAACCTGGGTGCCGTGCAGCTTAATTATGGTTATAGCTCGAAACAGTGCCTGGAAGCGGTAAAAATGCTGGAGGCGGATGCCCTTATACTGCACCTGAACGTTTTGCAAGAAGCGGTACAACCCGCCGGGAACGTCAATTTCAAGGGCTTGCTGGCCCGGATTGGCGAGGTGTGTGAGGAGTTGGCAAAATCCAATATTCCGGTAATCGCCAAGGAGGTCGGAAACGGTCTATCGCTTAATGTATGCCGCAAATTGTGGGCGGTAGGGGTGAGTGGGCTGGATGTAGGCGGGAGCGGTGGCACCAGTTGGAGTCAGGTGGAAAGTTATCGGGTGCAACGCCCGGTGGAGAAACAAGCTGCCAGCAACTTCGCGGATTGGGGTATTCCTACCACCCAGAGTATTTTGTGGGCGCGGGAAGCCGCCCCCGAAGCGACTGTTATCGGCAGTGGCGGCGTGCGAAACGGGGTGGATGTAGCCAAAGCCCTGGTGCTAGGGGCGGATGCGGCGGGGTTGGCTCTCCCTTTCCTGAAAGCCGCCGAAGAATCCACCGAAGCGGTAGAAGCGGTAATTGAGCAGCTAATCCGGGAGTTACGGGTAACAATGTTCTGTATAGGGGCGGAAAATGTCCCGGCCTTGCAACAAACCGAATATCTCATCCAGCTATAACAGGGAGTAGAAGTAATGACTACCCAAACCAGCAAAAAGCTTTATACCATCGAAGAGTTTATGAGTTTACCCAAGAGCGACCAGCGGCAAGAGTTGGTAGAGGGGGAGTTATTTGATATGCCGCCAACCGGGGATGAACACGGTCGGATTGCCGACGAACTTTATGCCGAATTACGAAACTTTGTAAAGTCCAGGAATTTGGGACGAGTCTGGTTTACCACCGGGTTTGTAATTGACCCCACTACCCCTAAACCGACTGTGCGTGCGCCTGATGTAGCTTTTATCAAAGCCGAGCGCGTGCCTGCTCCTGGCAAGGGCCCTGTTCCCGTCCCGCCCGACTTGGCGGTAGAGGTGATTTCTCCCAGCGACGAAGCGGGCGATATTAACAAAAAGCTGACTCAATACCAGAAGGCAGGAATTCCTTTAATCTGGCTGATTTATCCGGCTAAACAACAGGTGCATGTGTATAGATTGAGTAATTCCCAAACCTTTGATACTCTGGGGATTAACGATGAATTGGATGGCGAAACCGTTGTTCCCAGCTTCAAACTGGCAATTAGCCAATTATTCAAATAACATTTTACTAACCACCAACAACCAATAACCGCCCAGGACAAGGATTATTTAATGGCCTCCATTACTAAAATCGAACCATTAAAAGGCACTCGCGATTTTTACCCCGATAAAATGCGCTGGCGTAACTGGCTGTTTAACAAATGCCGGGAAGTTTCGGAACTATACGGTTACGAAGAATTTGACGGCCCGTTTTTAGAGCCGTTTGAACTATTTGCCGCCAAGTCGGGCGAGGAACTGGTTAACGAGCAAACCTACACTTTTGAGACTAAAGGTGGCGAAAAAGTTGCCATTCGACCCGAAATGACCCCCACTCTGGCCCGCATGGTCGCCGCCAAACAAAACGAGCTACGCAAACCCATTCGTTGGTTTACTATCCCAAATATCTGGCGACACGAAAAACCACAGCGCGGGCGTAAACGCGAATTTTATCAGTACAACATTGACATCCTGGGCGTGGATAGCATTGATGCCGATGCCGAAATTCTGGCGGTAGTCACTGATATTCTCAAGGCCGTGGGCCTGGAGGCCAAAGAGATTAAGGTGCGGGTCAGCAATCGCTACTATCTGGAGGAATTGCTCAAGAGCCTGAACATAAACCTGGAGTACAAAGCCAAAGTTTATTACGAAATTGATCGTCTTGAGAAACTGGGGCCGGACAAGTTCAAAGCGAACCTTATTGAGGCCGGATTAGACCCGGAGGCGGTAACGAAACTGCAAGAGCAGCTCCAAAACCGGGATTTTAGCGGCTTCAAACCTCTGGAAGATTTGTGGGAAAAGGCCGCTCAATATGGTTTTGCCGACTCGTTGGAGTTTGACCCTAGCATAGTGCGTGGCTTACTTTATTATACTGGCACGGTCTTTGAGGTCTGGGATGCTACCAAACGCTTTACCAGGGCCATAATGGGCGGCGGGCGTTACGATAATCTGGTTAATGCCGTTGGTGGGCAACCGTTGCCGGGGGTGGGGATTGCTTTTAGCGATGTGGTGATGGAAGAAATGCTGACTCAGGTTGGGAAAATGCCTAACCTGACTCGGTTGCTGGATGTGTATGTGGCTCAATATTCGGGGGCGGAACGGGCCAAAGCTCTGGAAATTGCTACAACCTTACGGGCGGCGGGGTTCAAAACCGAAGTGAATTTGCTGGATACCGGGTTGGATAAACAGCTAAAAGCCGCCAGCAATAGCGGGGCGCGATTCGCAGTTATTATTGCTCCGGCAGAACTGGAACGGGGCGAGGTTAACGTTAAAGATTTAGCCGCCCGCACCCAGGCTACCCTGCCGATTAGCGAGTTACTAACCCACTTTCGTTCGTAAAATAAAACTCACTACAGGCTACTTTTGGTTTTTACCACCTTGACAAATTAGTGGTTCCGTTTTACTCTTTAATAGAACAATTATTCTTTAATTGCCCGAAAAAGAAAGGGAAATGAAATGAGCCAACCAACCGAGAGTGATGTGGGCTATGTGTCGGTAGAAGGTGGACATTTGTATTATGAGGTGGCGGGGGCGGGTCATCCCCTGGTTTTTATCCACGCCGGAGTCGCCGACAGTAGTATGTGGGATGAGCAGTTCAGTTTCTTTTCGGATTATTATCGGGTTATTCGTTACGATACTCGCGGTTTTGGTAAGACCAATAGTGCCAGTGTCTCATTTTCCAACCGCCAGGACTTGCGCGATTTGCTGGACTATCTAAAAGTGGATAAAGCCTATGTGGTTGGAATATCGCGGGGTGGGCAAATCGCTACTGATTTTACCCTGGAGTTTCCCGAAAGAGTAGCCGCGCTTGTGCCAGTAGCGGCGGGGCTGGGCGGTTTCCAGGGCGAATTGTTGCCAAACGAACTGCCCAAGGAAGAGGAAATGGAAAAGCTGGAAGAAACCAAAGAGTTTGAAAAAATGGCCCAACTATCAGCCGAGATTTTCGTGACTGGTTTCTATCGTAACCAGGACGCAGTAGACCCAAAGGTTTTTGCCAAAGTCCGCCAGATGGTTTTGGATAATGCCATTGCTCACCAAAACGAGCATCCCGAACCGCGAACCCTGACTCCCTCTGCCGTAGGCAGATTAGCTGAAATCAAAGTGCCTACATTGGTAATAGTTGGTGATATTGATGAAAGTGTAATATTGCCAATGGCGGATAAAATGGCAACCGATATCCCGGGTGCGAAAAAAGTAGTGTTTCCGGGGGTAGCCCATATGGTTAATATGGAGAAACCGAAAGAGTTCAACCAGATTTTGTTAGATTTTTTGCAGGGGTTATAGTTGGATTTACTTGTTAATGGGGCGCGGGAGTTGTTAGGGTTGGAAATTGATACCAACCAGCTAGCTCGCTTCCAGGTATATTATGAAGAACTGATAGCCTGGAACGAGCGAACTAACCTGACGGGCATTACCGCCTTTGAGGAAGTGCAAACTCGTCACTTCCTCGATTCTCTAACCCTGGTAAGTCCCAAACTACGTGCCGATTCACCTTCTAAGTTACTGGATTTAAACAAAAGCAGTCTGGTAGATGTTGGGGCGGGGGCGGGCTTTCCTGGTCTACCAATGAAAATAATTTATCCGGGACTCCAACTTACCCTAGCCGACTCGGTTGGCAAAAAAACTGCCTTCTTGCAGCATATCACCGCCAAATTAGAACTAAATAATGTCACAATTTTAAATCTACGGGCTGAGGAAATTGGTCGCCAACCTCAATACCGGGCCAAATTTGATATTGCTACGGGGCGGGCTGTAGCCGCTCTGGCGGTGCTTGCGGAATATTGTATGCCTCTGTGTAAAATCGGTGGGCTGTTTATCGCACCCAAGAAGGGTGATTTGAGCGAAGAGTTAAGCTTAGGAGAGGGTGCAATCTCCAAACTAGGGGGTAAGTCACGCCAGACTCCAATTTTTGATTTACCGGGCGAAACCAACAGCGGGCGGCGACTGATTGTAGCCGTAAAAATAAGCTCAACCTCGAATCTATATCCTCGTCCTGCCGGGCAACCCGCCAAAAATCCACTAGGGTAAAAAAAGTCGAAGGTCAAAGGTCGCGTCTAAAATCTGAATTTTATGACTTTTGACCTTAACCTTCGACTATGCCGGGAAATTACTCCGCCATAACCGGGGTGCGTACTTCCCCTTCGGTTACTGGTGCTTCATCTTTCCGTATCTTACCGGGCAAGGCAAGGGCAATTAACAATAACACCACCGTGCCAATCGTAATAAAGACAAATACATCATTCATCCCGTTCGTGCCAGCCTGTGCGGATAGTTGCACAAAAGCCGGACTGTTGGGGTCAATAACCGTACCAATGGGCGGTTTTGGCGCAAGGGCTCGTGCTTCAGTGGCATGTTGAGCGGTTTGCTGCACAAACAAGGTAGTTAACACCGCAATCCCGATTGAGCTAAAGATTTGGCGGGTGACATTGAACAACGAACTGGCTTTAGCTAAGGCGGGTCCAGAGATTGAGGCTAACGCCAGGGTTTGTACCGGGATTGCGGTTAGACCGAAACCAAAACCGCGCATGATTAGCCAGGGCATTAAGGCTACCCCGTCAGTATCGAATTTCAACTGAGTTAGCTGCCAGGAGCTAAATATCAGCAACACTGAACCAATCACCACCATCGCTCGAACGCCAATCTGGTTGTAAAGCCGACCACCTAAGCCAACCGCTACGGCGGCAGCAATACCCTGGGGCATCAAAGCTAAACCAGCGTCCAACGCCGAAAGGTGAGGTATTCGTACCTGCTCCAGGAATACCGGCAACATAAACAGGCTACCAAAAACCACTACGGCGGAGAACCATGAAACTATACTCGCCATCGTGAAGTTGTAGGTTTTGAACAGGTTCAGGTCTAGCACTGGGTCTTTGCTAATCCGTAGTTCATAATAGGTGAAAGCCGCCAATATCAATATACCTGCTGCTAACAAGGCCCATACCAGCCAGTAACTCCAACCATAAATGTCGCCACGCGGGTTAGTTTGACTTTCAGTACCGGGCTGCGATTGACCAACCAGCGTAAAGGCATAAACAATCGCTAGTACCCCGATGATGGAGAGGGATAAACCCACATAATCAAAGGGTTTCTGTTTGATATTGCGGTTAAGGTTGTCCGCTGGGAAGATGCGCCAGGCAAGGAAAATCGCCACCGCGCCCACCGGGACGTTGATAAAGAAGATGTATTCCCAACCGAAATTAACCGTTAACAGACCACCGATGGTCGGGCCGAAAGCCGGAGCTAACAATACCGGAATACCTATTACGGCACTAGAGGCGGCGCGCTCGTTTGGCGGAAAAGCTGAAAAGGCAATCGCACTAGCCAGTGGGAATAAAGCCCCACCGCCCAGGCCTTGCAGAATACGGAAACCTATCAACATTGCTTCACTCTGCGAAAGGCCACAGAGTAAGGAACCTAGAGTGAAAAAAGCCAGACACAGGATAAATACCCGCTTCATACCAAAGTGAATACTGAAATAACCAGCCACCGGGATAACGGCAGCCTGCGCCAGGAAGTAACCGGTTATGACCCATTGAATCGAGCTAAGGCTAGCATTTAAGCCTTTTGCCATTGGGGTCAAAGCCACATTTACAATTGTATTATCCAGCACCGCCATGAACAGCCCGAGAGCAGCTGTCAGGGCAATGGCATATTTTGAATAACTTTTCGCCATCGTCTTAATATCTCCTTATATATAATGCGATATATTAATTTGTCGAGTTAACCTCTAACCCTACTTTTGCTTCAACCTGCTCCGCCACCTTGCTTATTATTTCAGCTACATGATTGAGCATTTCCTTCTGTATATCCATTGGGCAACCACTAATGCCACGGCTTAACATTTCGCGTTTTGCCAGCAATCGCCCATACATCTGACCTAAACGTTCTATCATATAATCAAGGTCTATCTGGTAATAACGCTCTTTGCCTTGCCGTTCCATTCTGACAATCCCTACCCGCTTTAATTCCTGCAAATGGTGAGAAACCGTTGACATTGAAATATTGAAACGCTCGGCAATTTCCGAAACGGTATAGCTGGGCAATTGGCCGTTCTGCGGGTTGGAATGTTGTAGAAATATGTATATATCCAGCCGCGATTCATCGGTTAAGGCCCGCAGGAATTCGGCACTTTCTCGCATTTTGGCGCGTTTTTGAGCCAAAAGTTCGGGCGACCAGAAATCAGTGTCAGTTTTATAGCCAAGATATTCCGCCGCTACCTCGAATTTTTCCTGATTAGCTGACTCACTATCACCTGAAGAATTAATATCCTTTACCCCTATTAAATCGTCCGCCAATTTTAAAACCTCCTGCCTAGAACGTTTTGTTGAACAAAATTCATTACGACGTTCATAAGAATGTATTGTGATAACAACATACCAATGTCAGGGGATTTTGTCAATAGACTATTAGAGGAAGATTAATGAATATTTGATAATATTTTCGTCTAGTAGCTCTTGATATATGTCATACTCATATATTAGTAACATATAAAAAATTTGTAAATAGGTCTTTGGTCTAGGTTTATAACGAATCAAGAATGGTTGCCAGTCGTCGGTTATAGGTTTATCAATAATAAGATTTCTGCTTGTAGTAGGGACGCCTGTGCCTTGTACTCAGGGTATTAGTCGCTTCTTCGGTCAATTTGAATTCAATAACGAAAGTTTTTACTGCCAAATCAGGTTCAAAGCGAAGGTCATAAATTTATAATTTATGACCTTTGACTTCGACTCGTTACTTTAAACTCGTTACTCGTTACTTTAAAACTATCCTATTCATACCAGTTAATTCTGCCGACCCTGACCTCCAACCTCTATCCCCCGACCCCGATCTGTTTGCTATTGTTGAGCAGGCTTGTTAAAATCATAGCAGAATCCACAACAAGCTTATTTGCGAAAAGAGGTTATCGTAATGACTATTGAGAGAACGGCCCTTGACGATTTTATAGCTACCCATCCCCACACTCTGGAATTGAATAAGGAGGCGCAGGAGGTTCTGCCCGCAGGTACTACCCACGCCAGCCGCTATTGGGAAACTACCCCTGGGGTATATTTTGACCACGCCCAGGGAGCTTACAAATGGGATGTAGATGGCAATCGCTATATTGATTACTGGATGGGGCACGGCTCATTGATATTCGGGCATACCCACCCCGTTATAACTCAAGCTCTTACAGCCCAACTAAATAAGGGTACACATTTTGGTGGCAATCAAGCGGGTGAGATTCGCTGGGCCCAACTTGTCAATAAACTTATTCCCAGTGCCGAAAAGGTACGTTTTTTCAGTAGCGGTACCGAAGCTACTATGATGGCGATGCGGTTAGCTCGTGCTTATACTGGACGCAGCAAGATACTCAAACTGGAAGGCCGCTTTCATGGCTGGAATGACTATAGCAGCATCAGCCAAAACAACGTCGCCCCACTCGGAATTCCTCAGGCGGTAGCCGATAACATTCTGGTTTTACCGCCTAATCTGGCCGAGGTGCAGAAGGCCTTCGAGAATGACCGCAACATTGCCGGGATAATTCTGGAAGCTGATGGGGCAAGCTGGGGCGCGGTGCCAAACCCGCCCGGATTACTGGCAGGGTTGCGGGAACTAACCCTACGCGAAGGGGCTGTATTAATTTTTGACGAGATTGTAAGCGGCTTCCGATATGGACCGGGTGGCATGCAGGCTATTCAGGGAGTTATTCCCGACCTGACCTGTCTGGCGAAAATTCTGGCGGGTGGATTGTCCGGCGGTGCAATCGGTGGCAAGGCCGATATTATGAATCTGTTTGACCCGACGGTGGGCAATGGGTTTATCCGCCATCACGGAACTTACAACGGTAATCCCCTCTCGGCGGCGGGTGGGATTGCAGCCCTTTCGATGATTGCGGCGGAAAACGCCCAAACCGAGATTTATGATTATATCGGTGGGTTGGCTAACAAGCTGCGGGCGGGGCTACAACAAGCAATTAATGAAAATGGGCTGAAGGGCAAAGCAATGTCCTATGGTATGGGCTCGGTTTTCCACATTCTGCTGGGTGGCTCGAACCCGGTAGAGTGGCCCGAAGACGGCAATATTATGGCTGAGAGTTTCCGGGAAACGCTGGAACTCCCTGAAGTTCAAGCTCGGCTCAAATCAGGTCTACCTACCGAGGTAGTGGAAGCCCTACGGGTGGAGATGGATGTGCGCGGTGTCCAGTTTATGGGCGGGCATGGCGGTTTCGTGTCGGTGGCTCATACTGAACAGGATATTGAAGACACTGTAGAGGTTTTTGCTCAATCGCTGGCGGCCTTACGAAAAGCCAGGGTTTTATAACTCCCTGTAAATAGGTTGACATAATTCTATGGCAGACAAGTTGAAAGATGCTGGAAAAACTGGAGATGGGGCGGGTGTTTCTCCAGTTCTATTCGGGTTAGCTTTTGGTGGGATTTTGTTAGCGGCAATTCTGGTTATGCTCTTGATTACGGCGGGGGATACCAAAGAAACCCCTGCCCCCGCCTCGTTAAGTGCTGTTGCGCAGGAAGGCAAAACCCTTTATATCACCACCGGGAACTGCAACGGTTGTCATCCGGGCGAGGGGCGCAAGGCCGGAATCGGACCGCGTCTCAGCACGGGCGGCATCAGCGATGATAATATTCGCAAGTACATCCGCAATGGCAAAGGGGCCATGCCCAGCAACAGCGTTTTGAGTGAGGATGATATAACCAAAATTATTGCTTACTTGCGCGCCATCAAACCCTGAGAATAAGGGCTTAGTTAAAAGTGCCAACTACAGGGTGGAAAGTGAACCTAACCCCATTCCCTGTGAAGGAAGGGGGGAATAAAACTTTTAACTCGTTACTCTTAATTATCTTGTCCATCCATGTAAATAAAAAGGGTAGACACAGAGGTCTACCCCTACGAATTCCCACCGACTACCGACAACTACTTAGCCGAAGCGTTGTTCTTCCTCACGCAAGATACTGGCGATGGTGTTAGAGGCGCGACGTTGCCATTTGTAGAAAGTATCCTCGTCCACCTCATCCAGCCAGTCCAACACTTTCTCAATCTCGTCTGGCTCGCGGATACCGTTACGCCGCCGTTCTTCCGCCATTCGTCTAGCCTCGATATGAGCCTGTTTTTTGGAGATTTCCCGGACGTAAGGGAAATAGAGCGAGTTATAGAAACGCCAGGCATCGGTAGTGCCGTAAGAAGTGTTGCCGGGTGGTCGCAAACGTTCTACCAACTCGGTTAACAGGCTTTTCAGTGCGGCAGCCCGGTTCAAACGGTTATCTTCCTCACCCGACTGTTTTAGCCGTTTCCCCACAATCTTCATTCCCAATAGCGGGCTTTTAACCAGTTGAGGTGGGCTTTTAAGGCCGCTTACGGCCCGCCGCACCGCATCATTAAAGGCTTTCTCGCTGGCGGTAATATCGTCCAATACTTCCTGTTTTTCGTCAGCGTGAGTCGGTTGGTTTTCGGGTGAGTTCTGGTCTGAAAGCTGAATTTCGGAGGTGGCGACAGGTTGCGAAGCCAACGTCACCGCATAATCACGGGCCTCACTACGGGCTACCTGCTCGTCTCTGGAGAAAAAAAGCTTGTCCATTAAGGCCCGCCCAAAATCGAAGACAGTGTGGGTAGTTGTGACGAAGCCCACCAGCACCAATAAGGTTAGGGAAGACCTAACCCCCACCAGATAAATTGGCACAGCATAAATTAGATTTATTACCAGCAAGCCACTAAAACTATAGAAAAAATCGCGGCGCGCAGCCTTGCCGGATAATAGCATTTCGTACTGAATAAGGGCATAACTGCATAAAGCCAACCCCGCTATCAATGATACATGGGCGGGATATTGGGGAAGGTTGAGGTTGTATTTGAAGTTAAGGGCCAGATAGAGCCCTGCCCCCAGGAACATTATTGCCCCGATAGTCAGGAGACCAATATGTAGTCGAATAACTCGCTGAACCGGGTCGTCGCCACGTCGAAGATTAAAAAGAAAATAAACCAGGTTAAAGAAAGCTCCGCCCCCGGTTAGCACCAGGAAAACAATATAATACTCATAGAGCGGCCCAACATCTATAAAGATATTATTGTTTTCCAGCAGCCGCGCCCCACTATAATTCATAAACAGGTCGGTAAAAGTGCCGAGGATAATCAACAGGAAGGCAATAGTGTAAACAAAAGCTACCGAAGGGGTAAGTAACGTACGGGCCCTGCCGCGACGCACCACCAGGCTACTGACGTGAAACCAGAAGGCGATGGGTAGGCAGTTGCTCCACCAGGCCGCCCGCGAAATGAGAACACCAACATCTCGGCCTTCCTGAGCGGCGTTAGTCACGGCATTCATCAGGAAGAAGTAAGATTGAGCCAGCATTCCGATAAAACAAATAATCGTCAGAATACTGCGCGAGGGGATGCGGGAAATGATGTATAAACCCATCCACAAAAAAGCCCCAAATGCGGCGATGGCTATGATTGTTGAAAAGTCTAGTTGCGCCATAAAATTGGTTAACAGGGCAAGAATTACTGCCGCTCTAGCGCAGAGAGAGGTTGGGGGTTTTCGCTGGGCTGTAAACGTACTTCTTCTTCACGCAAGATACTGGCAATAGTGTCAGAGGCGCGGCGTTGCCACTTGTAATAAGTGTCTTCATCCACTTCACTCAGCCATTCCAGCACTTTCTCAATTTCGCCCGGTTCGCGGATACCATTTTTCCGTCGTTCTTCTGCCAGTCGGCGTGCTTCTGCATAAGCTTGTTTTTTTGATACTTCCCGGATATAGGGGAAGTATAACACATTATAATACCGCCAGGCGTCAGTTGTTCCATAGGTAATATTTTCGGCAGGGCGCAGTCGCTCTAATAATTCTATAAATAAACTTTTAAGGATGGCGGCCCGGTTAAGGCGATTATCTTCCAGCCCTTGCTGCTTCAGCCTTTTTCCCACCAGCATCAAGCCCAGCAAAGGGCTTTGAATAAGTTGGGGCGGGTTTTTAAGACTGGTAATGGCCTTCCGCACCGCATCGTTAAAGGCTTTTTCGTTTTCTTTCCCGGCAATGGCTAACTCGGAGGTGTGATTAGTATGATTATTCTCGGTAACAGTAATAGGCAAGGATTCCTTAGCCTGGATTTCGTGAGTGGCTACAGGTTGGGAGGCCAGTGTGGTAGCGTAATTGCGGGCTTCACTACGGGCGGTCTGTTCATCTTTACTAAAGAAAAACCTGTCCAGAATTTCGCGCCCCCAATCGTATAGCGCATTATTTAGCGTAACCAACCCTACTACCGCCAGCCCCAGAATTGGCGAATTTAAGCCCAGCAAGACCAACACGACACTATAAAGCAAATTCATTATAAGCAAAGAGGAAAAGCTATAAGCAAAGTCGCGGCGCGTGTCCTTGCCTCCGACTAACATACCATATTGAGCAATTGAGTAGCCAAACAGCCCCAACCCGCCTAATAAAAATATATAGGCTACATAATCCGGGAAACTATTTATTACAAATTTGAACTTAATGGCTAGCATTACTCCGCCCACCATAAAAAGCCCCGCCCCAATAGTCAAAAGTCCTACCTGGGTTTTTATCGCGGTTGATGTGGCTTCTTTGCCCGTTTGTAGCCGATAAAAAGTCAGACCAAAATTAACCAGGGCAGCACCCGTCACCAGAGCCAGATAGAGCATGTAATATTCGTAGGCTGACCCTACCCCTACGTAAACGTGCTTGCCTTTATCCAGCCCACCGCCCGAATAATCCAGGAAAAGGTCGCTGAAAGTTCCAATAAAGCTTAAAAAGAGGCCGGCAGTATAGAAAAAAGTTACGGCAGGGGTGAGAATGGCTTTGGATTTACCACGACGGGCTACCAGACTGCTCATATGAAACCAGATTGCCACCGGAATACAATTGGCCCACCAGGAGAAACGGGAAATTAGGATGCCGGTTTGTAAACCCTCTTCGGTGGTATCAGCCAGAACCCGAATGAAGAAATAGGCTGCCTGTGCCAACATACCAATAAAGCTAACAATAGTAAGAGGGGTTTGAACCGTAGCTCGTGTAATAATAAAAAGCCCTACCCAGAGGAATGCGCCGAAACCAAGAATTGGGACTAGAACTAGCAAGTCAATCGTCGGCATGCTGAGACCCTTATTTTTATGCCCCCTTCCCTGAATCAAGGAAGAGGGCTAGGGGGTTAGGTTAACCTACTTAACTTTTTTCTTCTTGTTATTGACATAATCCACCAGGATATATTCGCCCAGGCTTTCGGGTGAAGCGTAGAAAGCCCGCCCCCGGTTGATTTTGGTCATCTGTTCCACAAAGTGGGCCAGATACTTACTTTTTTCCAGCATGAAGGTGTTAATCACGATTTGCTCACGGGTGCAACGTCCCACTTCTTTCAGGGTTTCCTGGAAGGTGCGGGGTGTTGGCGGATAGCTGAAAAATGGCTCGCCATCCTCCTCCATATGGGCGGTTGGCTCCCCGTCGGTGATCATGATAATCTGTTTATTGCCGCCCTTATGTCGTCCTAATAACTGACGGGCTAGCTTGAAACCATGCTGCATATTCGTACCATAGACATATTCATTCCAGGTAATCTGGGTGAGGTCTTCGGGTCGTAATATCCGGGCGCGGTCACTAAACCCGATAATATACAGATTATCTTTGGGATATTGCGAACGAATCAGGGCGTTAAGAGCCATTGCTACTTTCTTAGCCCCCGCCCAGCAGTTTCGCAAAATCATCGAGCGGCTCATATCCAGCATCAAAACGGTGGAAGATGAGGTAATTAGCTCAGTTCGATAGACCTCAAAGTCGTCCGGCACAATTCGTACTGGTGTGCCTGGCCCTTCGCGGAAAACCGCATTCATGACCGTCTCTTCCAGATCAAGCAAGAAAGGGTCGCCAAACTCGTACTTTTTGCCCACGTCAGTGCGTTCACCACCCGCTCCGACCAAATCAGTCTTGTGCTTGCCAAAACTATCCTTCTTGAGATGGGTAAAGATGTCCTTGAGAGCTTTTTGGCCGATTTTGCGCATACCACGTGGGGTTAGTTCCAGGCGGTTACCCTTTTTCTCGACATAACCAGCATCCTCCAGGAGTTTGGTCATTTCTTTGAGGTTTTCCAGAGCGGCGGCGGCTTCATCTCCTAGCAGTTCGCGCAACTGGTCTTCGTTGATGTTACCCAGGCCTTTTTTGCCATATTGCACATCTTTGAGTTCCTGTTCCAGCGCGTCCAACTGCTGTAAATCTTGCATCAAGTCCATCGCTTCGCCCAGGCCCAATTCCTCATCGCCGGAGAAGGGGTAACGCTGGCCCATATTGCCACGCATCGGGTAGAGTTGCTCAAGGTTTTGGGCGAGGCGAGCCAGGTCCATCCGCATCCGGTCGTCCTTCATCATGCCGTTCATCATGCTCTCAAGTTGCCGCCGTTGGTCGGGCGACATACTATTCATGAGGGACTGCATCTGGGCCATTTGCTTCTGCATGTGCTTGATTAACTCGTCCAGGCTGGTAATGCCGGGCGGGAAATATTGGCCCCATTTCTGCATAAACTGCTGAAACTTAGGGTCTTTGCCCTGGGCTTTGTCTTGCAACATCTGGTTGAGGTCTTGCACCATCTCACGCATCTGGGTCATGTCTTGAGGCGACATGTTTTCCATGGCCTGCTTCATCCCCTGGAAATAGCTCCCCAGGATTTGTTGCTGAATCATCTGCATGAGTTCCTGGAATTCCTGCCGCGCTTCGTTATCCATAAATTCATAATCGGAAAGCTTGCGCAGTTGCCCGCCGGTGTCTTTGGGTAGGTCGTCAAGGGTTTGCTTCTTTTTGTTGACCTGCTTTTCCAACATCTGGCGCAGAGCCTTTTCTTCGCTGTTGGCGGTCTCGTCCAGGCGGCGTTGTAGTCTGGCCCGTTCTTTGTCAACTATATCGTTAAGCTTTTCCTTGATTTGATCCATCACCGAATCAAGGTTGTAGCGATTCATTTCAGCCTGTCGTTTGGCCCGTAATTTTTCGAGTAATTCTTGCAAGCCGGGTACGCGCTCGTTCATTTGCCCGTTCATGCCCCAACGATATAATTTTTGCAAAGCACTGTTGAGGTCGTTGAAGTTATCGTCCATCAACTCCTTGCTCAGTTCTTCCATTATTTCGTCGGCATTGAAGGGGGAAATTTGTTGAGTGCCGTCCCAGCGACTATATTTGTAAAGCATAATATAATCCTATCTAATTAAATTAAGGTAAAGCCATAAGCCATCAGCAGTTAGCCATCTACAAGACGGTTGCAATAGTGGCCTGGGGAGATATTATAAACTGCTTTTTTAGTAATTTTATGATACATCGCAGCTACCCATTTTGCAATGCAGATAGGCATAAACCGGAAGAATGGCTAGGGAAGAACGGAATGGATGAAGGATGAAGGATGAGAAAGTCGAAGGTCAAAGGGTTATATTTTCTTTAATTTGTTCATAGGCTTTCACTGCTTCTGCTTTAAGCCTTTCATTATTAGGGGTGCTAGATATGATTTTTTCTAAAAATGGTAAAGCCCGAACATCGCCAATCTTGCCCAAAGCTCCTATCGCGGCTGAACGTACATTATTATAATCCCATAGAGCTGATATAAGAGGATCCACACTATCTTTATCACCAAATATTACCAGTGCTTCAGCAGCTTCAAAGCGAATGTAGTCATGAGGACTTTGAAGTGCAATGGTGAGTGGAATAATGGCCCTTTTATCGCCAAATTCAGCTAGAGCTAAAGCTACCTCGCAAAAAACTTCGTCATCTTCATCTTGAAGCAAATCATAAATTGGCTCAACAGCTTTTTTATTATTTATTTTTCCTAATGAAAAGGCGGCCATTGCTCGTACAAAGGAATGTTTATCTTTTAACGCTTGAATAAGGGGTTCGATACCTTCAAAAGCTTTTAATTCACCTAATTTCTTAGCCGCTTCTAATCGTACTTCCCAGTTCCATTTCGTAAGGTCTTTAATAAGTTTTGCAGTCTCAGGTGATTTATCTCTTGTATTCAAATTGGACGGGTTTTCGTTTAGTTTCATATTTCAATGCTGTGTTCTGAAACTTTTGGTTTGCTAAGTGCTGGAATTAACAGCCGTTAGTTCAGGGTATGATTGAGGAGTTGCTTGCAGTGGTCGCAAAGGCTCAACCCTACAAAATGACTGATACTTAGTTTTAACTGATAATGCTCCCAGATGTCGGCTTTGAGGCGCGTCATCAGGGCGTTATCCAGTTCCATATCGCCGCCGCACTTTTCGCAAAGGGCGTGATAGTGGGGATGAGTGTGAATCATTTCGTAGCGGCGGAGACTATCGCCCGACTGGGTTTCGACAATCACACCAAGTTCGTTCAGAAGCTCCAGGGTGCGGTAGACCGTCGAACGATTAACCGAAGGGAAGGTACGGGCTACCTCTTGATAGACATCATCTACCGATAGATGCCCCGAATTTTGCTGAATTATTTGCAAAACCAATTGACGCTGCACCGTCCAGCGCAAACCCCTTTGGTCAAACAAGGAAGCAATTTCAGCAATGTCTGGTAGATGTTCCATTTCTTTCAAACCTTTATTTAACTCCTGCCAACTGATGATCGGGCAAGTTGAGACGTACATGGTCGAGGTGGTAGATGGCCTCGCGGAATAGATTCCCAACGTGGGCATCATCTATTGAGTAATAAATTGTATTTCCATCGCGGCGGAATTTGACCAGCCGAATATCTTTTAGACCTTTCAGGTGATGGGAAACGCCCGAAGTGGAAGCCCCTACAATGGTGGCTAGGTCGGTCACGCATAGCTCGTGACGAGTAAGAGCCAGAATAATTTTGCAGCGGGTTGGGTCAGCCAGAGCTTGAAAAGTACGGGCAATTTGAATCATTTCCGGCTCATCCGGCATCGCTGCTCGAATTTGTTCATGGGTTATGGCTGCCACATCCAGGGCTACTTCGTGCTTTATCACCACTTAACTCCCTATACTTCAAAAACTAATAGCCCAAATAGTATTCGACCCTTAAAGCAAAGTCAACGTACTTTATATTAGACTTTAGATAGAGACTTTCATCCCTTCCAGTGCTACAAATTGCCCACCATTGGCGGCGGAATGCTTGGCTGCTTCCATTATCGCAATATTGCGGCGGGCCTCTTCCGGTCTGACTGCCAGCGGTTCACAGTTCAAAATATGACTTGCCAGATTGCGATGGAAGGGAAAAACCGGAGCGGGCGGCAAGGTTAATTTTTGCTCATGAATTGTGCCATCTTCCTGGCGAATATGGGCGGTCAGTATGGGCAAAGACTCGGAGGGGGCCAATCTTTCCTCAATCAAATCGCCACTCCAGCGGCGGGATTGCACCACTTCCTCGCGCCAGTGACCGACAATCGCCCCTTTAGTGCCAAGCAAATACCATTTGGGTTTCAAGGCGGCGGCAATATCACTATGAATGAATTCAGCCTCACGCCCACCTTCAAAGCGCAACAAAAGTTTGGCCTGGTCTTCGTTGGTCACATCGTGCCAGACCCGTTTATGCGAAAAGCCGCTCACGCTTTCCACCTGCCCTGGCATCAGCCCAAGAATCCAGTCCAGGTAGTGCGAACCCCAATCGTAAAATACTCCACCCGAAACCGGCTCATGGGAGTGCCAGTAATCACAGGGATGGCTGAAATTACCGATAAAAGTTTCGATATGGAACAGTTCACCAATTAACCCGGTGTTCAGGGCAGATTTAATCGCCAGGAAATCCGGGTCCCAGCGGCGGCATTGGTATACCGTCAGGGTCCGATTCATTTTGTGGGACATTTCCACCATAGCGTCGGCCTCGCGGGTGGTCAGGCAGAAGGGTTTCTCAACTACCACGTGCTTTCCCGCTTCCAACATCTGGATTGCCATTGGGGCGTGAAGATTGGGCGGGGTGGAAACAATCACCAGGTCAATATCGGAGTCTTCCCGCACTTGCCGCGCATCGCCATAGGTTTTAATTCCGGGGAAGGCTTTGCTGGCTTCCTCCAGGCGGGCGGGGTTGCGGTCACATACCGCTGCAAATTCCAATCCGGGTACTTGCGTGGCCGCCGTACCATGTTCAAAGCCAATTGCCCCATAGCCCAGCATGCCCACCCGTAAGGCCGCCCCCTCCACTTGCCCCACTACATGACTAATAGCCCGGAATACCAGTTGTTGGAAAATTGGATTAGCCCAACTGGAGTCGGCGACTCCCAGGCTGGTATAGAAAAGTTTGCCATCACCCTGATTACGCACCCAGGCGACTGGCAGCCGTTCACCCCGCCAGCTAACCAGCAGCACTTTTTCGCTTTCATCCAGGCTAAACGATTGATTACTTAAATAAAACGAATCATTAAGGGTAAAGGCCGTGTCGCGGTCTAATCCGGCGTAATGGTCGTGGGCATCGCCCGCCTGCAAACGGCGGGTAATGGGGTGGTTGGAACTGGCTGGGACGCGCACAATTAGCTCGGTAACTGGCGTGCGCTGCCCGGCGGCTATTCCAAAAGTTGCTCTTAACAGTTCATTTTCGGCCAGGCTATCGGCACTCTTACCAAGGCAAACTATCCCTCCCCCGCCCCGTACAAACGAGATTATATCAGTAGCGATTTCGGGAGTAACTTCAAATTCTGCCCCCAAAACCAGTGCGTCAAATTGGGCCAACCCGTCCGCCGAGGGCAAGCGGTTGGTAAAATCAAGTTCAATTTTCCCTGTTGTGCTTAAATAACCACAAAGTTTCTTTTGTCCCGGCTCTAAGCCCGGTTTTAAACTGCTATGGAGCAGTACCTTAAACATTAATCGCTCCCTTTCAAAGGTCGAAAGTTAAAAGTCAAAGGTCAAAGGCCTTAATTTTTCGCCTTAGACATGTAATCTTCGACTTTTAACTCGTTACTCGTTACTCGTTACTTTTGCACTACCCGCTCCCGCCATAACTGCATTGCCGTGCGGATCGTGGTAGTGGGCATGGTCATGGTCATGGTCGGGCCAGTGCTGATGTTTATGGCTATGGGCTACGCCGGGCAGTGGTAATTCTTCGGAAGAATGTTGGTGTTTGCCCGCCACATGACCGCCTTTATCATGCCCGAACCAATGATTCTGCGGTTTATAATTAGCTACCAGCAGACTTTCACCATGATGCCATCTGGCGCGGAAAAGGTCATAATTCTTCTTGCTCTTGGTGCGTTGTTCTTCTTCCGAAAGGCTAAACCATTCCAGGTGAGGATGCTTGATAATCCGCTTTTCCACCTGGGGCGTAGTAACTGCCAGGAATCCCGCCCCCTTGAAAAAGAAACTCAGGTAAATATCCATCAGGCGATAGAAACGGAATTTTTCGTCAATGGGGCCAATCTGCGACCATAATTCGCGCCGAAAGGCCAGCATGTAGCCTTCAATCGCGTCTACTTCTGGCCCTGTGGCTTCCTGAAACTCGCGCAGGTCGGTAGTTACCAGACCATAAGGCCCCGCTACCCCCACCTTTTCCTCACTTAACACCTCATCAAGTTCCGACCAGATATCGCCATTAATCTCAATCGAGGTATCCAGTAACACCAGATAACGACCTCGGCTGGCTTTAATGGTTGCGTTGCGTCCCGCCGCAAAGCCCAGATTATGGTCAGCAAAGAGAACTTGCACCGCCAAATCGCACTCGTGGGTTTTCTCCGCTCCGGTTTTAGCTAGATGCCGTAGATATTCCACCGTATCATCGGTTGAGCCGTTATCAATAATTACCAGCTCCAGGCTGCGACCATAGCTGTTGCGAACAATGCTATTAATGCAGCGTTCAAGGTCGTGGCGGCTGTTATGGGCCAGCAGGTTAATCGAGAACTCGTAGCTATCGGGGGCATTGCGGAAATCCGGCCCGGCGGCGGAAGTGCTGATTGGCTTGAATTCTTCCTCCGGGCGGCGCGGCAACACCAAGGGCCCAGCACTGGTATCCAGAATTTTAAGGCTGTTTTCCTG
Source organism: Chloroflexia bacterium (assembly GCA_038207495.1). GTDB lineage: Bacteria > Chloroflexota > Chloroflexia > Chloroheliales > Chloroheliaceae > Chlorohelix. The sequence goes on from JBBQZS010000049.1 coordinate 23,323, forward strand.
TAGCTGGCTACGGATAGAATCGGCCCGGCTGTAGTCGCGGTTGCGACGGCTGGTAACGCGCTCCTGCACAATCTGGCGGATTTTCGGTTCGAGGGTTGCCAGATTAGCATTACTATCTAACTGTTCTCGCCAGACTCCGCTTTGGATATATTCTGCTAAACCAAAGCCCAGCACTGTATCCCAATCCAGCAACATTCCCAACTTGGCTTCTGCACTGACTTCCGGGCTCCGTAACATTTGCCAGACTACCGCCATGGCTCTGGGCATGTTCAGGTCGTCGGTAATAGCCGCTTGGAAAGCCTCGCTCCAACTATTTGCCGCAGGTTTAGCTGTTTCCCCTTGAATTTCCTGGGAAAGTCGAACCACTACCCCCCGCAACCGTTCCAGCGCAGTCTGCGCCGAGCGTAAGGCCGTAAAGGTGAAGTTTATCCGGCTGTGATAATGGGCGGTAGTGTAGAAATAGCGTAAAGCCATAGGGTCATATCCCAGTGCCTCAACTTCTGCTAGAGTATAAGCATTCCCGGTAGATTTTGCCATTTTCAGGCCATCGGCTAACAGGTGTTGGGCGTGTACCCAGTAGTTGACGAACGGTTCTCCGGTGAAGGCTTCGCTCTGGGCTAATTCGTCCTCGTGGTGGGGGAAAATGTTGTCCACCCCCCCGGTGTGAATGTCAAAGTGGCGGCCTAGATATTTAATTGACATTGCGCTACATTCGATATGCCAGCCGGGAAAACCGCGCCCCCAGGGACTTTCCCAGGCCATTTCGCGGTTCGGTTCGGCTCTTTTCCAGAGGGGGAAATCTTCCGGGTTGCGGCGGCGAGAGTCGGCGGTATCTCGCGCTCCCTCCATCAGCCCTTCTAACAGGTTGCCACTTAATTTGCCATAGCCAGGGAAGCGTTTAATATCAAAAAAGATATTACCATCCACCTCATAAGCCACATCTTTTTCGAGCAAGCCGTGCACAATTTCAATCATTTCGTTGATATGTTGAGTGGCAGCGGGAAAAACATGGGCGGGCAGAATATTGAGTTTGCGTTCGTCAGTCATAAAGGCTTCGGTATAGAAAGCGGCAATTTCGGCACTGCTGCGGCCTTCCTTACGGGCCTGGGCAATCATTTTATCTTCGCCCTGGTCTAATAGCTCGACCCGCATATGTCCAACATCGGTAATATTTTTTACGTGGGTGACTTGATAGCCTTCGTAGCTGAGGGTACGCCGTAGCCAGTCCGCCATTGTAAAAGTGCGGAGATTACCAATATGAATAAAACGGTAGACGGTTGGCCCACAGCTATAAATCTTGAAGTGACCGGGTTCGAGAGGTATTAGTTCCTCCTTTTGCCGGGATAGGGTATTATATATTCTCATTTACCAGATTTCCTCTTACCAGTAACCCAAAAGCTATTAAACTATTTGAATAATCATTCAAGTAGCTCTATAATATTATCAGGCGTTCATCTTGTCAATCCAAAAGTATTAAGAAAAATATAGTAAGAGGAGAGGCAGCGTATATATATGGGTAAAACTGTTGATGACCAGGTGCATGACCACGATGAGCATGATGGGCATGTCCATGACAGCCCCGCCCCCACCGTTCAAGCTGAACACGATGAGCATGACGACCATGACCACGATCATGACGACCATGACCATGCCAAGGGGAATTTTTTCCAGCGAATAATCGGCGAGGTCGTGCATAGCCACTCCCACGAGGATGAAGGGATGGCGCGTTACATGCAAGAAAGCAAGCGCGGCATCTGGGCCTTGAAGATTTCTCTGGCTGGGTTGGTAGCTACTGCCACTTTTCAGGTGGTAATTGCTATTATCAGTAGTAGTGCCGGGTTGTTAGCGGATACTATTCATAACTTTTCGGATGCGTTGACCGCTATTCCGTTGTGGGTGGCTTTTATTATTGGTCGTCGTCAGGCCAACTATCGCTATACCTATGGCTATGGGCGGGCTGAGGATTTGGCGGGGCTGTTCGTGGTGCTGATGATATTAATTAGCGGCGGGATAGCTTTTTACGAGTCGCTGGATAGATTAATTAACCCCCAACCTGTGACTAATATCGGCTGGGTGATTGCCGCCGCCATTATCGGTTTCATCGGGAACGAAGGGGTGGCCTGGTTTCGCATTAAGGTTGGTACTGAAATCGGCAGTGCAGCATTGGTTGCCGATGGGCAGCACGCCCGAATTGACGGCCTCACCAGTCTAGCGGTATTATTTGGGGCGTTCGGGGTGCTGTTGGGCTTTCCCCAGGCCGACCCGATTGTGGGTCTACTTATCACCGGGGCAATTCTGTTAATTTTGAAAGATACCAGTATAGCGATGTATCGCCGGATTATGGACGCAGTTGAGCCGGAATTGATTGAGCGAGTTGAAAAAGAGGCCGCTAAAGTTCCGGGCGTAGTTGGGGTTGAGAATGTGAGGGGACGCTGGATTGGGCACAAACTCTTTGCCGAGCTTTCGGTGGAGGTGGACGGTAATTTGACCACCGCCGCCAGCCATGCCATCGGCGAGGAAGTGCGTCATGACTTGTTCCATCGTTTGCCTCGTCTGGCAGATATTATTGTCCATATTGACCCGGTAGATATTACCCTGGATAAAGAATCGCGCCGCCAACAGCATCACGATACTAATACACATCACTTTGATCCAACTTTAACTAGAACAGCTAATACGGAGCAGAAAATTTAATGGCTAAGAAAGATGAACGCAAGGAGCAAACTCAGCTTGAACCCATCAGGTTGGGTATTATTGGTTCTGGACTGGCAGTGAAATGGTTACACTGGCCCGCCCTGAAAGATTTGCCGGGTCACTTCAAGATAGTAGCGACCTGTGACACCGTCGCCGAGTCGCGGGCAGAAATTGCCGGGTTAGCCCACGAGCTTAACAAGGAGCAGTATGGCGATGATAGCCCGGTACGTCAGTATGCTGATTATCGGGAGTTGCTGGCGTGGCCCGAAGTTGAGGCGGTGTTGTTGTCGCTGCCGATTCACCTCAACGCCGAAATTATGCTGGATAGTGCCCTGGCCGGGAAACATATTCTGTGCGAAAAACCAATTGCCGCCAACTTGCCCCAGGCCAAGCGGCTGGTCACGGCTCTTTCGGATGTGATTGCCAATCGAAAATTAGTGGTAGAAATCGCTGAGAATTATCACTATCGGCAGGAACTTGACCAGGCTAAAAAGTGGGCCTTTGAGGATAAACGTATCGGCGAGATTGCGATGATTACTGCTAACTCGATTTTTAGGATGAACCCCAACAAAGGGTTCGCTCAAACCCCCTGGCGAATTGATAATCAGTATCGGGGCGGTATAGTGGCGGACGGTGGGGTGCATTACGCCGCCCTTTTGCGCCATCTAGGGGGCGAGGTCGAGCAGCTTCAGGCGTTCGGCAAGATGCTGCACCCCGAAGCTACCAGCTATCTTGACAGTTTGATTGTAAACATCCGCTTCAAAAACGGGATTTTAGGTTTGCTGACTTATAGTGCGGCGGTGGCAGTGCCAGAAAAAGAGATTGCCGAGGCTTATATCTATGGCACAACCGGAATGATTCGGGTTAATCGCAATCAGGCCCGCCTTTATTTTGCCGGGGAGGATGGCGAGGTCAAGGAGCAAGAGCGGTTTGAAGCTACTCAGACGGGCTATTACCTGGAATTTCTGAATTTCTACGAGGCGGTGCGCTCCGGCAAACCCGTAATTGCCACGATAGAGGAAGGGTTGCGCGACTTCGAGATTATCATGCGGGCGTTTGATTCCACCGAGGAACGTAACGTTATTTTGTTCAGCTAAAAACTCTACTCCCCTCTTTATAATTAGAGGGGAGCAGAAACTACCCTTAATTAACCCTAAGACTTGTACGGCCCGAAACCAAATCTTTGCAAAGTTTGGACATCTATACTTTAAACAATATGGTTGTTCTTTATCGAGGGGGTCTCCCGCAAATGGCTGATAACTACCCTCAATGTCTATCACCCACATTGGCCGATTTTCCATATGGTCTAAAACCTGACCAGTGAGAATACATGGTCCTTCCACCTGACAGTTTGCTATCGGGATATTTACTGACCCGTTCCAGAAACCGTTCGGTCCTGGTTTTCCATCCGTTACCAGACCAAAAACAGCCGTAACCGTGAAGGGTTTACCCTCCGCCGTGGATTTATCCAAATCCCACATATTCACCGCGTTTTGGCAATAACGCAACGCTCTAAGGGCGGTTTCTTTAGAGATAAGGAGTTGTCCTGCCGCCATCACCACCTTTATGTTTACCTTTTTGCTGAAAGGCCAAGGGATTTCCTGACCTACTGCCACTGCCTGAGTAGGAGTAACCGACAGAACAGTTGTAACCGAAGGTAAGGTAGTGGTTACAGTGGCAGCACTTGAACCCAGCGATGATGCAGGCAAGATGTTAGCAGTTAAGGCTGAATACACCAGCACAACTACGGCTAGGAATATCAGTCCTGACAAGATTGCGACTACTCCTCTGATATAATTTTAGCTTTCATAATACTACCCTCCTATCTCGTCCAGATGTCCACCCACCAGTTGGGGTTTGCCGGATCATTCCCGGTATTTTTACTGTAGGGGCAGTAGTTAACACCGCAGAAATCCGCCCCTGCTCACTTATAACGCCTTAAAAACCAGTAAAATTGCTGATAGCTCCAATTTCTGTAACCCTTGATTTTCTCTGATATTTTTTAGGGCAGCGTAAGCAAGAACATTATCTGATACAAGGTTAATATAGCTTTAATATTTTGTCATGACCAAAATGGCTCTTGCTCACTTAGCGTGAAAGGAAGTAAAGGAGTAGGCAAAAAAGGTATAATTAGCGAATAGTAAGAATGTTCTTAACGCTAGAAATACCTTTAAATGCTAGAAGAAATTGTTTTACCGCCAAACTGGGGAGTTGAATTAGACCCAGGTGAATTGGGAAAGAGTGAACTGAACTTGCAAATCCACCTTTCCAACTTGCAAGGTTGGTGTCTATCATGTAACCAAGCTAGTAGTCAGGTTCACAGCCGGTACATTCGTAAACCGGCGGATTGCCTTTAGCTGGTCAAGCCGGTTTTTTCCGCTTAACTATCCGGCGTTTCTTTTGCGATAATTCCAACTGTCAAAGGCGGACTTTTGCCGAAGCCAGTCGGAATGCCGCACCTCAGGCTATTCAGGTGGCCGATCGATTTCACATCGCCAAGAACTTGTGGGATGCGGCTGAAACCCTGGTAAAACAGCATTACCAACCAATCCAGCAGGCTTTAAGGTCACAATCCCGCGCTCTTGAAAAAGCTAAAGAGGAAGGTTTCAGTCTACCATCGACCACTCCCGCTAGTACCAAAGTAGTTTTAAGAAGGTCGGAACAAGCGGGTATTGGTAGGCGGACTGACCTGACCGAAATAGTGGAATTGAATTCTAAGGAGAAACTAAAGTAGACCAATCAGGCTCGAAAACTGGCAATTTATGAGGAGGTAGTGCAATTAGAGCAGCGCGGATTCAGCCGAACCGAAATTGCCCAGAAGGTTCAGATAGACCGAGCTCAGTAAGACGCTATCTAAATGGTACTCCCCCAGGTGCGGAGGCACCCAACGGCCCAGCAAATTAGACCCGTATAAAGCTTATCTTAAGCATCGTTATTTCAAGGACAATTTTGATAATGCCAAAGCCCTCTGGCGAGAAATCCAGGGGCAAGGCTATAAGGGGGCCTACAGTGGGATCACCTTATATTTAACCCAGTTAAAGTTCGAGCAAGGGGCGATTGAATTGACTGGTAAGCCCATTAGTAAACGGGTCAAACCTTTGGCAGAGGGTTATGATTTAGTCCAAAGTTTTGGCGAGTTAATACGCCGTCGGCGGGAAAGTGAATTAAGTGAATGGCTAGAGAAAGTAGAAGTTAGCGGCATAGAACCGCTTAAAAGTTTTGCCCGAGGGATAAAACGAGATGAGGCGGCAGTACGAGCAGGCTTAACCCTGGTTTGGAATCAAGGGGCGGTAGAGGGCTCAGTTAACCGTCTAAAGCTAGTGAAAAGGTCAATGTTTGGCCGCGCCAATTTTGACTTGTTAAGAGTCAGGGTTTTGGCTGGGTGAGTTGTACCCCTTATCCCGACTTTACCACTAAATTCACGGGAGAACCTCTTTCCCTTCCACCTGTTGCTCATTACCTAATACGTTTAGCCCCACCAAAAGTTCCCACATAAAGTGTGGAAGAACCGTTTTCTGTCCGACTCGTGTCGGTACCCGGTGGTCTCTAGGTAGAATCCTTATTTGATCAACAGAAAGAAAAAGTAAAACTGGAAGGGTGGAAAAGTACCCAGAAAGAGATTGGAAAAGGGTAGGCCAGGCAAAGTCGAAAGCCATAGGGACAGCCTATACTGTCCCCTCCTCTATACCGGGGCAAGCTCGGATCTGACAAAATTTTAAATTTGCTTGTAAACCATTGCCACATCACCTACTGAGGAATCGCTTTCGTCAATCAGTTTACGAAATACCTCGACTGATTGGGTTTCAACCCGCTTTAGGTTACCATTAATTTGAGGTTTCAATTTCCACAATCCTACTGGATGTATTGTCCCTCGTTCTTTAAGGGCGTTATCCCAGTTTAGATGGTCAATGGCGGGCCACCAGGTATAACCGACTACGGGCACCCCCTCAATTCTGAGGCGTTTTATCTCCTGAACACTATACTCCAGGTATAGACTCTTGTGCTCGGTTAAACCACTATAGTCAGTTTCGGTAAGAATAACTGGACAACCATAACGATCATAATATTGATGTAATAAACCCGATAAACTCAGGGGTAAATCCACCATTTGTTTAACCAGGGTACTATCACGAGTGGCTTCAAAAGCTTTGGTAATAGAATTCCCATGGTCGCGATATTGCACAATCTCGCCATTTTCCCATTCAAGCCACGCCTCACAATGGGGATAAAAATCCACCCCCACTACATCCAGCTCAATGGCGTGTTCCTGAAACCAGTAGAGTGTTTTTCGGCTCATTCCGTGTACCTGTAGCCATTCAGCTAGAGGATGGTTTAAGTTGATACGCCCACTTATCAAATCATAAATTATAAATCGGCGTTCGTTCCGAAACTGTACATCCACTTGGAGCCATTTTTCTTGCGAGCGGGTAGCATAATATTCCCCTGCCTCCACATGAATCATAATCGCGTTTGGTACTTCAGCTTTAATAGCCTTTACACTCAAAACTATCTGCCGGCTAATATTCTCTACCAGCGTAACATAATTATCTAAACCTTGCCAATAGGGCGGCCAATGGCCTAAATCGCCACAGAATAGAGCTGAAATAAGCGGTTCATTATGAGGGGTATAATACTTAATTTGATTTCCGTAGCGCTGAGCGAGTTTCCTGATATATTCGGTAGCATAATTAGGATAATCAGGGTTACCAAAACTATCTTTGAGCCAGCTTGGAGTACCAAACTGAATCGGGTTTAGGATTAAATTTAGTCCCAGCTCAGCAGATTGGGCTACCACCTGGTCAGACCAATCCCACTTGAAATTGCCGGGCGCAGGATTAATTTTGTACCAGGGGAAGGTATAACGCAAATACTTTAGCTGTAGACGCTCTTTAACTAACCTTAAATCCTGCCGCCAGTTCTGATAATGCTGCGTCCATAGGTACTCGTCAGCCTCCATTTGTGGAATATTGGAACCCTCAAAACCGGTTATCCACCAGAAACCTTTGCTGGTCATACCCTCCCTAACCTGTTGCCAGGGTGTGGAGTTGTTATTTAACATCGTGCTTTCCGTTTCCGTTACTACTAGCAATATTAGTAAGCGGTGCAATCAGGTTACTATTAACAAACTCATTGGGTAAAGCCGAAGCAGCCTTCAGGATTGATTCAGTCAATTCAATCGCATAATCCTTATTCAGGCGATTATACAAAGTGAGTGCCTGAGCCACAACTTGATCCATGTTGTAATATTTGTAGGTTGCCAGCCGTCCCACAAAATATACTCCCGGCGTATCATCTGCCAGTTCCTTATATTTTTTGTAAGTCACATTGTTTTCCGGGCGTGGAATCGGATAATAAGGGTCACCCTCGGCTTTAGGAAATTCAAAAACAATGCTGGTCTTGGTATGTTCCTGCCCGGTAAGATATTTGAACTCAGTAATACGGGTGTAACCATAGTCGTTAGGATAGTTAATGACCGGGGCAGATTGATAGACTGGTTTGTCATGCGTTTCGTGCTTGAATTCCAGCGAGCGATAGGGCAACTTGCCAAATTTAAAGTCAAAAAACTCGTCAACTGGCCCGGTATAAATCATCTCGCGATAGGGGATTATATTAATAATTTCCCGATAATCGGTATTCAGCATAATTTTGATATTGGGGTGAGTCAGCATCTTCTCGAACATACGGGTGTAACCCTCGAGCGGCATGGCTTGATAGGTATCGGTAAAATAACGGTCATCCCGATTGGTGCGAGTCGGCACCCGGGCTGTCACCGAGGCATCCAACTCCGAAGGATCAAGACCCCACTGTTTACGGGTATAGCCTCGGAAGAACTTCTCGTAAAGTTCCCGACCCACTTTATTTACCACCACATCTTCGGAAGTAAGAATTTTCTCTTTTGGTTCTGCCACAGAAGCAAGAAAATCGTTTAATTCAAAAGAAGTTAAATTCAGACCATATAGCTGATTAATGGTTTCCAGGTTGATCGGAATCGGCAAGTATTGCCCATCCACACAGGCTTTTACTCGATGCTGATAGGGTCGCCACTCGGTAAATTGGGAAAGATAATCAAATACCTCGGCGGAGTTAGTGTGGAAAATATGAGGGCCATATTTATGTATGAGAATCCCTGCCTCATTATAAAAATCATAGGCGTTGCCGCCAATGTGATTACGGGTATCAACAATTAATACCTTTTTACCAGCATTACTGGCGAGTCGCTCTGCCAGCACACTTCCAGCAAAGCCCGCTCCTACAATTAAATAATCAAACATGAATTTTCTCCTTTATTTAATGCTTGACTCAACTAAGGTCAAGCTTCGAGTGCTCTCTTCGATTAGTTTCAGCATTCTTTCGGTAATATAATCCCAGCTATAAGTAGCCAGTAATTCTTTCTCGCGTTCACGACGGGCTTGAGAAAATTCGTTCAACGCGTCCTCAACTTGTCCAATAAATTCCTGGTGAGAATGGGCCACCCGCACCACTTCACCATAAAGTTCTATAACATCCGGGATGGGGGTTGATACAATCGGCTTGTGAGCTGCCATATATTCCAGGGTCTTCGTTGGGCTTAGAAAACGGGTAGATTCATTAATGGCAAAAGGTATCAGGGCCACATCAAAATAAGCAAGATACGCGGGTAGCTGCTCGTAGTTTTTCATGCCAAGATAATGAATATTTGGAGCCAGGGGTAGGTCCGCCAGATCTATTTTGAGCACCGGACCGAGCATCACTAATTGCCAATCGGGGTGGGTCTGGGAAATAGCCGCCAATAGTTCCAAATCCATTCGCTCATCAATAACGCCGTAATAACCCAGGATTGGCGAGTTTATAGACTGTAAATCAATCGGCTTTTCAAAATTATGATCCGGCCCAGCTACCGCGAAATGTTCGGTTTCTACCCCGCTGGGAAATAGATGTGTTTGGGAATTGTAAGGCTGCTTCTCCCGAAAAAGGCTGATACCGCCTGTGAATACAATATCGGCACTTCTTAAAAGAGTTTTCTCGCGCTCTGGCAAGTCAGCCGGCGCGCCCTTGAAGGCCGCTAATTGATCCATTACATCATAGACCAGTAAATCGTGTTCAATCGTATCGGCAAATTCTAATCCCATCGGGGTATACATCCATAGAATAGGTCGCTCATAGCCATTTTTATTTAGATAATTATTTAATAATTCGCTATACACCGTTTGAGTGACCGGGTCTCCATGTCCTATCCACCGAGGTTGGGCTGAGGGATAGACCAACCGAACGATAGTTACATTAGTAGCTTTTTCGGCTTTTAGAATCTCTAAATAAGGTTCAATAGCTTCAATATCCGCAACGGGTTCTTCGACAATTAATACCCGATTATGACGGGCAAATCTCGAAAGCAAATGCTGAGGGCGTTGCCACACAAAGTTCCAGCGTAAGTGGCTAATACACACAATATCTTCCAATTCCAAATACCTCCTGATATATCTTCTGAGCCTAATGATTAAATTTCAATTATCCTTTAGCAAATTCTGTGCCTAAAAAGGGCTTTTTTGGCAAGGGTGAATCATTAATATATTTTTAGAGCTATTGACATAATCCTTTGCCAGTAATAACATGGTTTGGAGACTAATTCAGCCAACAGGGTTCTCTAATTCTACTTGTGGAAAAATTAAATAAGGGGTTTTGCCGAGGCCAAGGGAGTCCCCGCCATTTTTCGTGCGAAAAATTAACGTCAATCTTCATAATTACTCTAATTCTAGTAAGGACACAACAACAATGACTATTTTTGAGCCGCCGTTAACGGGTGAGTTACTTTCTGAACCTTTCACCAAACCCGCCAGCCCTTATTCAAGCCTTGATAAAATCCTCGGCACAGGTCAAGCCTCCCGGAACTTTTGGTGGATGACTGGGATAGAGGGTACTACTATTCCCCAGATAGGGGCGGATGAATTTGAGTGGATTCAACATTACCGTTTTTGGAACGAAGATTTGACCATGATTCGGCATGAGCTTGGGGCAAATGCTATCCGTCTCTGCTTTCCCTGGTATAAAATCAATCCGGAAAAAGGCAAGTTTGATTGGGAGTGGATGGATCAGGTGGTGACTCGGGCTGCCGAGCTAGATTTTAAAATTGCCCTGAACCCGATTCATTTTGGTACACCCCTGTGGTTAGAACATTCTTTCGACAACGCCGATTTTCCTAAATATGCCGCTGAATATTTCAACCTGATTGCTCGGCGTTACGGGGCAATAGAACAAGTGGTTGCTTTTGTGCCGCATAACGAACCAACTATCACGGCCCGTTTTGGCGGACTGTCAGGAGATTGGCCTCCCTACCACAAAAGTAAGCCTGATTATTATCGCTTGTTGCTTAACATTGCCAAGGGAATAGTTTTGTCGCACGAGGCGGTCAGGGCCGAAATTGCAGACCCGGTTTTTCTTTATATTGATGCGGTGGGGAAAATTGGCACCCGCTCGCCTTTTCCTTCAGCCAGGGTTTTGAAGGAAATTGAGTATATTAATACTGAACGCTTTTTGTGCTATGACCTGTTAAGTGGGCGGGTTGATCAGTTTCACCCGCTTGCCCCGGATTTACAGGTCAATGGCATAAAAGATGGAGAGCTGGATTGGTTTCGTGACCGTGCCCTGACTCTTGATATTATGGGCCTGGATTTTTATTCTTACAGCGAGTGCTGGGTGGATGAAACCAACGATGGGAAATTAATTTTCGAGAGAGATGCCCACGGGCCAGCCACCGTGCAACTAACCGAACTGGGCCTTAGCAGTCGTGAGGTTAACGAATTAGCCCCCCGCCCTGGTGGAATTTATGGGGTGATAAAAGAGTATTACGAACGCTATAAACGACCTATTATTCTGACAGAGACCGATTATATGGGAACGGTTGAGGAAAGAGCGGCCTGGTTGAAATATAGTGTGGCAGAAGTAGACCGCACTCGCCTGGAAGGCTTGCCAGTGTTGGGTTATACCTGGTGGGGGGCTACTGACCATCTTAATTGGGGAATGGCTCTGCGCGAACGGGATAGTATCCACCCGGTGGGTCTGGTTTCATTGGTGCCTCAGCCAGACGGCACATTGGAACGAGTGCGGACGTTGCTGGTAGAAGATTTCCGCCGCCACACCCTCAGAACCAACGATTAAAGAATAATAGTAATTCCTTCTTGTAATTATCGAATGACGTGCTACTTTATTTTTGTTACCCTTATCATGTCAAAGCCAACTATTGCTTGGTGAGAGTATAGAGCGATAGCTGAAGGGTCAGGTCGCACGACAATTTCACCAAGTAGTTGCCCCTCCCATTGGATGGTTAATTCATTATTATACTTGCGGAAGCGGAACTGTTGGTAGTGTGACGGCTTAAAATCTTTAGGTAGGTTAAAAGTGTGGCTAATGTCCGCCCCTTTCGCTACAATTGCCCAATTGTCAGCCTGCTGTTCGACGGTAAACAAAGGGCCAGGCTCATTTTCAGTTATATAAGCTGGATAAAACCCGTAACAACCACTTAACCCGGTGGTTTCTTGCAGTCGTACATTTACGGCCATCAAGTAATTTTCGAGCAACGGGCCTTTGGTTATAACAGCCTGAGTTGACTGACCGGTAGATTGCATTTGCTTTGCAGAGATGTGCCAACCGTCATTATTATGCTGAGCCGACCAACCGCGCTTTGCTAAATCTGAGTCCAGGTATTCAAATAAATCCTCCCAGCCTACTGTAAGACCAAACCCGGCAAAAGCTGCCGTGCCGTTTTGGGTAAACAAAGCGGGTTGGAGTTTAGTTAGCTTCAAGGCACCTCGCCAACGCGCTACCATTTCATCTAACGTGACTTGCAGCGTGAAACCATCCCATTCCAGCCGCAACAAATGATAGACTTGATAATCAAAATCGGTTGGCAGGTTAATTGAATATGGGATTGATGCAGCATCATTTTGCTCAACTATTGCCCGACCTTCATCCGGCAACAGCTTGAACCGCCACACAGCCTCGCCCTGGTGAAATAAAACCACTCCCAAAGCTCCCGCCTCGGCTAAAGCTCGTAAGCTCACTTCCATTGTCAGACAGGAAAAGGCGGCAAAACTCACCGCCTGGGTCATATCCTCTGAGGCAGAATGTTGATTAAGAACGTTGTCAGTTACAGACCATTGACCACCCTGGAACTGCCAGTCTTTATCGTTAAACCCGATTAAATGTGGCAGGATAGGGGCAGGTTGAGGAGTGGTGCTGGGGCCAAGAATCAACATCCGTTCGCCCGCCCAGTCCAAAGGGTCAATCGCCAGCACTCGTGCGCTAATATTCAAAGCCCACCGATGATAGATACAAAATAACTGCTGATTATCTGGCCCGCGCACCACTGAATTATGCCCCGGCCCAATCACTACCCCTGGTATGGTACGTAAAATTGGCAACACCTGCTTGCCATCTGCAACTTGCGCCCACTCCTCTGGTTTATCCAGGCTGTCGGTAGTGGCATAGCTGACCCCGTAGCTAGGATTTTGCCAGTTGCCACCACTAAACATTTGATAGTACAAACCTTTATGTTTAAGTACAAACGACCCTTCAATAGTATGCCAGCGTACCCCGCCTTTTTCGACCCGGTTGGGGTCATAGACCTGCCAATCGAAACCAGGAAGTGTCACTGGGCGCGGTTGCCCCGCCAAAGTGAAGGGGTCTAACATCAAGTCACGGACTGTGCCTGTTCCAATATGGGTATGCTCCAGGAAATCGGTAGCATAAAACAGGTAGCGTTTGCCATCATCCATCAAAACATGACCGTCAATCGCAAACTTTTCATGGGTCAGCCGCTGCCCACTATCCACGAAAGGCCCCGCCGGCTGCGTCGCTACCGCCACCCGCATCTGCATATTTACTTCGTCGCCCACGCTGTAATAAAGATAAAACTTGCCATTGTCATAAACCACTTCAGGGGCCCAATAGTAAGGCCAATCATTAGAAAGGCGCGTCATTGCTCCACCAAGCTTCTGCCAATGCACCAGGTCAGTCGAATGTAGTAAACCAAAACAGCGACCATCTGACTCTATTCCGGTACAATAGCCCCAATACTCCCCGCAATATTTAAGCACAAAGGGGTCTGGGAAAGAACGGTCATAAACCGGGTTCAGATAGGTTGCGGTATTGACTTCATTGTCTAAAGAATCGGGCATTTTTACCTCGGTAACTAGCTCTCTTTTGTGCGCTTTAATTATTACTTGCTATACAGCTATTGGATTTAACTCCTGTCTGACATCAGCCCGTAAGGTTGGTTGACAGGCATCGGAGTGCAAATACTCTATCAGGTCATGCAACATCGCTACCGCCACCGGGTCACTCGGCAAGGCTCTTTCGAGGGCGAAAGTCGTCATAATCACCCGCCCCTGTCCATAACGGAATTGGAGCGTATTTATGGCGGGGTGATTGAGCCAGCCAGTAATAGAACCAGCCAAAAAATCAGCCTGTACTGCTGGATCCTTAAAGGGTAGACCAGCAATAGAGGCACGCGGCATTACATGACGAAAAGCCATACTGACAGGGTTGGGTACGGTACTCAGACGTTTATGGATACCCGGTTTTAGCCAGGTAAATGCACTAATCCAACTGCTATTACTGCCGCCTGAATTTCGTACCCAAAAGAAAGGGCTGGGGCCATTACTAAGAAAAAGTAAATCGCCGCCCTGCTGCACCCATTCCAAAAGTTCAGCATTAGGATAGTTAGTTATTGCTACGCGTGAGGTAGAATTTAACTGGGGGGTAGTCTGGTATCCAAGACCTTGCAACAGGTTCTCCAGATGGTAGCCTGTTTTGTGGTCGGAAGGAGGTATACTGTCTGGTTGCAACTGGTCGGCATCTTCCAGCTGCGATTCACTCCCCGCCCCATTGCCCAGACTGAGAGGGGCTAAGGCTTCCAGGTCATTTGCCAGCCACATTGGAGCGCGGGTAGTAACCGCTACTTGTTCCAAATATTGCGGTAGGCGGGCGGTGGCTGGTAACACCAATACCTCCAGACTATTGCGGGCCAGAATTTCTTCCTGACCATTGGTGGTCGAACTCCGCAGAATAAAACCCACTTTTTGGAAAGCCGCCTGACCGACCTTTGCAAATCGCCAGCGTTGGCTACCTAAAGTTTTAACCGTACCGTTTAAGATATTTGGTAGGGCGTATTCAGAAACTTTTCCAGCCGATTCCAGCCGCGCCGATAGTCGGGCGTTTTGCCAATCCTGCCCGCTATAATGGGCTAAATGTAACTGAAGCGTCAGACTTTGGTCGTCCCAGACTGCCTGATAGGTCGCCTGGGGAATAATTACATCGGGTGAGTTTATAGTAGCGAAAACGTCGTGATAAGCTTTGGGGTTACGTAAGAAGTCCAGCAGACCGTTACTTTCCCAATAAATATCGGCCAATTCGGTCACAACATAACCAGCCAGGTTCGGTTGCCGCCGCATTACCTCAATCTCGAACTTCATCGCAGCAAACTGATGCCACTGACTGGCGGTGGCAAACTCTTCGTAATCTTCCCAAATGTGCGCCAGACCGAACTCCTCAAAGCGTTTAAGTACCTCTTTAGGCCAGCCTGTTTCGCCGTCATAGGGCGACCACCAGGGGCCAAGCTTAAACCAGTCTGGCTCTTTACCATAATGTTGGTGCATAAGTTGTAACGATGGCAAACCCCAATTACCAAACTCCGACAGCACTAATGGTTCGCGCCCTGTCCGCACAATATCGTTATAGGTTGAATAAGTCCAGGTGGGGCGCAGGTTAAATTGCTCAATAATTTGTTCCCAGGTATCGGCCTGTTCAGGAATACCAGCATAAAAGTGAAAGTCATCCAGGTCGCTATGAACATGAATGTTTGGCCCGGTGATATTCAGGCAGGCCGAATTGTCCACTACCAGCCGGGTCGGGTCAAGCTGCTTACAATAGTCGTAAAGCTGTGAGAGCCAACTTCGGTCGGCGGTTTCAAAAGCCAGTGCCGTTCCCCAATCTTCGTTTACTAATGTCCAAATAATTATCGAAGGGTGGTTAAAGTCGCGGGCAATCATTTCTCTCAATATTTGCTCAACCCGTTGCTTAATAAGCTCATCCAAAACCAATTGATTGGGATGGATTGTACCTCGTGAATAAAAAGTACGCCACGAAGGTATTTCAGTCCAGACCAATAGCCCCATTTCATCGGCTAAATCCAGATAACGTGGGTCGGGCGGCTTGATATGGCAGCGCAAACAGTTAAAACCAAGCTCTTTAGCCTTACGGAATTGGTCGCGCAGATATTCGACCGATGGCACAGTATAAATAGTGTCGGCATAAATATCCTGGTCAAGTGCCGCCAGCAAAAAAATAGGTTGTCCATTGAGCAAAATCTGTCCATTGTGCGTAGAGATTTCCCGGAAGCCAAAGCGGATTTCCAAATTATCACTATTATTCGTCACCACGCCGGGGTTATTCAGGGTGATGTGGGCAGTATATAAATTAGGGGTTTGCACGCTCCAAAGCTGAGGCTGGTCAATTTTAAGGGTGGCCTGATACTGAGTTTTGCCGGGAATACATGTCACTCTGGTTTCCGCTTCGTTCACTCTTAAACGAAGTTCCCCCTGGAAATGAGCAGTATCGCCCGCCAAAGTGAGACTAAAGTGGGCTTCCCCAGTATGAATGTCAGGGGTAATCTGAACGTTTTCCAGATAAGTGGCTGGCACAGCGAGTATTGTCACATCCTGCCAGATACCGCCTACATTGATATACCATTCTTGTTTACCGTGTGGCAGTTGAGCTGCGTCGAAAGGCGGTTGGTTAGAAGTGGTCTGCGCGGGGTAGTCAGGCCAGCGAGGTATCGTAATATTTGACTGGGCTGAGTCATAGACTCGTACCAATAGCTGATTGCGCCCTGGCCTAACCCAGGCTTTGATTGGCACATCAAAGGGCATATAACCGCCTTCATGTTGCCCCGCCAGTTCACTATTAACAAAAACCTGACACCAATAATCTACTGCCCCAAAATGTAACAGCAGTTCGCCCGCCTCCTCCACTATCGCTTGTTCCAATGAAAGCTCGTAACTATACCAGGCATAGCCGCTATACTGCTCCAATTCGGGGTAGGCAGCTTGCCAGGGCATCGGTACAGTTATAGGACGGTCTGGGGCGAAAGTAGTAGGCCTTATGGTTCCAGCAGGGTCTACTTGAAATTGCCACTGCCCATTCAAAGAGCGAACTTGACGCATAAAATCAAATCCTTTCTAAAAACTTTGAGATTTATTCTTTGCTAGTGGCATAATAAATGCTATAAAATCTCTATATTAGACAGTAATTTGGCGTGTAGGCTAAAACACTAAGTATGGATTACAACAAATTTTATGAATGATAACCCCTTAATATAAGCTTGTCAACCCTTTTTGGTTACATATTGCCTGGAAAAGCTCTTGACAAATGCTGCAAACCTTCTTACAATCAAATATATTGTAGCCATCTAACTTTTTTGTAGCCATCTTACAATCTTAGCGCATAAGATAAAACTTGGAATTAAGGCAACGAAGCTGAAACTATGGTAAAACGCGACGACATTAGCCGAATACTCATCCTGGATGATAACACCGAAAACGCCCAACTTGAGCGCGTATTTAAGGCATTGGATTCGATTAATCGTATCCGTATTTTACGCTATCTTACCAACAAAATGGCGACAGTAAGTGAAATTGCCTCTAGCTTGGAAATCCCTTTCTCAACGGCGGCTCTCCACATAGATACACTGGTGGAAGCGGGGCTTATTCGGACTGAATTTGAACCAGCCAGCCGGGGACTACAAAAAGTTTGTGTACGAATGTATGACAAAATAGTAGTTGACCTGCCAATGGCGGAGGGCGCGGTTGAACAAGCGGTTGAACAAAGTATGCCGATTGGAGCTTTCGTAGATTGCCAGGTTATGCCCACCTGCGGCTTGCTAAGTGAAAGCGGCATTATTGGGTTATTGGATGATCCGGCTTCTTTTTACGAGCCGGAACGTTTGAATGCCCACCTGCTCTGGTTTCATCAAGGCTATGTCGAGTACCGTTTCCCCAATCGGGTGCCAGCCGCCACTCATCTAGAATCTTTACATCTAAGTATGGAAATATGCTCCGAAGCTCCTCATTACAATCTGGAGTGGCCTTCGGACATTACCCTCTGGATTAACGAGGTTGAAGTCGGTACCTGGACGAGTCCGGCAGATTTCGGGGGCGAACGCGGACGTTTAACGCCAGAATGGTGGACAGAACGAAATACCCAATACGGCCTATTAAAGTTCTGGCACGTTAACGAAAACGGCTCGAAAGTAGATGGTATGGCAATTTCTAAGGTAAAAATAGCAGACCTGAAATTAAATCAGGCTCGTTTTATTTCGGTGCGACTGGGCATCAAGCCTGATGCTGAACATGTCGGCGGTCTGAACCTGTTTGGTAGCCGCTTCGGTAATTACCCCCAGGATTTAGTCTTGCGGGTTGTTTATCGCGCTTTGGATCGAAATCTATAAACCACACCGGGCAAATCCAGAATTCATCCTAGTTAAAAGCCTGAATAAACAATAATTTTTGGATGAAAGCTTTAACCAGCTTCTTAAAGCTACCATTTTTTTGTCAACCAAACAGAACTGAGAATTTCCAAAGGAGGAACACTCGATGTTAAGTAAGTTGAAGGCCCGCTTTAGTTTGATTACTGTAGCGTGTATGTTGTGTTTGATGCTACTGGCAGCTTGTGGCGACCCTACCACAGCTCCCGCCGTTACAACCAGTGCCGGAGCAACAACTGCCAGTGCTGCCACCACTACGGCTGCAGCAGGAACAACAACCGCCGCTAGTGGAGGGGCTGTTACCCTGCCCGCAAATTGCAGCAATGTTCAATTGCAATACTGGAACGGCTTTACCGGCCCCGATGGGCCATTTATGGGTCAGATTGTTGATGCTTTTAACAAGGCTAATATTGGCAAAGTGAACGTCAAGATGACTAGTCAGGCCGACTATGGTACTCAGTTGACAACGGCGGCGGCTTCCGACACCCTGCCTGATATTGCGATTATCAACGAGGACGCGGTGGCAACCAGTGCCTTCAATAACATTATTCGGCCTATTGACCCGATAGTGCAGCAATTAGGCTTTACCGCTAACGATTTCCCGAAGATTGCCTGGGACAATGGGGTAGTAGCCGGAAAGCGTTATACTCTGCCGCTCAGTATGGTGCCGATGACCATGTACTACAACGCTGATTTGCTCAAAGCCGCTGGTATGACCGATGCGCCCAAGAATGATGCTGACTTCCAGAAAGTTGCCGCAGCCATAACCAAAGGTGGTAACAAAGGCTTTCAAATCACCAGTGGTTTCCCGGTTCAACAGATTTTCCAACAACTGTTGCATCAATATGGTGGTAGCGAATTTAATGCCGACGTAAGCCAGGCCACCTGGAACAGCGAGGCTGGGGTAAAGGCCGTGCAGTGGATGTTGGACGCTCAAAAGAAATATTCCGAGCCTGCCCTGGAGGTTGATGCTGACCTCAATTCATTCAAGGCTGGCAGCGCGGGTATGATTTGGAACGGTATCTGGCAGACCACCAACGTAACTGGTAGTGCGGTATCGTTTAGTGGTAAGGCTACTGCTGCCCCTCAAATCGGTACTCAGCCCGGAACCTGGGCGGGTATGGCTTCACTGGCTTTACCTGTTCACAAAAAGGGTAATGATGCCTGTAAAGATGCTGGTTCAGCCTTGTTGATGAAGTACATCGTAGACAACTCTTTGACCTGGGCGAAGGCTGGCAACGTTCCGGCTTACAATAAGGTTCGCAATAGTGCTGATATTAAGTCCCTGCAACCGCAGGCAGACCTGGCGGTTGCCGTTGAAAATCCGATTTTCCCGCCCTCTGTGCCTGGTATCGGTGATGCCTTTGGGCCGTTAGGCGATGCTATTACCGCTATTATGACGGGTAAAGCCAA
The DNA here is from genome assembly GCA_038207495.1 of Chloroflexia bacterium. Classification (GTDB taxonomy): domain Bacteria; phylum Chloroflexota; class Chloroflexia; order Chloroheliales; family Chloroheliaceae; genus Chlorohelix. Next base: position 42,944 of record JBBQZS010000049.1, read on the forward strand.
AGACATTAAAGCTACACTAGACGACGCGGCCAAGAAGAGCACTCAGACTCTGGCGGCCAACAAAGCGAAGTATGGTGATGCTCCCAAGTCATAAGTAAGTTTGAGTTTAACTAATTTTACAGGTGCGCGTCAGGTAGTTCTAGCTCTAACATTCTCAGCCTGACGCATATCTATTTCTATCAGAAAGGGTTTTTAAGAAAGGTAGGGTCCTTCAATGGCGAATACTATCCAGGGGCACGAAATTCCAGGGGTAGCAGTACAAAACATGAAAACCAAACGTCGTTTCAACATCACGCCCTACCTGTTTATCCTACCCCATTTGTTCTTTTTTCTGATATTTGTAGGCTACCCGTTTTTTAGCGGGTTAATCTATAGTACCTTTCAATATAACATTCTTGCGCCTGAAAATAACAAGTTTGTTGGGGCGGATAATTATACCAACCTTTTTAACCCTAACAGCCGAGAGTTTGACTTGTTTTGGAACGCTCTGGGCAATACCGGGTTGTTTATGCTCTATAGTGTCCCAGCCCTGGTGGTAATTCCTCTATTATTGGCGGTATTACTTAACACCAAACTGCCAGGCCGCAACTTTTTCCGGGCTATTATCTTTGCACCCTGGGTGCTGTCGGTTTCAGTTATAGCTTTGTTATGGTATTGGATTTTTCAAAGCAACGGCGGTTTGGTCAACTCTTATATCAAAACGCTGGGCCTCACCGGCGAGGACGGGCCAGTGCGTTGGCTTTCGACTTTGCCCCCAGCCTGGATTGCTATAACAGTTGCAACCGTGTGGTGGACGATGGGTTTTAATATGATTATTTTACTGGCGGCTTTGCAAGATATTCCAGAACAACTTTATGAGGCCGCTACTATTGATGGAGCTAACACCCGGCAGAAATTTCTCCGCATTACCTTGCCATTGCTTCAATCGGTGTTAGTGTTCGTGGTCATCATCACTATTATTTCCTCCTTTAATCTGTTCGGCCAGTCGCTTTTTATGACCAACAACGGGCCGTCCCGAGGAACTGAACCTGTAATGTTCCGCATTTACGATGAAGGTTTTAACCGAAACAATCAGGGTAGTGCAGCCGCGATGTCCTTTGTAGTGGCGTTAATAATGATTGCGATTTCTTATTTGAACTTCCGCGTCTTCCGTAAGAAGGATAATAGTTATTAATAGAAGGGGGAGCAAATGGCTACTACCACGCCGACTCAATCTGCCGCCAATCGCAAAGAGGTTTCAATCTATCGAAGTCGCCTGTTTTTGCAACGGGCCCTTCTTTATCTTGTTTTAACTTTTGTGGCGGTCATTGTTTTGATACCTCTGTTCTGGATGTTCGCGACTTCCATCAAACCCAAGAATCAGTTGTTCACCAAAGATATTCAATGGTGGCCTGCCAATCCTACTTTCGATAATTATCAGAAGTTATTGGACAATCCATCCACGCCAATTGTCACCTGGTTTACCAATAGTGTGCTGATTGCCGCGATTGTGACGATTCTAGTGCTGGCGGTAGACTCGTTGGCAGCCTACGCTTATGCCCGGATGGAGTTTCGAGGTCGGAAAATCATCTTTAATATACTGTTGTTTACCTTGTTTTTGCCGGGTATCTTGTTCCTGGTACCAAATTTTCTGACAATTAATGCTATGGGTCTACGCAATAATTATTTGGGGGTAATTTTGCCGGCACTAGCAGGGGTATTTGGGGTTTTCTTTTTACGACAGTTTTTCGAGAGTATTCCCAAAGAGTTAGAAGAGGCCGCCCATATGGATGGGGCCAACAGCTTGCAAACCTTTTGGAGTATAGCCCTGCCCCTGGCAAAACCAGCCCTGGCGACACTTGGGGTAATCACCTTTTTAGGGAGTTGGAACGACTTTTTGTGGCCGTTGCTGATTTTACAAGACCGCAGTTTGCAGACGCTACCGATTGGCTTACGCAGCCTGCAAGGTTCTTATACTTCAGAATATGGTTTGATGATGGCCGGGGCAGTGGTGGCGGCCGTTCCAGTGCTAATTATCTATGTGATACTCCAACGCTTCATCGTGGCAAGTGTAGCTTCTTCTGGTGTCAAAGGTTAAAGAAAACAGGGGCGGAAATTATGAGAAAACCCGTATCAAAGGTACGCTGGTATAGTTATTTGGTAATTTTAATGGCAGGGTTGAGCCTGCTGACAAGCTGTGGGGATAGCCCTACCGCACAACCCACCCCCGTGGCCCAAACTACCGTTCAACTTACTACTACCGTCGCTCAAACTACTACTCCGTCTGCGGTTACTACTACCAGTGTTGCCGCCACCCTAACCGATATCAGCGTGGCTACTATTCCGCCCGGCAATTTTCAAAATCCAGTTCTGGTTAACGATTTTGCCGACCCCACGGTGGTTCTGCTAAATGATATTTTTTATGGCTATGCTACCAACGCTAACGGTAAAAATATCCAGTTTGCTACTTCAAAAGATATGATAAGCTGGACTTTAGCGGGGGATGCTCTGCCCGCTCTACCAAAATGGGCAAAACTGGGTGGCTCGTTGGTGTGGGCTCCCGACGTAATGCAAGTTGGTTCTAAATTCGTGATGTATTATACCGCCCGCGACAAAGCATCAAACAAACAATGTATTGGGGTGGCGACTAGCGACCAGCCAGATGGCAAATTTAAGGATAATAGTGATAAGCCAATAGTTTGTCAGGCGGACGAAGGGGGCGATATTGACCCTGATGTTTTTCAGGATAACAACAAACTTTATTTGTACTTTAAGAATGACGGCAACTGTTGTCAGATGCCGACCAATCTGTACGCTCAGGAATTAGCTGCCGACGGTCTTAGTGTGGTAGGTCAGCCGGTCAAACTTATAAGTAACGACCTACCCTGGGAAGGGCGGGTGGTTGAAGCTCCCCAAATGTTCAAACATGATAATAACTACTATCTGTTTTTCTCCGCCAATGATTACGCCGGGGTAGATTATGCGGTAGGATATGCGAATTGTAAAACGGCGGTAGGGCCCTGCCAGCAAGCTGACAACAACCCTATTCTCAAATCGGTTCTCAAAAAACCGTTAGTGGTAGGGCCGGGTGGTCAATCTCTTTTGCAAGTAGGCGACCAGACCTGGATTTATTATCACGCCTGGGAAATCTCCAGCGCAGGTACTAAAACTGACCGCCGCTTGATGTGGCTTGACAAGGTGGATTGGAAAGATAGTAAGCCCGTTGTGCAAGGCCCAACCACTGACCCTCAAGCAGTCCCTAAAATTAAATAGACCTATGGAATCTATAACACACCGTACCCTAAGTTTGTGTAAGCTTTTGGAAAAGTGGTTTTAACCTTAGCACTTTAGACGGTTCTGTTAGATTTCAGACCACAAGTTGATGATGATTAAATAATTCCTCATTAAGAGCAAAATTTGGTTATAACCAACCAGATATAAACTCGGTTAGCCATTTATTTTAAGTCTCCTCCCTCACTTATTACCAACCCAGAATCTCTGGGGTCTGAAATCTGACTGCGCCAACAACGTTACAAGGTGGTGTTAAATTTCAAAAGCGAGAAAAGTGCCGATAGCTTTTGCCAAGCCTTCGACGAGCAGCGACAATTTTTCAGGTACGGTCTCTACTCTCACCAGGCAGTGGTTGGATTTGAAATGATAAGGGTAACAAAAATATAGTGCTTGCCATTAAGCAACCAAAAGAAGGAATTGAAAAAATGCAAGTAAGTGAACAACAAATTGCCGATTACGCCCAAGCAGTTCTGGACGATAGTTTTTGCCTGGTGCCGGGCCTATTCGACCCGGAGGTACTGGACAAATGGAACGCGGCTTTTCAGCCTTTGTTAGAAGAACATATTCAGCGTGAAGGTCATAAGCTAAATCGGGGGTCAAATAGATACTATGTGACTTTGCCTTTTGTAGAGCCTTTTGCCAACCCAGCTATTTTTGAAAATGATGTATTACTTGGGATTGTAGAACGATTGGTGGGTAAAGATGGAGTGATGTGTCAGTTGGCTACCGATACGCCTCTGGCAGGTTCGGAATATCAGGAAGTACACCGCGACACTCAGTTGCTATTCCCCGAAACTGGCAAGGAAACGCCTCCTTACCAACTGGCGGTAAATTTCCCCCTGGTAGATATAACGCTCGAAAATGGCCCGATGGAATTGGCGCGGGGTAGCCATATGCTGTCGAAGCAAGAGGGAATACACCGAATTGAAACCGGCGAACTGAAACTAGAGCAAATATTGATGCACAAAGGCGACGTAATGGTGCGAGATGTACGCCATTTGCATCGGGGTACGCCCAACCACACTGCCATACCCCGCCCGATGGTAGTAATTGGCTACAGTAGGAGATGGCTGTTTCGGCCTGAAGTCTCGGTTCAGATACCGCGTACTACCTGGGAGGGTTTGTCTGAACGTCCCCGCTTTTGGTTGCGTTTCAATCCAATTGTGGAGCAACCGAAACTAGCTGAAGAAGGTTATCAAAGTTTTGCTTATTAGTGAAGTAATACAGAAGCTATTGGGGTCTGAGTAAACTTTCGTGATAACAAAACAGAAGGTCCTACCTGGAAAGTAAAAACTGGTTGCGGCACCCAAATTTAGCGCAAAAGAGCAGTAAATTGCTTTTCATACTTCCCACAAGAACTAAAAATAATAGAGCCGAAAGTTAGCAATTTGAGTTAAGCTTAAGTTTGACCAACTTCAACTGCCACTGCTTGGCCT
>JBBQZS010000050.1:0-46807 GCA_038207495.1 Chloroflexia bacterium
TGATCTGCCAGTGACTGCGCTCGGCGGGGTTCTCGGCTTGCCGATAGCGGTTTAGCAATTCCTCCTGGTTCAAATAGTCTTTTATTTTAGTTATTTTTGGCATGCCTCTATTGTACACTATTTATCAAGACTTGGTATTACTTGCCAGAATAGTTATTCTGATAAGTAATTTATTTGCTGCTGCAATGGTAGGTTTTAACAAGGCTAATTGTAATACCCTATTTTGAGCTCAATTTTATGAGTTGCAGAAATGAATTGTTATCCGTATAATCTATCCGTAAAAGATCGGTTTCACTTAATTTTCAGGGATGTTCTGGTACCAATACGAGTCGGACCAGAATACGTCGCTAGTTAAGAAAATCACAAGAAATCCAGCAAGGAGATAGAATAGGGGAAATACAAAGGTAACTTTCCTCTGGCACCTTCAATCGGCCTCAGCATTTTCAGGAAGGGGGCGTAATTCTCGCAAACCTATGCGTTCCTGGGGGATTTTTTTGCATAACCCCCCGAAACGGTGCACTCGGCTTCAATTAGAACTTGCCTATCCTCAGCCTAGCTGCACTGTCTCAATAAGTATACTTTTTGAGACGACATCTGCGCCACCCAACCAGAGCTACATAGTATTTGCTGCTACCTGAATTCTGAATAGAGTTACCCTAAATCATATAATGCACTGTTTAGGGGGTTATGCGAAAAGTCCACCATTTTATTTTAGCACTAATACCCCGCCCACATCGGTTTGGCTAGGGCCCCCGAGAGTAATAGTTACCTGACTATCATTGCCCTTTTTTTGTATAGCTACGTTATAGCCTGTGTTAGGTTTTAATCCGGTAACATACTGTTCGGTAACGCTAGCAGGGACAGTATAGATTACCGTAACAAAGGAGGTGGTAATATCCACCGGGAACAGGGCAGCCACATTCTTCACCACCGCCCCCGCGTAGGACGTACCCCCACTGCTTTGAATGAGCGTGACATTGTCGGCGTTTGCTCCAGCATCTGCTCCCTGCAATACGTTCAGGAAACGGACACTAGTCGGGCCGCCCGGTGCTTCTACTTTTAGTTTATGCGTTATAGAGTCCATTTCTGCTACGTCGCCTGCCTGGGGGGGGGTGGAGGCAGCCTCAATCGTAACTGAAGCATTAGAAGGTAATAAGGTGGTAATAAATAGCTTCTGACCAGAGGCGGTGGTCATGCTAGTTTGGTTGCCCGTAACGCTTGCCACTGCCGGTAAGTTCAACCAAAACCGCTTGAAAGTACCGCTATTTTTAGACTCCGCCCGGTCGTAGACAAAGATATAGTCGGGTTTGATCCAGAGAATGGAGCGACTGGCATGTAATATCGAAACTGGCCCCTCGCTTTCGGAATTATAAAGCGGGGTAGCGTCACCCAGTACATATTCATAGTTTGGGGCGGGACTGTAAGCCACCAACTGCGGATTGCCGTTGGACACGTGGGCCCACTGCGAGCCTAATAGCCAGTTGACATTACGGAAGGCCCCGGCCTCATTATGTTCCGGGGCGGTGTTCTGGAGTGTAAGCGTATTATGATTATCGCTCGAACCGTAATCCAGGTCATAGCCGGAACGTTCTTTGGTCAGCCACTCACCTTTGCGATAAAACTCAAACTGGTTGCCATCGCCGTTCTGATGGTCAACACTGTTCCAGCTTAATTTATAGGTAAACCACGAAGCATTTTTATCCCAACTGGTGCGGGAAAGTACCCGACCCATCCCTGGCGCGAAAAAGCTCAGTTTCAGTTTGGGGCGCGGGTCGGCAGGAGCGGGAGCAGAGGGGTCAAACAACATAAAATAAAGTATCGCATCCTGATAGAAGGTAGTGTTGGTAATGCGTTTGAGCAAATAATCAGCACCGCCAGGAGCCAGGTTGGTCTGTATCCAACGAAGGTCGGCTTGGGCCGCCTTATTTCCAGTAACACCATAGTATAGAGCTAAGGGGGCAAAAGCCTGTATAAAGTCGGGAGACCAGTATTTCAAGCCATCGCCATACCAGGCGGGCTGATAAACTGGACCTAAGTCGGGGTTCATTACTGTGTTAGAGCCTAACGAATGAAGATAGCCCTGTACAAAATCGCTCCAGAAGGGGTTGCCGTTCAAAGATACCTGTGGCCCCCATTTGGCCGGGTTATCCTGTCCGGCAGTATGCAAAGCCAAAAGAAATTGTATAGCATAGGCTGTGGTCTGGGGGCTGTATTCAAAACCTTCGGGCAACATGCCACCCTTGCCCTCGTTCCGCAGGAAGTGGTCAAACACATAGAGCCATGCCCCAGTAGCATTAGCCAGATATGCCCCAAGTTTGTTGTCGGGGTCATCTCCCGGGTCTAATGCCATCGCCATCTGCCCCAGGTTACGCATATGGGCTGTCCAGTAATTATTAGCCGACCAGCGTATTTCGCGAGTATCCTTCACCAATTCCGGGTCGTTAACCTTACCAATCGGTTCGGGGTGGTCGTGACCAGTAATCTGGGCATTTAGATTTTCCTCAGACCAGCGCAAGAACACTTTCAGGATACTTTCTTTATCTTTAGGGGTTAAGTAGGAATATATCCAATCTACTGTAAGGGAAAAAGCCTCGCCATGCCAGCGGGAGCGGTCATTAGTGGAAAATTCCTGGTCGCGAAAGGGTTTACCCTCGGCTACACCCTGTTCAGCCTGATTAATTACAAACATTAATAGGGTTCTGGCGCGTTTGGCGTAATCGTCGCGGGTAGCCTGGTCATTGCTTATCAGTGACATAAAAGCAAAAAGCTCGGCATAAGTTTCGGTAGGATAATCTACATAGGTGTTAGTACCTTCATCACCTTTCGGCACTGTACCATTGTCCATTTCGGCCTTAGCTCGATTTGCCAGCACCAATATCCCACTCTTATAAACCGGGTTGCTATCCACCGCCCAGGAACGCAGGCGCGGTAAATCGCTCCCCTTTACCCACAGGCGAGGGTGATTTGAAGCGGGAGTAACGTTATTGGCGGGAACAGTTCCGGCAGTGGTGGTACTAGCAGCACTAATAGCAACGCTTGTGCTGGCGATAGTGGCGACAGTGGTTCTGGGATTGGTGGTGGTGGTATCGGTAGTAGTTTGGGATGAGACAGTAGGGGTAACGGGAAGGGTTGCATCTGAACCACAGGCGGCAAGCATAAAGACCAGAATAAGAACGGGCATAAATTTCCGAAACTTCATTTTTATTTTCCTGTCACTTGGAGCTTTGATCAATAAACCAACGAAATAACAAGGGTTACCACAAGATGTTAATAGAAAAACTACAAAAAACTTGAATTTCAGCAGCCATTTTCGGTTAATTCGGTGCCTCAATTTTGTTGGCGGGGCTGTTGTAATCGCTATAAATGACCTCGGTGTCGCCTGCATCGCTTTTACCAGATTGTTTTAATATCCACAGGTTTTGCTTGTCGTACCAAACAGTAGCTTTGATAGAAGGAACACCAGCGTAGAGTGGGTCGCTACTATTAGTAACCTCGTAGCTAAAAACCCCCACTGCTTTGCCGTTTAGGGTTTCGTCAGGCAGGGAAGTGTATTTGGTCTCAGGGGGAAGTTTTTGGGACTGAAATAGGTCTGGAATACTGCTACCCTTACTGGTGCTTTTCTTCCATTTAGTGCCATCGGTACTTCTATAAGTAACATCCCCAATGTAGATGATATATGATTTAGTCGAACTAAAAGTTAAAATTGTAGAAATCCGGTCAGGAGCCACATACTTGGTAGTTATTGTAGTATCTTTACCCACTACCGTAGCCACCGAACGATAAGATTTAGCTTTAATAGTTGCTTCAAGTATTTTTTCGTAATCCACTTTAGTAGAAGTTGAAGCGGATTGAGTGGCGGCGGCGGTAGTAGTAGCGGCTTTGGCGGTGGGCTGTGCGGTAGGATTATTAGCAGCTTTAGGGGTAGTCGAAGCGGTCGTAGTAACTAAACTGGTAGTGGTTACGGGATTACGGGTAGTGGTATTTGTAGTGTTGTTGGTATCATCACCACAGGCAGCTAATAAAAGCCCGCTGGTAAATACTAAGGCCAACAGAACCAGAAATTTTCGGATTGTATTTTTTAACATAAAAGATTCCTTTCGTTTGGCTACGTTAATTTAATATTAAGGAAATAGGCAGCATAAATAAATATGAGGGTATGGTAAAATAACCAGACTTTAGCCTTATACAAAAGCTAAAGTATCCCCAAAAGTATTATAACTACTGACTATACCGAGCTATTTCCGGTCATTACTGGTTCTATTACCAGTTTAGAAATTCTCTGTGTAAATCTATTTGATTTATTCGAGGTCAACATCTACAGTGAGCAATTTAATCCAATATCGCCGTCAGGAAAAACCTTTACCCCACGAACTTCTGGTGATGTATCGGAAACGATCCGGGCTAACCCAGGTAGTATTGGCTAATCAATTGGAATTTAAGAGTAGTAAAATGCTGCAACTGTGGGAAAACGGTTATCAGCTTCCAATAGCAAATCGGCTTAAAAAACTGATTGGAATTTATTATTCGCTTGGTGTCTTCACTTCAGGTAAAGAATATCAAGAAGTGCGCGAACTATGGGGCATTGTTCAGGATACTTTCGACAGTCGCAGCGAAAATTACCAGACTTACCCAATTTTTGACGAAAACTGGTTTGAAAACCTACGACCCGCCGCACCTGTTACCCTTGCCACTACTAACCCTCCCCCGCTACACCTTACGCACCCCAATAACTTGCCCATTCCTGGTACTCTCCTAATAGGCCGAAAACAGGAACTAGAAAGGCTATCCCAACTACTGAGGCAGGAGAAAACCCGATTGGTAACACTAACCGGAGCGGGAGGTACCGGAAAAACCCGGTTAGGATTACAGGTTGCCTTGCTACTGTTGGGGGATTTCGCGCATGGAGTCTACTTTATAGAACTCGCCGCTACCCACGATCCAGCACTGGTGTTGGAAAATATCGCCGGGGTACTGGGAGTAAAGGAGAGTAGTAACCTGTTGGAACACTTGCAGGAATTCCTACGGGAGCGGCAAATACTTTTGGTGTTGGATAATTTTGAACAAATTATAACTGCGGCCTCGCAAGTTGCAGCCCTGTTGGAGGCTGCCTCAGGGCTAAAGGTTCTGGTAACAAGCCGGCTAGTGTTGCGTTTATATGGTGAGCAAGAGTTTAACCTCCTGCCGTTACAGGTACCCCCAACCCCCAGCCCACGAATCCGATATTCGGCGACTGGCAGATATAGAATCGGTGCAATTGTTTGTAGAACGTGCGCGGCTGGTGAAGTCGGATTTTATCCTCTCGGTGGGAAATGCTAGCGCAATAATCGGAATTTGTACCCGTCTGGAAGGATTACCGTTGGCGTTGGAATTGGCAAGTTCGCGACTAAAGCTTTTCTCACCACAGGCTTTGCTGATGCAGCTAGAAGAATCCTCCGGCTCCCGCCTCAAACTTTTAACTGGGGGTGCCAGCAACCTGTCCAAACGCCAGCAAACCCTGCGCAATACTCTAGAGTGGAGTTATACCCTGTTGAAGCCAGATTTACAGCTTTTATTTAATCGGCTGGCTGTATTTTCGGGCGGTTGTAGCCTTGCAGCAGTGGAGGTAATTTGTGAGGATTTGGCCCCAACAGATAGCACCAATATTTTAGAGCGGATAACTGCGCTGGTAGACCACAGCCTCTTGTTGATGAGAAAAACGCCGGACACAGAGGATGAAGCCGAGCCTGGTTTTGCTATGCTTGAAACCATCCGCGAGTATGGGCTGGAAAAACTGGCAAAAAGTGGGGAAGAGGCAACTATTCGGCAACGCCACTGCGATTATTATCTGGCACTGCTGGAGAAAGCCCAGCAAGAATTGCAAACTGAGCGCCAGTCAGACTGGCTTAACCGTCTGGAGCAAAACCATCCTAACCTGAGAATTGCCTTGGAATGGGCACTAGTGGTAGATAAGGCGGAAACCGAACGGAGCAGCAAAGCCCTTCGTATGGGAGTAGTTCTGGCGGTTTTCTGGAATATGCGGGGGCATCTGGGCGAGGGGCGTAAATGGATTAAGCTTATTCTGGACAAAAACCAGAACGCCGACCCCACTCTCCGCGCGCGTCTGCTAAATAATGCAGCCTTATTAGCCGGACGACAGGGGGACTCAGCAGAGGCAGGGCGACTTTTGCAAGAAGCACTGGCGGTATGGCGCGAGTTGGGTGACAAGCGCAATATTTCCCTGGCCCTAAACAATCTCGGCACAATGGCCTTTAAGCAGGGAGATTTAGCCCGCGCTTACGAGATTTATCAGGAAGGGTTGGAATTAAAGCGCAGCCTGGGCGAACCGCGTGGGTTGGCAGCTACCCTTAATAATCTGGGCGAATTGCTACAGGCGCAGGGCGATTTTGAGCAAGCCCAACTATATTATGAGGAAAGTTTGGCCCTATTACAGACGCTGGGGGATACTCATAATATTGCCATTGCTATGTTAAATCTTGGTAAATTGCTGCGTCAGTGCCACCAATTTGAGCAGGCGACCCAATACCTGGGCAATAGTCTAAAACTCCTGTTGGAGGTAGGCGACAAATTTAATCTGGCGGAAAATCTGGAAAGTCTGGCGGAAATGGCCGCCGCCCCGGAACTGTCACAATGGGAATGGGTAGCGCGTTTAGTTGGGGCTGCCGCAGCTTTACGAAGCGAGATTGGCGCACCTTTATCCGGCAGACAGCAAACAGAGTTAGGGAAGGCGGAAAGCGCGGCCCAGACCGCCCTGCCAACTCTTGTTTGGGAACAAAACTGGGGTGCTGGGCAGACTAGCCCCCTACCACAATTGACTGCAACCGTTATTAAAGCTGCCCAGGAGTGGAAGAAACTTGAAAAATAAAGGCTAACTTTCGCCTGTGGTGGCTACCTTGGGCATCCGAACTAATACATTTGGAAGGTTTGAGCCTGGTTGAGTTATATGGATAATTTTTGAGGTCCTTTCGGGGCTACTTATTCCAACGTTACCGAATTGGGAACTTATGCAGTGGCATCGGTAAAGGAGGCTTGCGCTAAGATGAACGCGGCAAACGCGAAATAGCTGCCCGAAACCAACGGCAAGGAGGTAATTCTCAACTCCTTGCCTCTGGGGATTACTATCTCAGTTTACCGGTTTTGGCTGGTGGAAGTTCCGGTCATCTGGTAAATTTAGCGCGGAATGGATATGAGCCAGCTACGGGTGCCTGGAGCCTTATAGGCAGACTGAACACCGCCCGTAGTTTTCATACAATGACGTTACTTGCAAACGGGAAGGAGTGGGCGACCGGAGGCCACGAGCAACTAGGCATTCTGGCAAGTGCAGAACTTTATAACCCGTGCCTCCGGTCGCTCTGATTGCCGATTGGCGCCACCCGTCTTGTAATTGGCCGGATTGTGGGAATAACAATAAATTGAGCCTTTCTGCTGATAAGCGTTTCAGCCCTCGTATAAGCAATTCTTTTTTGGTGATTGTCGATTTCCACTCATCATTCCCCAGCGAATCTTGACCATTAACAACAACGCCGCCCGCCTGATCCCCTTTTCCAAGAATTCTATAAAATAATCCTTCTTATAAAACTTACAAACGTAAAATAATCTTTCCTGTAGCCATTATACCCAAACCTAAATACAATCAAGTGTTCTAAAAACCCCTGAGAAACAGAATAGGAAGGTGCATCTTTAATACAAAGTAACCTAATGGCTGGGGTTGAATGTGAGGGATTAGGTAATATTACCTATGCCAGCTTATTCTCAATGGCATAGCGGGTGGCGGCACTACGAGTGGCTAATCCAAGTTTGCCGAAGATAGTCCGCAGGTGGGCGTTAACAGTGCGGGGGCTGAGAGTAAGTTTCTCGGCAATTTGGGGGTCGGTTAGTCCTTCCGCTACTAGCCGCAATACTTCTAGTTCGCGGGTAGTCAATTTGTCAGGATTTTCGCAAACAGGGTTGGATATAGCAGCAGGCGCAGTTTCCACAATCTGGGTTTCTTCGGTTGTCAGGGCATAATCTACCGCCTCGGAGGGTGATAAAGCCTGCCCTTCGGCATAAGCCGCCTTGAAGGTTACCTCCCCTAGTTCAGTTTGGATAGTTGTATGAGCTCTATTATAAAAATCCCGCTCCGGTAACGACATTTTAATTCCAAGACTGGCAATCAAAACATCGGTAGCACCTGCCAGGTGGGCCGCCCGCTTTAAATAAGCTTGGCTTTTTGCTAAAGAAGTGGTGCTTTCCGCCAACCCGCTGGCGAAGAAGGTAGCCAGCGCCAAAAGGTCCCCTATATCACTGTTATGGTGCAGTTCTTCCCGAACCCCTGACAAAAGTTCGGTTAAATAACCCTGAGCTAGCGCATATTCACCCTGAGCCACGAGAGCAATTGTCAAGTGATATAGGGTAATTCTGTAACGGCGATGTTTATTACCAACTATTTCCTTATAGGCCAGGGCTTCTTCCAGGTGTTGCCTGGCTAATGCATACTGACCCTGCTGGATTTCACTCATACCCAGGACGTTCCATAAAAACATGGTGTCACTGGCATTAACCGGATCATTTAATTCCCGGTATATTTCCAGAGCCTCTTTCACATATTCCGGGACCCGCTCATGTTCAGCTTGATTTGTTGCTGCCAGTGCCAAAAACCCCAGAACAACGGCTGTGCCCTCTTTATCCCCGATTGCCCGGAAGGTAGCTAACGCTTCCGGGAATAGTTTGTTTGGGCTAGAATTGTCGCCCTGCCGCCCGCTTAAATTTCCCAGCATCATTAAACAATCTGCTCGGTTTCGCAATTGCTCAAAAACGTCAGGTACGGGTAAGGCCAGTATTTCAGTCAGAAGTTGTCGTTGCTGAGTATAAAAACCTCTGGTATAGACATAAAATCCCAACTCGGCTTCTATTGCTAAAGCTATACGGCTGTTTTGGTTAGCAATCGCCCATTTGATGGCGGCTAGAACATTCGGATAATCCCGATCAACCAGGATTTCAGCTTGATGTTGTTCAGCCCCTTTTAATTTTGGCCCAAGCTGTTTAATCCATTCCGCGTAATATTCGGCGTGCTTCTTTTGCAGTGCCTCCAACCCGCCGTTTTCAGTCAGTTTTTCCAAGCCGTACTGGCGAATGGTTTCCAGGAATCGGAAACGAACAATTGCCTCTTTCTCCTCGACTATTACCAGCGATTTGTTAACCAGTTGGTTTAATAAATCCAAAATCTCTTCCACCCTTACCCCATCCCCACCGCAGACCTTTTCGGCATTCTCCAGATCCCAACCACCTACGAAAACCGTCAACCTCTGCCACAAGCTTTGTTCTGATTCCGAAAGCAAATTGTAACTCCAATCAATCAGAGCGCGAAGGGTCTGATGGCGGGTTAGAGCCGTGCGGTTGCCAGTGGTAAGAAGTTGAAAGCGGTCGGTTAAACGGAGGGCGATTTGCTCCAGTGAAAGGGTTTTAACGCGGGCTGCCGCCAGTTCAATCGCCAATGGTATGCCATCCAGGGTAATGCAAATCTGGGTCAACGCCAGGGCGTTCTGGTTGGTAAAGGTGAAATCAGGGCGATTGGCTTTGGCGCGCTCGATAAATAGACGGGTTGCTTCAAACAGTCGCAGGCTTTCAATATTGGGAGGCGAATTTAGGTCGGGTAATGAGAGCGAAGGGACGCGGTAAGTGGTTTCCCCGGCCACATCCAGACTCTCCCGACTACTAGCCAGAATTCGTAGGTTCGGGCAAGCCCTTAGCAAAGTTTCGGAAAGTTGAGCCACCGCTTCAACCAGGTGTTCACAGTTATCCAGCACCAAAAGCAATTGCTTTGGGCCAACGTTATTGCTGATAGTTTCAAGCAGAGGGTGGCCCGGTTGCTCAGTAATCTTTAGCACCGTTGCAAGCGTTTTGGGAATCAGGTTGTGGTCGGATAGGGCTGCTAGTTCTACCAGCCAGACCCCCGCCTCGAAATCTTCCAGCAATTCTGTCGCTACCTGTAAAGACAGGCGAGATTTACCCACCCCACCTGCCCCGATAAGGGTTAACAGGCGATGTTGGGTAAGACGCTCTTTTATCTCACTAATTTCCCTCTCTCGCCCGATAAAGCTGGTTAGTTGAATTGGCAGGTTGTGCGAAACCTCGAGTCTTTTAGCTGATAACGAACCTGGGAATAATTGGGTTGGTGGGACAGATTCGGGGATTGAGTGGGTAGTTCCAATAGCATTGCTCGACAAATGAGAGCGATTGAGTAGTTGTTCAAACCAACCCTCATCAAAAATTGGGTAGTATTCCAGAGATGAGCTATTCTGGTCGTGCATCTCCTTAACACAATTCCAGAGCCGAGAAGCTTCCTGGTATTCCTTGCCAACGACAAAAACCTCCCATTGCAAATAAAACTGGATTAAGTTCTTAAGGCGGGGAGCGGGGGGCAGGCTGGAACCGCCCTCCCACTTTTGGAGCATTCGGTCACTTTTCAAGCCAAGCAAAGCGGCTAACCGGTTTTGGGTAAAACCACCGCGCTGACGATACATCAATAAGAGGTCCTGTGGCAGAGGCCGATTCTCCCGCCGATAAGCAATAATCTTACCCATCCGGCACCTCAAGGCAAATTAGAAATTATTTACAATTTTATAATTAAGGGGTAATAACCCGTACTGTAGACACCTTCTCATCTGCTTTATTGAATATATTATTAATTATATCATTAATTTCTCCAGAATCGTCAGTTCCCTGTTATAACAACATTTCTTTAGCTTGAATTTTAGGAGAAGAAAGTAGTAGTAGCAGAAAATGATTCAGACTTCTAATAGTTCCAACCTTTAGCCTGAGCACAACTTCTACCAGGCAATTTCTGATAACTATCTCAGGAGTATTAATTATATGGTACTCGCACTTCAACATTGAGCCTGTTCGATTTCTTTATTCAAGGAGGTTAATCTATGAAGCTTCGACGCCTGGTTTTAACTTTTGTGATGTTATTAACCCTGCTCCTCCAGCCCTTTCTCGAAGTCAGGGCCGACAACCCGCCTGAGCCCGTTACCCGTTACCTCTTCAAAACGGCAGGTCTGCCGCCGCCCACCCCCTTCGAGATTGCCACTATTTGGACTTCAGCCCCCGTCGGCGGCACTTCACCGGTCCATCACCATCCCGGTCTACTGCTCGGCACCGTCCTGGGAGGCGTTGTAACCTTTGTGGACAATACCAGCAAGGTCACTACCTTCAAAGTGGGCGAGACCTTCATTGAGAACCCCGGTATACTGGGACTGGCCCGTAATGACCAGACTGAACCCAACTTTGCAATGGTTTCGATTGTTTTACCAAAAGGTGTGCCTTACTCCGCCGCGGAAGCAGGCGAACCAACCCCCAAGGTCCCGATTACATTTTTCTGGCAGAATCGAGTGGATGGAAAACCAATTAGCGGGGATTATGAAGTAGCGGTCTTCGTAATGGATTTCGGGCCGGGAGCCCAGACACCCGTCCAGGCCTTTGGAGGTCAAACGGTCGTAACCGCTATTGACGGTGACCTGAGCTATGTAGTAAACGGCAAGGAAAATCCCATCAAGACCACCAAAACGCTGGAGGTGACCGCCGGAGAATTTGGCCAGGTCCGAAACGCAACCACTGGTAATGTACGGGCGTTCGTATCAGTCCTACTTCCCAAAGGCCAGACTTTGCTCACCACGAATTCCCCGGGCTTACCGAATTCCGGGGTGGGTGGTACTACGCCAGGGGGGGAAAGTTGGCCGCTTTATATAACGTTTGGCTTGATATTGGTGGCTATTTTCACAAGCGGCCTACTGATATTTAGCCGCAACAAAAGAAGGAAAGATATTTAATTATTTCTTCCAGGTCTAGACTGGAAGCGACAAACTAAAGTGTGTCAGGGCCACCAAAACCCTATAACATAATCTCGGCGGGCGACTAGCACCCCTTCGCCCGCCCCCTGGGGTAATCGAGTTAAGTAAGTTTCGAGAGTCGGTTGAAAGGCCGGGCTATCAAGGGCCAGTCGAAGTCGAAATTTTTAATCGAATTATTTGGGATACTCCTAGCGACGAAGTATTACAACTTGTTACTAGCCGCTATTTGGAATATGTATAAGCGTTTTGTAAAATTCCACGCAACAAGAGCTTTTTAGAACCTATTCAACCGCAAAATTGATCACCTGAATACCCTAATCAAGCTAGTGCCCGGTTGTACACCAATTGTATACCCCTTTACACCTCGCAATTTACTCGATTTATTTAAAATACCATTGGTTGATATATTGGATAAATTGTGTAAAGCAACAGGTGAACAATGTATAACAAAATTTTAGTACCGCTCGATGGCTCGCCTCTGGCCGAAAAAGCTTTACCACTTGCGGTGGAACTGGCTAACTTACTAAAAGCCTCCTTATTATTGGCGCGGGTGGTGAAAGTTCCCGCCAACATTAGTGACCATCAGGCCCACGAACAGGAAGTAATCAGGAGTGCGGAGTTTTATCTGGACGGGGTACGGCGGTTTCTAACCAATACTACCTTAAATGAACATGAGAAAGTTCAAATAACCGTGGCTTATGGTGATCCCAGGGAGCAAATTCTCGAGATAGCCACCGCAAAAAAAGCCAATTTAATCTTAATGACCACCCATGGTATGTCATTTGAGCAACGCTTTACCCTCGGTAGTGTCGCGTCCCATGTTTTACAACATTCGGATATTCCGCTAATCCTGATTAAGCCTCAAGAAATTGATAAGTACAGCACTTTGGCGGAAATTATGGGTCACTATTCAGCGGTGAATGCGGTAGAAGCAAAACATTCAGTGGTAGTTACCCTTGACGGTAACCCGGATGAGGAAATCCTGATAGCCCCGGCAATAGCTTTCGCCCAACAAATTGGGGGAGCGATTCAACTGCTAGAGGTGGTTTCTCCAGAAATTTCTGACCCGCAGTTCCAGTATCGTTCCAGTAGTATAAAAGAAACCCTCGGAGATTATAAAATTGCGAGTGATTACCTGGAGAAAATACAGTTACAAATTCAAAACCAGGGAGTATCGTGTTACAACGCGGTACTGGTCGGCAATCAGATTTCGGAAATAATCAACTTTAGTAAATTAGTAAACGCTTCAATTCTGGTTATGCCTTCTTTTGGTAGTAGTAACGTCCACCGCCTGACAGCAGGTACTCTGGCGGAAGAAGTATTGCGCGAGAGTCATTTACCGGTGATGGTGGTACATCCACCAATTAACCAGAAGATGGCATATTTGAAGCGCGAAAAAATTGAATCACGTTAATTGTATATACAATTAGCCATCCTAAGTGAAAATTAACCTCAGCCTCAATTTGTTCCTCTTTATATCGCTTAATCCTCTAAGAAACAGAGCTGGCCTGATAAACCAGCTCTTTATTTCAATTTCAGATTTTTTATCTTGTCTCAAAACAAAACTAGCTGACAGTAAAATAGGGCAAGGCATGCAGAAGCCCCTTCAAGAAAGCTGATTTCCTGAAGGGGCTTGCAAAATTACTTCACTTATACTATGTGTTATGTAAAGTTAAAGAACATTCTTACCAACAGCATTAGCTTATAACAACTACTCTTTTGGCTCTTTTTCCGGCTCAAGCATCTGATTAAGGTGGCGATACAATAGCCAGTGTTGGCTCACATCGTCCTGGGCCGCCGTTAGCATTTCATTTTCTGGCTCTCCGGCGTGATGATCCAAAGCCTGATAACGGGTTTCGTTATGGACGAACTCCTCTAATGGCATGCTGGGGTCTTTGGCATCAAGGGTCAGGGGGTTTTTCCCCTCGTGGCCTAACGTTGGGTTAAATCGGTAAAGCGGCCAGTAGCCGGATTGTACCGCCCTCTTTTGTTCGTCCAACCCTTTGCTCATATCAATACCGTGCGCAATGCAGTGAGCGTAAGCTATTACCAGCGAAGGGCCGGGATAAGCCTCCGCTTCAAGCAGGGCATTAAGAGTCTGCTGGTCATTCGCGCCCATTGCTATCCGCGCTACGTAGATGTTTCCGTAGGACATTGCCAGTAAACCCAAATCCTTTTTGGCACTGGTTTTACCTTTCGCGGCGAATTTGGCAATTGCCCCGCGTGGAGTAGATTTAGAGGCCTGACCACCAGTATTGGAGTAAACCTCGGTATCCAGAACCAGCACATTTACATTCCGCCCTGAGTTGAGAACATGGTCAAGTCCACCATAGCCGATGTCATAGGCCCAACCATCGCCGCCGACAATCCAGACGCTCTTTTTGACCAGCACATCAGCCAAACTCAAGAGCATTTGAAGTGACGACTCTCCACCGTTAGCAGCATGTTTATCCGCCAGGATTGACTGTAGGCGTGCTTTAAGCAGCACTACCCGCTCCCTTTGGGCTTTTATCCCAGCTTCGCTTGATTGGTTAGCCTCTAATAGACCCTCGACCAATTCGCTTCCAAGCATTTCACCGTAGCGGTTCAGCAACTCGTGGATATATTCTATTTGCTTATCCAGAGTAAGGCGCATACCCAGGCCAAACTCGGCGTTATCCTCAAACAAAGAGTTAGACCAGGCCGGCCCGCGCCCTTCCTGGTTTACCGACCAGGGGGTAGTGGGCAGGTTGCCGCCGAATATCGAGGAACACCCGGTAGCGTTAGCAATCAGAGCATGATCACCAAACAGTTGGGATATAAGCTTTAGGTAAGGGGTTTCGCCACAGCCTGCACACGCGCCTGAAAACTCGAACATAGGTAGTAGTAACTGTGAGTTTTTGATTGTGCGCGGACTAATCAGGGTACGGTCAACCTCTGGCAAGGACAGGAAAAAGTTCCAATTATTATTTTCGCGTTGTCTTATTGGCTCAGGCTCAACCATATTTAATGCTTTATGGTCAGGCACATGCTTGTCTTTGGCTGGACAAATTTCAACGCATAGGCGACAGCCAGTACAATCGTCCGGTGAAACCTGTAGCGAATATTTCTGACCTGGAAACTCCTTAAACCGGGCTTCGGTACTTAGAAAACCTTCAGGAGCCTCTTCTAATAACGTGGTTTGATAAACTTTCTGGCGGATGGCGGCGTGAGGGCAAACCATTACACACTTGCCACACTGGATACACAAATCGGTTTCCCAGGCGGGAATCTCCTGGGCAATTCGGCGTTTTTCCCAACGGGTAGTGCCGGAAGGATAGGTGCCATCTACCGGCATTGCACTAACTGGTAGAGTGTCCCCTTCTAACGCAATCATTTTACCGAGAGTATTTTGTACGAAGCTTGGCGCATCCGCCGATACAGCGGCCTGGAGATGAAGCTCTGAAATCAGGCTATCCTGGGGTAGTTTTACTTCGTGCAGATTTACGAGTGTTTCGTCTACCGCCTGATAATTTTGCTGAACAACGGCCTCACCCCGTTTGGAATAGGATTTCTTAATACTTTCCTTGATTTTGGTAATGGCCTGTTTGCGCGGCAACACCCCGCTAATAGCAAAGAAACAGGTTTGCATTATGGTATTGATGCGCCCCCCCATCCCCGTTTCCTCGGCAACCTTGTGAGCGTCAATCACATAAAAATGCAAGTGTTTGTCCAAAAGCTCGTGCTGCACCTCCTGGGGCAAGTGTGCCCATACCTCGGTGGGGCTATAAGTAGTATTTAGCAGGAAAACGCCACCCTTTTTGGCAGTTTTAAGCACATCAAAGCGTTCCAGGAATGAAAATTTATGACAGGCCACAAAATTAGCCTGGGTAACGAGGTAAGGTGCACGAATGGGTTCAGGCCCAAAACGCAGGTGCGAAATTGTAACTGAGCCGGATTTTTTCGAGTCATAAACGAAATAGCCCTGGGCATAGTTGTCGGTTTCCTCGCCGATAATCTTTATCGAGTTCTTGTTTGCGCCAACCGTACCGTCCGAACCAAGTCCCCAAAAAATACAGTTAACTGTTTTGTTGCTTTCAATTGAATAGGTTGGGTCATAATTCAGGCTAAGATGGGTTACATCATCATCAATCCCAATTGTAAAGTGGCGTTTAGGGTTGTCCTTAGATAATTCCTCAAAAATCGCCTTAACCATTGCCGGGGTAAATTCTTTGGACGAAAGGC
This sequence comes from Chloroflexia bacterium, assembly GCA_038207495.1. GTDB lineage: Bacteria > Chloroflexota > Chloroflexia > Chloroheliales > Chloroheliaceae > Chlorohelix. Next base: position 16,029 of record JBBQZS010000050.1, read on the forward strand.
CATAACGCCCGCCAATAACCTGGGGCAAAGCGATAGAACTGGCCTTTCGTTCACTCAGGGCGGTTACTACGTCCAGATAAAGCGGCTCGCCGGTACTACCCGGCTCTTTGGTGCGATCCAAGACGGCAATTTTGCGAACGGTAGGCGGTAAAGCCATTCTTAAATGTTCGGCGGAGAAAGGACGGTATAAATGAACTTTTAGCACACCTACCTTTTCGCCCTGAGCTGCCAGAACTTTGGCGGTTTCCCCGGCGGTTTCCGCTCCAGAACCCATTAATACAATAACTCGCTCGGCGTCGGGCGCACCTTCATAATCAAACAGATGATATTTTCGCCCGGTTAGCTCGCCTAATTTATTCATTGCTTTTTGCACAATATTAGGGCAAATCATGTAATAGGGATTTACGCTTTCGCGGGCTTGAAAATAAACGTCAGGGTTCTGGGCGGTACCACGAATAAAGGGGTGGTCAGGCGATAGACCGCGTTGGCGATGAGAGCGTACCAGGTTATCATCAATCATTTCTCGCAAAACCGAATCATCCAGTGGCACAATTTTGCTAATTTCGTGGGAGGTGCGAAAACCATCGAAAAAGTGGAGGAAGGGAACCCGCGCTTCCAGAGTAGCGGCGTGGGCTATCAGGGCCATATCCTGCGCTTCTTGCACCGAGTTGGATGCCAACATTGCAAAACCAGTAGCCCGAGTCGCCATCACGTCCGAATGATCGCCAAAAATAGAAAGTCCTTGTGCAGCCAACGAACGGGCTGCCACGTGAAAAACCGCGCTGGTCAGTTCGCCCGCGATTTTATACATATTCGGTATCATTAAAAGCAAACCCTGCGAGGCGGTGAAGGTAGTAGCCAGCGCACCCGTTTGTAAAGCTCCGTGAATTGCCCCTGCCGCCCCGCCTTCAGACTGCATCTCAATAATTAGTGGCACAGTACCCCATATATTGGGTTTACCCGCCGCCGCCCATCCGTCCGCCTGTTCCCCCATTGCGGTCGAAGGGGTTATGGGGTAGATAGCAATTAAGTCAGCTAATTTGTAAGCCACGCCTACTGCCGCCTCGTTGCCTTCTAAAGTTACTGGACTAGGTTTAACATGCTTCATGGTTCTGCTCCTGGGCTTTGTAATTAGCCGATTTCCTCATTAGCCATATACTGTAGGCGTGCTTGTGCTTCGTTACAACCAAAACTACGGGCAAGTTGCTCGACTTCATCCCATTTTTCCTGGAAGTTTTGATTGCCGTAAAATTCAAATGCTAAATCTCTTAATACTACTAGTCGCTGGTATTTATTGGCGATAAGTTCCGCTTCCTGATGGGCCATTTCCAATATTGGAGATATATCCTTTTTATGCCCTTTCTGTTTCTTCAGTTCTCTGGCTATCAAACAGAGCAGGGCAACCCGATGGTCAGGGTCGGAAAAGGTTTTGGCCATATTTATCGCTTTAAGAGTTCCACCCGATTTGGTTAGCAATTCAAGCACTTCTAGCTGATAATCTTTATTAGCTGGGTTCATTTAATATCCCCCCCATTCTGCGTGGCGATTTCAGCCTGTTAAGGTTGTTTAGCCGTTCGTAGCAGGAAAATAATAAATCTCTATCTTTGAGTTTAGGCAGATATGGTAAAAAGCGGCGTAAACGAAGGTATATGAATAGTAAATATTTTTACTTTTCTGTTACCATCTATCGGGCTATATTCTCAGGAAGTGGTAATGGTCAGGCGAATCTTTAACTATTATATCGCCTGACCAACCTTAACTATTTGACGGGCTTAACGGTTATTTTGTGGGTGTCAACGTGCGCGGCTTTTGGTAAATCCAGGACGAGTATCCCATCCTTCAATGTTGCTTCAACTTTGGAATTATCTACAGGGGCAGGTAGTCTAACCTGGCGGAAGAAAGAACCAGAGCGTCTTTCCTTATAGACATAGTTATCACGTTTCTCTTCGTGTTCCTCTTCTTTCATTTCACCCTTAACTGTGACTACTTCTTGATTGATTTCAACCTGAATATCTTCGGGCTTAAAACCTGGCATTGAGGCTTTGAGTTCATAGCCTTTTTCATTCTCAACCACGTCTACCGGTAGCCCAAAAACACCAGGTCGTACGCGCTCTAAACCCCGACCCTCAAATGGATCCTCAAAGAAGCGATCTAACATATCACGGAATGTAGCTACCTCTTTGAAAGGCCTCCAGGTTTCCATTGACATAGGTAAATACCTCCTTTTTGCAACACAATCTCGCGGGACTCACCTTTCGTCCCACTCTAAAAGTACCGCATTAAGGTTAAAAACCAGGTTTAAATCGGTAAAAGGGAGGGTAAAGAGTGAGGTTAAAACTTAAAAAGTGTCGGCTTTTGAGTCTATTTACCCTAAATTCACAGGCATATACCCGACTTGTTACTTTGGAAGATTAAACTTAACTTATAAGCAATTGGTATGTCCTCGAAAGGAGGCCTTAAATGTTTGCAAAGATTTTAGTACCCCTGGATGGTTCGCCCTTGTCGGAAGAAATTTTGCCGCGAGCCTGCTGGTTGGCCCAACTACTAAAAGCTGAATTAACCTTGCTCAAAGTTGTAGATAGACACTCCCAGGAACAGTACGGCTTTGACCATTTGAGCGGGGATAGTTTTGACGCTTATCTGGAAAAGGTGAGGCATAACCTGATTAATCTTTACAAATTTAGTGACCACGATCAAAAGTGGCTGCATACTCGGCTGGCCTTTGGTAATGTAGTTGAAGAAATCCTCCACCAATCCGAGGCAGAAAAAGCCGATCTGCTAATGATGACTACGCATGGTTGTGGTGGCCTTTCAACCCTGATAATGGGAAGTGTGGCGGCGGCGGTATTGCAGCATTGCCCTATCCCGTTGATTCTCCTGCGACCAGACAAATCATTTAAACTGGGTGAACATTCAACAACAAATACGACCGAACCATTAAGTTTGGGAAGGGGAGTTGGCTCTCTATTGGTTACTCTCGATGGTACTATCGAGGCAGAAGCTATCCTAAACCCAGTTTCAGAATTAGCCTGCCAGTTAAACACGACCCTGCACCTGTTGAGGGTAATTCAGCCAACTATTCCGCTTGAGGAGTTAGGTGATTGGGTTGATATCAACCTTTATCGTGGTAACAACTATATCAGCACCCACGCCTTTGAATATTTGAAACAGAAAACTGAAAATTACCTTGATTCGATCCAAAAACGCTTGAGTGATCAAAAAGTAAAGAGCATTAAAGTTGTAAAGGTAGGAGAGCCTTCCGAAGAAATTGTTCGATATGCCCAGGAGATAGACGCTGGATTAATTGCAATGGCTTCGCATGGGCGGGGCAGAGTAAGTCAACTTTTACTTGGTAGTGTAGCCGCCGCCGTTACAAACGAAAGTGGCCTACCAGTAATGCTGGTTAATTTCAATATTTTTCAGCCGCCGATTCAATATTTGAATCAAGCTTCGGCGATAGCTTAAAAATGCTCCGGACTCTCAACCAGAGCTTTTAGCCTCTCGGTTTAAGGCTTCGAATTATGTGTTTGAAAAGATGGGTCAGTAAAGGAGTTTCGTCTTTGCGGGGAGCCGAGCGTAAGAATATAGCGCGGAGGCGGGCCATCGCATAAACCATTCGGGCATCGGAAGTGCTGGGGTATAAAGTGCGAAGTAATTCGGCCAGGGTCTCAAAAAGTTGTTCACGCTCGGTACCGTTCGCCAGACGGGCATCTTCTTCCAGGGCTACTTCCAGAGCTGAAACCACGCTGGGCAAATCGCCATATTTTGGGGGCGCGCCAGGAGGGGGGGTAGTAGCAGCGTTGGGCAGCGGTTGTTCCTCCTCAATTCGGGGGTTTGCCGCCAGCCACAATTCATAGCATATAACTAGAACCGCCTGAGCCAGATTTAGCGAGGCGTTGAAATCATCGGTGGGAATTGTTACCAGAGCGTGGCAATAGTCCAAAGCTTCGTTGGGCAGACCATCATCCTCCCGCCCGAATAGAATGGCGCAGGTATTTTCGGGACTCTTAGCCTGAGCCGCCAGCAATGCAGAAGCTGCCACTCGTGGGGTAAGCCTTTCGCGCCGGGTGCCACGAGGTCGGGCGGTAGTTCCCAGCACAAAATTACAATCGGCCAGGGCTTCTTCCAGAGTCGGAAAACGTTGCACCGCCTCGATGATTGGCTCAGTGTGATGGGCAATCCCACCTACCCGATAGGCATCCCAGGCGGCAGGCTCAACCAGCCGCAGGTGGAGCAGCCCAAAGTTGCTCAAGACCCGAACGATGCTCCCCACGTTTACCACGTCTTGCGGCTGATACAGCACCACTACTATTTTGTTTAAAGAAGGGTTTTTCACTTGAGGTTTATTTTCTATCAAGGTAGGCTAAGTGTCGGTTCAGGTACAGAAGGGTTTATCTTGTATTTTCATAACTCAACAATAGCACCTATTCGATTGCGACCAATAGCCCTGTCCAAATTGAAGTTATTATAGCAAATATAAGGAGGGAAATTGGTATCCAACCTAAGCCCCAAAACAATACAAAAATAAAATAGCTAGCAAATATTATTAACCTGGTTCTACTGAAATTTCTTAGTCGTCTCATTTGTTTGCCCAAAAGTTTTAATTATAAATATCTTTCCGGGGGCCTACCCGTATCAGGAAGATGACAAGCGTATCATCTTGTATTTCATAGACTACTCTGTAATCTCCTACCCTTATACGATACTCATTTTTAGTTCCGACCAGTTTAATTACGCCCTTTGGACGCGGATTATCTCTTAGCCCTACAATGGCTTTAGTAACTTTCTCACGAGTTTTTGATGGTAAATCGTCTAGCTTCTTCTGTACGGGTTTTGGAATAACAACTCGATAACTCATTTAGCTTTTTTCTCTCTTTGAGCCAAATATTCTTCAATCGTAATATAATCGCCAGCTTCATAAGCAGCCCGCGCTTCCCGAATCTCGGCTTGAATTCGAGGATTCTGCAGCTCTATCTCATCTTCGTCCAGATCAATCTGTTCCTCTATCAATTTGGAAAGGCGTTTTTTATCCTTTAAGTTCATGCCCTTGATAACTTCAACCAGGAACTCAAATGGAACATTCAATTCCACTGACTCAGGAATCAGGTGAGAGTTCTTCAAGGACTCAAAGGTAATATTAACTTTAGCCAACTTTTGGGTCATAGCACAATCCTTCAAAACTACTTTAATTTGCCACATTATTCATTATACTACTTCAGAAAACCACTGGGGCGGCCTTTGGGCCAGCAGCCAATCCCGGCGGTAATGCCCCGCAAATCATAAACACCATTAGTCTGCTCCCAGCCACCCTCAAAAGGGTCTTCGGCTAAGAGCATGGGGGTATCCAGGTCTATGTAATCGAAGCCACCCAACCCAGCCGCGAAATGCGCCGAGCAACACATCGCCAGTTTCGATTCAATCATGCCGCCAATCATCAGGCGTACATGTCCAGCCCGACAGACCGCCGCAATATCCAACCCTTCCGCCAGCCCGCTTTTCATCAGTTTAATATTTACCACATTCGCCGCGCCTGTACTGGCAACTCGCAAGGCATCCGCCGCGTTAAAAACCGTCTCGTCCGCCGCCACCGGGACTTGACCATGCTCGGTGACAAACCTCATGCCATTCCAATCATGTTTCCCAACAGGTTGCTCAAACAGTCGCACGTTTATACCGCGTTGAGCCAATTCTTTCAAAAGCTGCACCGCTTCCGAGGCATTATAGCCCTGATTTGCGTCAAGCTGAATCTCCAGAGCTGGCCCACCCTGCTTAACCGCCAAAACCCGCTCAATATCCGGCTGAACCTTGCCTTCGACCTTGATTTTGATGAAACGTACCCCTCGCGCCTGAATTTCAGCCGCAAGCTCACGGGCGCGGGCCGGATTGACAATCGGAATACTGATGTCGGTTTCAACCGAATAAGACATCCCGCCAAAATATTGATAAAGCGGAACCCGCATAGTTTTGGTCGCCGCATCCAGAATCGCCATCTCCAGACCTGCCCGCGCCGCACCTTGCGCCGAAAATATTCCGTAAAGCTCGGCGGAAATTTTGCGCCACTCCAGAGCGTCTCGCCCAAGAACCAGACTTTTACAAGCCCCCAGGGTTGCCAGAACCGTCGCCTGGTTCTCGCCGTTAATCGGTTCAAGCGGGGCAGCCTCACCATAGCCAATTACCCCATTTTCAAGTTTTACAGTAATCAGCACGTTACGTACATGGTCGAGCCGCCCGATAGCAATTGTAAAAGGCTCTAATAGAGGAATATCCAGTGGCTCAAACTCTACACTAACAATCTGGGTGGACATAGCTTTAATCCTTATGGATAGTTTACTTGATTTTAGACTCAAACCGTGCCAGTATAAGGGAACAAAGTCAGGCTGGCAAGGCACTTTTTCAATCAAACTTGACTTTAATAGTGTCTAATCAGATAATGAACCGCGCGACCCTGGTATAATTATACCTTACCCGGAAAAAACGGACGTAAATCGAGGAAAGTGACCAAAGCTGGCTAACCCCAACCGAACTGCTCAATTCAGGTCACTGCCTCAGCTAAAAATTCACCCTTTTATAGTAAGAGTAAGTAATGACGAAACCGCTTGTAGCAATAGTGGGCCGCCCAAATGTGGGCAAATCCACCTTTTTTAATCGAGTAATTGGCGAAAAATTGGCAATTGTCGAAGATTTGCCGGGCACTACCCGTGATAGGCTTTATGGGGATGCCGAATGGAACGGGCGTTATTTCACCCTGATTGACACGGGCGGCCTGGAATTTGAAGCCCCCCAACCCGGTCACCCTAAAGACGAAGACGCTGCCGAGGGCATTGCCAAACAGACCCAGGCCCAGGCTAATTTGGCTATTGACGAGGCAGATGTAATAATTTTTATGGTGGATGCTAAAACCGGCATTACCACCACTGACCGGGAAATCGCCGAGATTTTACGACGCACCAAAAAACCGGTGATAGTGGCCGCAAACCGGGCCGACAGCGAAGAACGCCGCCAAAATTCAGTAGAGTTTTATGAATTAGGGGTAGGCGAACCGATTCCCATCAGCAGTTATCACGGTACTAACACCGGAGATTTGCTGGACGCCATTACTGCTAACCTGCCGCCCGTGCCGGAAGATACCCACGATACCAATGTTAAGATTGCCATTATTGGTCGCCCGAATGTCGGTAAAAGTCGCCTACTCAACTCGTTGTTAGGCCAGGAACGGGTTATTGTCTCGGACGTACCCGGCACTACCCGCGACGCAATTGATACCGAAATTACCGTGGGCGACAAACAGGTGATTTTGATTGACACTGCTGGTATTCGCCGTCCGGGGCGGATTGATTTAGGGGTGGAAAAGTGGAGCGTAATGCGAACCTTGAGGGCTATTAACCGCTCAAATGTGGTGTTATTGGTGGTGGATGCCAGCGAAGGAATTACCGCGCAGGATGCCCATATTGCCGGATATGCTTTGGAAGAAAGTAAAGGGATTGTGCTGGTCGTCAACAAATGGGACAAAGTGGAAAAAGATACCCATACGATGCACGAATATACCCTGAAAATCCGCGAGCAACTGGACTTCCTGAGTTATGTGCCAGTGGTATTTACCAGTGCCAAATTTGGACAACGGGTTAATAAGGTGCTGGATACCGCAATGCAAGTGTCGGATGAACGTCTAAAACGGGTTTCTACCGCGACTTTGAACAAACTGATACGAGAAGCAGTTGCCGACCATAACCCCGCTACTAAACCCGGGAAATGGCTCAAAGTGCTATATGTAACCCAGGCTGATGTTAACCCGCCAACCTTTATTTTCTCGGTTAACGACTCCAAACAAGTTCATTTCTCTTACCAACGTTACCTGGAAAACAAGATAAGGGAAGCCTACGGTTTTGAAGGCACTCCAATAAAAATGATTTTCCGCAGCCGGGACGAAGACAAGTAAACTGTTGGAGCTATGTTCTCCCGCAATTGTATTCAAACGCGAGGATAGCCTATGCAATGGTTAGCATTTGCCTTTCTGGTAATGACCGCCTATCTGTTGGGTTCGATACCAACAGGAGTTATCCTCGGCTTGTGGTTAAAAGGGGTGGATGTTCGGCAGTTCGGCAGTGGTAAAACTGGCGCAACCAATTCCCTCCGCACGTTAGGCTGGAAAATTTCCCTGGCAGTCTTTTTGATTGACGGACTCAAGGGGGCTCTGGCGGTCTGGTTACCCAGTTTCTTTTTTACCAATGCCGCTAACGACTGGCTACCCTGGGTGGTAATGATTTGCGCTATCACCTGTATGTTGGGTCACAACTACTCGGTCTGGATTAATTTTAAGGGCGGGCGGGGAGTAGCGGTGGGCGTTGGGGAGTTGTTGGTGGTATCTCCTTTTGGCTGGTTTTTAACTTTTCTGGTGACCTTCCCGACAATACTTTTTACCCGCTATGTCTCTTTAGGGTCGGTGGTGGGCTCGGCTTTTACCCCTATTGCGCTGGTGGCGGCGGTATATGTGACTGGAATGGACGTTCGTTATCTCGGTTTTGCCTTTGCCACCGCCACAATGGTTATATGGATGCATCGCGATAATATTAAGCGGCTACTCAATGGCACTGAGCGCAAGTTAGGTGACAAAGCCAAGCCCGTCGAAGCCAGCAAAACCCCGCACAAGGAGAAAGCGGGACAACTTTAACAGGAGTCAGAATTCAGGAGTCAGGAGTCAGAAAAAAGAAGCAAGAACAAAGAATAAAGGAGCAAGAATATAACGCTTGCAAATACTCTTTAAACTCAGCCCTCAGCAGCCAGCATTTTTTAACATCCTGTTTATCCTGTCCATCCTTGTTAATTAACCAACAACCAACAACTAATAACCATTTTGGAGAGAAGAATGATAATCGAATATAACGGTAAACGCCCCCAGGTTGCGGAGGGCGTTTTTATCGCCCCAACCGCAGTCTTGATTGGAGATGTAATAATTGAAAAAGGGGCCAGTATCTGGTTTGGGGTTGTGCTGCGGGGTGATAATAACCAGATTATCGTGGGCGAGGGAGCAAACATCCAGGATAATTCGGTGCTGCACACAAACGACGAGGATTTCCCAACCACTGTCGGCCCTAACGCCACTATCGGGCATTCGGTCACGATGGAAGGCTGCATCGTTGAGCGGGGTTGTGTAATTGGGATGGGGTCAACTATTCTGGGAAGTGCAATTATCGGCGAAGGGGCAATGATCGCGGCTAATTCGCTGGTTCCAGTAGGGGCACGCATCCCGGCAGGCCATCTGGCTGCAGGTATTCCAGCCCAGGTTAAAAAGGAGTTAAGTGGCAAGAGTAAAGAGTCGGTAGAAAGCAGTGCCAAAGAATATCATCACCTGCGGGACAGCTATTTAGCTCAAGGAATTGATAAACTTTAACCAATTGGTAATAAAAATCACAGATGAACATGTTATAATATGCTATAGTTAATGCATCGGTATTACAAAGTCGCAGCTCTCTTTTTTGCCAACTAGCGTTACCGAGTCAAAAATTTACCTGGCAGGAAAGTGAATTATTATGGGACCAGGCAAAACCGAAATTTATGTCGAAAAACTTATCCGTGACGCCCAACAGGACGGTAAGTTTAATAATTTAGCTAATCAAGGTCAGCCCATAAAAATCGAGGAAGAAAATCCTTACCTTGATGAAGAATGGCGACTAGCCTTCAAAATTCTCGAAAATGGCGGATATGTCCCACCCTGGATTGACCTCGAAAAAGAAGTCGAAGGCGATATCGAACGGGCTGGTCTTGACCGACAGGAACATTTACGCTGGTTGCGCCGCCGCCTACAAGATATTAAATACGGGCCTACCCAAAACTTCGTCCGCGATTTATACCGCCTAAATTCTTCCCACCAGCATTTCCTTAAAGCCCACACTCAAAAGCTGGACGATATTAACAAAAAAATTGATAAGTTTAATGCTATCTGCCCGGTAAGCAGCCTCCTGAAAATAAAACTGCTGCCAGCCGAAGTTATTCATAAATTCGATCTGGAATGTCCGGCTATCCCCCTATTGTAGAATTCTCAGGGTAGACACATTGGTCTACCCCTACAAATTTTCTTCTTGTCTTTTCCCGACCCCCGACCCCTATCCCCGAATACCTTTTTACCCCCACCCCATTGCATCCAGTTCATCATCGTCAAAGCCAAAGAAATGGGCTACTTCGTGGAAAACGGTACGGCGTACCTGTTCCCGGAGTGCCAGTTCGTTTGGGTAGGCTTCTTCTAACGGTTCTTGAAAAATAGTGATTTTATCCGGCACCGCCATATTATAATACTGGGTACGTTGAGGTAATGGCACACCCTCATATAAGCCAAAAAGGTCTTCCTCATCCGGGTTCATTTTCATTTCTAACATTTGTTGGCGACCCGGGCGGCTTTTTACTACAATTACTATATTGCCCTGCCGAAGTTCACGTCTGAACTTGGGAGGCAGTTTACCGATAGCCGCCCGCACCAATCTTTCAAATTCGGGTTTAGTCATTTAAAAATCTCTGAGATGTGTGACCTAACGCATAGATAATTACTAGCAGGGACGCTAGAATAATAGTGTAAGTTAAGGAATTAGCCAAAAGCACCGAAGACTTGCCGAGAAACTAATCCTTTTAGTTCTTGTAAATGCATTCCTCCAATAATCTTCTCTCAAAAATCTCCTATGACAGAGGACACCGATGAGCAGCGGTGTCCTTTTTATTTGTGGCTCACCTGAAAACTACGTTCGGCTTCGTCAGCAATCATTCGAGCAATCACCAGCGAGGAAGTAGCGGCTGGCGAAGGAGCATTCTGAACATGGATTACATTTTGACCATGCACGATTAGAAAATCATCCACCAATTTACCGTCACGAGTAATAGCCTGTGCCCTAACGCCACTTGGCCCCGGCAGTAAATCTGCCCCACTAATTTCGGGCATGTAACGTTGCAAGGCTTTGACATAGGCCGATTTCAGATAATCGCGGTACATCTCGGTCAGGCCCATCCGCCAGTATTTCCCCGCCATCTTCCAGAAACCAACATAACCCAGAACCCTTCCCAAATCCATTGGATTAAAATCCCGGCGGCGATAACCCTCACGCGCAAATGCCAGTACCGCATTTGGCCCGGCCCAAACCTCACCATCCATTCGTTTGGTAAAATGCACCCCCAGAAATGGGAAGCGCGGGTCGGGTACTGGATATATCAAACTGCGGCACATATGGCGTTTCTCCGGGTGTAAAACGTAATAATCACCCCGGAAAGGTACAATTTGCACTGCGCTTTTCTCGCCGCTCATGTTCGCCAGTAAATCCGATTGTAACCCTCCACAGGTGATAATGTTAGTGGCTTCAATCTCAAATTCGGTTTTATTTTGTTGCCGCACACTGAGCATACTGCGTTGAGTACCACTGGTTAGCGAATAGACCATACTATCAGTGACAATTTCCCCGCCGAATGCTATAACTTCCTCGGCATAAGCCCGCGCCACCTTTGCCCAATCCACAATCCCGGTGTTAGGAGAGTAAATCGCTTTTATGCCAATGGCGAAAGGCTCAAGCTCACGCAAGCGTTCCGGGCCAATCAGCTCCAACCCCTGCACCCCGTTGGTCAGGCCGCGATTGTAAATATCCAGCAAGCGGGGAAGTTCGCTCTCGTCCAGCGCGACTATTACCTTGCCACAAAGCTCAAAAGGAATGCCCTTTTCCTGACAGAAATTTATAGCCTCACCATGCCCCTCTACACAGGCTTTGGCCTTGAGTGAGCCGGGGGTATAATATATTCCGGTGTGAATTACCCCGCTATTGTGGCCGGATTGGTGTTGAACTATATCCTTTTCTTTTTCCATCACGATTATTCTTAATCGCGGTTGGCGCAACAGCATCTCGCGGGCGGTTGCCAGCCCCACAATGCCCCCGCCTACGATGGCTAAATCATATTGGTTATATTCTGGTTTGGTTTTTAGCATATGGTTGTTAGTTAATAGTTATTGGTTGTTGGTTAAAAATCTCAAAATATCCTATTTATCCTGTCTATCCTTGTAGCATTTCTTCTTCCCGTTCCCATCACCTAACCCCCGACCCCTATCCCCTTTTCAGAAGCACATAATCGCCGCGCTGGTCAATTTTTTGCCAGCGGGGGTCTGTTAGCACTTCTTCAATGAGCTTGGTTTCACGGCTTTCGTCGCCCCGCTTCCAGGCGAAGATATATTGGGCTTCTTTTTCGGGAGTCATAGAATAGAGACTCCGGCGGCGGAAAAACCACAAGCCCTGACGCGGCGGCACAGCAGCAGCCCAGGTATTGGTGATTGCAAGGGGCGCGTCCTCCGGAATCTCCGCTAACAAAGCCTTGCCATCCTGCCAACTTGGTTCGTCTTTCAGGAGGCGCAGCTCTTTTGGGCCAAAAATCCAGACCGAAATTGTCGCCAACAGCACCAACCCTACCAGTGCGGGTAAAGTTTTGTTTTTAAGGTATCCTTTTAGCCGCGCGTTTTTCGCCAGCTTCTCGACCGTAAAGATTGTACCAGCCATTAGCCAGGGAATAATTGAGCCCTGATAGTGATACCTCCAGGCATCCCACTGTATCGGGCGGGTAGAAAGCAGGTTCAGGGCCAGGGGCGGCAGGGTCATCAGCAAAACGCTAGGGCTGCCAAGTGGTAGGAATAACATCGGTAGCAACAGGCAGGGGATGTATAGTAATTTACCCGTCAAAACCGAACTGTCAGGGAAAAGAGCCGGAAAACCCTTGGCTGGGTTCGTAATCGCGGTAAACAGGGCGGATTGGGGCGACCCACCGGGGAAATTTTCACCCAGCGCAATTATGCCACCCGTTGAAGCAATTGGTATTATTATGTAAACCACCACCCCGAACCAGATTGCCCCCAGGAGTAATGGCCCCAGTATAAACCTCCAGCCTGAATCGCGTTGCCACCCCTTGATGAAACCATAGAGAGCCAGCATAATCAAAACCAAACCGTTTTCGGGGCGACAACACAATGCCAGCACTGCAAAGGCAATAAAAGTTTTGAAACGCCGCTCCTCGTAAAAATAAAAGGCAAAGAGTAAAAAGCTCATTGCCATCGGGCGTTCACGTAACTCGTAGAGGTTGCTGTTTTGCACTGAAAGCAGCATCAGATAGACCAGAGCAAACCCTAATCCAGCCCAGCTATTCCCCAGCCTTTTGCGGGCCAGCAAATAAACTGGTAAAGCTCCCAGACCCACCACTATCGTTTCGATTAACAACAACATCAGGGGAGATTGCCACAATGCATAGAAAGGGGCCATTAAAGCCAGGATTAAGAGGGCATCCGTACCAAAAATTGTATTGCTAAAATCGGTGGCGGACACTTCCAGAAAGCGACCATGCAGGGTGTTCCAGGTGGCTTGCTGATAAAAAGCCAGGTCAAAACCGTATGCATAGTGGTTAAAACGATAGACATGAAAGCCAAATATTACCGCCACATAGAGCAAAATCAATCCAAAGAGAATAAAGTGCTGAGGGTTGAGTGCTGAGTGCTGAGTTAAAAAGCTCAGTTTGGGCTTATCACCCAGGGGTTCTTTTTTTGGTTGTACTAAATTTGTTTTCAAATAAGCTCGCAACCAAGTAAATTGGGTAAATATGGCGGTATAGCTAAGGTGGCTGATTTAGGGGGTACGCAAACCACTGCTATATACCCATATTGGTAGATACCGTATATTGCCCCAGGCCTAATTTCAGGCTATGGTTTCCACCCGGAAAGGTTCACTCACCGCCACATACGCGGTATCCATCTGGGCCAGTTGGAGTTTGCCGCTAATATCCTCGTTAACCCCATGCCAGTAGGTATAGCTTTCCAGCACCCAGATACCGCTTTCCCGCGTACCATTACCAGAGCCTTTAACCCCGCCGAATGGCATATGAGCCTCTGCCCCGGTGGTCGAATTGTTGATGCTGGTCATCCCCGCTTCAATATTTTCCTTGAATTGATAAGCCCACTCCCGGTTATTGGTGTAAATTGCCGAACTCAAACCATACTCAACCCGATTGGCATAATCAAGAGCCTGATCAATCCCCGAAAATTTGACCAGATTAATTGTTGGGCCAAAAATTTCCTTCTGAAACAGGGTCATTCCAGGTTTTACCCCTTCCCAGACAGTGGGCCAACCAAAATAGCCTGCCTCTGGATTGCCCTGAAAACCTTCCGGTTTATTAGTCGAGGTAATTCGCCCCTGTCCATAAAGCAGAGTTGCGCCATCTTTCTGACCCCACTCATAATGCTGTTCCCAGTTCTGCATAAACCGCTCATTGATAAACGGGCCGTATAAAACCCCCGGATGCGCCAACGGGTCGCCGATTTTGATAGCCCGTACTGCCTCCAGAAATTGTTGCTTGAAGCTGTCATAAATTGGTTCATCAATCAGAATGTTCCCGGCACTGGTACAACGCTGTCCGGCGGTACCAAAAGCTGCCCATAACGCTCCACTCACGGCATTTTCTATGTCAGCGTCCGCCATCACAACTAAGGGGTTTTTACCACCAAGTTCCAGAGTTGGGTGGAGCAGATTGCGCCCGGCTATTTCGCCGATTTGCCGACCAACGGCGGTACTGCCCGTAAAGGCAAACTTGTGCAAAAGCCCCTTATCCATGATGTCCACCAGATATTGACCTGCCGCGCCTTTCCCACCACCAAATACCACATTCAGCACTCCGGCAGGTACGCCCGCTTCCTCAATCAGTTTAGCAAAAGCATAAGATGAGGCCGGACAATCCTCCGAAGGTTTCCAGACAATGGTGTTACCCGTCAGCAGGGCCGGAATAATCTTCCAGCTTGGTACCGCAATCGGAAAATTCCCGGCAGTAATCATTCCTACCACTCCCAAAGGACGGCGATAGGTAGCCAGTTCTTTGTTGGGCATTTCAGATGGAACAGTCTGTCCGTAGAGGCGGCGACCTTCGGATTGAAAAAAGTGGCAGGTATCAATTGCTTCCTGCACATCGCCCCGCGCCTCTTTGAGCGTCTTGCCCATTTCGCGGCTGACAAGCTGGCTCAAAGCTTCTTTTTCGCGCTCAACTGCCCCGGCCAGATTCCCGATTATTTGCCCGCGGATTGGGGCGGGGGTTTTGCTCCAGCTCTTGAAAGCTTTCCCGGCAACCTCGCAGGCTTGTTGCACCTGCTCCTGGGTAGCTTCGGGAAATTCACCCACTATATCTTCCAGACGGGCCGGGTTATACGAAATAAAGGTCGTTGGGCTATCTACTTCTTGCCCATTTATCGAATTTTTAAATCGGCGGCTCATACTCATTATCTCCCCTGGTCGGGCTGGTTAACCTAACCTTGCAATTTGAAATTGGTGATAGAGTTTAATTCTGGTAGCTGCTTTTAATTTTACCACTGACCGCCCCTGCTGTGAAACTATTGACCGTTAATTGTGAAAACGCCAAAAACCAGGGACGGGTTTTTACCATCGGCCCCTTCGGCTACAAAATTCAGGCGGGTTTGACCGGGAGGTAAATCCAGTTTTAAATTAATCTCGCTCTGGTCAGGCAGGATTTTTTGAGATAATAGTTCACGGTTGCCCAACATTACCCTCAAGTTACGGGGCTGCTGGATACTCTGCACTCGAACCGTCAGGCTGGTAGCGAGGTTTTGGTTATAGGGGTTAGTCAGGGCCAACAGCGCATCTTTGGCAATAGAGCGGGTAACATTCCCATCGTTGATGATTCGGCCTGACCAACCATCGCCCAGAATCGGGATGATTTTAGCCGCATCTGGGGTAGCATTGGTCAGGGAAGGAATCCGATAGACCACCAATTCGCTATCCTGATAATAGGGAGCGGTTTTACCGAAAATTTCCAACAGACGGTCACTCATAAATTTCCAGTCGGGTGGGCTGTAATAGCGTGGGTGAATCACCAGATAACGAAAACCAGCTGCCGCCAGCGCGACAGGTACATTTGGCATGTTGGGCCAATCTACGATATCGCGGCGGGGTAATTCTTGTAAGTTAAATAAGGTTCGACCAACTCCAATATTTTCCAGGTAAAGATAGCTGGCGGGTTTGCGCGAAATATAGCCCAGGTTTATCGGGTGGTGATGAACGGTCTGGTAGTACATCGCTTTTGGGCTGGCAGCATCGGGCAGTTCCAGTAAGGCAAAATCATTCAAACGCCCCTCATCCTGAATCTGATAATAAAACTGTGGTATTGTAGTATCTGCCAGGGTGCGCGGTACAGGCAAAAACTCCAGAAAGACCACTAACCCGGCAATTAACGGCACTATTAAGCTAAACTGGGCGGTTCTAAAGCTGCCCCTACGAATGTCCTCTGTTTCTTGTAGGGGTGCTGCTTGCTGCATCCTGAAATTAGATTTGCCCCATTTCCTTTGCGATAACCAGCCTATCCCATAAGCTGAACAAACAGCCAGGGCCAACATCACCACTAAGGTATAACGGAGTGGCACCCGAATAATATTGCCGAGCGGAATGGCGTAGAGCAACTGCCCCAAAAGTGGGATACCTTCCTCGGCCTTACCGTTGGCCTGACTCCAATCTGGGTCAAAGGTGAAGTGAAAGACCGGGCCTAGAGCCAGTAAAAAAAATATCAGGCCGATATAGAGCCAGAGGCGAGTTTCTTTCCAGCATACCACTAGACCCAGCCCCGCCAAAATTAGCACTGCAAAACCAAGAAATTGACCCCGCACCTCTGGGCTGCCTTGACTGCCGAATATACCCCAGATTGCCGATGCCCCTGGCCTGAAAAAGCCCGATAAATCTGCCGAGTTATAAATTACTGTGAAAAGGGACTGACTGGCCTGAGTGCCGCCCCGCGCCTGGTCTCGAATGGTCAAAAATAACAAAGGGCCAGCCAGCAACAGCCAGATTAAAAAAAATCCGGCATATCGCTTGAGTAAATTCGGCCAGATTTTGCGCCATTCTCGCCATGTGCCTATTGCCGCCCACAGCAAATATAATCCACTAAATATCAGGGCATAAAGGGTGTAATACCAGGTAGTAAAGGAAAGGGCTAACAAAAACAGGGCTGAGAGGACCCGATTTAGCCAGAGCTGCTTATCTTCCCGCATAGTTCGTAGGAAAAAAAGCACAAAAAAAGGCAACCACTCAATTGATGTCAGTTCAAGTTGTCCCAAATTCAGCAACTCGGCCTGTAGCGGGCAAAAGGCGTAAATTATTCCGGCAACTAATGCTGGCGCATAATACCCGGTCAGATATCGCGCCACCAGATAACAGCCATAAGCCGCGAAGGTAAGCTGTAGAAATTGAACCAACACAAACGAAGCCGCCAGCCCAAATAACCCCTGAAGCGGCATCCCCAGGTAGCCAGTTAAAGGGTGTAGTGCGTGGAAATACAAATTCACACCATCAGGGTAAAAAATCAAAGGAGTATGGAAAGGATGGGTATGCAACTCCAACAAGGAATAGGGCATCCACCACTGATTCCAGAGGTGTTGCCAGACATCGCCGCTTCGAGTGCTGATAACCTTTTGTCCCAGGTTTAGAGCTACAGGCCAGGTAAAAATCAATGCGCCAATTAAAT
The DNA here is from genome assembly GCA_038207495.1 of Chloroflexia bacterium. Taxonomy (GTDB): domain Bacteria; phylum Chloroflexota; class Chloroflexia; order Chloroheliales; family Chloroheliaceae; genus Chlorohelix. The sequence continues at coordinate 33,546 of JBBQZS010000050.1, forward strand.
ACAAAATCCAGGGAAAGAGGTGGAACTTGAGGAAATTTTTCATTTTCCGGCGATAGTGATAGGGGTTTCGGATTGAACAGGTTGATCATAATAACCGCGCCAGCCGTTCCAGCGAATACGGAAAAGCCCGGTCAGGGAGCGAATAGTATCACGTAGGAGGTTGACTTTGGTACCGCGAACATCGTGCCAACGTACCGGAACTTCCTTTATATAGTAACCGTTTCGGCGGGCTATATAAATAACCTCGGCATCAAAGCTCCAGTCAAAAAGCTGTTGGCGGGCGTAGATTATTCTGGCAACCTCACCCTGATAACACTTGAAGCCACAGGTGGCATCACTCACATTTGCCCCAACGATTTGATTACAAAGCCAGGTGAAAACCTTCCCCATATTTTCCCGTAGCCAGGGTTGATGCTGTTCTACAATCGCCCCCGGCATTTTGCGCGAACCATGCACTACCTCGTAGCCGTTGGAGCGTTCGGGGTTAGCTTGCAGCCAGGGCAGGATTTTGTCCAGTTCCTCGATAGGGGTAGCCAAATCCGCATCGCTGAACAGTACCACCTGACCTCGGCTAGCCGCCATACCTTGTTTCAATGCGTAACCCTTGCCCCGATTTGCCCCATAGCTAATTACCCGATATTCTTCTTGACCATCCAGAAGTTGGCGGGCTATCTCCAGGCTTTTATCGGTACTTCCATCATCTACCAGAATAATTTCCCGACTGTAGGGTTTATCAGCAAAATAAGCCACAACCTTTTCGAGGGTTGGGGCTAGTCTTTTTTCTTCGTTATAAATCGGGAAAATCAGCGAAAGGTAAGGGTTGTCCAAGAGTTTAGAATAAGCTCCTTCGTAATAACAGGCAGCTTTTAGCCATAAGTCTGTAGCTGCTAATTTATATCAGTAAATATATGCGCTTGCTGCGGCATTGTCAAATTCGTTAATATGCATAGATGAAATTGATGATAAATTGAAAAACCAAAGGTAAATCGTATAATACCTACCGTTTACCAACAAAAATCAACTGTTCACCAGGGTCTTTTGCCGATTCACTTGTGAAACAGTTGAAAAAGGAGATTTTTCTGGTTAAATGTAGTTAAGAGAATGTGAAAAATTTTACGAAGATTTATTTTTTTCAATTTTCCTGCATATCAAGAAATAAGTTTTCAGCTATGGGTAGGAGATAAGTGCAATGAAGCAAAATAATAATGAACACAAAGGTGAAAACGATCAACATCACCATTTCTTCAAACGTAAGACAATTAATCAGACCCGCCCCCAAACCCGTGAGATTGCCGAGGATTTGTGGATAAAATGCCCCAAGTGTTACGAACTAGCCTATGTTAAAGAGCATGAAAAAAACTTTCGAGTTTGCCAGAAGTGTAAATATCATTATCGCTTGCGCTGGCAGGACCGGGTAAAATGCGTTTTGGATGCCGATAGCTGGGTTGAAGTTAACGCTGAACTACGCACCGCCGACCCCCTGAAGTTTGCCAACGAAGGTGAGATTTACCCCGACAAAATTGCCCAGACCCGCAAGAAATCCGGTATAAATGAATCGTTGGTAACTGGCTTTGGCACAGTAGACGGGCGACCGATGGCGGTAGCGATTGCTGACTTTGCTTTTTTAGGGGCTAGTATGGGCAGCGTTTTTGGCGAAAAGCTGGTACGATTAGTTGAGCTTTGCATCGAAAATCGCTGGCCTTTGCTAACTGTTTCGGCTAGTGGTGGGGCCCGGATGCATGAAGGTATTTTATCTTTAATGCAGATGGCGAAAACTACCGCCGCTCTTTCCCGGTTAGGACAAGCCCGCTTACCCCACTTTTCCCTGCTGACCGACCCTTGTTATGGAGGTGTTACCGCCAGTTACGCCATGATTGCGGATGTAACTTTAGCCGAGCCGGGCGCAATGATTGGTTTTGCTGGCCCCAGGGTTATCGAACAAACCACCCGCCAGAAATTACCTGCGGGATTCCAAACTGCCGAGTTTTTGTTGGAACATGGGATGATTGATAAAGTAGTAAACCGCCGCGATTTGCACCATACCCTCTCCACCCTGGCCAAACTTTACGCCGAAGTTAAAGTCCAGGAAACCCGCCCGGTGCTGTCCCTTTCGCCCCGTCTGGTGCGAAATGAGGAGATGCGCCATGCCGGGTAAAGCACCAATCCACAAAGCCCACCCTCCAGAAGTTAAACGTGGAGCTATTCGAGGCGGAGTTAAAGACCCAACTGCCCCGATAAAGTTGCACGAGCCCGAACAACAACTAACTGTTGATGAAAACACTACGGCGGTTTGGGCTAAAGTGCAGTTAGCCCGCCACCCGGAACGACCCAAAACCCTGGATTACATCAAACGCTATTGCCCCGATTTTATGGAACTGCATGGCGACCGACGGTTTGCCGATGATCCCGCTATAGTGGGTGGTCTGGCGGATTTTGCCGGACGCACCGTAATGATTATCGGGCAGCAAAAAGGCAAGGATACCAGAGAAAATATTGCCCGCAACTTTGGCATGCCCACGCCCGAAGGTTATCGTAAAGCCCTGCGTCTATTTCAACAGGCTGAAAAGTTCGGTTTCCCGGTAATTACTTTTATTGATACCCCTGGTGCCTATCCCGGCCTCCAGAGCGAAGAGCGTAGCGTGGCCCAGGCGATTGCCGAAAATTTGCTGGTTTTGTCCCAACTCCGTACACCCGTTATCGCGATTGTTATTGGCGAGGGCGGTAGTGGCGGAGCATTGGCGATTGGTCTTGCTGACCGAATTTTGATGCTGGAGAATAGTATTTATAGTGTCGCCAGCCCCGAAGCCAGTGCCAGTATCCTGTGGCATGATTCGGCTAAAGCCCCGATTGCCGCCAGCACCATGCGAATTACGGCCCAGGATTTGCTGGAATTGGGCGTAATAGATGAGATTATCCCTGAGCCAGAAGGTGGGGCTCATACCGACCCCCTGACCACCGCCGATGCCGTTAAAGCCGTCATTCTGCGCCACCTTGAAATTATTGAGACCTTACTTGCCACTGAACCGGAAGCTATGGAAACCTTGCTCAATCAACGCTATAATAAATTCCGTAAGATGGGCGTTTGGGAAGAATAGTTGCGATGCTGGTTAGATATTAGCCAAAATATCTTTTTCATCCCTGAAAAAATTTATCTCAATGAGGAGTGTATAGAAGATGACGATTGCCCCCGAACGTATGACACCCCCCCAGGAAATCCGGGTTAACCCGGTGCGCGACAAAGCCGCCTGGGAGAAGATGCGGGCCGAAGCTCAGGCTAATCCCGGTCAGTTTCATGGCAATATCGCCCGCCGCGAAATCCACTGGTACGACCCCAAACTGAACGCCTGGATAATTTATGACGAAACTGCCGGAAAGTGGCAGGGGTTGGATGCCAATATCGGGAAGGCCGTAGAGGTAGACTATTCCGCCGATCACGAACCCTGGACTAAAGCCTTTGACGATAGCCATGCCCCTTTTTATCGCTGGTTTGGCGGCGGTCTGACCAACGCCTGTTTTAACGAGGTTGATCGGCATGTGCTATTGGGGCATGGCGACGAAACCGCTTTTATCTTCGAGGGCGACAGGTGGGATCAATCCAAGAATAACGGGCGGGGCGGCCCGGTAGTCAGTTACCCGGTTAGCCGCAAAAAGCTACTGTTAGAGGTTGCCAAGTGTGCTAGGGCCTTGCAGAATCTTGGGTTAAAAAAGGGCGATAGACTTGCCCTGAATCTGCCTAACATTATGGAGCAGATTTATTACACCGAAGCGGCTAAACGTCTGGGCATTATCTATACTCCCGTTTTTGGTGGGTTCAGTGACAAAACCCTGAGTGACCGCATCCACAACGCCGGGGCGCGAGTGGTTATTACCTCTGACGGTGGCTATCGCAACGCCCAGATTGTAGCCTATAAAGAAGCTTACACTGACAAAGCCCTCGATAACTTTATACCTATCGAAACCGCCTTTGAAATCGTAGATAACAAGCTAAAAGAAATAAGTGTTGCCGAGAATCTTGCTCAGATTATCAGCGACAAGGTACAGGAGACGATCCAGAGCGAAATTACAGTGGAGCGGGCTGACGTTATGCGGGCAGTGGGGCTTGCGCTGTCTCACGAGGCTTTCCGGCGGATTGAGGCCAGCGAGAAAAGCCATATCCGCACTGCCATTGCCCTCGGTCTGGTAGATGCGCCCGAACGGGTGGAAGCAGTAGTAGTGGTGAAACACACCCGCCAGCACGATATTGTCTGGCGCAAGCGTGATAAATGGAGTCATGATTTAACGTCAGTTGCCCTGGACGAGATTCTGGCGAACGCCCGACAGGCCGGGATTGGGGTTAACAGCGAGGAAGATTTGTTGGCTCTGCCCGATACTGATTTTGTGCGGGCGATTTATGCCACCAGTCAGCCCGAAGCGTTAGATGCCGAGTTCCCGATGTTCTTTATCTATACCAGTGGTAGCACCGGGAAGCCCAAAGGGGTAGTGCACACTCACGGGGGATATGTCTCTGGCGTGGCCTATACTATGAAGGTCAGTTTTGACGCGCTCCCCGGTGATGTGATTTTTGTGGTGGCTGACCCCGGCTGGATTACCGGGCAAAGTTATATGATTAGTGCCACCCTCAGCGCCCGTATGACCGGGATAATTATTGAGGGTTCGCCCGTTTTCCCCAGCGCAGGGCGTTACGCCAGCATTGTTGAACGATACAAGGTCAATATTTTCAAGGCGGGGGTGACCTTCCTCAAAGCGATTATGACCGACCCTCAAAATGTGGCTGACGTTAATCAGTACGATATGAGTAGCCTGCGGGTGGCGACCTTCTGTGCCGAGCCGTGCAGCCCCTCGGTGCAGCAGTTTGGCATGCAGCTTATGACCCCCCAATATATCAACAGTTATTGGGCTACCGAACACGGCGGGATTGTTTGGACGCACTTCTTTGGCAATAACGATTTCCCCCTGCGCGCCGATGCCCACACCTATCCCTTGCCCTGGATTATGGGCGATGTCTGGATTGATGATGGGGCCGAAGAAGGGGCTAAATACAACAAATATCATCCGGCGGAAATGGAAGAAAAGGGCGAAATCATTATCACCGCCCCCTACCCGTATCTGGCGCGTACCATCTGGGGCGATGCTGAAAACTTTGGTACGCCCGAATGGAAAGGCGATTTTGATCGCTATGCCAAAACCTATTGGGGTAAGTGGGAAGGAACTTACGCCTATACCCAGGGCGACTTTGCTATGAAGTATCCTGATGGTAGTTTCTCGCTGCACGGACGCTCAGACGATGTGATTAACGTGAGCGGGCATCGTATGGGAACAGAAGAAATCGAGGGGGCGATTTTGCGCGACAAAGCTGTTAACCCCGATAGCCCGGTGGGGAACGTGATTGTGGTGGGCGCGCCCCATCGTGAGAAGGGTTTAACCCCGGTAGCCTTTGTGTTGCCGGTGCCGGGCCGCAAACTGACGGTGGAAGACCATCGCCGCCTGACAGAAACGGTCAAGAACGAAAAGGGTATGACCGCCGTTCCCAGCGACTATATTGAGGTGTCGGCTTTCCCCGAAACCCGTTCCGGCAAGTATATGCGCCGCTACCTCAAAAGTATAATTAACGATGAGCCGTTGGGCGATATTACCACCCTGCGTAACCCCGAAGCCCTGAACGAAATCCGCCACAAGATTGCCGAGTGGAAACGCAAACAGGCCCGCGAGGAAGAGCAGCAGATTTTCGAGACCTATCGCTATTTCCGCATCCAGTACAACGAAGTGAAACCTGGCGCGAAGGTCGCCACCGTCACCGTGACTAACCCGCCTGTCAACGCCCTCAACGAACGTAGTCTGGACGAACTTATCACGGTGGTTGACCACCTGGCCCGCCGCGACGATGTAAAAGTGGTGATTTTCACCGGGCAAGGTACTAAAAGTTTTGTGGCGGGGGCTGACATCAAGCAGCTTCTGGACGAAATGAACACTTTCGAGGATGCCATCGCCCTGCCCAACAACGCGCATCTGGCCTTCCGCAAAATCGAAACCATGAACAAGCCCTGTATCGCCGCTATCAATGGGGTGGCGTTGGGTGGTGGTCTGGAATTCGCCCTGGCCTGTCACGTCCGCATCGCCGAGCCTACCGCCGTTTTCGGGCAACCCGAAATCAACCTGAACCTGTTACCGGGTTATGGTGGCACGCAACGTTTGGCTAGATTGTTGCGTCTAGATTTAGATGACTTTGAAAGCGAACTGTTGCCTAAATCAATGAAACATATCTTAAAAATTGTCTTAGGAGGAAGGCAGATTGATGCTAATACTGCTACTTTTTTTGGTCTTATAACCCTTCTACCTTTCCTAGATGATGATGTTTTGATTGACTCTTCAGCTTTAGCTCGTGATTTTATTCTTGAAAGTGGCACAAAGTCTTTGTTACGGGAATTGTGGGAAAAGCGTCAGCAGCAAATGAAAGACTGGGAAGAACCAAGAACTTGGCCTGCTGATGTTATGGAAAACCCCGAAATTAAGGCCATTTTAGCCCAGGCCGAAACCGCCGGACGCAAACAGGCGGTAGAGCGGGCTTTGGAGGCTATCCGCTACGGCTGGGAGAACGGCTTTAGCAAGGGCTTGCAGCAAGAGGCCGAACTCTTTGCTCAGGCGGTGATTGACCCCGAAGGTGGCAAGAAGGGCATCCAGGCGTTTCTGGACAAACAGAGTGCGCCCCTACCCGTTAAAGACCAACTGGTCTATACAGTGGAAGAAGAAAAAGAGTTTATCCAGAGCGGGAGTCTGCTGCCGATGGGTGCGCCTTTCTTCCCCGGTTTTAGCCCGATACCAAGTTATCAATATGCCTCAGCCGTAATAAATGATGTGGTGACAGGTGGCCCGGCTCACGGCGACCCAATTGAAGCCGAGAAAAAGATTATCGTTCCAGTGGAGAAGCCAGGGCCAAATCAGGCTTTGCTCTATATGCTCACCAGCGAGGTCAACTACAACGACATCTGGGCTATTACGGGCATTCCGGTCAGCCAACTTGAGGGACGCGCCCACGACTGGCATATTCCCGGAAGTGGCGGGGTAGCGTTAGTGGTAGCTATGGGCAGCGAACTAAAACGTGAGGGTCGGGCCAAAGTGGGCGACCTGGTTTCGGTTTATTCGGGCGAAAGCGAACTGCTCTCCCCGGTGATGGGAAACGACCCGATGTTCAGCGAGTTCCATATTCAGGGCTACGACGGCAGCGATGGCAGCCACCAGCAGTTTATGTTGGCGCAAGGCCCGCAACTCCACCCCAAACCCGCCGACCTGACGCTGGAAGCCGCTGGGAGCTATATTTTGAACCTGGGGACGGTTTTCCGCGCCCTGTTCACTATCCTCAAAATCGAACCGGGCAAAAGCATGTTTGTGGAAGGGGCGGCTACCGGGACAGGCTTGGAGGCGGTCAACGCCGGGGTACGCAACGATATTAAAGTTACCGGGCTAGTTTCGAGCGAAGAACGGGCCAAATACGTGATGAGCCTGGGTGCGACTGGCGTTATCAACCGCAAAAAGCCTGAATATAGCAAAATCTGGACGCGCGTTCCCCGTGAGAAGGAAAAATGGGCCGAATGGGAACAGGCCGGAATGCCGATGGTGCACGATTATATTGACCATAGCGGCGGACATCTGGCTGATTATGCCATTTCACACGCAGGTGAACACACCTTCCCCCGCACCTTCCAGCTTTTGGAGCAAGATGGCATCGTGACCTTCTATGGCGCGTCCACGGGCTACCATTTTACCTTTATGGGCAAGAGTGGCTCAACCAGCCCCCAGGAAATCTTGCGCCGAGCCAGGATGCGGGCGGGCGAAAGCGTGCTGCTTTATTATGGAACCACCACCGACGATAGCGGGATTGTGGATGGCGTAGGGCTGGAAGCGATTGAGGCGGCTCGGATGGCGGGCGGACGTTTGGTAGTTGTCACCTATACTGATGCCCAGCGCGAGTTTGTGTTAAGTCTGGGCTATGGCGAATCGGTTAAAGGCGTGGTCAGTATCGAAGGCATCAAGCGGCGGGTGGGTAAGGACTTCGATTGGCCCATGCGCGATGGTGGTATGCCCGAACTACCCGACCCCAAAGCCGAAACCGAAGCTTTCAAAGAGGCCGTCCGCCAGTTTAATGACCGAATTTTCAAGCCGTTGGGGGCGGCGGTGGGTGGTTTCCTGCGCTCGCTGGACAACCCACGCGGCTACCCTGATATTGTTTTCGAGCGGGCGGGACATGATGCGCTGTCGGTCAGTTCTACGCTGGTCAAGCCCTACACAGGCCGGGTGGTTTACAGCGAGGATATGGTGGGGCAGCGTTACAGCTTCTACGCCCCGCAGGTCTGGATGCGCCAACGCCGAATTTATATGCCTACCGCCAATATTTGGGGTACGCATTTGTGCAACGCCCACGAAGTCACCCTGATGAACGACCAGATTGACGCGGGTTTGCTGGAAGTGACCGACCCGGTGGTGGTCAGCTTCGACGAATTACCCCAGGCACATCAGGATATGTGGGAAAACAAACACAAGGGTGGTAACTACGTCTGCAATCATGCTTTGCCCTTACTTGGCCTCAAAACCAAAGATGAGCTGTTCCAGGCATGGGCCAGCCAGATGGGGAAAGTAGCGAGTAACGAGTAGAAGTGCCAAGTAAAGGCAAAAATACTATAGTTGTCATTTTCTCCCCTTCCCGGAGGCAGGGAAGGGGGGCGGGGGGTTAGGTTAAACATTAAGGGGGAAGTATGAGCGAAACTAAAGGTCGGTTGAGTGGCAAAGTCGCCCTGATAACCGGCGGGGCGGGCAATATCGGCGAGGTTATTACCCGACGCTATCTGGAGGAAGGCGCAACCGTCATTATTACCGGGCGCAATAAAGACAAACTTAACAAATTTGCCGAATTGTTAAAGCACGAAATGGAGCTGCCAGAAGACCGAATATTAACCGCCCAGATAGACGGTTCTAAAATCTATGAAGCCCGCCTGATGCTGAAAATGATGGCCCAGCAAGTCGGTCAGTTTGATGTGCTGGTCAACAACGCCGGGAGCGCGGGGGCTAAACAGCCTTTGCAGAAAATCCCCTTTAGCCATGATGACCTGTCAGATTTGAAGAAACAGGGCTTTGGTGATACCGAAACCCTGTCAGATGCTTTCGGCAACCTGTTGGGCATAAGCTGGAACTTTATCCGGGCGGCCTTCCCCCATCTAGCTCCCGGCGCAAGCGTTATTAACGTCTCGACCATTTTCAGCCGCACCAATTATTATGGGCGCATCCCATATGTGGTGCCAAAAGCCGCTCTTAACTCCCTGTCGGTTCAATTGGCTCGTGAGTTGGGGCGCAGCGAAAAAGGTATTCGACTTAATACCGTCTACCCCGGCCCAATTGATAGCGAACGCATCCGCACCGTCTTTAAGGCGATGGATGGTTTGAAGGGCCAGGAAGAAGGAACCACCGCCCAGGGCTTCTTCGACATCATGCGGTTGAAACGACCTGATGCCGAAGGTAATTTTGTGGCGGGCTTCCCTAAAAAAGAGGACGTAGCCAATACAATTGTTTTCCTGGGTAGCAACGAATCTGCCGCCTTTAGCGGACAAGTCTTTGAAGTGACTAACGGCATGGCGGTCCCGGCGGAGAGCAAAAGCAGCTTTGTCAGTCGGCCCGGTCTACGGATTGTGGATGCCGAGGGCAAAGTGGTGCTAGTAGCGGCGGGTGAACAGGTGGAAGACGCGGTGCATTTTGCCCGGATTCAGGCGCGTTGTGGAGCGAACGTTGTATTAGGTTTCCACCGAGCCGAGGTAATTGACCAGGCGCGAAACTTGCTTACCGAAAAAGAGCTCAAAAAAATTCATATCTTCAGGATGGATCCGGCTCAACCCGATACGGTCAATGGACGTTTGCAGGATATTGCCCAGAAATATGGACGGTTGGATGCGGCTCTGATTTTACCCGCCTCCCCACCTGAAGTTTACGGTCACAGCTTATTGGAGGTAGACGACCTGACGGTAGCAGCCTTTATGCGAAACGAGCTTGAGGCAGCGGTAACTTTAAGCAGTCATCTGGCCCGTTTCTGGCGCGAACATGAAACAAAAATGGAAGATACTCCAAAGGTTATTTTCGTTACTAATGGGAGCGATGGTAACGGCAACACTTTCGCGGATGTCTACCGGGCCGGAATTGAGCAACTTTGCCGAGTCTGGCGGCACGAGGAAGAAACCAATGTCGCCAGTGGCAAGAAAAAACTGGCAGTGTGGGCCAACCAGATTGTACGCTACAGTAACACCGAGAGCGAAAACCTGAACTTCTCGGCAAGCTGGGCTGCCAAGTTGCTGAATGGAGACCGCCACATTCAGGAAATCAATTTGTATCTGCCCGAAAAAATTGTGGACGCAACCGGAGCCCAAAAACCTTCGTTTGGCTGGGCTGAGTCGCTGTTCGGCTTGCACCTGGGTAAAGTCGCCCTGATTACCGGGGGAAGTGCCGGGATTGGCGGGCAAATCGGGCGATTGTTAGCCCTTAGTGGGGCAAAAGTGGTGCTGTCAGCCCGCCATCTTGACCAACTGGTGGAAATTCGCGAAAGTATTCTGGAGGAGTTGCGGGCAATCGGCTATACCAATCCCGACAAACGGGTGAGGATAATGGCGGATTGTGACGTGGCGGATGAGGAAGCCCTGGTCAAACTGGTTGATTTTACCTTGAAAGAATATGGGCGGGTGGATTATCTCATCAATAACGCCGGTATGAGCGGGGCGGAGGAAATGGTAATAGATATGCCCCTGGATGCCTGGCGATACACCATTCGGGCCAATCTGGTAAGTAATTATTCGCTAATTCGTAAACTGGCTCCGATGATGCGCGAACAAGGTAACGGCTATATTGTGAATGTCAGTAGCTATTTTGGCGGGGAAAAATATGTGGCTGTTCCCTATCCCAACCGGGCCGATTACGCCGTATCGAAGGCCGGACAACGCGCCCTGGTGGAAATGCTGGCCCGTTTCCTCGGTCCTCAGATTCAGATTAACGCGATTGCCCCTGGTCCGGTGGATGGAATCCGATTAGCGGGGAATAGCGGGCGACCGGGTCTCTATCAACGGCGGGGACGGCTAATTCTGGAAGGTCGGCGTTTGAGCGATATCTATGGAGCGATTGTTGAAGCCCGCCGCGCCATTCCCCAATCTGCGGAGAAGCTGCTGGCTTTGCTGGCGAGTAACTCTATTGCACAACTTACCGCTAACGAAACTGCTCCCAAATCCCTGGTTAATCTGGCGGCAACTCTGGGAGCCAAAGCAAAGGGTAACGGTCACGCCTATACTTTTCTGATGAATAAAGGGATTGCTAGTAAGTTGGTGGCGCGGCTGGAATTGGGCGGCTATATCGAGGATAAAGCGACGGTTGATAGCTGGCTGGAAAATCTGCCTGACGCACCCGAACCGTTCTTCACCCCTGCCGAAATCGAGAAAGAGGCCACTAAAATCCGCGAAGGCACCCTGGGAATGCTCAACCTGAACCGCATGCCTAACGAGCAGGATGTTGCTCTGGCTACGATATATTATCTAGCTGATCGTAACGTTAGTGGCGAGACTTTCCACCCCTCTGGCGGGTTGCGCTTTGACCGTACCGTGACCGAAGGGGAGTTGTTCGGCAAACCCAGCCCCGGTCGGCTGGAAAAATTCTACGGACGCACCGTGATACTTATGGGCGAATATATGGAGCCCCAGATTATGCGGCTGGCCCATAGTTACCTGGACGAACATCAGGCCGGACATCTGGTGCTGCTGACCAAAACGCCCGAAACCGCCGCCAAATATTGTGCCGACTTTGAGCATTACGCCCGTCGCCAGCGTTTTTCGGCCTATGCTATCGGTGATAATCTGGAAGAAGGGCTGGAAATGGCGATGAAAAAGCACGGTAGCCCCATCGCCTGTATCAGTACCCCCTTTGTGCCGCTACCCCAAAAACCGCTTGTAGGCAAGGATGCCCAGGACTGGGCAGAGGTCTTTGACGAGAAGGATTTCGCCGAGTTGGTAGAAAATCACCTGACTCACCACTTCCGGGTTGCCCGCAAAATGTCGCTGGTGGATGGGGTGCAGGTGGTGTTGGTTACACCTGAAACCGGGCGCACCAGTCCCCAGGAGCAGTTTGGGCTGGGTAACTTTATCAAAACCAGCCTACACGCCTTTACCGTCACCATCGGGGTGGAGAGCGAACGGACAGTGCATCAGGTTCCGGTGAATCAGGTAGATTTGACCCGCCGCGCCCGCAGCGAGGAGCCCCAAAATCTGGATGAAGAGGAGGAGGAATTGACCCGCTTCGTCAACGCCGTATTACTGACCAGCGCACCCCTGCCGGATGCCGCCACCAGTCGTTACCGCAGCCGGATCTATCGCGGCAACGCTATCACGGTGTAATGTGGGGGTTAGGGACCGGGAAATTCGTAGGGGCGTGGTTTCCGCGCCCTGGATGAAGAAGTTCGTAGGGGTAGACCTCGGTGTCTACCCTTTTTTATTACCAAATAATTAAAACTAACTTATCAGGACTTGCCGTTGGTAAGGTTGACAGTAGCAATTAATCAGGGTGTCAGGCCGGATTAAGCCGCACGGAATAGACTGAGAAGAGTTAAAGCGTTAGAATAGAGGGTAAGGTAGCTACCTAAAAAAACAAGTATCCAGGAAAAAACCCAAATCACAATATGGAAGAAACCCCAGAGACTCAGGACAAAACTAAAAAGGTAAAAAGTAAATTAAAGTTGGTAACGGCCATGCAGAGCGGGTCTTCCTGGGGCAACTGGAACGTCGTTGCGGTAGGGGGTAGTATTAATGTTCTAGGCTTTTTATGGCCTTGTAGAGCCATAAAAAATAAGGCATTTTCTATCAGGCAGCGATAGATTTACACATTTTACACTGGGGTATTAAAAGCTGTTGGAAATTTCACCTGTTTGCAAAGCCTTAAACCCTACAAGAACATTAATACTGGCCCCTCATCGCACCAATTTGGTGTTTGCCCCTAATAGGCTCAAGGATAAGGCTCGTGACCATTTCCCCCGGCCTCGGTTGCCTTTGATACCGAAGCGACGGGGTTTGGAAGGTTGCTCCAATAACGAATGTTGTCGAGTCAGTTCGACTGGCTCTTCCGCAACTTTGCTGTACCCAGATAGAAAGTAATTTTGGCGGGTTAGGCCGCGGTTACCACCCTCTTTTTTAATAATTCTAACTTTGCCCGACCAAACATACTCCTTTTGATTAACTTTAGCCGATTGTTATGGC
>JBBQZS010000051.1:0-45084 GCA_038207495.1 Chloroflexia bacterium
GGGCTATGCTGGTCAGTTAGTGGAATGGGTCAAAACCAGTTGTCGAGTGGTATTAGAAATAATCAAGCGGAGTGACGACACCACTGGTTTTAAGGTACTACCCAGACGCTGGGTGGTGGAACGGACCTTCGGGTGGATTGGACGCAATCGGCGATTGGCTAAAGATTACGAAAGCCTACCAAGTTCTAGCGAAGCGATGGTGCAAATTGCCATGATCAGGTTAATGTTAAAACGGTTAGCTAAAATAGAGGCTCGAAAACTTGAAGAATCAACCGCTTTAGCTTCCTAATCCTATTTTTAGACAGGCTCTTAGCCGGGCTTCATAACTCTCTGGAATTAAATCAGGTGTATTCATAAACTATTAGATTAAGGGGCAGACCAATTTAACGGCTCCTACAAATTTTAGATACAGGGCGCGGAAAACACGCCCCTGATTTATTTCTGACTGGCGATTACCAGCTACCATCCCCGGAACTGCTATCGCCACCGCCGCCACCGAAGTCGCCACTGCCGCCGCCGAAGTCACCTCCACCGCCGCCGCCACCACCGAAGTCGCCGCCACCGCCGCCCCCAAAAGAGCCAAAGTCAGTGCCGCTGCCAGCATCGTTAGCGTCATTATTACCGCCGCCGGGGAAAACTCCGGGCTGTTGCTGATAATAACCGCCCTGATTGCCGTGGTTGTTCAAGGCCGAGCCAAGCACAAATCCGGCAACCCCACCCATAAGCGCACCACCGAGGCCCGAACCACCCTGGTTATTGTTGTAATAACCCGGCTGTCCATAGCCTGGGGGCGGGTAACCCGGCTGTCCATAACCCGGTTGACCGTAGCCGGGTTGGTTCATGTAGGCCGGGTTTGGAGTAGTATAGACAGGTTGGGTAGCCCGACCAGCCGAACGCCTCCGCGAAGCCGTTACCATCAGAATAATTACAACCACAATCGCTCCAAAGATAACCCAGCCAATCCAACCACTGCTGCTATTGCTGCTGCTTAAACTGCTGGACCGCTTGGCCTCGTTAATCGAAGCAATCATCGCATCCCGCCATTGTCCGGGTCGGCTATTAAGCACATTCCCGGCAGCCGCTTCAATATTACTGGACTCAGAAGCGGTAATTCCCAATTCCGAGCCGGGGTCAACCACTACGGTACGTAATCCCTGTGCGCCGGTATTGTTTGAAACCCCGATGGTCAGAACTTTAGAGCCCCCGGTAGTATTGATAACCGCACTCCGAAATTGACTGCGCTGTGAGGTTGTATAATTGTTTGAGGTCACAATCAACACATCAAACGACAGCCCTCTTACTTGCTCCTGAATCGCACTGCGGTCTGAAGAAGTAAACAGGTTCGCGTCATCCCGAAATGATACATTACCCGCCGCAAAAACATTGGATACGGGCAAAGCCAGCAACAATGCCAGCATCGCCAGCATCAAAGCGGCTATCCAGCTCGATTTATTTTTCTTTAATTCAATACTCATTATAAGAACTCCTTATTATTACCCTTCTGCGGGATTGTCATTCTGAACTTGCGAAGAATCTCCTAGTTTCCAAGACCTTTGACTTCGTTCAGGGTGACAGCCAAAATATTACCTTGAATTTTGCTCATATTCGCCAAGTTGCTGCGGCACATTGTTGGTCTGGGGCAAGCTGCCACCAATATCGCGCTTAACGGTCTGGTCAACTCGGTTTAAGGTTTCCTGCACCGATTCCATTTTGGCTAAAGCTTCCTGATATTGGGTATTAAACTGTCCCCATTTGAAAATTAGCGAGATAGTACTGGCGGCCTTAATCTGACGGGCGGCCTCATTAGCCGCATTAACCTGCATCGCGCCCTGGGCAAAGGTGGCCTTCGCGCTGGCCTGTACATTCGGCTCAAGATATTCTACCTCGTCACTCAACCGCAAAACCATATCGTTAACTGCGGTGGCACTTTTCTGCAATTCCTCAACCTTGCCATTCCAGACTTTTTTGGTAGTAACCACCAGGAAAGCGGCGGCTCCACCAATCGCTAACACCACTACTAATACCACAATCATCGCCACAAAAAGGTTGCCGGATTCTTCCTTCTTGGTTTGACTCACAATGGCGTTTTTGCTGTCGTTGGCGGCTTTGGCATTAGTATCTATTTGGTCAGCGGCGTTAGTAGCTAACTGGGCGGCCCCCTCAGCATATTGACCATTTCTGAATAAAGCGGTTATAGCGGAAGAAGCGGTTAGACTATCGGTAACCGTTTCGTTTAACAAGTTACTATCTACCGAAAGAGCAAACTTTCTTTGCGGAATATCTACTACAACCGCAATCTGAATCCCTTTATCCTTCAATGAATCTCTGGTTACATTTGCACAATCGCTAATTTTACCGCCCTTGCAACTTGAACTATTAGGTAAGGTAGCACTATCAAGTAAAGCAATTACCGTTGTATGTTTGCGGTCATTCAAGGTTTTCACCGCATTAGTTAAAGTGTCCTTGGCTTTAGACAGGTCGCCAACACTCTTTTCATTAGCCTGGGATATGTACCATCCCTGACTACGTAAAGCATTTAAGGCATCAGTAGAATTATCGGCACTGGCTACAACTGGTAAAATTACCAGCATAAGCACTAGAGCCATTAACCCTGCCAGCAAACCGGAAAGCTTTGATTTACTTCCTCCCACAATACGACCCTTTCTCTGCAAGTAGCTATCAGCCATTAGCTAACCCTTTCATTCTTCCTTAAAGCAATATTTATTCCCCACATCAGGGGATATGTCTGGTTTTAACCCTCGGATGACGGAGCGTCGGATGACAATCAGGGAAACTCGCAGGGGCGCAGTCTTCGCGCGCTGTCCGTGGATTTCTTGGGGGTAGACCCATGTGTACCCTGGTTACTGGACTACGAATTTTTCCCCTCTTTTTCATCCTTCATCTTTCCCATCATAGACTATTGCAATCATGTTACGCAATAGCGCGGAATAAAGTTACGAGGAAAGCCAGCCTTGTATATAAGAACTCTATTAGATATAATCAAAAGGCTGGTAAATGCTTTTTGTATAGGCTGAGTTAAGATAAGTTTGAGCCTTGTCTTTTGAGTTGTAATAATAGGAGATGTCAACATCTGGATAATCCTGTCAATTCTGAATATAGCCAACCAGAGAATTAAAACCATATAATGAGTGAACAACCTACCTATATTTACGTTGTGGATGATAGCCCTGCCTCGGCAATGCTACTGGCCGACTTGCTGATGCTGGCGGGTTACATTACCTTTGTGCTGCACAGTGGGCAAGAGGCAATTAGTGCCGTCGAGAATGCGAACTCTAAGTCGAACAACGCGCTGCCCATGCCCGACCTGATTCTGGTTGACCTGATAATGCCGGAAGTGGGCGGTCTGGAAGTGGTGCGCCGCCTGAAAACCAACCCAAAACTGCCCTTTATTCCTATTATAATCACCACCGCCAGCAGCGAAACGCAGGATAAAATTACAGGACTCCAGGTTGGGGCCGACGATTATCTGACCAAGCCGGTAAATCGGGCGGAAATGCTGGCCCGTATCCGTTCTCTACTGCGCCTCAAACAATCCTATAATGAACAATCCCATCTTGTATCCCAGATTCAATCGGCCTACGAACAACTAACCCGCACCCAGGCCGAGCTGGTAAAAGCTGAAACCAACAAAGCCCATATGGAAGGAATGTTGCATACCGCCGGGGCGATTTGCCACGAAATTAGCCAACCCCTCACCAGTGCCCTTATCACTCTGCAAATTGTTCGTCAGGATATTACCAACCCGGTAATCGGAGAAGAAATTGATGAGGTTGAAAATAGCCTTCTGCACGCTCGTGATATTCTAGACAAACTTCGGGTTCTTACCCGCTACGAAACCAAATCATATTTAGGTGACGAGCGCATTCTTGACCTGGACCGCTCCAGCGTTCCCCAAAACCCCGACCTTTATGATAAAGACGTTTTTTCCATGAGTTTTGAAGACCTTATCGGCGACGATTAAGCGGTTGTCAGGAAGAAATTCGTAGGGATAACCCTTGTCCCCAAAGGGTTTAAGGGGTGACACCATTATGTAAAAGTACGACCGCTCGGCGATAAATCACCGAGCTACTTTAACCAAGCCAGCTAAAGCTGGCTCAATGCTTCAAATTCCTTTAAATTAGGCTCTTTTAGCCCCTTTTAAGGGGCTTGGTTGAATTAGCTCGGCGGCGCCTGTGCCCCTTGGGGGTATCAGCCCCGTGCGAACCTGATATTTCTTCCGAACATCTGTATTTATTGGAACAGATGACACGCTGGTTTACCCCTACAAAATCTTTTATTCTTAACCAGGGGATATGTCGGATGAAAAACATAATCCCTTGACAGCTTCTCAATGGGCCACTTCCAACTCGCACACACTACCTAACCGCCAGCCCAACGCGGTCTTGATAGCACCCTGGGCGGGTTGGTTAATCAAATGCCGATACCAGTTCTCTTTCAGGTAAAGCACCACCCGGAAGCCTTCAGGAAGCCTCTGGATGTCCAGCCGCGCCCCCCGCAAATGCTCCAACAGTTCGGGGCGACCCAGTCTTAGTCGCAAATCATCCAACACACCTTGCAAAACTTCACCGGAAGAAAAGTTCCGCCCCTCCTGCTCTGTTGCACCCTGGGGTTTAACTTCCAAAGCTGGAATATCAGTAAAAGTCGAGCGGTTGATTGGTCGGGTCAACTGCTCGTCTGAATAAACAGGCCTGGAAGAATGCCCCTCCCCGGAAGCCGCCTCAAACAAAGGTGGTTCGCTTACCGAGGGTGCAACAGAGCATTTACGGTTATTTTTTTTAAGGGTCGGGCGAAGCTTGAGCCAATCTTTTGCCAGCGGGTTAAGCGGTTGACGGTCAGCCAGCATTGCGGCTACCAGCGGGAACTTGAGTTCTTGTTCCAGCAAGGACGGTTTGGCTGGTTGGAAATCACTATCAATCGCCCATAACAGGAAACCCGCCGGATTTTTTATTTTGTTGGTGCGCAGGTGAGTTTGTACCGCCCCGATTTTTTCCAGAAGATATTCCTCGGAATGTTGGCGGGTTAGTTTTGCCAGAGTTTGTTTCGGCAAACCAAACTTTAATAACCCCTTTTCAACCTCTGAATAATCATCATCAACATCAATTTGTCTGGCTAAAGCATCCACCTGCACCGGGGCATGCCCGGATTGTTTGTTGTCTATTTTTTGTTTACTGGTAATTTGTTTACTTGTTCTTTGTTGGTGTTCTAAAGATACCACCCCTGGTATTGTAGCAATACTACCCTGGTATTCTAAAGATACCACCCCTGGTATCGTAGTGATACCATCCTGATATGATAAAGGCACTATCTCGCCAGGGTTTGATAAGTTAGGCTCATTACCCTGGTATTCTAAAGATACTACCCCTGGTATCGTAGCGATACTACCCCCATCAAAAGCCAGGGCCGCAATATCACTATCCTCATTATCAGAAGCCGCAATCTCCTGTTTCTGTAAAGAATATTCACTGATTGAATAGGTTTTTTGATTAGCAAAATCCACTTTAGCCATAGCTACGTTATCATCTGCAAAGCATAAACCATAGGTACTAACCCCTTTTCCTCCTTTTGCGCCGGGATTTTTCTTTATCCAGATAATCTTTTTTTCTTCTAAACCAGCTATTCCTCGTAATACGGCTGGTTTACCCAGGCCCGTGCCAGAATCCAGCGCAGTACCGTCCTTCCGCCGGATTCCATCGGTAAACTGGCTTAATGAAATATCGTCGAATAGTTTCCCAAAACCAAGGGTGCGACGGCAAATATAAATCAGCACTCTATTCTCGGCATCGCTGATACGGGGCATTAGAAAATCTATAACTTCATTGGGGATAGCGGTGGTGTGGGGATTGGAGAAACCAGCAAAATAAAAAGCCGCCCCCTGGCCATGTTTCGACCCGGTTGCTTCCGCCTGATTATTCTGGTTTAGGTTACTAAGTGTTCCCATCTATCCCCGTTGGTTGTTTCGCCAACTATTTATGTAAAGTTGGCTTTGCCTCTCACCCGCCTGAGCTATGCCCCGTTTCTATTCCATTAACTGCTGGAAAGTGACGACCCCATAGAATGCTCTAGCTTAATAATAAACCTCCCAAAAATGCCCTGCAAGCCCCGCCCCTAACTTGCATATTATTACTCTTATTAATACTTTATAGAGTGCCGATTCACGCCTGAATCGTTAACTGCATGGCGCACAGGAAGTTACTGCATACCACACAACTCTTTACTACACACTACACCAAAACGATGTAGCACATTAGTAGCATATATGCATTTTAGCTTATATGTTCTATTTTGTCAATACCCAATTTTCAAAAGGATTAAGTAGGAAGTAGGAAGGATGAGAAAGAGGGAGATTTACCGCATACCACACGCCGCAGTAAATTTATCCACATTAATTTTTACTGCATACCACACCGACCTCATGTTCTGGTAAATTTTCAAGCATGAAATTTACTGCATACCACACTATAGCATGAAAGTTCGGGCTAAATCTTTACTGCATACCACACGATAGGGCCATATTTTGAGTCTGTTTTGTTTACTCCATACCACACCCGACTCAAAATCAGTAAATTCTGACTCAATTTTGGCAAAAAAATTTACCGCAGCGTTCCACCTGTGTACCCTGCGGTAAAAGCCCCATTATAAAAGATGAAGTAGGAGGGATGAAGGATGAGAAAGTCAGGGGATAGGAGGGAGGGGGATAGGTTAAAGCCTACTTCTTCTCCGCCGTGCGACGTTGATAAAAGGCCAGTTCATTCAACTCCACCGTAAAAACCTCATTGGCGCGGATGGGCAAAGGTTGGGGACTATAGCTCACAATCGTGCCTTTCGCCTGCAACTTATCAAGGGCTTTTTGCAAAATCTGCGTAGCACGAGTCACATTTTTGGTGGTTACGCCCGCTTTCTCCAGGGCGGTACTTCGCATAATCCCGATGCTCAATTTGCCATATTTCAGCTCTTTATAGCGGGTATAGAGATAGTTTTCCAGGCGGTCTTCGGTGCGACTGTGGCTGGGATTCGTCAGCAACCGGGGGTCGCCCAGACGCGGCACTAACGTATAATTATTACCGGGTGTACCATCACGCCGCCGCACTCCCTCGTACCATTCCTGCCCAATCGAGACCTGAATAATATCCCCCGGCACGCCCTTCTCGAACAATTCCCAGGTCGAAAGATTGTGGTTAGCCTCCTCATCATTATCGTAGAGCGTCCGAATCCCGGTAATCAACGCCTGTAAAATAGTCGCCCGATACATTTTCCCCTTGTCATAATGGGGCCGTTCCGCGGCAATTTGGGTCGTTTGCAAGGCCACCAGCGTCCGCATCAAATAACGGCGGTTCTTACTATAATGAATACCGCGCTTGTCACGGGCATAACCCAACCTGTCCAGAAACTCGTTTACCGAAAAAGTGATATGGGTGGTGCGCCAATGGGGGTAATCGTTGGCAATCTCAAACAGCAGGTGCATTACCCGTGCGGCATAATCACCCAGTGCGGCGCGCGCAATTTCAGTCACCGCCATCATCGCCAGCTCTTGCTTTTTCTCGCGCAACTGGTCACCTTCGGGCAAATCTTCGGCGTTATCCTCGAAAATCTCAAAGCCGGGCAAGGGAATCTGCAAACTCAACTTGCCCTCTTTACGCTGCATCACGAATTTATTGCCCTGAATAATCCCCTCGCCCCGCTCGTAAAAATGGATATCCGGGCGCAAAAAACCATAAACCGTATCCATCGCAATCAGGCCTTTTGCGCTATCGGACTCAATTTCCTGCCGCCAGCGCGCCTCATCCGCCCCCACCACCTCTTGCCCCCGCAACCGCGCCAGATAATCCTGGGTAAGCTTAATTTTGTCGCGCACCTCGTTAAGCTGTTCGCGCCGTTCATCTTCATCCAGCGAAATATCGCCTTGAGTATGGGCTTCTTCTATTAGACACTGCTGAAGGAAACGTTCAAGCGAAGATTCTAACTCGGCCTCGCTGGAAGGATTTGAGGGGTGGTTCTGCCAATCCATAATAAACCTCGTTCTGCTAAAAGTGTCGGGTGGTTCTAGCATGGCGTATTCTACCCCATGACTACCCCACCTGCAACCTGATAAGAGCAAGAAGCAAGAAGATTTATTCTTACGCCCTGTTAGGGAAGGGGGCTAGGGGGTTAGGTTAACATGCCATTCTCCATTATATATGTTAAAATTAGACCATCAACAACCAGATAAAAATGCTTACCATTTAGGAATTCTGGGAATTTAAATGTAGGGGTGGGTTTATAACCCGCCCGGTGGTTTACCCACCCAACCCTACATTCCCACCAGGAAATGAGGGGAAATATGCCAGTACCAAACACAAAACCAAGTGCAACCCGACCAACTATAATTGCCATCTCCCAGAACAAAGGTGGAACCGCCAAAACCACCACCACCGTAAACCTCGGGGCGGCCCTCTGCGCGATGGGCAAAAGTGTTTTTCTGATAGATTTAGACCCCCAGGCCAACCTCAGTAGCGGCCTCGGTGTGGATGTAATCAATCTCGACCTGTCTATGTATCAGGTTTTTACCGACAAAAGCGTCAGCCTGGATGACATCGCGATGGAGCGGGAAGGCATGCTGATTGCCCCCGCTCATATCTCGATGGTCACGCTGGAAATGGATCTGGTCAATAAACATGGTCGCGAATGGATATTGCAGCGTAAACTTGAAAGCCTCGCCGACCGTTTCGACTACGTATTAATAGACTGCCCGCCAAGTTTAGGGCTGGTTGTCACCAACGCCCTGGCCGCCTGTCACTATGTGCTTGTTCCGGTGCAAACCCAGGCCTACGCGCTCTATGGCGTACCCCAACTGATGGAAATGATTGGGGTAATTCGCGAAGACCTCAACCCCCAGCTCGATATGATTGGAGTATTGCTCACCTTCACCAACCGCACCCGCCTCAGCCGTGAGGTCGAAGAAGAGGTTAAAAAATATTTCAAAGAGGAAGTATTTGATGTAGCCATTCGGCAGAGCGTTAAAATCGCCGAAGCTCCTCTTTCCAACCAGAGTGTCTTGCGTTATGCGCCCGATGCCGCCGAAGATTATATCCGACTAGGCCAGGAGGTAGAAAATCGTGTCAACCAAAGAGCCAAATAGCCGACCTTCCGGGAAACCCTCTTTAATTAAAGAAAGTCCCTTCGCCCGGCTGACCCAACGCACCGAGAATATGGGCGAAGAAGCCCTGAAAGCTGCCCGTCTGGTGGACATTACTCGGATACATGGCAACCCCAACAACCCGCGCAAAAGCTTCGATGACAAAGCCTTACGTGAATTGACCGCCGATATCCAGGCTCACGGCATCCTGCATCCGCCCATCGTTCGCCCGGTAGATGGTGCGTATGAAATAGTGGTCGGTGAACGACGTTATCGAGCCGCTAAAGCCGCCGGAATGACCAAAATCCCAGTAATTATTCAAGAGTTGAGTGATAGTGATGCCCGCATAATCTCGTTGGTTGAGAACATTCAGCGTGAGGATTTATCCTTTGAAGATGAGGCGCGTTACTTTGAAATCCTCAACAAAGAGTATAAATACAGCCTGCGCCAGATTGCCGAACTGGTCAACAAGAGCAAGAGTTATGTGGATGCTCGCCTCACGCTGCTCAAGCACCCGGCTATTCTCCTACAGGTGCAGCAACAGAAGCTCGGTTTACATGAGGCCACCTTACTGGCGCGGCTGGGTGTGGTTTATGATGAACAGGATGAACGGGTCGAAGGTGTCCGCGAAAAGGACACTAGCCCAACTGTCCGCGAAAAGGACAATAATCGCGATTTTACGCTGGTTCAACCCTTTCGGCAGCTAACCGATCTGATAAAAAACAGTCGCCGCAAAATTGATAAGACCTCCGAAGAGGAAAAACTGGCTATATTGCGCTCAATTGAAACCCTGGAGGATGAACTTCAGGTTATCAAAGAGCGTATTCATAGCTCGATTGACCGTAGCCAAATCTAACGGTTGTCGGTAAATAGTCAAAGGTCGAGAAAATCAGAAATTGCAGGCTCTAAAGAAGTTAAGATTTGCGTAGGGATAGCCCTTGTGTTTGTCCAGGACAGGCATAAAGCCAGTCCCTACGGCTTTGCAAAATCTGCTTTCACCGAGAACTAACAACCGTTTGAATGTAACACGTGAAACCATTGGGAAAACCAACTAAATTAACTACTATGAACACGAAAATAAAAACCAAGAAACTCAGCATTCAGCATTCCGCACTCAGCACTCTCCTCATTTTGCTACTACTGCTAACCCTGACCCTGACCGCCTGTGGCAACGACCCCACCCCCCAACCCATTACCCCTGACCCCAGCCCAACCCCGGCTCAGACCCTGCTACAATCAGGAATAGTTACTGCCCCGCCCGCTGCTACCGTGAAACCGGGCTCAACCCAAACTACCCCCAACAGCGATGGTCGTATTGTTCTCAATCTCTGGACTAGCGATTGGAAAAATAATCCTGATTACGAGAAATATCTCAATGGGGTGATTGACGATTATCGCAAGCTCTACCCCAATGTTACTTTTGAATGGCGCGACTTTGGGGCGGATACTTTAAATCGGCTGGAAAAAGCCTGGAGTGGCGGTGGTGATACCAAAGTCGCCCCGCCTGACCTGATTTTGCTCCCCCCTACCGATTTCTATCAATACACCGCCTCCAATCGGCTCGAACCGTTAAACGATTACAGCGAATTTAGCACCAAAAGTTCCAGTTATATTCCGGCGGCTCTGGATGCCTATAAAGTCGGTGGGGCTAATTTCGGGATTCCCTGGCTGGCGACAACCCGCCTCAGCCTGATTAACAAAAAGGTGTGGCAGGTGGCCGGGCTGGATTTAGCTAGCCCGCCCCGCACTTTCGATGAACTTGAGGCCGCGATGAAGCCGTTAGTCAACAAAACCCCGGACGATGTGCGGGCGGTTTGGCTCAAGCCCGACCCGGTTATAGATTTTTTGCTGGAAGATTTGCCCCTATTCTCACCCGGTCCGCCCCGCACCGCCGCTTTCAATAACCCGGTTACGCAAGCTCGCTGGAATTTTTATCAGACCCGTTTGCGCGATGGTTCGTTGGTTAAACAGGCCATAGACGGCAATACCCAGGATATTGTGAACCGCTTTGCTAACGGCAAAATCGGGGTATGGCTGGACGCAGGTTACTCCCTGACTGCCCTCAAACTCACTAATGCTGACACTTACAACCAGAATACGCTGGTAGCACTACACCCAACCTCCAGGCCTGGTATCCTACCCTACCTATCCAAAGGGGTTTGGAGTGTGCCTAAAACTGCCCAGAATAAAAATAAAGCGGTTGATTTTGCCACTTTTATCACCAGTGACCAGAATGAGTTAACTTTTGCCAAACTTCTGCCTTCTGGTATCTATATTCCTACCAACCGCGCTGCTTTGACTGACCCCTTTATTACTACCACCAACGAACCGATTGCCCAGGCGCGGGGTCTTATCGCTCAGGCCTTACCTAACACCCGTCCCCCTGAAAAAACCTTGCCCTATCCCCTTAGTGCCGATGACCGGGCTAAACTTCTGACGGCTTTGAACGATGCCCAGCGCAAAATGTGGGTTAATAATATCGCTTCGGCTCAGGCTTTGTTTGAGGCCGATAAAATCTGGAACACTATAATAAAATAATCCAGCCCATTCCCGCCCATAAAATTCCCCCTTCCTTGCTAGGGGAGGGGGACAGGGGGTTAGGTTGATTAGAAAAAGGATGAGAAAATGAGCGAAGAAGCTAACCAACTTGAAGTAGAGTTAAAAGAACGGACTGCCAAAGCCCTGGCAGGTGGCCCCAAAAAATATCGTGATAAACTGGCTGACCAGCATAAATTATTCGTGCGTGACCGCCTCAAACTACTGCTCGACCCTGACACTTTTGTGGAAGACCGCCTCCTGGCTAATTGGGATAATCCCGAACTGGCGGCGGACGGGGTGGTGATTGGCTTCGGCAAAATCGAGGGGCGACAGGTGGCGATTATGGCGAACGACTCCACCGTTAAGGCCGGGAGTTGGGGGCCAAAGACCGTTGCCAAAATCCTCCACATTCAGGAAAAGGCTCTTGAGTATAAAATCCCCCTCTTTTATCTGGTAGATAGTGCCGGGGCGCGTATTACCGACCAGGTGCAAATGTTTCCCGGTGAGCGACATGCGGGGCGTATCTTTTATAATGAAGTGAAGATGAGCGGAGTCGTGCCCCAAATCTGCGTATTGTTTGGGCCAAGCGCGGCGGGTGGGGCTTACATCCCGGCCTTTTGCGATATTGTGATTATGGTCGAGGGCAACGCCAGTATGTATCTTGGTTCACCCCGGATGGCGGAGATGGTCATCGGCGAGAAAGTTTCGTTGGAGGAAATGGGCGGGGCGCGGATGCACTGCTCGGAAAGCGGCTGTGGGGATGTGCTGGCGAAATCCGAGGAAGAGGCTATTGCCGCCGCCCGTCGCTACATCGGTTATTTCCCGCTCAATTGGGAGCAGCAACCGCCCCAGGCCGAAGCGATTGCCGCCCTTCCCGGCAAGCCCGTGAGCCAGATTATCCCCGAAAATCAGAATAAAGCCTTCAACATGTTTGAACTGATAAATCGGCTGATTGATGCCGGGAGCTGGTTCGACATCAAAAAGTTGTTCGCCAAAGAGCTCATAACCGGATTTGCCCGGATTGGTGGGCGGGTGGTCGGTATCCTTGCCAACCAGAGTCGCGAAAAGGGCGGGGTACTATTCGTAGATTCTGCCGACAAGGCCGCCCGTTTTATCTGGCTTTGCAACGCTTTCAATATTCCCCTGCTATTTTTGGCGGATGTTCCCGGCTTTATGATTGGTAGTAAGGTCGAGCGGCAGGGTATCATTCGGCACGGGGCCAAGATGATTGCGGCTGTTTCGGAAGCGACTGTACCAAAAATCTGTGTGGTGGTGCGGAAGTGCTACGGGGCGGGCTTATACGCGATGGCTGGCCCTGCCTTCGAGCCGGATTGTACGCTGGCCTTGCCCACCGCCCAGATTGCCGTGATGGGGCCGGAAGCGGCTATCAACGCCGTCTTTTACAACCAGATTATGGAGCAACCGGAGGACAAACGCGAGGCTTTTATCCAGGCCAAGCGCGACGAATACCGCAAGGATATTGATATTTACCACCTCGCCAGCGAACTGGTGATTGATGCCGTTATTTCGGGCGAAGATTTGCGGGCCGAGCTTATCAACCGCTTCGACCTCTACCGCACCAAAGAGCGCGCCTTCAGCCACCGCCGCAACCCCGTCACCCCGGTATAATCTATAAAAATTCCCCCTTCCTTGATAGGGAAGGGGGCTAGGTTTGCCAATATTACTCAAACCAATTTTTCTATCTGGTATTAATGGCTTCTATATATCCCAAACGATAAGCCTCGGCTAAACCCTGAGAAGCCCCCTGCTCTCCTAAAAAATAATATCCGACATATCCCACTAATTTTACTATTCCAACCTGTTACGAGGAGGATTATTTCACCCCTGTCGCCACCACCACCTTACTTGTAATGGTATACGCCGCGCCCGCCCGGTAGGTTTCGAGGTCAGTGTCGGCAATCAGTTTCTCCATAATTTCGGGCGGCTGCTTCGCCAGAGCCACCGTAGTAATCCCCGCCACATCCAGAAAGCGCGTCCAGTATTCCCGCGCATCGGCTACCGTCAGGCTGACTTCCACTTTTTGGCTGTTGGTTTGGGAAAAGCCACACTCTTCCAGCAGTTTTTCCAGCACCCCCGCCCCACCAAAGCGAAACATCGAAGGCCGCTCGATTTTTGGTGGCGGGAAGTTGCGCCCGATAGCTTTCAGGGCCAGTTGCAGGGTCGGCACTTCATCCTCTTCAGCCCAGACCGCCACCGCTAATATTCCACCCGGCTTCAACACTCTCCAGACCTCCGCCAGGGCCTTCTCGCTATCGGGGAAGTGCATCAGGCCAAAGCTGATAATCACCCGGTCAAAGCTGGCCTCGCCAAAGGTCAGATTCTCGGCATCCATCACCTCAAAAGTGACATTAGCTAGACCTTCTTCCGCCGCCCGTTGCTGCGCCACCTTCACCGCTTCCTCGGCAATGTCAATCCCAACCACCTCGCCTGTTGTTTCGAGCCTTGCCGCCTGTCGCGCCACCATTCCCGGCCCACAGGCAATATCCAGCACCCGTAGCCCCGCCCCATCCAGTTTCGCCATCTCCAGCAACTTTGCCACCACCGGGCGCGATTGCTCCATCCCCCGCTCGTAACGCTCCGCCACCAGATTAAAACCCGTGCGTTCCTGCTCCTTAAAGCGCACCGGGTCAAACCCCGGCTTATTTTCACTCATTTTATGCTCCTTTACTTTATCGTATAGAATTATACTGGATAGCCCGGCAAATTGCTCAGTCCCTAAAACTTCCCTTTTTTAGCACAGCTTGATTTCATTTCCCTCTTCAAAAATTCCCAAAACTACTTTATAATTAAACTCAAAATCAGGTAGTAGTATTGTCACGATTTTAATTTTTCAACACTGCAAAAATAGATTGGGGAAACCCTATGCCCGCCACACCCACCGGAACAATCACCTTTCTTTTTACCGACATCGAAGGCAGCACCCGTCTCTGGGAGCAATTTCCCGCCCCTATGCAAAGGGCTCTGTCCCGCCACGATGACCTACTCAGACAGGCTATCGAGCAAAACCAGGGCTATGTTTTCAAAACTGTGGGCGATGCTTTTTGCGCCGCTTTTTCCACCGCCCCGGCTGCTTTAGCGGCTACTGTCGCCATTCAACAAGCCCTGGCTAACGAACCCTGGCCTACCGAAATCGGGCAAATCAAGGTCAGGATGGGGTTGCACACCGGAGTAGCCGAGAAACGCGAGGGTGATTATTTTGGGCAAACCCTCAACCGCGTAGCAAGACTACAGGGTGTGGCTTATGGAGGACAAGTTTTACTTTCAAATGTCACAAAAGAACTAATTAACAGCCTCTTGCCCGAGAGCTTTAGTCTGGTTGATTTGGGTGAACACCGCCTGAAAGACCTGACCAATCCCGAACAGCTTTTTCAACTGGTCATTCCTGGCCTGAATTCGGAATTTCCACCTCTTAAAACTATCGGTACATATCCCAATAATTTACCCCTTCCCACCACCAGTTTTATCGGGCGCGAGAAAGAAATAGCCGAAATTAAAGAGCTCCTAGCAAAATCCCGATTAGTGACCTTAACCGGGGTAGGTGGTACGGGTAAGACTCGGTTATCTCAAGCTGTTGCCGAGGAAGTATTAACCGAATTTAAGGACGGGGTGTGCCTGGTAGAACTGGCCCCGCTGTCTGACTCTTCCCTGGTGATACAGGAAGTGAGTCAAGTGCTCAAAGTTTCTGAGAAACCGGGTCAACCAATGTTAGCAACAATAATCGAGCGGCTCAAAAGTAGCCAGCTTTTATTAATTCTGGACAACTGTGAGCATCTAATTGAAGGATGCGCCAACCTTTCAGGCGGATTATTAGCAAATTGCCCAAATCTGAAAATTCTGGCAACTAGCCGCGAGGGTTTAAATGTCCGAGGTGAGAAGGTCTATCGCGTACCTTCATTGGGAGTCCCCCCAGCCATTACTCAGACCCAACCCTTGAATAGCTCTGAAAATTTGGTCAAATATGAATCGGTTCGGCTATTTGTTGAGCGGGCGGAGGTTGCCAACCAACAATTCAACCTGAATGAAAGAAATAGCAAGGCGGTAGCGGAGATTTGCCGGAGATTGGACGGTATTCCCCTTGCATTGGAACTGGCGGCAGTGCGGGTAAAGTCGCTGGGAGTAGAGCAAATCGCTGAGAAATTAATAGACCGCTTCCGTTTATTAACCACCGGAAATCGCAACGACCTACCCCGCCAACAAACCCTGCGAGCCCTGATAGATTGGAGCTACGACCTCTTAAGCGAACCCGAAAAAGTATTATGGCAACGGTTGAGTGTTTTTGCTGGTGGATGGACATTGGAAGCAGCAGAAGCGGTTTGTGCCAGAGCACCAATCGAAGAGTGGGAAGTGCTGGACTTGCTTTCGCAACTGGTGGATAAATCGCTGGTGGTAGCAGAGGAACAAGCAAGCAGCCAAATCCGTTATCAAATGCTGGAAACTATCCGGGAATATGGTCGGGAGAAATTAGACGAGCGCGGGCAAACAGAAACCTTGAAGCAGCAAATGATCTCTTATTTCCGGGAGTTTATTGAGAGAGTAGAACCCCATCTATATAGACCAGAACGAAAAACCTGGCTTGCAAAGGTTGTAGAAGATTACGATAACATCCGAATAGCCCTTACTTGGAGTCTTACAAATCCAGCGAATTCCCTGCAACTTGCTGCCAGTCTCGGTTGGTTTTGGTATCATAAAAGCTATTATAGAGAAGGAATAGGCTGGTTAGAAGAAATTTTGAATAATAATCCCGCGCCCTCCCCGGCTCGGGCAAAAGCACTTCATGGATTGGGTCAACTATACTTTTATTTCAATAATTTTGAAAAAGCACAACTTCATCTTGAAGAAAGTATAAGTTTATGGAGACAGTATAACGATAAGAGTGGACTGGCCTTTGCACTACTTTACCTAACCATAACCTTTTGTGCATCAGGTAAAAAGGAAAGACATTTTCAGGAAGCGCGTTCCCTATTCCAGGAAGTTGGTGACGAGTGGGGATATGCAGTAAATCTTTTTTACCAGGGGAGTGAAAAAATACTATATCACGCCCTTGAGCCTGAACTGGTAAGGTTAGGGGCCCTAGAACTAGAGGAAAGTCTAAAGACATTCAGGCAGATGGAAGATTATTGGAGTATTGGTGGTGTTTTATTATACTTGAGTCCTATTGCTATTAGGGAGAAAAACTTTTCCAAGGCTAGAACACTACTTGAAGAAAGTATCCGAATGTTTGAAAACGAAGGTGATATATACAGAATCCAAACTGGCATACAATGGTTGTGCCAGGTAGCTTTTTACCAGAAAAGCTATCAAGAGGTTGTAAATTTATGCCAAAAAGGGTTGAATTTGAATCAAAGTCGGAGCAGGGAAACTTTAGCACTATTTATAACTACGCTTGGATTTGCCCAGTTATTTCAGAGTAAGTTTGAGCAAGCGAATGAGGTTTTTTACGAGCTTTTGAATCTGCCAATAAAGCCACAAAAGAATTTCCTGTCATTTGGTTTTGCTGGATTTGCTGGAGTGGCGACAGCAAAAGGCGATCATTTGTTCGCGGCAAAGCTATATGGCCTAGCCAGTAGTTTCACAGAAGATATGGTAATTGCATTACCAGAATATATCGGTGAGGTGTTTAAACCTAAATATCTAGATGAAACAATAGCAGTGCTTGGGAAAGAAGCCTACGATGGTGCCTTTGCTGAAGGGCAGGCTATGAGCCTGGAAGAAGCGATTGATTTCGCCCTACATATCCCATCTGCTGATAAACTCTAACCGATGTTTTGCCCTGATTATATTACTTGAATTTACGTATCACTAAGCTTAAAATCGGAAACCTGACCGCTAATCAGCAGATTTTTCACCTGCTGAATATAACCAGAGAGAATCGTATCCTTTTCGATATAGGGTACCTGCTGGCGAACCAGTTGATAAACCTGCTGCGTGCCTTTACCCAGCTTTGCTCCGGCGGGCAAGATTTCTTTGCGCAAATCAATCCCCTGCGCCGCTCCCAACAGTTCCAGACTTAAAATGTGCTCTACATTATTAATAATCTGGCGGGTTTGCAGGGCGGCGGTGCAGCCCATACTAACATGGTCTTCCACATTCGCCGAGGTAGGAATCGTGTCCACACTGGCGGGGTGAGCCAGCACCTTGTTTTCGGTAGCCAGCGCGGCGGCGGTATACTGAATTATCATATAGCCCGAATTTAGCCCACTATCCCGAATAAGAAAAGCGGGCAAGACCCCCCCGTTTGAGGTTTCATCCACCAGCCGCATCAGGCGACGTTCGGAGATATTACCCAATTCGGTCATGGCAATGCTGAGGTAGTCCATCGCAATCGCCAGGGGTTCGCCATGAAAATTCCCGCCCGATAACACCTCAACCGCGCCATCTTCCTCATCTACAAAAATTAGCGGGTTATCCGTGACCGAATTTAGCTCGATTTCCATCATCCAATGCAAATAGCAGATGGACTCCCGCACCGCCCCATGCACTTGCGGAATACAACGCAGGGTATAGGCATCCTGAATATTTTTAGGGTCAGGCTTGCGGGTAAAATCGCTCCCCTCCAGAATTTTTCGCAGCAGCGCGGCGCATTCCACCTGACGGGGATGCGGGCGCAATCGGTGAATCCGTTCATCAAAGGCCATCCCCGTACCGTTGAGGGCTTCCAGGCTCAGACAGGCAATTACATCCGCCGCCAGTACCAGTTTTTCGGCTCGATGAGTTTCCAGCACTCCCAGCGCGCACATTACCGAAGTGCCGTTGGTCAGGGCTAAACCTTCTTTGGCTGCCAGAATTATAGGCTCAAGGCCCGCCCGTTGCAAGGCTTCTCTGGCGGGAATAACTTCGCCCTTATATTCGGCCTCCCCCTCCCCGATAATCACCAGACTCATATGCGCCAGGGGAGCAAGGTCACCGCTTGCCCCCAGCGAGCCTTTCTCCGGGATTAGCGGGTGAATTCCGAGATTGAGGAAATCCAGCAACCTTTGGACGGTTTCCAGCCGGATGCCCGAATAGCCGCTTACCAGATTATTCGCCCTGATGAGCATAATCGCTCTGGTGGTCGGAATATCGAAAGCCGCCCCCGTCCCCACCGAGTGGCTGATAATTATATTGCGTTGCAGTTGGGCGACCTGTTCAGGGGGAATCAGGCGGTCTTTGAGCGCGCCAAAACCGGTGGTTATGCCATAGGCAATCTGACCCTGCTCCACCAACTTATTTACCGCTTGAGCCGAACGCCTTACTTTCGTTTTGGATTCTTCGCTAATCTCGACGCGGGGTTGACCGGGCGCACCATAGGCGATGGCTACGACCTGCTCAATGGTTAAGCTCGTGCCATCCAGAACCAGAGTTTCCAGGGTAGCGGTCATAATAGCAGCTTTCCTTTCTTAATCACCTGGCTGACCAGATTGCCGCCAAATTGATAGGCCAGATAGCGATAATCGGCGGTGTTAAGCAGCAATAGGTCGGCCTGTTTGTCCACCTCAATCGAACCCACCAGCCCACCCAATCCCAGAGCATGGGCGGCGTTGATGGTACAGGCGTTAAGGGCTTCGGCGGGTAACAGGTGCTGATAGCGGCAGGCAATCGCCATCACCAGGGGCAGCGAAGGGCAGGGAGCCGAGCCCGGATTATTGTCGGTTGCCAGGGCTACTGCTACCCCGCTATCTATCATCGCCCGTGCATCGGCAAAATTCGGGCTGGCAAGGTTAAAATTAACCGCCGGGATAATCACCGCCACGGTTTCGCTGTTCGCCAGTCTGCTAAGTTCCGCCGGGGGAGTATGGTCGAGATGGTCAATCGAGGTTGCGCCCAACTCAATCGCCACCGTCGCCCCGCCCAACGAAACAAACTCATCCACATGGGCTTTTAGCTGCAAACCCATTTCCTGCCCCGCCCGCAGAATCCGTTGGGTTTGGTCGGCATCAAAAATACCCACCTCACAGAAAACATCAATGAAACAGGGCTTGCCCCGCGCCGCAAAACTGCTCTGGTAGTACCAACTGGCTACGGCGGGCAACATTTCGTGTATAACAACCGTTATATAATCTTCGGTACGGCCTTTGTATTCGGGCGGAACGCTGTGTGCCCCTAAAAAGGTTGGGATTAGCTCAACCGGCTGTAATCCGTCAAGCTGCTCGATTACCTGTAGCATTTTTAGCTCGGTGGCGGTATCCAGCCCATAGCCGGATTTTATCTCAAGGGTGGTGGTGCCTAATTTCAACATTTCCGATAATCGTTCTTTCGCACTAGCCAGCAATTGTTCGGGGTTGGCGGCGCGGGTTTTATTGACGGTGCTGAGGATACCGCCCCCGGCTTGCTGAATTTCCAGATAGCTTTTCCCTTGAATCCGCATCTCAAACTCGTCCACCCGATCCCCGCCATATACCAGGTGGGTATGGGCATCCACGAAACCGGGACATACCACCTGTTCGTTGGCATCCAGCATTTCATCAGCCTGGAATTCTTCAAGCATCTGTGGGGTGCTGCTAACCGCCAAAATCCGCCCGTCTTTAATGGCAACTGCCCCATTGGTTATCAACCCCACCTCCCGCATGGCCTGACCCCGTTTGGGGCCACCGGGGCTGGCACAGCTAACAAGTTGGGCGTTGTGAATTATTAAATCGGCTCTCATTTATAATCCTCTTTTATTCCGGGTCTAGCATCGGGATTTTAATCCCGTTATCCCTGGCGAAAGCAATTGCTTCGGGATAGCCCGCATCCACATGACGTACCACCCCCATGCCAGGGTCGGTGGTCAAAACTCGTTGCAGGCGGCGGGCGGCTTCGGGCGTGCCATCTGCCACAATCACCTGCCCGGCGTGGATGCTATAGCCAATACCGACCCCACCCCCATGATGAATACTCACCCAGGAAGCCCCGCCCACCGCATTAATCAGGGCGTTGAGCAAGGGCCAATCGGCAATCGCATCTGAGCCATCGCGCATCGCTTCGGTTTCGCGGTTGGGGCTGGCAACCGAGCCGGAGTCCAGGTGGTCGCGCCCGATTACGATAGGGGCTTCCAGTTCGCCACTTGCCACCATCTCATTAAATTTCAGCCCGGCTTTGACCCGCTCCCCGTAACCCAGCCAGCAAATCCGGGCGGGTAGCCCCTGAAACTCGATTTGTTTGCCCGCCATTTCCAGCCAGTGAATAAGGTGCTTATTATCGGGGAAAAGCTCCATAATAGCCCGGTCGGTCTTATAAATATCCTGGGGGTTGCCGGAAAGGGCGACCCAGCGAAACGGCCCCTTGCCCTCGCAAAATAACGGACGAATATATTCCGGCACAAAACCCGGATAGTCAAACGCGTTTTTAAGCCCATGGTCAAAGGCTCGCTGGCGCAAATTATTGCCATAGTCAAAAACAATACTGCCCCGCGCTTTTAAATCCAGCATCGCCTGTACATGGGTCGAAATTGAGTCCAACACTTTTGTTTCGTAAGCTTCCGGCTCGGTTTCACGCAGAATTTTAGCCTCCTCCAGACTCATATTGGCGGGGATATAGCCATATTTCACATCATGGGCGGAGGTCTGGTCGGTCACGACATCGGGGACAATCCCCCGCCTGACCAACTCCGGCAGTATCTCGGCAGCATTGCCAATCAGGGCAATCGAGCGGGGGCGTTTGACATCCACATATTCCTGCACCGCTTCCAACGCGTCATCCAGATTGTCGATAACAACATCCACCTGCCGCAGATTCAGCCGCCGCTCTGCCCGCCAGGGGTCAACCTCGATAAACATCCCAACCCCGCCATTCATCGTTACCGCCAGGGGTTGCGCCCCGCCCATCTCGCCCAGCCCGGCTGTTACCACAAATTTGCCCTTTAAGTCTTCCCAGCCATGTTTGCGAGCCAACGCCCCAAAGGTTTCGTAAGTGCCCTGCAAAATCCCTTGCGTCCCAATGTAAATCCAGCTCCCGGCGGTCATTTGCCCGTACATAATCAGCCCCTCGGCCTCCCATTTATCGAAGTTTTTCTGAGTGGCCCAGGCTGGCACAATATTGGAATTGGCGATTAGCACACGGGGGGCATCTGTATGGGTTCTGAAAACCGC
Organism: Chloroflexia bacterium; assembly: GCA_038207495.1. Classification (GTDB taxonomy): domain Bacteria; phylum Chloroflexota; class Chloroflexia; order Chloroheliales; family Chloroheliaceae; genus Chlorohelix. Next base: position 21,739 of record JBBQZS010000051.1, read on the forward strand.
CACCGGCTTGCCGGATTGCACCAGCAGCGTTTCGTCTGGCTCTAGCTCGCGCAAACATTTCAGGATAGCTTCAAATGCGGGCCAGTTCCGGGCCGCCTTGCCGCGCCCACCATACACAATCAGGTTATCGGGGTCAAAGGCTACCTGGGGGTCAAGGTTATTCTGTATCATCCGATAGGCGGCCTCAATTGACCAATTCTTGCAACTTAACTGCAAACCACGCGGCGAATGAATTTGGCGGTACATTTTCAGCTCCTTTCATTTCCAAAGTGCTCGTTTAAGGCGGTCAAATAATAATAGATAGCGGCGGCTACCAGGCGGCTGGTACGGGAATCTACATCAAAACGGGGGTTTACTTCGCTGAACTCTACCAGCCGGGTTCGGGAGTCGCATCCGGCTATTCGGGCTAGTTGACATAACTCTTGAGCAGTCAGGCCGAGCGGGTTAGGCGCACTAACCCCCGGCGCATCTGCCGCCCGCACCGCATCCAGGTCAAAGCCCCAAAAAATAGCACTGGCGGTTTGTTGCTCTAAAATAGCTTTAAAGCTTGCCTCAACCCCGCAATCCTGTAACATTTCCAGGCTGTGGATAGCTACTCCCTTATTTTCCAGATAGCGGCGATAGACCGAAGAATTGCTGAAAGGCAGACTGCCCATCTCGAAGAATTTGGTGGGGGAAAGATAAGCTTCTTCCAATAGCTGGCGATAGGGGGTGCCGCTATTGCCGGGTATATCGGCTCTTACGTCAAAGTGGGCATCAATATTAAAGGCTAAAACATCCTCAAAAACAGTCGCCAGAGCGGCGCAATCAGGATAGGAAATATCATTCCCACCGCCCAGCACTACTAGCTTTTTACCGTCCCGTAGCACCTGCTCCACGATTTGTCGGTGAAGCTGATGGGTTTCTTCCAGGGCGGGGTAAATTAGAGTATTTCCCAGGTCAAAAAGCTGAATAGCTAAATTATCGGGTGCTGCCAGCCGATAGAAACACCGCCGAATTTCCGCCGGGCCCTGACTGGCTCCGCTCCGACCTTTGTTCCGTTCCACCCCAATATCCTGGGGGCATCCCAAAATAACCAGGTCAGCCGCGGGGTAATCTTGTGGGTCAGTCGCCACCATCTCGCCAAAGCGCGGGTCGTTGGGGTCGCCCCGTTTATGGAGTAGTTGTGCGCTTGGTCGTTGAGTAAACTCAAAAATGCTGAGAGCTGCCACTTTGCAACCCCCTTTTTTATTAGAATTTGGACTTGGTAGTCCGGGCAGAAACAGAGCCGCTGATATTAATAGTGTGAGTCTTCTACTCTGATTATAACTTAGTTTTGGCAGGTTGCTACCCCAAAAACCGCTATCTTAATTCGTTCCAAATCACTGGTTAGGTGATATAATACCAATTCCTGATGTAACACACCCGCTCCTACCAATAATTCTTACCTACTGAGATAGGCTCTTAGTACAAGCGATAGAAAGACCTTTAAATGAATCCCGTAAAATTGTTAGTAGTTGGGGCAGGCAGCCGGGGAACACGTTATGCCGAATATGCTCAGGAGCATCCCGAACTAGCTCAGGTGGTGGGGGTCGCCGAACCCCGTCTCTATTTCCGCAACCGACTGCACCAAAAGTATAACCTTGCTACCGCAAATGTGCTGGAGGATTGGCGCGAGTTAGCCGCCCGCCCAAAAATTGCCGATGCCGTGATAATTGCCACCCCCGATATTTTGCACAAAGAACCCGCCATTGCTTTTGCTAACCTCGGTTACGATATTTTGCTGGAAAAGCCGATGGCCCCCGACCCCCAAAGCTGCCGCCAAATTGTCGAAGCTGCCGAGCGCAATAATATTATTCTGGCGGTGTGCCATGTGTTGCGTTACACCCACTATTCCCAAAAGTTAAAATCCTTGATAAGTTCTGGCTTAATCGGCGAAGTTATAAGTGTCCAATTGCTTGAGCCGGTAGGATTCTGGCATTATGCCCATTCCTTTGTGCGGGGCAACTGGCGCAATGAGGCTACCTCTTCGTTTATGCTGCTGGCAAAGTCCTGTCATGATTTGGATTGGCTGCGCTATATCATCGGGCAACCCTGTATTCAGGTATCGTCTTTTGGCTCCTTGAAACATTTCAAACAGGAAAACAAACCCCTTGAAGCGGGCAATGCCTTGCGTTGTCTGGATTGTGCTTTTGAGAAGAGCTGCGCCTATTCCGCCAAAAGATTTTATTTGAACCTCTATAAGCAGGGTAACTTTGGCTGGCCTCTGGACGTGATAACCACTGACCTGAGTGAGACAGGGGTAACAGCCGCCTTACAAAATGGCCCCTATGGACGCTGCGTTTATGAGTGTGAGAATGATGTGGTTGACCATCAGGTGGTGAACTTATTATATGAAGGTGGCGCAACCGCTACCTTTACCATGATTGCCACCAGCGAGTCGCGTCAACGTCAAAGCACTATTTTTGGAACCAAAGGCGAATTGCGGGGCGACGGCGAGAAAATTACCCATTATGATTTCTTGAGCGGCAAAACAACCGAAATAGCCGTGGAAAAGTTTGAGACAACGTTGAGTGGTCATGGCGGGGGCGATTATGGCGTAATCAAAAGTTTTGTGGAGGCGGTGGCTACCCGTAATCCCGGCCTTATTTTGAGCGGCCCAAATGAGTCCCTCGAAACCCACCTGACGGTTTTTGCGGCTGAACAATCCAGACTTGAAAACCGGGTATTGTTGGTATAAAACTATACAACCTGATAACCTCCGAAAGTTAATCGGCACGAGTTGGTATTATTAGCTATAATATAAGTAGGTGCGGCAACAATAGCAAGGAGAAACAGCTAATGACCATGAGCAAAACTAAAATCCTGGAAATATACCCCGAACAATATCTGGTCGAGGAAGACGAAATGAGTGACAATAGTGCCCAGTTCCAGCTAATGGTCTACCTTGTCCAAGTCCTGGCCTATTACTACCGTTTGGAGAACTGGTTTGTGATTGGCGATATGATGCTCCTCCATCCAAGCATCCGCAACAGCACCAGACAAATCACCCCCGATGTATTAGTATTCAAGGGGATAGAGATAGGCCAGGAAGAACGTAAATATATGTCAAGCTGGAGTATCAGCGATAATCGCCCCGCTCCCCCAGTAGTTTTTGAGGTAAGTTCTGAAAAGACCTGGAAGAACGACATTCGGTTGGGGGAATGGCAGAAACCGAGGCTATATGGGCAGATAGGAGTGAGTGAATATTTTGCTTATGACCCCTTCAAGGAGCGGGTTTGGCAGGGAGAAGAGCACAGGTTATTAGGATGGCGGTATGACGAGCAGGGCCAACCGATAGCCCTAATCCCGGACAAACGGGGTTGGTTATGGAGCGACGAGCTGGAAAGTTGGCTGGGATCAGATGGAGAGAATCTGCGGCTCTATAACCGTGATGGACAGCAGAGATTGACCGGATTCGAGGCTGAAGCTCAAGCTCGTCTGGTAGCAGAGGAGCAAACTAAGGCTGAAATTCAAGCAAAACTAGCCGAAACCCAGGCTCGACAGTTGGCAGAGGAACAAGTCCGCAAAGCTAATGAGGCCCGCCGTGCCATTGAGGCTCGTCTAGCCGAAGTGGAGGAATTACTGCGTCGTCAGATGGGTGAGAATTAGAATTATCCCAGGATTCTCTTTGTCTGATAGCCAAAAACTAGCAGAGCCAATTATTCTTTTAAAAAATCCCCTAAATGTTGTCTTAACTACACCCCTATTATGTTTGAATCCTTAAAATAAACCTGTAGAAATATTAAACAAGCTATGAGCAGCCTTATGTTGCCCGAACCAGGACTGTATTGTTCCAGTTTCGTGCAACTTATTTAAAACCTGGAAACAAACTATGGATAATTTTGATTTGTGGCAAGGTAGCAAAACGGCTTATAATATGGTTTTTAAGGGTTCAGTTGACTTGTTTTGCCTTAAAGCGGCCCTGGACCTCAAACTTTTCGAGGTGATGGCTAGTGGCCCACAAGATGTAGCAGCTTTAGCCCAGGCTACCGGAAGTGTACCCCTCCGTCTTAATAAATTCCTGACAGCTCTGGAACAAATTGGTTTAGTATCTCATAATCAGTCACTCTGGCAACTTACCCCCCTGGCCGAGCAATTTTTCGTTGACCAGACTAATCATCGAAACCTCACCATGCTCCCCTTTATGGATTATATTTCCAGCATTATTGATACTTACTACCTGAATATGGCAAAGGTGGTGCGGGGTGAGTTGGATTTTACCAGCGTTGTACCCTATCCGCCCCGCACCGTACAGGACAGCGTTTTTTACGAAACCCTACACCGTAGCAATACCCATTTCCCGATTAAAATTCTTACCGAAAATGCCAATCTGGATGGGGTCAAACATCTGGTAGATATGGGGGGTGGCATTGGCGATATCGCAATTGCCCTTTGTCGCAAATATCCTGAGTTAAAGATTACCCTGTTAAATTTGCCGAGCGCGATTGGGCTAGTGCAAGAAAATGTGGCTGCCGCCGGATTATCTGACCGAATACAGGCGGTTGCTCTTGATATGTATCGCGAACCGTTGATGAAGGCCGATGCGGTGCTGATAAGCCGGATTCTCTATCCGATGCCCGCCCACTTTTGCGAAATGGTCATTCGGCAAGCTGCTCAAGCTTTAGAGCCAGGTGGTCGGTTAATTTTACTGGACTTGAATATCAGTGACCCTCAAAATCCTAATTATGATTACTTAACCCACTACCTGAGTGCGGTTGGTACTGATTTTGCCCCGATGGAATTTAAAGACCAATCTATTTATGCTAATATTTTAAATAGAGTTGGTTTTGGCGAAATCAGTTTTTTTGCAGACTACGAGAATATTTTATATCAGGCCGTGAAGCAGCCCGTTATGACAATTTTAGAGCCCGGCCAACCGTCCAAAGATAGCAAAGCCCTTATGCCCAGCTAGTAGGTAAATGTGCTAGTGCTTTAGTATCAAGCAATTTGAACTCAAAATATTCACCACAATGGCACAATGAACACAAAGGAATAATAAATTTTCTTGGTGTCCTGGTGTCCTGGTGGTTAGTTTTAATCCTGGTAGCACTCCGGCCTATTAGGGGTTAGCCCTTAGCCAAACGTAATGCCTAACCCCTAACCCCTATCTCCAACCTGTCTTAAAAAATCCCTCCCACGAACTTGTTAAGTTTCGCCCTGAGCGGCGTAATAATAAGTAAGAAAGAATTTCAAAAACATACCTCAACAAGGGGTATATTTTTCAAAAAATTAGCTATAATAAAGAACAAGGACTGTTCATAGCTCTATATTGTCGTATATAAAAACGAGGGAATTTGTTTGAACGTAAGGCCATAATCAATACTCAGTTTGGCAGAAGTGCTGGCGACTTGCTAGGTAGGCTAGGCTGGGGAGAGACCGAGGAAAAAGCGGCTAGAGATGGCGAGCTTGCTTTCGGGCAGGCTTTGACTCAGGAAAATTTCGCCTGGGTTTATACCAGCTATTTCCCCCGACTTTATAACTATGTCTCTTGCCGAGCCAGCAGTCGAGAAGAAGCCGAAGATATTGTGGCTCTGGTTTTTGAGCAAATTTTGAACAAATTCCATACTTACGACCCGCAACGCGGTAACCTGGATACCTGGATTTTCACCATAGCCCGCAACGCCCTGACTGACCGCCATCGTTATAAACGGAGGCATCGCGAACAAGCGTTAGATGAACATCTGGAGCTAGAGGCGGATTTTTCGTTAAGCGACCAATTCCTTCGGCAGGAAGAAGTAGAGCAACTCCGGGTTTATATGGGTCGCCTCTCTCCGAGGGAACAGGAGTTACTGGTTTTACGTTATGGGGCGGGCCTTACTCATCGCCGTATCGGTGAGATTATGAAGATGAACGAAGGCAATGTGGCGGTGGTGCTAGGGCGAACGGTACGCAAGTTACATCGTTTTTTTGAAGAAGATACAAACCAGAATGAAATCAACATTGAAGTTAAGCAGAAGCAGCAGAAGTTAAAAAATGCCTAACGAAAATTTTAAGCCAGACCAAAATAACAAACCAGAAAATCAGGAGCTTCGTCCGATAGCTAAACGCCTGGAAGATGCTATGAAGTTTGAGGCACGCCCTGAATTTAACGCCGAGTTACGCAGCCGGTTAATGTCTAACCTTGCCAGGCAAAAACAAACTGCCCAACACTCAAATCAGCGGTCTGCCCGTTTTGGTTTACAGGGCTGGCGGACTGCGGCGGCTGCTTTTGTGCTGGTTTTGTTAGGCTTAGGAGTCTTCCTTAATAGTTATGTGGCCCAGCCTAACAATACTTTAAATACTACTGAAGCTACGCCCAACATTCAGGAAAATAATAACCGCACTAAATTTGACCAAAACCCGATTTCTGCCCAACTGGTTAAGTCTGACCGTGAATTGAGGAAACAATTTGGTATGGACGAAACCCCCAGTTATGAGTCGTCTCTGCAATATGATCGGCTGCTGAAGAAAGAAATTCTCTCAGCCTCACCCAGTCTGGCCTCGGCTAACGACGACAAGGCCAGGATAAAAATAATCCAATACTAACCCCCAGCCACTAATTTGGTTTAACGGGTTGGCTTTCAGTCAACTCCTGTTTTTAGTGCGCCCTGGTTTCTGGCTAGATATTCTACCGGCTCAGTCGGAGGGCTTCGTGTTGCCCAAAAACTAAACTATTTGCTGGTTTTGACTATTTTTTATGCGTCTAAGGAAGGAGAAACCCAAAAAGATGTCTAAGCCTAAAAAGCTTCATTTTTTCCTGGTTGCTTTAATGGTGTTAAGCGCGGTTTTAGTGGCTTGTGGCGACCCCACTGCTACTACTGCCCCCAATACCACTAATGCCCCGACTACTACTACTACTACTAAAGCTGCGGCTACCACTGCGCCCGCTACCACTACCCAGAGCGCGGCTACTACTGCCCCAGCTACCACTGCGGTTGCTACCACTACTGCTGTTCCTGCTACCACCGTAGCTACTACGGCGGCGACTGACCCGTATGCCTTGCAATCTATTCAGGCCTTGAAAGATATGCCACCTAACTCCCCTAAAGGTGGAAAATTCACCGCGATTAGTCTGGCGGAATTAGCTCCCGATTTGCACCCCTATGTTAGCGATGGTGGTTTTACCGACTCCTGGAACGATTTTGCCATCCTGGCTTATGGCGCAAACCTCGCTACCTATAACTATACTTCCTTAAAATGGGAGTTGGATGCCACCAAAGACCTTAAAGTAACTGACGGTGGTAAAACCTTTACCTGGACTTTGCGCTCTGACCTGAAGTGGAGCGATGGCTCGCCCATTACGGCAGATGATTATCAGTTTGGCTATGACAACGCTATCAAGGAAGATAAAACTAATCCTGATAATAACTTTGTCAGTCTGAACGATTTGCAAAGATTGGTTGCGGTGAAATCCGATAGCAATGCTGGAACTATATCCATAACATTAGACCAGTTCTATCCCCCCGACCTGGCTTTGAGCTATGTTACCCTGGTTGTTCCAGTACCCAAAAAGGTTTGGGCGGGCAAAACCTGGTATGACCCGACCTCCAATCCTGAAATCTTGAAGCCAACCGTAACCTCTGGCCCTTATATGGTCAAGAGCTGGGACCCCAAATCCGAGGGCGTGCTGGTTCCCAATCCGTACTGGTATCGTGGTAAGGCCAACTTTGACGAGATTATTCTAAAAGGTGGCTCGGCCTCGATTGTGCTGGAAGCGGTTAAGAGCGGGCAAGCCGACCGAGCAATCAAGCTTCCGCCCCAACAGGCCGATGCTGCTCGCAAAGACCCCAGCCTGACTTTGTACGAATGGGGCGCAGTTAATTCCGGTTTCCGCTATATGGAATATAACACCAAGCGCGCACCCATGGACGACAAGGCTTTCCGACAGGCTCTTAACTACGCCGTTGACCGCGATAACCTGATTAAGCTGGCGGAGGTTGGGCTTGGTACGGCTCAATATAGCTTTATCGCCCCCGATAGCTTCTTCTATAACAAAGATGTGAAGACATATAAATATAACGTTGAAACTGCCAAAAAGACCCTGGCTGATGCTGGTTACAAGCTGGATGGCGGCAAACTGGTGAGCAAAGATGGCAAGCCGATTGAGCTGACGGTGTTGTTCCCAATCAGTAGCACCCCCCGTAAGTTGATTGCGACCTATCTGGAGCAGCAATTCAAACAGCTTGGTATTAGTGTCAAGGTTGATGGCAAGGAATTCAACACCTTCACCAAACAGGTCAGTGCCAAAGATTTTGACATTAGCCTTTCGGCGGTAGGAGGCGGTTTCCCCGACCCAGATGGTTTCCGCCTACGGATTACCACTAATGGTAGTGGGAATTATTCCCAATACTCCAACCCCAAGGTGGATGAGCTGTTCAAAAAAGGCCAGAGCGAGGCCGACCCCGCCAAACGTAAGGCTTATTATGACGAGGCTCAGGCGATTGTGACCGAGGACGCGCCCGTGATGTTCCTGTGGGCTTACACCAACTTCAGCCCCATCACTAAGAAAATCCAGGGTATTGTGCCTGCCAAGGGCGATAGGCTGGATTACAACGATGCCGCCACTCGCTGGTATCGGCTCACATCCTAATAAGGTCTTATCTTCGGATTTCTGACCTTAACTCTCTCGTTTTTTACACTCCCAAAGCCCTTTCTCTCTATTCGGAGAAAGGGCCGGGAGCTATCTTTTTAGTAGGGATAGACCTCCGTGTCTCCCTCCTTGACCATAAAATCAAAAGGTAGAATAATTATGAGGCGTTATATTATTCGGCGGTTAATCCAATCAGCGGTATTATTCTGGATAATAATGAGTTTAAGCTGGATGTTGATTGCAACCGCGCCCGGTGGCCCAGAGGGATTGTTAGCCGAAAACCCCCGAATTACCGTAGAGCAACGGCAGGCCATCCGTGAAAGCTATGGGCTGAACAAACCACTCTACGAACAATATGCTACCTGGATGGGCCGGATTGTTACCCTGGATTTTGGTCGCTCCTATACCAACCCGCTCCCGGCGATGCAGCTAATTAGTGAGCGAATTTGGCCTACTATGCAACTGGGCTTTTTCAGCTATGTTATTGGGATGTTCGGTATTCCCCTGGGTATTTATGCCGCCCGACACCGGGGTAAATTGGGCGATAATGTGGTGCGAGTGCTGACGGTGCTGGGTAGCGCGATGCCCGCCTGGTGGCTCTCGCTGATGGTTATCATTATTCTGGCTAACACGATAAGATGGTTTCCCCAGGGCGAGGGTAAGGGCGGTTTTGGAGCCTGGTTTTTGCATCTGATGATTCCGGCGGCCTTGCTATCGTCCGGCACGCTGATAACTTTCGCGCGGTTGGTGCGTTCCGAAACGCTAGAAGTGCTGAATCAGGATTATATTCGCACCGCTAACGCCAAGGGGCTGGAAGCCAAAAAAGTTACGCGCTGGCACATTTTACGGAATTCGCTTTTGCCTGTAGTTACCTTGCTAGGTTACTTCCTGCCGACGCTCCTTTCGGGGGCTATTATTACCGAAACTATTTTTAACTGGCCGGGAATGGGTCGGCTTTTTTATCAGGCCGCTACCGGGCGCGATATGCCAGTTTTGCTGGGTATCCTGTGTATTACAACTTTGCTTACTATTATAGGTACGCTCTTATCAGATATTGGTTACGGTATTGTTGACCCACGAGTGCGGTTTAGTTAGTGCTATAATCCAATTGTTCAAAGCTGCTATTGAGTATCATTTGCCGTTTGGAAACGGAGGAACAATTGGATAGATTTGGTCAAAAACTGCGGCAACGCCAGAAAATGTTGGTTGCCGCCTTGCGAAACCCTGCCACAGCCCGCACTGTGGTTATTAGCGGGCCGCAACAATCCCATGACCCTGATAATCCCGGTAGTGATATTTATCCCTACCCGACATATTCGGTTGGGACGCACCGGGTCTGGCACTTCAAGTTATTCGCCGTTTACCCTACTACCATAACCTATTTGCTACCCTCCGCGCCAAGCCCAACCTCAACCTTCCCGGTGGTGGCGGTCAGTCCCGGCAAATTTCTGGATAATCCGGCGGTTTATAACGAGTTCTTGAAGCACGTTTGTCGCAAGGGCTATATTGTAATGTTTGTGGATAGCGACACTGGCCCGTTGGATTGCGAGCATAGCCGGATGGCGGGGGAGTTTTTGGAGGGGGTCAACCAAACTATTCAGCGCAAGTTGAGCCGCCAGACTATCAATCCGTCCCAGGTTGGCTGGTGGGGTCATTCGATGGGGGCAAAGGTTCAGGCGATTGCCGCTCAGATGACCAAAAACCGTTTTTACCAGCGTCCGGTGGCGGTTATTGCCAACCATTTCAGTAACGATAAGGGTACTTTTTGTAACGATGACGCGCTGGCAACCGCCCACAATATCCCACCGACCATCCGTTACAGTGTTATTCAGGGCGATAACGACGATATTGCCAAAACTGACCCGCGCGCCCTCTATGACCGCCTGACCCAGCTAACTTATCGCCAACTTATCACTGTGGTGACATATCCCCAACTAGACCTGACCGCCGACCATTTTGCCCCGCTAACCGACCCCGGCTTCCCGGTGGGCGGTGTCACCAACGGTCTGGATTGGTGGCTATACTGGAAAGTGGCGGTCGGGGTTTTTAACTTTCACTTCAAAAACGGCTCTGATAAATGGGGCTACGGCTCAGAACGTACCGACGGTGGCACTGATAGCGCGGGTAACAAAGTAATCCACCTCGCCGAACCGTAAAATCCGTTTTCGGAAAAGAATTCACCAAAATGAACAGGATAGACAGGATATTTGCGGGGATTTCGTAGGGGCGACGCTTTTTGCGCTCTGCATTGGACAAATTGGACGTAAGGAGACAATATGAAGGGTATTCTACGAATCCGACTGCTGGGAATGGGATTGCTTCTTGCTACATTGGTAGCGGCTTGTGGCGATCAATCCCCAACCAACGTTATAACCACTACTAAAGAGGTTACAACGGTGGCTGCGACTACTACCCAGATTATAACCACTGCGGTCATAATTCCTTCTCCCACAACCCAACTTTCAACCACTACTGCGGCTATAACCCCGTCCACCACCACCGAGACTATATCCAAATTGGTAGATATAGGCGGTTACAAACTATTTCTGAATTGCACCGGGCAGGGTAGCCCAACCGTTATTCTGGACGCCGGGTTGGGAACTACTTCGTCAAGTTGGCGGCCTGTGCAGTCCGAGGTTGCCAAATCTACCCGCGTTTGTAGCTATGACCGGGCTAATCTGGGGCAGAGCGACAAAACCACCATTCCTCGCACCTCGCAACAAATAGTCAAAGAGTTAAAGGCTCTGCTTACCAACGCCCAAATCAAAGGGCCTTATATTCTGGTAGGACATTCTTTTGGCGGGTTAAATATGCAGCTTTATGCCAGCCAGTATCCGGCTGAGGTAGCGGGGGTGGTGTTAGTAGAGGCCAGCCATCGTGAGCAAACAATTCGTAATAGTAAAATCATGACAAAAGAGCAGGCGGCGATAATTCAAGATTTTACGGGCAATCCTGAAAAAGTAACTTTTGAGAATTTTCAGGAAAGCCAGGACCAGGTTCGAGCAGGTATTAAGTTCCCGCCAGTTCCTTTGATTGTTTTGACCAAAGGATTGCCGACCCCTAAGCCCTCCAACTGGTCGGTCTCACTTGGCGACCCTTTTCCCGACCTTGATAAATCCTGGAATCAAATGCAAGCCGAAATGGTGACCCTTTCCCCCAAAGGCAAGCAGCTTATTGCCGAAAAAAGCGACCACTTTATTCCAGATAAACAACCTGAAATAATAATTCGAAGTATTCAGGAAATAATAAAACAGGTACAATAAAAGCAGATAAGGCAAACAACAACAATAAAATCACTTTCTAAATAAGGATACTTATGCCGGGGTATATAGATGGTTGGTCGCTGGAGAATCTTGCCAAACGTTTTGAACGCTTTGGGCGAGAGGAATGCGTGGGCTTTAATCTGGTGTACGAGCCCATCTCGTTGGGGGTGGCTAACGACCCGGCGGTGCTGGTTGAATCGGCCCATCGTGAGCAGGTTAGCCGTTTTGACAAAGTGCTAACCAAAGAGCAGATTGCGATTCTATATGATTTTACTGGCAACCCTGAAAAAGTAACTTTTGAGAATTTTCAGGAAAGTCAGGCTCAGGTGCGCACCGCTATAAAATTCCCGGCGATACCCCTGATTGTTTTGACCAAAGGATTGCCGACCCCTAAGCCCTCCAACTGGTCGGCCTCACTTGGCGACCCTTTCCCCCAAAGGCAAGCAGCTTATCGCGGCAAAAAGCGACCACTTTATTCCTGAGAAACAGCCTGAAACAATAATTCAAAGTATTCAGGAAATAATAAAACAGGTATAATAAAATCACGGTCACCCTTACTTTTAATAACATCTTGTTGAATGAAAGGAAAAACTATGCAAATCAGTATTGGTCTTCCTTCGCACGTCCCCGGTGTTACTGGTAAGTTTCTTTTGGATTGGGCCAAAAAGGCTGACGAAGGCCCTTTTGAAAGCCTTTGCACTTTAGATGTGATAACCAGCCCTGCTTATGACCCTCTGATAGCATTGGCGGGGGTGGCAGCCGTAACCAATCGTATCAGGCTAATGACCTCAATTCTGGTTACGCCTCTGCATAATCCCGCGATATTCGCCAAGCAAGCCGCCAGTCTGGATGTTCTTTCAGGAGGCCGCCTTTCTTTAGGTTTAGCCGTAGGTTGGAGAGAGAAGGATTTTCAGGCGGTTGGGGTTGATTTTCACCAACGGGGCAAAATTTTCGACAAACAATTGGAAACTATAACCAGAATATGGGGTGGACAAAGCCTTGCCGACGACCTTGCACCAATTGGGCCGATGCCTGTACAACCCGGTGGCCCCCGGCTACTTTTAGGTGGCACAAGTCCTACTGCAATCAAAAGAATAGGGCAATGGGGCGAAGGTTATATTTCTCCAGGTTCACCCATAGAAGTTGCACAGGCCAATTTCACTATCGCCGAAACAGCCTGGAACGAAGCCGGAAGGCCCGGAAAACCACGTTTGATTAATGCGGCTATTTATGCGCTTGGGGAGGATGCTAAAGAGCGGGGCGCGAAACTGCTCCATATATTATATGCTGATGTTCCACCTCTCGAAGAATATTTTAATAGTGTTCTTTGTACCAGCTCTGAGGCTATCAAAAATGTTATAAAGTCTAGTGAAGAAATAGGAGTAGACGAATTTATCTTCATTCCATATATTGCCGAACTTGACCAAATAGACCGTCTATTGGAGGCTTTAGGCTAAGGTAATTTATAGCGGCCTATAACAAAGGATATTTATGCCAGGGTATATAGATGGCTGGTCGCTGGAGAATCTTGCCAAACGCTTTGAACGCTTTGGGCGGGAGGAATGTGCGGGCTTTAATCTGGTGTACGAGCCTATCTCATTGGGGGTGGCTAACGACCCGGCGGTGCTGGAAATCGCCGCCTCCGCCCAGCAGGGTCAACCCGCCCCTAACCTTTTGTATGCCGCCGTCCATTATTTATTAATGAAGGGTCTCGAACATCCCCTTTCGGCCTTCTATGGCACTTTTACCCCTTCGCCACGCCCCCGCGAGGAAGTTTACCCCTATTTTCATGATTTTTGCCTGGAACATTCGGCTGAAATCCGGCAATTACTGGCAACGCGCCGGGTACAAACTAACGAGGTGCGGAGGTGTGCCTGTTTGTTGCCATTTTTCGGGATGGCTTACGAGCAGGGGAAGCCTTTAGCTCTGGTAGAAGTGGGAGCCAGCGCAGGGTTGAACCTGTTGTGGGACAAATATGGCTACTATTATGGGGATTACGGGCGGTATGGAGTGCTGAACTCGCCCTTGCAACTCAACTGTGAAATTCAGGGTGCGCCGCGCCTACCCCTGCCCACGAAGTTGCCCGAAATAGCCTACCGGGTGGGCCTTGACTTGAATCCGGTTGATTTGCGTGACCCGGATGCGGTTTTGTGGCTGGAAGCTTTGGTCTGGCCTGAACATCTTGACCGCATGGCTTTGCTGAAAACCGCCGCCCAACTCGCCCAACCCAATCCGCCCGAAATTATAGCGGGAGACGCGCTGGAAGTTCTGCCCCAAATCCTGCCGAGCATTCCGCCCGATACCACTCTTTGCCTTTACCATAGTTATACGGTTAATCAGTTTTCACCCGAAATGCGCCACCGCTTTACCAATATAATTGACGCGGAAGGGCAGAAGCGCGATTTGTTCCGCTTTGCGATGGAATATATACCGGGCGGGGCCAGTATGACTGTAACCTCTTATCAGGCAGGCCAAAAAACCGAGCAGATTATGGCGAATTGCAACGGGCATGGTCGCTGGCTGAAATGGCTGGGAGAAGAAACCCCTTAGTTTAGCTCTCGAATAACTTATATTGACCACTGTGCAATAACTTTTGTACCGCCTCGATAAACTTTTCGGGGGCGGCATAATTGGGATGACTGCGAAATACCCCGGCGGCCCGGTCAAGCTTTTTCAATTCGTGGACTCGTTCTTCCAGAGCTATGGTGCTGAAATTGGGGGTAAGGTGCTTGGCGGGGTTAGCAAACTGAACCGTTTGCAGCGATAATTTATCATATTTAATTTTGGCATGAACCTGCCGGGAACAGTGGCAGGGAGCCGCCGGATTAACTACCCTGCACTTGCTGCCCATAAATTCGCGCATTCGTAGCCGCGCCCGTGAGAGCCTTTTACGGAAGGCGGCGGGGGTCACGTCCATTATGTAAGCCCCTTCCTCGCCGCTTACCTCAAAAACTTCGTTCAATAAATAAGCCAACCGATGCTCGCGGTCAAGGCATAGCAACATTGCCAGGGTACAACTGAGCAGGGTTTCGTCAATCAGGATTTGTTGCTCGACGCGCTCCTCGCTACTGCCAGTGGTTAGTTGCAAGCCCAAATCGAGGGTATTGCCGAGCTGCTCAAAAGTTAATTCTCTTAACTCGGCCCGTCGTTTGCGGGTTGTAAGCAAATGGTTGGTGGCGACCCGATAAACCCAGGTAGTAAAACTGCTTTCGCCCCGGAATTGGCTAAGATGGGTAATAACCTTGATTAGAATCTCCTGGGTGGCATCCTCGGCATCGGACGGTTGCCAGAGCATCCGCAAGGCCAGATTATAAACCTGGGTCTGAATCTGGCGCACAAGGCTTTCAAGAGCTGCCTCGCTGCCTTCTTTGGCCTGTTCGACCAGAGTTTCCAGCTTTATGGTTCGGGCAATTTCCATCTATTTCTTTCGTGATAACGTTTTGAGTTTTTCTGAAACAGGGTAGAGAGTCTACCACTACTTTATATTAGACATTCGGCAAAGTCCATTTGTGACCGGATATTTCACTCGGATTTTAGAGGTTTTTGAATAAACGTGAAAAATCGTTGCCCTGTCACCCTGAGCTTGCGAAGGGTCTTGCGTGTAACATTGAGATTCTTCGGCTTCACCTCAGAATGACAAACTATGAGAATGTTTATGGCGAGGGGCTAACGGTTGAGGTTTATTATAATTCTTAAGTTCAGGGGGAAATTAAAGGTAGGGGCAGGTTTCAAACCCACCCCACTTGGAAAAACTATAGCAGCCCGCCAAAAATTCTTACGCCCCTGGCGGGAATTTCCTGCAAGCCGGAAACCTTTTGATTAGAAAGTAAATCGAGGCTCTGCTCACTTCCCAGGTCAACGGTTTCAGGTTGGGGGTTGTGGTTCATGACAAACAGAAATTCCTGCCCATTTTTGGTGCGCTTTGAAACCTCCACGCCTGTCGGAGTTTTTAGCAAAGGTGCTATCTGATGGCTGGTAGCCAGATAATCAACTAATCCCTTCAGAAAATTCTGGTCGGGGCTGGAAGCAACATACCAGGCCTGCCCTTTGCCAAAGCTATTTTTGGTCACAACTGGCATACCCTGATAAAAATCGTCGCCATACTCGGCTATAACTTCCGCGCCCTCAGTATGCAAAAGGTCGCATAGCAGGTTGCAGCTATACTCGCCTTGCAGCGTTCCCAATTCTTGCTTCATTACGATTCGGTTTTTCTGGTCGGGGAAAAGGGCATCTATTTCCTCCACCCAGATACCCAGCATTGAGCGAAGTTCGCCGGGATAGCCGCCTACCGTAACCAGGTCGGTTTCGTTCACAATGCCACTGAAGAAGGTGGTCAGGAAAGTCCCGCCATTTTTCACAAAGTTTTCGAGGCGTTGGGCATAGCCGGGTTTAACCATATACAAAACCGGGGCAATCACAATATCATATTTGCTCAGGTCGGTATCTACCCCAATTATATCCACCTGAATATTTAAATCGTAGAAGGCCTTGTAATATTTATAAACCTCGTCCACATATTTCAGGTCAATGGTTGGTCCGCTGGAGTATTCCACCGCCCAACGATTCTCCCAATCAAAAACAATCCCTATTTTGGTTTCGACCCTTGAGTCCAGCAAGGTATCACCCAAATGCTGTAACTCCTGACCTAACTCCGCCACCTCTCGAAATACCCGGGTATTTTCATGTCCGACATGCTCAATCACCGCCCCATGATATTTTTCCGAGGCTCCCCGCGAACGCCGGAGTTGAAAGAACATCACCGTATCCGCCCCTCTAGCCACTGCCTGATAACTCCACAGCCGCATAACCCCCGGTCGTTTCAGCGAATTGTAAGGTTGCCAGTTTTGCTGGCTGGGGGTCTGTTCCATCAGCATAAAGGGTTGCCCGTCCTTCACGCTGCGCATCAGGTCGTGCATCATGGCGGTGTAACTGACGGGGGTATTGGCGGAAGGATAGTTATCCCACGAAACAATATCAAGATACTTGGCCCACTTGAAGTAATCCAGGGGTTTGTACGCGCCCATCAGGTTAGTAGTAACTGGAATATTGGGAGTGATTTTTTTGAGTTCGTGATACTCGCCCAGGTAACATTCCAGCAAACTATCGGAATTAAAACGGGCATAGTCCAGCGAAATCCCCTGAAAATCGGTGCTGGTAGGGCTTCGATGCTCACTCAGTGCATTCGCCGGAACAATTTCGTTCCAATCATAAAAGGTATGACCCCAGAAATTGGTACACCAGGCGGCGTTAAGTTTGTCCAGCGTCCCGTAGCGGTTTTTTAGCCACTCCCGGAAGGCCGCCGCACAGTTATCACAATAACAGCTACCGCCATACTCGTTTGAAACGTGCCAGACCAATAAGGCCGGATGGTCTTTGTAGCGTTCGGCTAACTTTCCGGCGATAAGTTTGGAGTATTTTCGGTAAGTGGGGCTATTGGGGCAGAAGTTATGGCGTTGCCCAAATTTATGTTTTCTGCCTTCAAAATCTACCCGCAAAACATCAGGATATTTGGTTGCCATCCAGGCGGGGTGGGCGGCGGTGCTGGTGGCAAGGCAGACGAAAATGCCATTCTGGTGCAGTTTATTTATTACTTCGTCCAGCCACTCAAAGTTATAGGTGGTTTCGTCGGGCTGATTGAGAGCCCAGGCAAAGACATTTACCGTCGCGATATTAATTCCGGCTAACCGGAATATTCGCATATCTTCGTCCCAAACTGCTTTGTCCCATTGCTCCGGGTTGTAATCGCCGCCATAAAAAATTTGGGGCAACTTTGGACTTATCATATTAAAAACCTCTTTTGCATTGAAATTTTTGTATAGAGAGGCACAGCAATACAGGAAACCAAATTTTAAAGATGTTTTATGTCCCTGACCTGCCAGCTTTAGTGGTGCTGGTAGATTATAGCAGTTACTTCCCGATTAAGCGCAAACCGATAATTGCAAGCGGGAAAAAAGAGGGCTATAATTTTCATGTATTAATTTCCCACTCATATTCCCTGCAAAAAAGTCGTCCGTACAGTATTTGGCAGTATAACCCCTGTATAAAACAGTTGTTGGTGCGCTATCTTTGTGATAGCAAAGGCTCAAATCATATTAAGAAATAAAACCGGGAAGAAACATATGCTACCTGTGCTTTTTCAGAACGATTTTATGGTTATCTATACCCACGATTTTTTTACCGTGCTGGGCTTGCTGGTGGGCTTAATAGTCTACTTTTTCGAGTTGCGCCGCCGCCAGATGCTCAGTTATAAGATTTTCCTGATTTCGATAGCCGCTATTTTTGGGGGCGGTTTGGGTTGTCGCCTGATTACGGCCTGGGAGCATTTACCCTATTATTCTAACCAGGGCGATGTACCTTTTACCTACCTGGTGGCTCATAGCGGCAAAAGTATTATCGGCGGGATTGCGGGCGGTTATCTCGCCATCAAACTCAGCAAAAAGGCCTTGAATTATAATCTTTCAACGGGCGATTGTTATGCTCCGGCGATTCCGTTGGCGATGGCTATCGGGCGGGTAGGTTGTTTTCTCTCAGAATTGCCGTTGGGCAAACCCACTAATTTACCCTGGGGTATTGCCGCCAGCCCGGAAGCAGCATCCCACTTTGCGACCTGCCCCTATTGCCAGCAAAAGATGCACCCCAGCATGATTTACGAAATCATCTTCCATCTAATAGCCTTTGTGGTTATTCTGCGCTTCCGTCATCTGGTTATCGTTAAGGGCGACACCCTCAAACTTTATCTGTTGACGGCGGCTATCTTCCGCTTCCTGGTGGAATTTGTACGAGGAAACCCGGAGCAGTTTTGGGGGCTTTCCGGGCCGCAAATTGTGCTGATACCACTTACCGGCTTGTTCATATATCACTTCATAAAACAGTTGCGGCGCAAGGTCTACCAGATGCCGCCTGCCCGTCTACCTATAGCAGTGTCAACTGAGGAGGTTTTGAGGTAAAAAAAGAGGAGCCAAAAATGAGCGATTTTTCAGAGGCGAAAAAGTTTATTGAAGAAAACATGGAGATTTATACGCGTGAGGCTTTAACCAGAGAGCTTTTGAAACGCGGTTATTCAGAAACTGACATTGAGGAAGCCTGGAAATACGTATTGGCTGTAAAACAGCCTACACCCAGCTTTGAATTGACAACACCTATCCAGAAAGGCAAATTCTGGCTGGCCTTTCTGGTCTATTTCCTGATGATACCCTTAATAATAGGGATTTTAGCCAGAATAGTCAGGGAACAGACTTACTACATAATACCTAATAACTCATTTCAGGTTTTTCTAATCGGCGGGATTATTACTGTCCTGTCTGGCATAATCCTGAGTTCAGTTTTCTGGGAAAGCGATAAACCTCTATCTCGTGGTATTTTTTTCGGCTGTCTTTTTACTACCCTAACCCCATTAGTATCATTGGGGATTATTATTGGTATTTGTAGTGCTGGTTGAAGATGGGGAGGTTTTGCGGTGAATGAAGATATACAAAAATACATCAAAGATAATCGGGCCACCTATACCCGTGAGGCGATTACGGCTAATCTTTTCCGGGCTGGTTTCCAGCGTGAGGATATTGAGCAAGCCTGGGCAATTGTGGAAGGGGTGATTCCACCGCCCCAGCCCGTCGCCAGTAGTCCGCGATTTTGGTTGGGTTTGTTGTTGTATCCAGCCCTGGTAATTGGTACGATTATTTTGGGTGGCCTTACTAATTCTTCCTTTTTATTTCTCGTAGCCTTAGCTATTTTTATCGCGGGAATTGTTGTTTCCGCCTTTATAGACAGGCATGATAAACCCCTGGCTAAAGGGCTGAATTTTGCCTTTGTAGGGATGTTGGTTTTGTTGGTAGTCGCTCCGTTTGTGGCGATTATTGTGATACTCGGTATTTGTCTAACGGGTAATTATAGATATTAAGAGGATAAACAATGTTAGCATTACGGCCCTACACTCCGCTTCATATGGTTTTAACGGTTTGCGGGAAATGTTTTGAAGAAGAGCCCAATCGAAAAATAGATTATAGCCTGGATATTTTACAGGGTAATTTGATATTGATGGATGGTAAAGTCTATATGCGCCGCCACTGTCAGCGGGGACACGGCGAGGTAATCAGTCTGTACGAAGAAGATTATGACCTGTGGCAATATTTGCAGCAATGGCGCGTGCCCACCAAAGAGATAATCCCTGATACCACCAGTAACTTCCTGCCGATACCCCTGAACTATATGCATGGATTGGGTGAGCTACAAACTCAGCACAGTTGCATATTTTTACTTGACATAACCGAAAATTGCAATCTTAATTGCCCAACCTGTTTTGCCAATAGTGGCTCGGCGGTCAGCAAGTTCGTGCGATTGCCCCACATTATTCGCGCCCTTGAAACGGCGATTGAACGCGAGGGTGGGCGGATTGACGTTTTGATGCTCTCCGGCGGTGAGCCAACCGTTCATCCTGAAATAATAGAGGTTATCCAGGAAGCTATCAAGCGAAACGTTACTCGTGTGGTTTTAAATACTAACGGGGTTCGGCTGGCAAAAGATGACAAGTTAATGGCGGCTCTGGCGAAAATGCGCGAAAGAATTGAGGTCTATCTTCAGTTTGACGGCTTTGAACTGGAAACGCATTTGTATCACCGGGGCGAAGATTTACGCGAAATCAAGGCCGAATTGGTAAAACGTTTGGCACAAGCCCGGATTTTTACCACGCTGGTGATGGCGGTAGCTGCCGGGGTTAATGATAAAGAAATCGGGCGAGTAACCCAATATGCATTTGAGACCGATTATATCGGAGGGGTTTCGTTCCAGCCTGTTTTTGGTTCAGGGCGGGCCAACCCGATTGACCCGATGAACCGGGTTACTACTACTGGCGTACTTAAAATGCTGGGTGAGCAGAGCGGCGGTCTGGTAACACCCCAGGATTTTATTGCGCTACCATGTAGCCACCCGGATTGTTGCACCATCAGCTATTTCGTGCGCGGCGATAATGGACAGCTCAATTCTATTCCGCGCTTGTTGGGAATTGAGCGACTCAAGGCTAACCTGGGATTGGTTTCCAATCGGATTGCTTTCCCGGATGCCAACGCCACTATTCAAGCGGCTTTAATTGGAATGATGAGCGAAACTACCACAATCACCCGCCCCGAATTAATAGATTATGTGCTGAATCTCTGCGAAAGCTGTGACCTGGGCCTTAACGATTTTATGAAAAGCGTGGGGCGGATGATAATCAAGCGCGAACACCCCATCGAAACCGTAACCAAACGGATGAAGCGGATAACTATCAAATCCTTTATGGATGCCTGGACGCTGAACGTGGAGCGGCTGCAACAATGCTGTGTACATGTTGGTTCAACCGACTCGGAAACTAACCCGGTACGAGTGCCATTCTGTGCCCGCCAGCTTTTCAGCGAATTGCGCCAGAAAACCTCAGCCGGACAGGTAACTGCCGGGCAATTAATTCAGTTAGACGGGAGAGAAAAGGTTAAAAGATGAGGCAGGTTATACCATCTCAGGAGCTAAACCGGGCTGAAAAGTACGAGCGGGTGGCTTTTACTTTTTGCAAAATGGGCACTACTGGTTTAATTTGTTGGCTATTAACTCCCCCGATTTTTGTATTAATTGTAGCGGCGGCGGCGATTGGCCTCTATGGGAGAGCGGTGGCGTTAGGATTAACTCGAAGTCGTTGTTTCTTGCGCCGCCCCTTGCTGATTATGGGTTTTTGGGCGGCGGTAGTGGCAGCAGATGGGGTTTTAATTTTAACCAATATACTCTAAGCAACTATTTTGTAATGTCAGGGTTAAGAAAACTGTAATCTATAGCTAAACCGCACTTTGCGCTATTGCATTCAACTCCCGGCTATGGTATAAAACAAACTATTATTTGCTACGTGATTGGGAGGAACTGGGGTTTGACCACCCCCCTCATTGCCAGGATTCCAAGCTTACAAGTTCGACTTATCTATCTATTCGCGTAAAGTTTGGTATTTAGACAACCTCATAGTTGAGGGGAGTTTTTTGTGGAATTTAAATTCGTAGCGTCTTCGTCCCTGTTAGAATTTACTGATTTGCTGCCTGAAACCTATTGTATTCTTCCTGCTAATTGTACCGCTCCAACGGTTGAGTTGGTACAAAATGTGATAGAAGGTAAGAATCAGGTCGCGGTTATGACCCTTACTCAATCTCAAAACCTGTCAGCATTGGCTGTTGGTTTTGCTGACTCCCTTTCCCCCGATAAATTTGAACTAGGCTTAATTGCGTTGGGCGGTGAAAACCGGGCTTCCCAGGTTTTAAACCTGATATTCCGGGAGATGATTGGTTTTGCTGCTCGCAATCGTTTTGCTTCAATGACCCTGAAAACCCAGGCCGATAATGTGCCAGTGATTAGTGAGGCTATTTCTCAACTTGGTTTCCAGGTAGTAGCCTTTAACTCAAGTCGCGAGGGTCAGCCGGGTGAAGTGCGGTTGGAACGCCATCTTGACCTTTACGATTTGTCGGGACGGGTTCGCCCGGTCTTGCGTTTGGCGGTTTCCAACGACCAGCTACCTATACCAGTCCTTTCCCGTTTCAACCACCTCGTTAATTTTCTAGAGCAAGAGCAAGTTATTAACTACTCCTTGCAGGGTGATAAACCCAGCTATATGCGCGGTCTTACCTGGTTGCTGAAGTCTCCCCCCGCTGTTAGTTACCTCTATTTCTATGCGGATGAGCCAATTGCCTACCTTGCCGGGCAAAATCTGGCGGACGAGACTCGCGGGACTATTTTGGCCCTCGATTGTGCCGGAGTTATGCCGAACATAACCCCTCCCTGGCTAAACCCAGGCGTTTTACATCAGACCATCAATAACCTGAGAAAAGTGGGTTATCGCGGCGTGCAATTCAAAGCCAAGGGTAATAATACCAACCTTATTTTTGTGGCCTTGCGCTGCGGTTTTATTATTGCCGGCTATGAGCCGCTCGGTGCTTCTGGCGAAGTTCTGCTGGAAAAAATATTTCGCTAACGGTTGTCGGTAGCCGGTAAAATATTTGTTGGTCGAAGGTCTGGGATTCTCTTACAAGGGCGCGGAGACCACTCCCCTTCTAAAGTTGAAGGGTAGTCACAGAGGTCTACCCCAACAAAGAATACTTTTCCTCCACTCCATTATTCTTACTTCTTTTGGGTTTCTAACACTCGATTTTAGATACTAATTTAAAACTGGGAAAACTAAAATGACTATTTCTATATATTCAGAGAGTTCCGATGAATATCAAGTGATCGAAGCTGACTTTGATTTAAAAGAAATATTTATCGGACGTGAGCGTCAAATAGAAGATTTCTGGTAACCGTTCACGGGGGTAAAAACAAGTTCAAATTTGGAGTAAAGAAGGGGCAGGGAGGCCAAACCATTTAGCTTTAAGGGCTAGAGTCACAAACTCAATTAAATCCCTTCCTTGTTGTTTGAGAGTGGCCGCCACCGTCAACATCCGCTCCACAAACCGCAACCCCCCTTCACTCTGACTGCCAAAACAGGTTTTTCGC
>JBBQZS010000052.1:0-43891 GCA_038207495.1 Chloroflexia bacterium
CAACAATCAGGCCGAGCGCGACCTTAGAATGCTTAAAGTCCAGCAGAAGATTGCGGGTTGTTTTAGGACTAAACTGGGAGCGGCTATCTTTTGCCGCATTCGGGGTTATATTTCCACTATGCCAAAGCATGGTCATAATCCTTTTACCGTTCTTTGGGAGGCTTTCAAGGGTCTACCCCTTTTTCCCAATCCTGGCCTGAGCAGTTACCAAAATTCTTGGTATGAGTAGACACGGAGGTCTACCCTGTATTTCTTTTGACCTTAGACTTTCGACTTTTGACCTTAGATTTTAAATTTTAGATTTAGAATCATTTTAGTGTAAGCTACCCGGAAACCCTGGCGTTCGAGGTTGCGTTGCGAATTATTACCGGGGGCGGTCATAACCGTAACCAGGTCGCAGCCTGCTGCCTGTGCCGCCACCAGACGTGCCTGAATCAGGGCTGTCTGTACCCCTTTACCTCGATATTTGGGCAAGGTGGCAGTGGAAAAAAAGCTTGCTAGCTCTCCTCGAATTGCCATTGCACCACCACCGGCGGGCACTCCGTCCAGCAATGCTAAAAAACAGTAATGGTTTTCGCCGTAAAGGTTGGAAGTTGCCATAGTCAGGTTAAATTCGTCAGGCTCACCTTTTTCTTTCCCGGCAAAAGCTCTGGATACCGTTTTAAGCCAGCTTTGCCCTTCAGCTGAACCCTTTTCCACCTGTAGAACCTTTACACCTTCAACGGATTCAGGGTGGACATCCGCCAGGACTATAGGGCGGAAATGCTGATTGAAAAATCCCCCAATTTGATGGCCGCGCGCTCCCAACATTTTCACAAATGATGAGTCGGTATAGGGGCAGATTTCCAGCTTTACAGGCAAATTCAGCTCGGCATAAAAACTTTCGATTTTATTCCATTCATCTAGCGAAACCGGACCATTTAAGCCAACCGCGCTAACCCGGTTTATCGGTAAATCTGACCCAATGTATATGGCATAGCCTCCCGCCACTTCCAGAAACCGGGCTTCTGGCCTTAGCCCAAGTTTTTTCAACGTTTTGGCGGTTTCAACTAAACCCAAAGCCCCATTAAGCTCAATCCGCCGGGCCATATTCGCATCTGCAAATATCATTTGCTTTTACCTCATTACTGAAACTGAAATTAAAGGCTTTATACATCTTTTGGCTTATTGTGTTATATTGCAAATTATTATATCATATATACAGGTGAGCAATCGGCTCTTTATTTTAGGCTTGCAGATTATTAATTTTGCGGCAAATAAATTTTACAAAGATTGGAAACTTATGTCACAAGTTGAAAGTCAAACCGTGTTAGAGATAGCCCAACCAGAGCAGCGGGAACAAATAGTCGAGGCCAGGGGGCTATACAAACGTTACAAGGATTTTGAGGCAGTTAAAGGAATTGATTTTACGGTTTATCGCAAGGAGTGTTTTGGCATACTTGGCCCAAACGGTGCGGGGAAAAGCACCACCATTCGCATGCTTCATTGCTTTTCGCCCATAACCAGTGGAACCCTAAACGTCTTGGGCGAACCCGTAACCGGCAATGTACGCTGGATAAAATCGCAGCTTGGGGTAGTTTCGCAGGATGATAACCTTGACCCCGACCTCAATGTTATCAATAATCTGCTAGTCTATGCCCGCTACTTTGAAATACCAAAAGCCGTAGCTATGAAACGAGCTGAAGAAGCTCTCGACCTTTTCCAGCTTACCGAGAAGCGAAACAACAAAGTGGACGAGCTGTCTGGGGGGATGAAACGCCGTCTGGTAATTGCCCGTTCGCTGATTAACCAACCTCGCCTGATAATTCTGGATGAGCCGACCACTGGTCTTGACCCGGCAGCCCGTCAATTGGTCTGGCAGAAGTTGCGTTATTTGCGGGATAGCGGCGTAACCCTGATTTTGACTACCCACTATATGGAGGAAGCCTCCCAGCTATGTGATCGCCTGGTAGTGATGAACGAGGGCAAAATTCTGGCGGAAGGCACTCCCATTGAGCTTGTACGCAAGACGGTTGGCTACGATGTTGTTGAACTGCGGGACGAAAAGCTGGAAAGTTTGAATTTACCTGGCCTGATTGAAAATTACCCTATTCGGTTAGAACATTCAGGGGATACAATTTATCTTTTTGGTCAAGAACCGTCAGTCTTTCACAATTTCCAATTGCCCGATGTAAGTTACGTGTTGCACCGAAAAGCCGGGCTGGAAGATGTCTTTTTGCGGTTGACCGGGCGAGGTTTAAACGAGAGTTAATTTAACTAAATTAAGATAACAGGAAAATTTATGAGTATTGATTTTAGTGTGGCTGCTCCTAGGGCAAGCCGTTTCCCCTTTCCGAATCCTTTCTCGCGGGGAACGTATCGGGTCTGGCAACGTAATCGGGACGCTTTTTTCCAACTCTGGAAAACCGAACTCTGGCCGCCTTTTGTAGAGGCAATTTTTACGCTGGTGGCTTTTGGCTTTGGTCTGGGTGGCTATATTCAGAAGCAAGTGGAAGGGATGAGTTATCTACAATTCATCGCTCCCGGTCTGGTTATGAGTTCAGTTTTATTTGTCGCCAGTTTCGAGTGTATGTTTGGCACTTATATTCGTATGAAGCTGGAAAAGCTCTTTGATGCGATAGTAGCTACCCCTGTTAGTCTGGAAGATGTGGTCAGTGCCGAGATTATGTGGGCAGCTACCCGCGCCGGACTTACCGCCACCAGTGTGTTGATGGTATTGAGCGTATTTGGGCTGGTTCCATCCTGGTGGGCGTTGGGAGTTGTGCCTGTGGCTCTGGTAGGGGGCTTTATGCTGGCAAGTATGGCAATAATCGTCACCAGCCTTGTACCCAGCATCAACTCTTACAACTACTATATTACGCTGGGGGTTATTCCGATGCAGCTTTTTAGCGGGGTATTCTTCCCGATTTCAGGCTTGCCGGAAAATATTCGCTGGCTAATTTACCTTTCGCCCTTCTATCCAGTAGTAGAGCTTTCCCGCAACCTTTTCTCCGGCATCATCCGACTGGAGGAGGCCGGTCTTGCCCTCTGGATAGTGGGATTGTGTATGGTCGCTTACTATCTAGCAGTAACCCTGATGCGCCGCCGCTTGATTAAGTAGACGAACAAATAATTAACAGGTAAATCTTAGTAGCCTCGCCAAAATCAAACTATGGGGAGGTTATTTTGTTGATGAAACGCCAAAAAGGTTTTATGTTTATGAATAAGCCCATTGAAATAACCTATAACCTTATTTATTTGAGGCCATTTTCTCAGGAATATGCCGAAGAACATTTAGCTGGTGAGGATGAGGAACAGGTTAAGGGGCTCAGTGACGGGAAGTCTACTATACAAAGAGTCAGGCAATGGATAGAAAAGAATCAAAAACATTGGGATAAGGGCGGGCCTATCTTCAATTTTGCAATATTTACGGTAAGTAATGAGGTAATTGGTATGATTGAGGCCAATACTGATTATAAAGAGGTGGATGGGCTTGAAGCGAGTGAGGCTAATATTGCGTATGGCCTATATACCAAAGCGCGGGGAAAGGGTTATGCCAGCAAACCAGTTGAGCTTGTAACTACTTTTTTGGCAAAAAAAGGCTATAAACAGGCAATTATTAGAGTTTCTACAGAAAATCAGGCCTCATTAAAAGTTCCCATCAGATGTGGTTTTGTGGAAAATCAAGTTATCGTTACCAGAAACAACGAAAAACTGGTGCGTTTTATTAAACCTTTGTATGGGTGAATAAGGCCCTTGACATACCGGGTTTCTAGTTTATAATATAGATGTCTATATAAATTCAAGATGAGGTATCAAAGTGACGCTACCAATAAGAAGTTTTGTGGGCTTTCAACTTGTGCAAGCCCATCGGGCGCATCACAAGAAGGCCGAGGAGCAGTTAGGCAAGTTGGGTTTGCGAGCAGGTCAAGAAATCATCTTGATGATGCTTTGGGCAGAGGAAGGCTTAACCCAAGCCCGTTTTGTCGAGCAGCTAGGCGTAGAACAACCGACGATAAGCGTGGTCTTACAGCGTATGGAAAAGGCAGGCTTACTTTCGCGTCATCAAGACAGCCAGGATGGGCGCGTCTGGCGGGTTTATCTTACTGCTAAAGGGCAGGCTTTAGAAGAGCCTGTCATGCAGATTTGGCAGCACTTGGAAAAACAGTTACTTAACAGTTTTACTGAAGCGGAACAATCCCTTCTGCGCCGATTGTTGATGCAAGTGCAGACTAACTTTGCTTAAAATCGTTTGTAGTCTTTAGGAGCATAGATTTTTCCTAGCCTTTTATATAGATATCAATATAAAATCACTTTTCTTAAAAAGGAGATTACCTACCATGACTGATATAAAAAAACCTGTAGTAGTTTTTGGAGCTACCGGGCAACAAGGGGCTGCCGTCGTGCAGCAACTTCATTCTCACAATTGGCTTGTTCGGGCAGTATCACGCGATCCAAGCAAAGGTGCTAGTCTGGCCTTAAAGCAAACAGGGGTGGAAGTTTTGCAAGCAAACTTGCAAGACCGTTCTTCACTTGAGCAGGTGCTTGATGGTGCTTATGGCGTATTCAGCGTACAACAACCACAAGAACATGGCCCACAAGCTGAGATAGTACAGGGTAAACTTTTGGCTGAGGTGGCAAAAGCCGCAGGAGTTCAACATCTGGTTTACAGTTCTGGTGGCGGTGCCGAACGCAATACAGGCTTACCTCACATTGATAGCAAATGGGAAATTGAACGCTATATTCATAGCCTGGACATCCCCACGACCATTTTGCGTCCAGTTTTCTTCATGAGCAATTTTAGCTGGCCCGATTTTCGGAATGCAATTGAAGCTGGCACTCTAATGGTGGCACTGCACCCTCAAACTCGCTTGCAGATGATTGCTCCACAAGATATTGGCGCATTTGCTCGGCTGGCTTTCGATAAACCCCAGGAATTTTTAGGACGAGCAATAGAAATTGCTGGTGATGAGTTGACGATGCCGCAAGCTGCACAAGTGTTTAGCCGGGTGCTTGGTCGCCTTGTAGAATTTGTGGAGCAGCCACTGGAACAGCTCCGCAGTTTCAATGTTGAAATGGCTCAAACTTTTCAATGGTTTAATGATTACGGCAATCAAGCTAACCTTGTTGAGTTACGCCAGCTTTACCCCGAATTACTTACGCTTGAAGCTTGGCTAAAAGCAATGGGTTGGGGTCAAACCAAATAGTCACAGATTAAGGTGGCTGTATCAAGGGGCAACCGTTTGGGGATTTTACCGATATTGCCCGCCTGACTACCTTCACCGACAATCTTGTGCCGCATATTTTCCGGGTTGAGGGTGTTGGGATTATGACGAAAAGCCACCCCGCCACTTACTGAGATTTTCTCTTATCAGTGAAGGGTCAAAAGTTGAAGGTCAAAAGTCAAATGACTCCTACAATTTTCCAACCCCCAACCCCCGGACACGATGCACAGTGTCCTTACTTTTTATCTGGCAACACCACCCGAATATGCAAATCGGCGAGTTGCTTATCATCTACCGGGCTAGGGGCGGAAGTCATTTCGTCGGTAGCACTCTGGGTTTTGGGAAAGGCAATAACCTCGCGGATATTATCTTCACCCGCCAGCAGCATCACTGTCCGGTCAATACCAGGGGCGATACCACCGTGTGGGGGTGCGCCATACTCAAAAGCGGTGAGCAAGTGACCAAAACGCTCCTGTTGCTGCTCCTCGCTATAATTCATCAAACTGAACAACCGGCTCTGGACATCGCGGCGATGAATACGGATAGAGCCACCCCCCGCCTCATAGCCGTTACAAGCCAGGTCATAGGCGTTGGCGCGGGCCTTGCCAGGGTCGGTGTCGAGCAAATGCAAATCCTCCGGCAAGGGGGCAGTGAAGGGGTGATGCACGGCATCCCAGCGTCCCTCGGCCTCGCTCCATTCCAACAAGGGGAAATCCACAATCCAGCAAAAGGCCAGTTCGTCAGGGTCAAGCAGATTCAGCCGTTTGCCCATCTCGCTGCGTAGGCGACCAAGCGCGTTAGTAACAACGGCAGGTTGGTCGGCTACAAACACCAGCAAGTCACCCGCGCCCGCCTCAAACAAAGCCGCAATCGCGGTAAGTTGAGCCTGACTAAAGAATTTGGCACTGGGCGATTTGCTGGTTAATCCTGTTTCATCCTGCTCTATAGCTAACCAGGCCAGACCCTTCGCCCCGAACTGCTTCACAAATTCCACCAGACCATCCAACTCACGGCGGGTATAGCCTGAGCAGCCCGGTAGCTTGATACCCTTAACCTGACCGCCAGAAGCCACCGCCCCACTAAAGACCTTGAATTCGCTATCCTTGACCAAATCGCTGATGTCGGTCAGCTTCATATCAAAGCGCATATCAGGCTTATCGTTGCCGTATAAATCCATACTTTGTTGATAAGTCAGGCGGGGGAAAGGCTTGAATTTGAGCTTTTTATCGGTAGCGATTTTTTCCACTAGCCCAATATAGAGCTCTTCGATTAAGGCCAGAATATCGTTTTGCTCGATAAAACTCATTTCAAGGTCGAGTTGGGTAAATTCGGGTTGGCGATCAGCCCGCAAATCCTCATCGCGGAAGCAACGGGCAATCTGGAAATATTTCTCAAAACCGCTAACCATCAACAATTGTTTCAACTGTTGGGGCGATTGAGGCAGAGCGTAGAACTCGCCAGGGTGAACGCGGCTGGGTACAAGGTAATCGCGCGCGCCTTCGGGGGTGCTTTTAATCAGGATAGGGGTTTCGATTTCGATAAAACCGCGCTCATCCAAAAAGTCGCGCATGAATTTAATAACCCGATGACGCAGAATAATATTTCGCTGCATGCGAGGGCGGCGTAAATCCAGGTAACGATATTTGAGGCGAATTAATTCGTCGGCTTCGGTGCGGTCATTTATTTCAAAGGGCAAGGGTTTAGCCGGATTTAAAATTTCAACCTGAGCCCCGGCAAGTTCGATTTGCCCGGTAGCCATTCCTGGGTTTTCGGTTCCGGCAGGGCGATTCTGGACAGTCCCGGTTATTGAAAGGACATATTCGGAGCGTACTTTGCTGGCATCGGCGTGGGCTTCTTCCGAAAGGCGCGGGTCAAAAGTAATTTGTACCAGGCCGCTACGGTCACGCAAGTCAATAAAAATCAAACCACCGAGGTCACGTCGTTTGTTAACCCAGCCCCGTACTGTCACGGTTTGGCCTACGTGCTCAGTTCGCAACGCGCCACAGGTAAATATTTGGGCCACTTTGGTTCTTCTCCCTCTAATCGGTTGTCGGTCAGCAATTGTCAGTTGTCGGTAAAGTTCAAACTAACTTCAAATAGCTATCCCGAACATTTTAGCAAGATTACATTCTCTAAATACCAGATTATAACAAAAAGTGGGGAGAAGCGCAGTGACCCTAAATTGCAGCTAGTTTTTTCGGGTTTCTATCATCCGGCGATAACGCGCCTCCACCAAAGAGTAAAGACCATAAGACACCAGACCTGCCGCGACCAGACCTAATAATATTTGACCATAGGGTTGTTGAGCCACTTCCTGCAAGGCTCCGCCCAGCCCTTTAGCCTGACCAGCATTATGTTGCAAGGCCGCCACAATCAAAAAGATACCAATAACCCCAAAGACTACGCCACGAGCAGCCAACCCAAAGCGGCCTAATCGAATAAACCATTCCCGCATGCGAGCATCAATTTTGGACAATTCCAGATGTTTCTTGAATTTGCCATTATAAGCCCGATAAAATTGATAGCCTGCTACCCCTAGTCCCACTAGCCCGAAAATGATTACCAGAAACACACCGAAGGGCTGTTTGAGGAGCTCGGCTGTCCAGTCCTGGGCATTAGTATCTGAACTTTTGCCACTATTGCCCGTCCCACTAACCAGCTTAAAAGAAGCGTAGGCTAGCGAACCATAGGAAAAAGCTACGCCTATGTAAAACAAACGGTTAGCAATACCCTTTAAGTCAGAACCTTTGGCCTCGGTATCAGCTGCCGCTTTAATTAAACACCATAAGGAATAGCCAATCAGCCCAATTATTACTAAAATTAACAAGATTTTCCCGGCGGGCTGCTCGTAAATAGCTTCAACCGCGCCCTTGCGGTCAGTGGTACCACCCCCCTGACCAAGAGCGGCCAGTCCAGCTAAAATTCCAATAATAATGTAAACTGCACCCTTGGCGGCATAGCCCACCCGCCCTAATAATTGGATTGCGGGTTGATTAGCGGCCTGTCGCGCCGGTCTGCCAACTACTGGTGCAGGATTGGCGTTTCCCTGTGTACTCATTCTTTACCTCCATTTGGGGTAGTTAATACTTGATTTTGTAACTTATTATCGCTGGTTTCTTTTGCTTCACTTTGTTCGAGGATTGCGGCTGGAACTTTTACCACTAGAGCGGCGGGGCGGATACGGTAATTCAGGGGCGAGGTCATAACCCGGACTTCACCATCACAGGCCACCCTCAAACGATGGCTGGCGGTATAAACTGTAGCTTCGCGGATTTCAGTGCGCGTAACTAGCGGTGACTCTTCCAGACGATTGCGTAAAAAGTTGCTGGCAACTCTAAAAAATTCAAAGGGGGTGGAAGCCTTCACCACATAACTATCCAGAACTTGCCCGTCCAGGCGCGGGCGGTGTCCGGCGACCAGTGGCGACATAACGGCCCGGTTGTTGGAAAAAAATATCAGTCCAACTTTTAAATCCTGACTATTACCCTCAATATCCAACTTGATATGAATCAATCTGGGATAGCGAAATACCTGCCGAGCGGCAATAAGAAAGGCCAACCATTTACCCAGGCGTTTTTCGTGCTTCTCGCGTTCTTTAACCAGGCGGGAATAAATCCCTACGCTCGAATTATTTAAAAAGTAATCGCCATTGACTTCACCTACGTCAATTGTCAGGGATTCACCAGTTTCAAACAAGGCCAGGGCTTGCTCTAACTTATCAGGAACGCCTATATCACGAGCAAAATGGTTTAGCGTACCAAAAGGAATAACCACCAGTGGCACTTTAGTATCCACCAGTACCGAAGCAACTGTATTGATCGTGCCATCGCCTCCGGCAGCCCCGATGGCAGTTGCTCCTTTTGCTATCGCCTGTTTTACAATTTGCCCAATATTATCGTGCCGTTGGATTAAATGAACTCTCAAATTTGA
The DNA here is from genome assembly GCA_038207495.1 of Chloroflexia bacterium. Taxonomy (GTDB): domain Bacteria; phylum Chloroflexota; class Chloroflexia; order Chloroheliales; family Chloroheliaceae; genus Chlorohelix. The sequence goes on from JBBQZS010000052.1 coordinate 9,135, forward strand.
CTGTTGTTGGGCCGCCGCCAATAAAGTTTTAAGTTCACTGCCCTTTTTAGCTCTGCCAGAGCCGGAGTTTACCATTAACAGGTTTTCAGTCATATTGGTTTTTAACCCTTTCAGTATAAATAAGAGACTTAGATTTAATTTTAAGAATTTATGATTGACCGACAGGTCTAGCTTCTTTATAGTTTCGGAGTTGGTAGATAGCTGCCGCACTATTAAGTATTACTACCAACCATAACGCGCCCCATAGAAACCCGGCAATTACATCGGTAGGGTAATGTACACCAAAATAAATTCGGCTTAACCCCACCAGTCCTGTAATTAGTGCCATTAGAACTAACCAGCCAAACTTTAGTAGGAAAGGGTGGAAAAACTTCCAGCCCAGCCAGGATATGCCAGCGGGCAGCCTTCCACACATCCAGGAGAACTGATAATATTTTTGACAGAAGCGATATTTTTTTGTTGTTTCCGTAATAATTTGATTGTTCATTTTTATATTGCCCTGAATTTTTGAACCTAGCCTGATACTTAGCGCATTATTTATGCCAGGGAAGGACCCAGGAAAATTTCAATAAAAAAAGACACCTAACAGTGTCCTTTTATATTGCCAACTGTCTAAACCTTATGCTAATACTTTTAAATCGGAACTTTTAACTGCCTAACGGCCTTTGAAGCTAGGCTGGCGTTTTTCCATATAGGCTTTCATGGCTTCGGTCACATCCTGAGTAGCGAAACAACGAGTAATGAACGCCAACTCAGTCTTCAACTGGTTGCTCAGGTCAGTATCGAAAGAGGAAACCAGCAACCGTTTAGCCAGAGTCAGGGCCAGGGGTGGACCGCCCGCCAGTTGGTCGGCGTAACTGGCCACTTCCTCGGCAAAATTATCAGCCGACAAAACCTGACTAACCAGACCGATTCGGTCAGACTCTTCCGGGCTAATATCACGGGCCGTCAGAATCAGGTCAGCTGCCCTTGAAGCCCCCACCAGACGGGGCAAGAAATAGCTAACCCCGGCATCCGGCGATAAACCCCGCCGAATATAACCCGTAGTCAAAACTGCGTTGGCCTGAAGCAATCGAATGTCCGCCGCCAGAGCTAATCCCAGACCTGCCCCGGCTGCCGGGCCGTTTATAGCGGCAATAACTGGCTTGTCACAGCCTGTAATTGCCAACGCCTGTCGCCCCACCCAACCCAGGTCATCCAGTTGAGCCGCCCGACTTTTAGTTCTAGCCGCCATAGTTTCGCTCAGATTAACCGGGTCAAGGTCTAATCCGGCGCAAAAACCGCGTCCCTTCCCGGTTAACACAACCACCCTCACCGTATCATCGGCGGAGGCCGCATTGATTACATCAATAATTTCCTCGGCTAGACGGGTATTTATGGCGTTAAGCTTTTCAGGGCGATTAAGGGTGATAGTACGCACCCCCCTGGCAGTAGTTTCGACCAACAGATGTTGGTATTGATTCTCCATTGAAATCTCTCCTTCGCTAAACTAAATAGGATAATGTCAGGCTGTGAATTAAACCAAGTATCGCATCAAACCAATTGCGAGGCAAATCAAAAGAGTGCATTTTCCAACTTAATAAGGACAACCACAAGGGTTGTCCCTACGAATTGGGTTCGATTTAAATGCAGGTTGGGTTAAGTCAATCAGGCTTTGGGGCGTTCGACCAGGGTAAGCGGCATGGTTAAGGTTTGAGTGCCGCGCTGAACCTTGAGATTAATTGTATCGTTGGGCTTATATTTAAGAATAGCGGTTATTAACGGGTTATTGTCATTCAGAGCCACCCCATCAATCGACGTGATAACATCATCTTCCTTCAAACCAGCCTTGTCCGCCGGGCTACCAACCACAATAGCGGGCTGGCGGCTGCCTCTGGAGTTGATCCAGGCTCCTTCAACCGTTGGAATGGTCAGACCTTGCAGGGTAGTGCCAGCAATTGCCGGGGTAATCATCTGATAACGGATGCCGAAATATGGGCGGGAGACGCTACCGTTAGCAATAAGCTGGTCACCTAACATTTTGGCGGTGTTGCTGGGAATAGCGAACCCCAAACCTTCAGCTAAATCCTGGTTGGCGTTGGCAGTGGTGCCGGAAGGGCCAGTACTGCGCAAAACTGCCGTATTAATTCCGATGATTTCGCCGCGCAGGTTCAATAACGGCCCGCCACTGTTGCCATGATTGATGGGAGCATCGGTTTGAATATAAACCGTTGGTGAGGTATCACCGGGGATGGTGCGATTGATACCGCTCACCACCCCTTTGGTGACAGAGTTGCGGAAGTCGCCTAAAGCCGCCCCAATCGCTACTACTGTTTCGCCTACTTCCAATTTAGACGAGTCCCCAAAACTGGCAACCGCCGGAACTTTATCGTCAACCTTAATAATAGCGATATCGCCTTCGGTGTCAGCTCCGATAAGCCTGGCCTGGGCCAGAATTTGACCGTTATTAAAGGCCACCGTCAGACCTTGCGCTCCCTGCACCACATGGGCGTTAGTCAGGATATAGCCATCCTGGCTGATAATCACTCCGCTCCCCGTGCCGCGAGTAACCTCTGAATTTTGGGGGCCCGTTCGCACGGCCTTATTGTAAATTGTTACCACTGCCGGGCTAACCTTTTTTACAACACCCACAACGCTGTTACTTTCAACCTGGTCGGTGGTGGCGGTAGCGGAACTGCTGCTGGTTGTGGAAGCGGTTGTAGCACCTTTGGTAACAGTAGCCGTAGCCGCTCCCCCTGCCGTGCTAGTAGTGGCAGAAACAGCGGTTGAAGTAGTTGCCTGGGCCTCAGTGGTAGTTGTCAGGCTGGTGGTGGCGGTGGGTTTGTTATTATCGCTACAAGCCGCCAGCAAGAGAGTTAGTAGCAGGATAGTAATAGCAAAAGTAGCGCGTAATGAGTGGGCATAGGTGAATTTGGTTAGCTGCTTCATGGTGTAACATCTCCGATTCAGGCTTAAAACGCAACAATGACCGGGTTTAAATTTCATTCCCGGCCATTGTGGTAAAGCATATCTATATTTGTATCTATGTAAACCGGGCTGACCGGGATTTTTCAAGCCCAGGCGGGCTTCTGGTGAACAAAGTAATCTATATAATGGGTGGTTTTGCAACCTGCCTCTTACACCATTATTATCGCAAATAGTCCCTAAAAATGTGCTAAGTAACTATTCGGAAATTGTAAAAAGTCTGTTAAGGCAAAATTGACGGCGTGTGAAGGCTGTGTTAAGATAATTAAGTAAGTTTACGAACTTTAATAGTTATAAAACGAACACACTCAAGGAGTACCTTTTTGGCCTGATGAAAAACTTCAGGTGCGGTGCGAATCCGCTATACAAAAGGCTCACACAGGGGAAGTCCGGTGCAAGTCCGGCGCAGTCCCGCTACTGTAATCGGTTTAAAATAAGCCGAAAGCCAGAATGCCTGTCCTTGAGTTTGCCGTTGCGAACGCCTTCGAGAGAGAGGACGCAAAGGCCCGGCTTTAGTTAAAATCCGGTCTTTCCCATCACTTTGAGCCAGAACGCAGCGCGCTTTCGGGCTTTTTTTATGTCTGAATTTGCGCGGTGGGGTGGCCTCTTTCTTCAAGGCGTATGAGTTTTGGATGTCAGCGTTTAACAGGAGAAAGAGGTTAGAATTGAAAATGAATTCGAGGAATTTCGCCCGCTTTTGGGCAATGGGGCTAATAGCCCTAATCAGTCTGGGTCTGTTAATGGCCTGTGGCGACCCTACCGCTACCACTGTACCCACCACCTCTGCCGCTACCACCACAGTAAAGGCAACCACTACTGCTGTCGCCACAACGACGGTTGCGACTACTACAACGGCTGTACCGACAACAACTATTGCAACCACTGCTGCGGCAGCCTTCCCGGTTGAGGTTAAGGATGATGCCGGACGCAGCGTTAAACTTACTAAAGCCCCTCTTAAAATCGTTTCGCTAGCGCCCAGCAACACCGAAATTTTGTACGCCCTTGGTTTGGGTGACAAAGTTGTAGGGGTTGACCAATATTCCAACTTTCCCGAAGAAGCTACCAAGAAAGAAAAGGTTGGTGGGTTTTCCGATACCAATATCGAGAAGGTGGTTGGTCTGTCTCCGGATTTAGTGCTGGCAACCAGTATCCATCAAAAGACCATCGTCCCAGCCCTTGAAGCACGCAACCTGACGGTGATAATTTTGCAGCCTAAAGATCTGGCAGGAGTTGCCGACAATATGAGGATGATTGGCAAACTGGCGGGAGTTAGCGATAAGGGTGAAACCGAAGCGAAAAACTTTGTGGCTAAACTGGATAAAGTATCCAACAAAGTAGCGGGTGCAGCACAGAAAGCCAGCGTTTTCTTTGACCTGGGCGACCTCTATACCTTTGCTCCTGGCACTTTTATAAACGATATGCTGACCAGGGCAGGCGGGCGCAACATTGTTTCCGATACCGCCAATCCTTTCCCCCAGCTTACCAACGAGCTGATTGTAACTGCTGACCCCACTGTGATTTTGACCACTGCCGAAGCGGATGACGCTACATCCCTGGTTAATTTCTCCAAACGGGCAGGCTGGGACAAACTGACGGCGATGAAGAATAAACGGGTGGTCGTGCTAAATCCCGACCTGACAAATCGCCCCGGCCCTCGCGCCGCCGATGGGGTAGAAGCAATCGCCCGCGCCCTTTACCCGGATTTGTTTAAGTAGTTTCAAAAGTTAAATGTAGGGGCAGACACGGAGGTCTGCCCTGTTGCAAAAGCCGCCCTGTTTTGTAGGATAAATCTACTTGACATATTCGTGTCATCCCGTAAACTTGAATAGGAAGAGGGCTCATGGGTAAATCAACTTAAAATTACCGGGAGGTGGTTTTTGCAAAAGTTAAGGACAAAAATCAAGCATGCTAACTTCCCTCTGCTGATTTTGCTACTGGCGGGGTTATTATTAACGGCCTGTGGTTCAGACGAAACCCCTACCACAACTCCCACCATCGCCCCAACCCAACTCATTACTACAAATCCGCCTAATACACCCACCCTGGCACCGCCAACCCCAACTAGCACCTCCCAACCAGACGAGTGGCAAATGCGCTGGCTAAAAGGTATCCCGTGCAAACCACCCTGTTTTGAAAACATCATTCCGGGGCAAACCACTGCCAAAAAAGCGGTTGATATATTATCAAAAAATCCCTTATTTACCGATATAAGAATGGGCGCACCTACTATTGCACCAGACAGTGGCACTGTATCGTGGAATTATGGTACAAACGGGACACATGGAACGGCTTCCTATCAGGCTAATAGCTCAACCCAAGTTATCCGCATAGTGGGGGCGGGATTCCAAAAGTCCTTTAAATTTAGCGAACTTATAGCAGCATATGGGCAACCAACTCATATGGATGTAACCGCAGGTACAATCGTTGACCAACATGGCTTAACTTTCACCTATGGGGTTTTAGTTATTTGGATAGATCAAGGGTTTGCTTTGGGGGTGGGTGGCTTTACTAAACCCAATATAACAAATGATTTGAGCTTAGATGGATTAAGATTCTTTGAGCCTACATTAGAAAAGTATGCTAAAACATATCCTTATCCAGAGGCAAACATGTTAGTTCCCTGGCAAGGTTTTAAGGATTTTGATTTCTATTGTCGTGACCCCTATAGTAAAAGCGGCGAAGATTGCCGCAAACTTTTAGCAACGAAACTCACTCCATAACCCCTTCCTTGACCCCTATTTCGGCGGGTGCTATACTTTGGTCGCGCCGATTTGGAAATTAGCCTCAACAACTGACTGGGAGAAATAAATTTGGCCGAAGCATCCGGCGACATGGTATTCAAGAGTGTTTCCACCGAAACGATAGCCCCAGCTGAGGTTTTGCCACGCCTTACCCTCTGGCAACGGATTTATGGCTTGCTGGATAATCACGCCGGACGGATTTTGTTTGGGTTAGTCTGCCTCTATATCATAACTTTCAGCGTGGCATCGGCTTACAAGTGGGAAACCTACCAGACGGGCTACGACCAGGTTTATTTTGAGCAGCCGCTCTGGAACACCAGCGAAGGTCGTTTTATGCAGTTGAGCGACTTTAACTACTCAACTATCGCCTTTACGGTGGATTTCATGCCGGGGCTAATCCTGTTTGTGCCGTTCTACTGGCTGTTACCTTCGCCCCACACCCTGTTTGCCCTGGAGTCAATTATTCTGTCGTTAGGGGCGTTGCCAGTATTCTGGCTGGCACGAGACAAGTTCAAGAGTCGCCCGGTGGGTTTGGCCTTTGCGCTGGCCTATTTCGCCAACCCAACCCTGGAATATTTCAACCTGTTGCCCTTTAACATGCGGGCGATGGGGCTGGTTTGTCTGCTATACGCCTTTTATTTCTTCGAGAAGCGCAAACTCTGGCCTTTTTTCCTGTTTGCAGTGTTAGCGATGAGTACCCGCACCGAGGTTTCGCTGGTGGTGGCGGTTTTCGGGATTTATGGGCTGCTCAGACGCGCCCCGTTTAAATTCTGGTTGCCGCCGCTAATCATCGCCCCAATATATTTTGTGACGGTCTTTGCCTTTATCTTGCCCGCGTTTATCCAACCGGGGAATATGGTGGTTCCACCCGAAGTGCGCCCGGTGCAACTGTCGCCCGAACAGATTAACTTTATCAGTGGCACCGAAACGATTATCAGCACTACCTACGGCGACCTGGGCAAGAATCTGCCGGAAGTGGTCATTAATTCCATCAAGAACCCGGTAAAAACAGCCCAACGGATGTTTACGGCTGAAAAAATGGTTTATCTAGGGATGATGTTGCTACCATTCGCCTTCTTGAGCCTGTTTAGCCCCAGCACGTTGCTGTTCGCCCTGCCGATAGTGGGCATCAACCTCTTGAGTAGTCGCAAAAGCCAAATTGACTATACCAGCCATTATTCGGCTCTGATGTTGTTTGGGCTGCTGGTGGGAGCGATTTACGGCGCGGATAATCTGGTAAAGTTGCTGCAAAAGTGGAAACAAACCGAGAGGCTCAAAATTGGCAAATGGAAATTGGTGAGCCTTTCGGGAGTGGTGGTTTTGCTGCTGTTATTCGTGGCTCTGGTGCAAGTAACCCATAAGAATCCCTTGCCGGGAGTGGTGCGTAACTCCGAAAAGAAAGAAATGGTCAGTGCCACCAACGCTCTGGTAAAGCTGATACCCCTGAACGCCTCGGTATCGGCCAGTTCGTTCCTCGCACCCCATCTGTTACCGCGCCAGTATATCTATAATTTCCCGTTGGCTCTTTATCACCCGCCCGCCGAAGCCGTGGAATATTTCCTGATTGATACTAACGCCCGTGCCCTATATTTGAAGGAAAATAATATTCAAGGGAAGTTGCCAATAGATTTTGTGCAACAGGACGGACGCTGGAAACTGGTCAAGAGTGTAGTTGTAAAAGGTCAGCTTGATGACCGGGGAAAGCCCCGCGAGATTCAGCTTTGGCAAAGAATTGGCGATAAAGTGCCGCCACTCTTGGGTAATAAGTCATAAACTCAACATCAAGTAGGCTAATCAAACATATTTTGATAAACTTTTGACTTTGCAAAAGCCTACCCAATTCTGTCTACACTTGACAGCCCACCTGATTTCAAATATCTTTGATATTAAGAAACCTTCCAAAAAATAACCAAACTAAAACTTTATAGTTTATATTTCCAAAGTCATAACCAGAGGCAAAAACATGACCACTATTCTTGACGTTGACTTGTACCGACGCAGCTTGAAAATTCCGGCCTCTAATAAGAGTAAAGAAAGCATCACCCTGAGCGCAATTGATGCCGGACCCCGTGATGCCCAACGCACCATCGTTTTTCTGCATGGCTTCGGGGGACGAGCGGCTTACTGGAAATATCAGATTGAACATTTTTCCGCCGACAGTCGAGTGATTGCCCTCGACCAGCGTGGACACGGCCTCTCGGATGCCCCTAATAGCAGCTATACGGTTGATGAACTGGCGGAGGATTTTCAGCGGGCTCTGGATGCCCTGAATGTGCCAAAAAAATTCATTTTGATTGCTCACTCTTTTGGTGGGGCGGTAGCTTCTTATTTTATGATTAAATATCCAGGGCGGGTGGAAAAACTGGTAATGATTGCCTCGGCGGTGCGTTTTAATTTACGCTGGGGCGGGCAGCTTTTACTCAAAGCCCCGGTGCCGTTGTTGCGGACGGTGCGGCGGGTAGTTCCTCGCGCCCGTATTTACCCAGCAGCCCATGTGGTACGAAACTGGAATCGCAATTCGTTGTCAATCTGGGATGGTACCGAATATTTGAAAAAAATTGAGGTGCCTTCGCTGGTAATTCTAGGGCAGCGGGATTTGCTTTTTAGTGAAGAATCTTACCGGGAAGTAGCCGAATTAATCCCAGGAGCGAAAATGGTCACAATCCCGGTCTCAGCCCATCAGGTAATGGTCGAGCGACCCGATGCGGTAAACCGGGCAATCGAACGCTTTCTAGGGGTGGCCCCCCTGAGCGAAGAACGGGCCAAACGCCGTAATGACCAGTACGAGCTTGAGAAACAATATCCCTGGTTGAAATTTTACGACAGCCGCACCCCCTATCGGATAGACCAACCCTTTGCCCCGGTGCAACGCTGGCTGGAAATCGCCGCCCGCCGTTATCCTAATCGCCCCGCCCTAATTTTTTATGATCGCCCGATTACTTATAAAACTTTGGAGCGACATGCCAACCGTTTTGCCGGAGGCCTAAAGCGTATCGGGCTAAAAGCGGGCGAACGCGTGCTATTGCTGCTGCCCAACACCCCCCAGGCGGTGATTGCATATTACGGCACCCTGAAGGCGGGCGGAGTGGCGGTTTTTTCCAACCCGCTATTTAACAAGGACGAACTCCTGGCCCAGATAAAAGATAGTGAGGCCAAAATTGTAGTATGTCTTAGCCTACTCTACCCCACCGTCCAAGAGGTTAGTGAGCAGGGCGGGGTGAGGAGCGTGATTGTTACGCCCTTCAAAGAATTTATGGGGCTGCGCGACCAGCTTTTATTCCGACTGCTGCGGGAGAAACAGGAGGGACACCAGATGCCCAACCTGAGCGCGAAAAGGCGACAATATTCCTTTGCCGGGATAATGCGGCGGGGCAACCCCACTATTCCCGAACCAATTCCCGATGTGGACGACCTGGCGGTAATCCAGTACACCAGTGGCACCACCGGCTCACCCAGCGGCATAATGTTGACCCATCGCAATCTGGCTTCCAACGCCCTTCAGGTGCGCTATTGGATACCCGAGGCCCGTCCCGGCGAAGAGACTATAATGGCGGTCTTGCCCTTTTCCCACTCCTATGGCCTAACCAATTGTCTGCACCTTGCCCCATTGTTGGGGGCAACGCTGGTAATCCTGCCCAACTTTGTCACGCGAGAGGTATTGGAAGCGATTGCCCGATACAAACCGACCCTTTTCCCCGGCGTACCCCAGATGTATGTTAATCTGGCGAATTTTCCTAGCGTGCGGAAATATGGCATCGCCTCTATCAAAGCCTGTATTAGCGGAGGTGCACCCCTGGCAGTAGAGGTGCAGGAGGCTTTTGAAAAACTTACCAAAGGTCGGTTGGTGGAGGGTTACGGCCTGACCGAAGCCAGTCCCGTTACCCATGCCAACCCCATCAGTGGAAGGCGCAAACCCGGCTCAATTGGCCTACCCTTGCCTAACACCGAGGCCAAAATTATAGATTTGCATAGCGGAGCGGATTTACCACCGGGCAAAGCCGGAGAACTTCTTATACGCGGCCCCCAGGTTATGAAGGGCTACTGGAAACGGCGCGACGATACCGACCGGGTTATAATTGACGGTTGGTTGCGCACTGGCGATGTGGCTCGGATGGATGAAGATGGCTACTTTTATATTATAGACCGTAAGAAAGATATGATTCTAGCCGGAGATTATAACGTCTATCCCCGCGACATCGAGGAAGTATTATACGAGCATCCCAAAGTGCTGGATGTGGCAGTGGTAGGCTTGCCCCAGATGCTCGAAGCCTCCAAAGTTAAAGCCTATGTGGTGCTGCGGCCCGGCGAAAGAGCGACTGCCGAGGAATTGTTAGAACTTTGTCGCCAACGACTGGAAGCGTATGCCGTACCGGGAGCAATCGAGTTTCTACCAGAACTTCCCCGTAACTTTGTGGGTAAGGTTTTGCGGCGAGTATTGGCAGAAAGGGAAGAAAGAGTCGAGAAATAGCGACATTTTGCCAGTTTTGTGCTATATTCCGATACAAGATTTCGTTACACAACCGGGTAATTGCGGAATAGTAAATTTATGCTACCACTACCGACTGGCACCGTTACATTTTTATTCAGCGACATCGAAGGTAGCACCCGCCTATGGGAATTATACCCTCAAGAAATGCAAACTATTCTGGTGCGCCAGGATTTGATAATTCGGGGCTGCGTAAATAACCATTATGGTCAGGTTTTCCGCACCGTTGGGGATGCCTTTTATGCCGTTTTCCCGGTGGCAGTGGACGCGGTTAGTGCCACTATTGCCGCCCAAAGAGCATTGCAAGCCGAGGATTGGGGTAAAATTAGCCCGATAAAAACCCGCATGGCTTTGCATACCACCAGTGCCGAGCAGCGAGATGGCGATTATTTTGGCCCTGGACTTAATCGGGTGGCCCGGCTGTTGGCAGTGGGAAATGGCGGGCAAATCCTCCTGACTGCCGCTACTGCCGAGCTAGTGCAAGAAAGTGTTCCGCCAGGAGTCAACCTCCGTTACCTCGGCGAACGCCGCCTCAAAGACTTGATTCGCCCCGAAAATATCTATCAGGTAATAACGTCCGGTTTGCCTGAAAGCTTCCCGCCCCTCAAGACTCCCGATTATCCTAGCAATCTACCAACCCAGGTCACAAGTTTTATTGGTAGGAAACAAGCAATTAGTGAGTTGCTTCGCCTCCTGGAAACTACCCGACTTTTAACCCTGACCGGGGCAGGTGGTGCTGGTAAAACGCGCCTGGGGACGCAGTTGGGTAGCGAGGTTTTAGAGCTTTTCGAGGGTGGAGTGTGGCTGGTGGAACTCGCCCCCGTGACCGACCCCTTGTTTGTTACCCAGGCGTTGGTTTCGACCTTGACAGTAAGGGAAGAGCCAGGGCAACCCCAACTTGAGGCCTTGATTAACCACTTTCGCTCCAAAGAAATCTTACTGATATTAGACAATTGTGAACATTTAATAGAAGCAGTGGCTCAACTTACGGTTGACCTTTTGCGTTATTGCCCCAAACTAAAAATTCTGGCGACCAGCCGAGAGGCTTTGGGAGTCACAGGCGAAAACACCTGGCGGGTTGCTTCGCTAACTATTCCTGATGCCAAAGCCATTCTGGATATAGAGCAACTAAAACAGTCGGAAGCAGTTAGTTTATTTATTGACCGAGCCGCCGCAGTACAGCAAAATTTCAGCTTGACTTCTCAAAATGCCGCAGCCCTCGCCCAAATTTGTCAGCGTCTGGATGGTATTCCCCTGGCAATCGAATTAGCAGCAGCGCGGGTGCGTGGCCTTTCGGTGGAACAGATTGCCGCCCGCCTTGATGACCGCTTCAAATTATTAACCGGAGGTAGCCGCACCGCCCTGCCCCGTCAGCAAACTTTGCGGGCGTTGGTAGATTGGAGCTACGACCTTCTAGCCGAGGAAGAAAAGCGAGTGCTGCGCCAGCTTTCTGTTTTTAACGGTAGCTGGTCGCTGGAAGCCGCCGAAACGATATTGGGGGATGGCGGAAGGAGTCAGGAATCAGGAGTCAGGAGTCAGAATGAGAAAGGCTCGGCCCTCAGTCCTCAATCCTCAGTCCTTACCGACTCATCCTTCATCCTTCACCCTTCATCCTTACCCTATGAGGTTCTGGATATCTTGCTACAACTGGTCAATAAGTCGCTCATAGTTTTAGAGGAGGCCGAAGATCAAACCCGCTACCGTCTGTTGGAAACCATCAAGCAATACGGTTATAACAAACTTACCCAGGCAGGCGAACTGGAAACCTTGCGCCAACGGCATATGGACTATTATTTGGAGCTGGCAAAAGAATTTAATCTGAGCGAGCGAGAGTCAATTGCCCTTGACCGGCTGGATAGGTTGGAAAGCGAGTACAGCAACTTGCGGGCGGCTCTGGAATGGGCGATTAGCCAGGAAAATATAAGTTATGCCATTCAACTAATCGAGTCTTTGGGGGAATTCTGGGAAATCAGGGGATATGTAGCTGAAGCACGCGAATGGCTGGAACGTATTCTGGCGATGAACGATAAAATTGAGCTGAAATTTCAGGCCAGAGCCTATCATATGGCTGGTTTCTTTGCTCATCAGCAGGGCGATTTTGCCAGTGCCCGACCATTGCTGGAAACGGCACTTTCTAAAAATCGAGAATTAGGCAACGAAATAGCTATAGCAATTACCCTCTGTTTACTAGGCAATAGTATTATGAGACAGGGAGAATATTCGTTAGCCCAATCCCTGCTGGAAGAAGCCACCGCTATTATTAAAAAGACCGGGAACCAGAAGCTTTTGGCCCGTTCGCTGCTTTACCTGGGAATAGTGCTGTTTGGGCAGGGAGATTATGTCGAAGCTAATGAAATTCTGGTGGAGTGTCTCCAAAAGGGACGGACAGCAGGCTCCAAATATTATCTGACCGCCCCTTTAAATAACCTGGGGTTTGTGGCAATTGCTCGTGAGGATTATACCGCTGCCCGCCGTTATCTTGAAGAAGCCATTGCAATTGAGCGCACTGTAAAATCTCGGAGTAGTATTCTTGCTAACGCCCTTGGGAATATGGCCCATATTTGCTGTATTGAGGGAGATTATTCTTCAGCAAGGGCGTTAGGTGAAGAGGCGTTGCTTATTCGGCAAGAGTTAGGAGATAAGTGGGGCATTGCCTATTCTTTAGGTCGCTTTGGGGTGTTAGCCGCGACCATTGGAATGCCGGAAAGAGCCGCGCGGTTATGGGGAGCCGCCGAAGCATTGCGAGAATCAATTGGCACACCTCTGGTTCCGGCAGAATTGGCAATACAACAACAGGGAATTATAGTTGCCCGCGCCCAACTCGATGAGCCAGCCTTCACCGCCGCCTGGGCCGAGGGGCGCAAATTACCTGTTAAAAAAGCCATAACCTTTGCCCTCTCGGCCTGAATTGAATAGCCAAAATTCGTCAGTTGTTGTACAATTTATGGACAGACAAAATTTTTTCTTCTAGGGATAGTAATTCTTTATAATATTTAACGGGCATTGCCATTCTGAGCTTGCTAAGAATCTGATTATTTCCGAGACCTTTCAATTGGTTCAGAGTAAAAATGGTGGTAATAGGTTGGTTTCGGTAGTTAGGGTCTAATATTGGCTGATTTAAACTTCAAACAAGCGCAGTCTATTTTGAATATTCTGGAAATAGAGCAGATAACGCTAAATGCTCGATTGGAAGTGGTAGACTGGAGCGAAGGGGTAAACAAATACACCTACCAACCATTGAAGGCAGGTGAGGGCATTAGTAAATTCTTCCCTGACCTTCGCAAAAAGGAAAAAGAGCTGATACTCCTATTGAATCAGCCTGAAAAATCTCTAATTTTTCCTAGAGTCAGTTATAGCCAAAAGTTTTATTCACTAAAAATTTATCCCTACCAAACACTTGAAAATAATGAAACCGGGCTGATTTGCCTCCTGCAAGATATTAGCCGGGAAATTGAGCTGGAACTAAAACTTGAGGAGCAAACCCGCGAATTAGAAGAAGTAGCCCAGATGAAATCAGCCTTTCTGGCGGTGGCTTCGCATGAGTTGCGTGCGCCTCTGGCTAGTGCCAAAGGCTTTCTGGAAATGGTACTGGAGGGGAATCTTGGTTCGTTGGGTGAGAGACAGGAACATTTTCTGAAACTGGCTTCTAATAACCTGGAACGGTTGCGGGACCTGACTAACGATTTGCTTGATGTTGAGCGCATCGAAAATGGCTTGATGCCGCTTGATTTGAGCAGCTTTGAACTCGGTAGTCTGGCAAGGGTAGTGGTTGAGAGTATGGCAAGTGAAGCGGAAAAAGTGCATGTAAAGCTTAATTTTGCGGATAATAGCCACAAATATCGAGTATATGCCGATATGGGTCGGATAGAGCAAGTATTTAACAATTTAATTAGCAATGCTATTAAATATAGCCGTCTGGAAGGTGGCGAGATTATCATTACTTTTAGCATAAAAAATGGTATGGTTGTTACCAGCATTCATGATGAAGGCATCGGAATTGAAGAAACCGACCAACAACGTCTTTTCCAGCGTTTTTTCCGAGCGTCCAACGCCAGTTCGCAGGGTGCGCGAGGTAACGGTTTAGGTTTGTCCATAGTAAAAGCAATTGTTGAGAGACATGATGGCAAAGTGTGGCTGGAAAGTCAGCTAAACGCGGGTAGCACTTTTAGCTTTAGCCTCCCCCTTGCCGAAACTGAAATTGAGCCTGTTTTATGACCGAGTTGACCCCGGAAGTCAGTTCCGCCCGGAAAGTAAGGGTTTTGCTGACGGATGACCATACAATTTTACGCCAGGGTATTCGGGTACTACTGGAAGCCCAGGATGATATTGAGGTAGTGGGCGAAGCTAACAACGGGCGCGAGGCCATCGAACAGGCCCGCGAATTACACCCTGATGTTATTTTGATGGATATTTCGATGCCCGAACTTAACGGGCTGGAGGCTACCCGCATTATCAAACAAAGTTCCCCTGAAATCCAGGTGGTCATTCTTACCATGCACGAAACCGAAGAGTATCTGGTGCGGATTCTACAGGCCGGGGCAACGGGCTATGTCTTGAAACAGGCCGCCGACCATGAGCTAATAGAGGCGGTAAGAATAGCCAGTCGGGGGGACACTTATATTTATCCCCGGATTGCTACCCGACTTGTGACAGATTATCTACGCCGGGTGGAAAGTAATAAACTTGAGGAGCATGATGCAGCTTTTGAAAGCCTCACCGGGCGGGAACGCGAGATTTTACGGTATATTGCCGAAGGGCGCACCAACAAAGAGATTGCCGAAATCCTGACCCTTAGTATCAAAACCGTGGAAAATCATCGGTATAGTCTAATGAGCAAACTCAATGCCCATGACCGGGGCGAACTGGTACGCTATGCCATCCGGGTTGGCCTGATAGAACCGTAACTTGGGGTTCAGGGGATAGGGGTTGGGGGATAGGTTAATCCAAAATATAACATCGAAAATCCAAAAAGTGACTCTTAATAGCTGTCGGCTGATAACTGAGGGCTGTCAGCTTTTCCGGCAACCAATTATGGAGAAAAGATGCATCTCGAACCGACCGACTGGAAAGCGGCAACTGCCAAACGTTTCGACCAGATTGCCGAGGACTGGCGCAAACGTGGAGTAGTTGAGCCCGAAAGGCTTAAATCCTTTGTTGAAAGCCTGAATTGTCCATCAGGTAGTTTAATCCTGGATGCGGGATGTGGTTCAGGCAACTGGAGCGTGGCCCTGGCCCGGCTGGGATATAGGGTGTACGGTTTTGACATTTCCAGCCAGATGGTGGCGGAAGCCCAAATAGTTTTAGGCGAGGCAGGTTTAAGCCCGGAACAGGTGAACGTTTCTCTCGGTGATACCGAAGATATAAAGTTTCCCAATGGTACCTTTGATGCTATTATATGTTTCAATGTACTGGATTTTGTTCCGCAGCCGGGCAAAGCTTTACAGGAGTTCTGGCGGGTATTGAAACCGGGAGGACGTTTGATATTGTTAAGTTTGGGGGGCTATTCCCCGGTCAAAAGGCAGTGGTGGAAACGGTTCTTACCTGAAAGTCAAGAGCCGCAGGTTGGGAATAACATACTACCCTGGGAAATGGAAGCCTTGCTGGAAGAACTAGGCTGGCAGATTATCGAACAGGAACCATTATTTGGCCCAGGGATGAACGGGATTACTAATAATTTTGATGCCGAAAATGCTAGCCTATTGAGCGAACGGGTACTGCTCCAAACCATTGCCAGTGCCTGGAAGTTCGTGGCTACAAAGCCTTAACTGACTAACTGACGGAGAATTTTGTGACGATAGCGATTGTAGGCGCGGGATTAGCTGGTCTAACCTGCGCCAAAATTTTGTGTGATCAGGGTAAAGATGTTATCATTTTTGAGGCCAGCGATTGGGTTGGTGGGCGCGTCCGCACCGACATCCGGGAGGGTTTTCGCTTAGACCGGGGTTTTCAGGTGTTATTCACGGCTTACCCCGCCGCCAAACGCCAGCTTGATTATCCCCAACTCGATTTTCGCCGCTTCGACCCCGGCGCAATTGTATGTCTGAATGGCAAGCGCGAAATCCTGGCCGACCCATTGCGTGACCCGCGTTCGGCCTTACCCGCCGCCCTTAGCCGCAGCATTACCCTGGTGGACAAGCTCAGGACATTGGCTCTAACTACCCAGTTAAAAGGGGAAAGTGTCAAAAAAATTCGGCAAGGGTCAGACCAATCTACCCTGGAATTCCTTAACGGTTTTCATTTCAGTCAGAAATATGTAGACAATTTTATTCGGCCCTTTTATGGCGGGATTTTCCTTGACCGCACCCTGAAAACCAGTGCCAAAGCTTTCAAGTTTGATTTCAAAATGCTCAGTGAGGGTGAGACGGTGGTGCCAGCCCTGGGTATGGGTGCAATTTCCGACCAGTTAGCCCGTTCTTTGCACAAAGCCGGACGCATTCGCTTTAATTCCCCGGTGCGCGGCCTTATCCGTCGCGATGGCAAGGTAATCGGGGTAGAGCTAGATGGCGAAAAATTTGAGGCAGAGTCGGTAGTGATTGCCACTACTGCCCCTGAAGCGACCCGTCTTTCCGGGCAAACTAATCTACCTCAAGCCAAACTCAGCACGGCCTGTTTGTACTATGCGGGCAAAACCCCCTTTTACAAAGGCAAAAAATTGTTACTCAATGCCAATTCAGGGGCCTTTGTTAACAACGCCGTGTTAATGACCAATATTGCCCCCGAATATGCACCCCCTGGTCAACACCTTCTTTCGGCAACGGTGATTGGCATCCCCGAAATGGATGACGAAGCTTTGCTGAAAAAAGGACTGGAAGATTTACAACGAATGTTTGCGGGGGATGTGGCGGCGTTAGAAATATTGAAAGACTATAAACCGCTGGCAGTTTCGCGAGTACCCTACGCTCAGTTTGCTCAACCCCCCGGTATTCACCCTACCCTGCCGGATAATTTTAGTGGGACACCTGGTTTATATTTCGCCGCCGAGTTCACCGAGGCCAGCAGTATAAATGCCGCGATGATTAGCGGTGAAAAAGCCGCCAAGCTTTTGTTAAAAGCATAAAGGAGTATTTTTATGACCAATATAAAAGAATTAGCGGAAAAAGCTTTAGTAAATCGCCAAAAATTGCCAGATATTTTTGGGGTAGATGCGCTGAAACCCAGCTATGACGGTTTGGGTCTGGTAAATATTCCGGCTCTGGCCTTGCAATTGCTGGGGATTGAGGCCGATGGCAAAACCGCTCCACCCTTCAACCCCGATTTGTATGGCGCACCCGAAATAAGTACGAGCTGGAAACAGTTTTTAGCCAATGGGCCAATAAACCACGTAGTAGTGTTACTAATAGATGCGTTGGGTTATGACCAGCTTGAAAGCCAATTTAACAAAGGGGAAGCCCCAAATCTGGCAAGAGCGGCGAATCATCCGCTCAATTTTTTTGTACCCCTGACTTCGGTTTACCCTAGCACTACCACCACCGCCCTGACTTCAGTCGCCACCGCCCATTCTCCCCAGGAGCACGGCGTAATGGCGACTACCGTGCAGTTTCCCCAGATTGGCGCACCTGTGAACCTGATTCATTTTAGCTTTGCTTCCGATAATACCCCGATTTCGCTAAAATTACTAAACCCGGATACCCTCGTGCCTGTGCCGAATGTTTATCAAGCATTTATCAATAATGGTATTCAAGCCAGCCAGATTAATTATTATCAGTTTGAAAACTCGACTATCAGCCGATTCTGCTCGGCGGGCAGCGGGGCTAAATTCGTACCCTATCATACTCCGGCGGGCTGTTTTACGGCCCTGCGCCAGACCCTAGAAAAAACCGACGATAGCCAGAAAAGTTACACCTACGCCTATATCCCGACCATAGATACCACTGCCCACGCCTATGGCCCGTTGAGCGCGACTTACGAGGCGGAATTAGCGGTGTTGGATTTTGCTTTCCAGCGCGAAATCGTAGAAAAATTACAACGGCCTGATGTTTTATTCATTTTGACGGCGGATCATGGGCAAAGGGCTACTTCTACCCCGCATATCGCCTGGTTAAACGAGCACCCCGAACTAATGCGTCTGATGAGTGCTCCGGCGGCGGGTGAAGGGCGGGCGGCGTATATCTACCTGCGAAACGGTGAAGGAATTCTGGATAAGGCCAGGAGTTATATCCAAACCGCTTTTAACGACGAATTTTTGGTGCTGACCAAAGCCGAAGCTCTGAGCGGTGGGTTATTTGGCGACCCCGAACAAGAAGCGGGGCAAGAGTGCCTTGACCGCCTGGGCGATTTAATTATGATACCGCGTAATCAATGGCAAGCACGACAGGCAGTCAAGGAAAAATATGAGGTATACCCCGGCGTACATGGGGGGTTATCAAGAGCGGAAATGCTAATTCCATTCCTGGCAATGCGACTGGGGTAAAATTAAAACTAAATCGGGTAGACACGGAGGTCTACCCCTACATTTAATTTCCCGATAGCAACTACTTACTCATTTGGGCAGCGATTTGCGGGCTTAATGTGCCATCCACAATTCTTACGACCCTATCGCAGAGGTCAAGCATCCGTTCATCGTGGGTTACCAGAATCCCCGCCTTATTACGCCCCTTGACCTCACGAGCAATCATCTCAACCACTTCACGCCCACGCTGACTGTCCAGATTCGCGGTGGGCTCATCGGCTAGAATCACATCGGGATCGTTCATCAGAGCCCTGGCAATAGCTACTCGTTGCTTTTCCCCACCCGAAAGTTGTTCGGGATAATGATTGCGACGGCGGGCAAGCCCCAGCGTTTCCAATAGTTCGTCGGCGCGTTTAGTGGCTTCTTTATTCCGGCGGTTCGACAATTCGGATACTAACAAAAGCTGGTCACGGGCATTCAGATAGGGCAACAGATTGGATGACTGTAAGATAAAACCAATATGTTCCAACCTTAATTGGGTCAGAGCCTTCGGCGACAAATCACTGACTACCTTATCATTGACCGTTACTGTGCCACTGGTCGGATGCAGTAAAGCCCCGGCAACCGCCAACAGAGTGGTCTTGCCCGAACCAGATGGCCCAACAATCGCTATAAGTTCACCGCCCTGGACTTCCAGAGAAATATCGCTCAAGGCGGTCACGGCATTATCCCCTTCGCCATAAATCTTGCCGACCCGTTCCAGTTTTAACTTGCTCATAATAGTGTTCAACCTTTCCTTATTTTACTGGGCTTAGTCGGCCCGACCAATCGCAATCAATGGGTCAATTTTTGCAATTCGCCACAATGATAGAAGTGTGCCTAAAAGGGCAACTACCAGTAACACCCCGCTATAACTGATTACCAACGTGGTTTCCAGAGCGAACGGCACAGCAGGGGGCATAATCGCCACTACCCCATAGCTTAATAGCACCCCGATAATAATTCCCACTAGAGTCAGAATAATAACCTGACCAATTAAATCCTTTGCCAAAAACCTGTTAGTTGCCCCTAATACTTTCAAAATCCCGAACTGATTGTTTTTTTGCAGGGTTAGGGTGTAGAAGAATGCAGCCAGGATAAAAGCGGCAATGATAAAGAGGAAAACCAAAATCATTATTACTGAACCAAATTCCTCTTTATATCCGGGTAAGCCTTCCAGAGCTTGCTGACGGGTCGCCACTTCAATACCCGTTATATTTTTCGCTACCTGCAATGAAGTGGCCTCATTCATCTGAACCGCTATAATATTGGCAGGATTGACCACCTGGCCGCTTGAGCCCTGTATCGCAAATTTAAGCGATTGCCAGAAGAGAATGTCGGTAAAAATTACGGGTAAGTGTCCATAGTTCTGGTTTTTGGTAAAACCAACTATAGTGAGGGTCTGGTTATAAGCCTCCAATTTTAATTGATCGCCCACCTTTACCCCTTCGGTTTTGAAATGCTCATCCACTACCGCGCTCCCGCTTGGTTGTCCAGCAAAACTTTTACCTGCGGAAACCTCGGGCATCACAAAACTCCTGGGGTCAATAGCCAGGATGGTGGCATCAATTTGTTTGGTTGAGTCCAGGCGGGTAGCGGTAATTGTTAACTGACCGATAGCGGAAGCCCCTTGTACGCCAGGGATTTGCTTTATTTGGTCCACCAGAGCCATGGGCAAAACCGAACGGTGAATCATGAAACGTGAATCAGCCTGATAAACCACATAATCGGCCTTTAGATTAATCAAAGATGAGGCGTTGTCATTTGAGAGTCCGTTTGCTAATCCCGATAGTAAAAAAACCAGCCAGGCTAGCATCGCCAGAATAGCGGTTATAAGTAGATACCGTAGCCGTGAATGATTTATTTCTCGCAATGCCAGAAACATAAGTTGCTCCTCCTAAGATGGGTTTGACGTCTATAGTATAGTAGTTATAAATGATTAGTCAAAATTGACTAATCTAGAATGATTATATACTTGTTTGCATGAATAGTCAAGACTGACTATAATTCAGACGATATCAAATGAAAGGTATAAAAAATGGACGAGCAAGCGCTTTTGTTGCTGGGTATTCTGAAATCCCAGAGCCAGCATGGTTATCAAATAAACGAATTCATAGAAAAGAATCTGAGTCGAGTTACCGACATGAAAAAAGCTACCGCTTATGCCGTGCTCGAACGGTTGTGTAAAGCGGGCTTTGTTAGCGTCTCAATGGAGCAAGAGGGTAACAGACCGCAACGCAAAGTTTACACAATTACCCCGGCTGGGGAAACACAATTCTTATTTTTATTAAGAGAAAATTTATCTCAGGCGGAGCAATTAAAATTTAGCGGAGATATAGGGTTGATGTTTATTGACCATCTTACAGAGGATGAAATGGGCATATACCTGGAACAACGCTTGAAGAATGTGGATTTACAAATAATTACCTATGAAGCCGCGCCGAAACATGGAATTGGTGTAGACCTGGCAATAGAACATATATTGATTATGCTTAAAACCGAAAAAAATTGGTTAAGTTCAGTGCTGCAAAGATTGCTTTAGTTGGGTTTGGCAGTTATGCGGATATATTCTAATGATAGTGGTTGCGATCTAATTTTGCCGCCACTTTTATTTTTGGGGTAGAATCGCTGGGTGCTTCCAATAAATCCCTAATCCTTAGCGAGAGCCTTACCAAATAACTTATTTTAATGAAATTTAAACAGGTTATTGATCTATTTTTATATCTTTTTAATAAGTCTATGACATGATGATACTAAGGTTAAAGGGAAATAGAAAATTTGAAAATTTGATTAATCTGAAACTTTATGCAATAATAACGCAAAATAAATTGAAAGTTTTCGTTTTAGGCTGACAAAACAGTGTGCAGATTAATGGAAATGTTATAATTATATTACTTTGATTGGTTGGGTATCACCATATGCCCCCAATAATAAGGCAGTTAAGTTTAAAAATAAACATTGAAGAATAGGTATTGCCGTAGGGTTTACAGCTTCCATCAAAATTTATTGAATAATTTCTACTTTACATCACTACCTCGTCCCACCTACATTTTTTTACTTCAGTTGTGAAGCCCGCGGGTATCTCAGATTTAGGCTCAAATTTTGTGCCATCTTTAACTCACAAGTTTTGGTTATGTATTTGGGGTTTTGTTCCAACCGTTAATTTAGTAGTTTAAACATAACCTTTCCAATGTTCTGTTTCAAACAAAAATGTTTTACCTTTGGCCAATAAAAGGCTAACAGGTTAGTTTCAGTTTGCGGAAAAATTGATTCAATTTCATTAAAAGAGTACCCAAACACAGTTGTCGGGTAGTTTATTCGAGATTAGTTGCTGGGTATATTCTTATATTTCATACAGGAGAACCTAATGGCCGGAAATACAATTTTCATGGTATCCGCTTCGCCTTATGAACTAGCCTGGGTTTCCAAGTTACCATTAGAAGCTTTAGCAGGATTGAACCAACTAACTTCAGACGACAAATCGGTTCAAGATGGCTCAAAACACTTAAAAGTATTGTTGGACAGCCTATCGCGCCAGCAACACCTTGATGGGAGTTGGGGCAGCCAGGCCTATAGCCCCGGAGATCGTTTGTTAAACACCTTAGCCGCTTTAACTGCTCTGATTTATAATCGCTCTCGATGGGAAGGCCCATATCCAGCAGCTTATGAGCAAAACATCAGCCTGGCTATGCAATGGCTAAATATACAAGCCGAATATAACCCTGACCATGATGACCAAGCGGATTTGGCAGGAATTGAATTATTAGTAACAGCTTTGAAAGACGAGTTGTTAGAACTTGGCCTCTCGGAAACTGGAGCCACGAAACCTGGACAAGATTTTGAAGTTGAGGGCGCACTTTCACGGAAAGCCAAAGCCAAATTACAGCTTTTTCCGCAGGAGCTAATATTCGAGGTTGGCTCAACTCTCAGCCACGCAATCGAGTTTAGCGGAAAATTAAGTAAGCCCGCCCCAAATCAGTTCAACAGAGTAATTGCCCCTAATGGTAGCGTAGGCAATTCGCCCAGTGCTACCGCTTTCTCTCTCCAATATGCCTGGGAGGATTTAAGCCCGGAAAACCGATCAAAAATGGTGGACTATCTTGACCAGGCGATGGTAGCAAGCCGAAGTTGGGGTCAACATCAGCAGGTGGGCTGGCCTGTGACCTTTCCTGTAAATTATTTTCTGGAGGTTTGGTATAAATATTATGTAAAGCAAATGCAGAGTCGCGGTAACAATCGAAGCTGGAGTCGGGACGGGGTAGCGACGGTGGGAACGGGTGAACTAATCAGGCGAGGGTTTGGGGCCGGAGCTTTTTTTGCTGAGGATGCCGATACTACGGCAACCTACCTCCACCTTACTGCCAGGGAGTTGGTAAAATCTGGTCAAACCCCAAGACTTTGGAGTCTGGTTGAGGCTTTACAAGGCTTTTACAACGAAAAAAAGGGTTATTTCTTTACTTATCCTTATGAAATGACCCCAAGCCTTACTACTAACGCCCATGCCTGGCAAGCCTTGAACACAGTAATCGAATTGCTGTCGCCTACCAATTTTCGGGACTCATTTGCTAACGAGTTTACCAGACTGGTTCGGCTGCGTATTCAGGTCGGGATTTTTATCAAAAGTAAAGCCGTTACTAACATTTTCTGGCACGATAAATGGCACATGAGTCCAACCTATGCTACTTATCACGTGGTAGCTTCAGGAGCAATTATCCGAGATGAGAATGGGCATGCCTGGATTAATCGGATAGTAGATTGGTTGGTTGCGCATCAATCCAAATATGATGGCGGTTGGGGGTTTATTAACACCAGCGATGAAAAGGGGAAATCCAACCCGGATGAAACTTTCCACGCTTTACTTTTGTTGCTCTACGCCTGGCGGTATTATTCTACCCCGCTCGAAACCATCAGCGAAAACAAACCCTCGGCTACTCTAAATATGTTACCGCGTGTTTTAGCTTCTATTAAAACTGGTACAGTTTATCTAGAGGATTTGGTGCAAACCTTGCCTCCTAACCAATGGCCAGCTATGTGGTGCGACAAAACCCTTTACTGCCCATACGGCATGCTATTTGAATTAGCCAGGGAATTGGTAGAACAGCTAACCTTGCTTACTACTAAAGGGGAATTATTAGCCGATTATGACGAGGAGCGGATGATTGGTTAATTGGCAAAAGGCTTTTTTGGGAGAGCCTTCTAGAGTTAAAGTTGTGGGTTTAATTATTTTGAAAGGGATTGAAAGATGTCTGTAGAGTCAAGTCTTTCCGTTAAACATCAGCCGGTTAAGGGTGGGGGTAGCAAGTCCAACGGGGTTTTTGAGTCTGCGGATGAACTTTTTGCTTCGGAAGCAGTAGCATCCAAAGCGATTAGCGGTAATTATCGTTGCCATATTACCCAAATCACCATCGAAACCGGGGTGGTTGTGCCGAATTTTAACGACATTACCGAGCAGGTAAGGCAAGTAGTAGCCGATTCAGGGGTACAGTATGGTACGGTCAATGTGGTTTCCAAGCATACTACCGCCGCTATCAAGATTAACGAACACGAGCCTTTATTGCTGGTTGACATGTGCGAACGACTGGAAAGAATCTTTCCCAAAAACGAATATTACCGACACAACGATTTTGATATTCGTACCCACAATATGACCCCCGAAGAATGCCCAAATGGACATTCCCACTGTCAGCATCTTCTACTATCAACTGGCGAGACTATTCCAGTAGTCGAGGGGCAGATGACTTTGGGCCGCTGGCAGAGCCTGTTCCTCGTTGAGCTTGACCGCCCCCTTAAAAGAACTTTCTCGGTGGTGGTAATGGGAATTTAACTGTTATAAATAAGGGCAGACGAATATGTCTGCCCCTACATCGTGTCGCGTATAGTGTTACCAAAACTGGATTTACAACAAATTTACCCGTGCCGCAAGCGCGAAATCCGCAGTAGTAAGACCACCCGCGTCATGGGTAATCACACTCAAAGTTACCCGGTTGTAATTAATAATAATGTCGGGATGATGACCAAGTTCTTCGGCAATCTCCGCAACCTTGTTGACAAAGGCCATCGCCTCAACAAAATTTCCGAACTTGAACTGCCGGGTAATCTCACCAGTAGTTGGGTTTGGAACCCAGCCAGTTACACTGCTTAGTTCAGCCGTTACCTGTTCCGCATCAAGTCTTTCCATCTAACACCTCTTTTTTGAACAAATCTAACATTTATCTAATATACTCATACAAACTTCCAATACACCGATAGCGTATTACATATTGCTAGAGAAAGTAAGGTTTATTGTATAGACCTGGGCGTTCCGAGGCAATCAATTATTCCTTTCAAAACTTTGACTTTCGCATTTGAACTTACCAGGTAGGTAATTGGCTATTAAATGAACCTTTGAAATGGCTTTAAGTGAAAGTCCTATAAATGGAAGGCAAAGGTAAAAAATGTTCAAAGGTATAAGATTATTCCGTATTGGCGGGATTAACATCGAAATAGATTTAAGTTGGTTCTTTATCGCGGCTCTCATTACCCTTAGTCTGACCAATAGTCCAATGTTAGCGGCGGCAGACCTGAGCGGGGGTGGCGCATTCCTGACGGCACTGGCAATTGTGGTGGTCTTTTTTGCCAGCTTGCTACTGCACGAACTGGCCCACTCTTTTGTGGCTAAAGCGCGAGGAATAGAGGTAGATAATATTCGACTCTTCTTCCTGGGTGGGGTCAGCAATATCAAACGTGAGCCACGCTCCGGCCTGGAAGAGTTCCTGATTGCGGTGGTTGGGCCATTGACGAGCGCATTACTAGGCGGGTTGTTCTTTGGTCTGCGGGCTATAGTCGGCTCAGATATTCCAGTATTATATATTGCTTTAGGCTATCTGGGCTTTGCTAATATAATTTTGGCGATATTCAATATGATTCCGGCATTTCCGCTGGATGGTGGGCGGGTCTTCCGGGCAATTGTCTGGAGCATAACCAAAGACAGCATCAAAAGCACTCGGATTGCCAGTGGTTTAAGCCAGGGTATCTCCCTGTTGTTTATTGGAGGTGGTGCGTTTGCCTTCCTGAACGGGGCGTTATTCGATGGGCTGTTGTTTGCTTTTATGGGTTGGTACCTGTGGTCAGCCGCCCGCCAGACTTTGGCCGAACTGGTCGCCGGGAAACTGCTGAAAGGGGTTCAGGTTGGACAGGTTATGAGCCAGCCGCCCGAAGTATTGTTGCCAAATGCTCCGGTATCCCAAATCGTTAATGAATTCTTTTTAGCCAAACGTTACCCGGTGGTGGCAGTGGTTGAAAATGGCTATCTGGTCGGTTTGGTAAGTCAGCGGGAAATTCGCCAGCTACCGCCCCAGGAATGGGACAATACCCGCGCCATTCAGGTTATGCAACGGCGTAACAATTTGATGGTAGCGAGGGTTGAAGATGACCTGGAGGAATCTGTCAAGAAATTAGCCGGGGCTGGTCAGAATTTCCAGGTGGCGATGCCAGTATTAAACTATGAAGGCTATTTTGTAGGGATATTAACTACCACCGATGTGGCGCGTTATCTACAGTTCCGCCAGCAATTTGGCGATAAAATGCCGCCTCAGCAGCCCCAATATTATTATCCCTATCCATATCCGACCCAACAACCGGGCTATTTCGCGGGCAGTTTACCAAATCCGGGTTGGGGTTTGCAATACCCACCACAACCCACCAGCCAGCGTTTTAACCCCGGTCAACCCCAAAACCCTTATGGTGGTTCAGTAAGCTAACTAAAGGTCGAGGGTCGAAAGTCGAGTAATTTCTGACTTTTGACCTTTGACTTTCAACTTTCGACTTCATCTTAATCTTCCAGAGCCGCCACCGCCATGAGCAGAGCCATTGCGAACAAAAGACCCAGAATAATTTCAAACTCCTTCAAACCAAAATCCTCTTGAAATATAACTTTAAACCATTGCGCTGTCCACGTAACACCAACGCCAGTCCTCGCCCGGTTGAAAAGATTGCATAATCGCGTGCTGGGTGGCGTGGAAATGTTTGGTGGCGTGGGTGTTTTTGGAAGAATCGCAGCAACCAACATGCCCACAGGTCAGACACATCCGTAGATGCACCCAACTATCGCCAATTTTAAGGCAATCCTCACAACCCTCCGCGCTAGGCGTTACCTCATTTATCTGATCCAGATGAGTACATTGACTCGACATTTTTATCTTTCTCCTTTGCTGATTGTTTCTTGCTTTCGATTAACAATCCGGCGGCAATAGCACTGGCTAGAGCTAACCCGGCGGCAATATAAGCGGCTATACGATAACTCTCGATAAAAGAATCCGTTATCGAATCCTTTAATTTTGTTTGCAACTGGGGGTTAGAAGAAACCTTGATTTCAGCTCCTGCTAATTTAACCCGTTGTTGGTCTAATTCCAGGCGAACCTGAGAGGGTAGCTCTAATCCAGTTAGACGACTATCAAGGCTGGCATTAAACGAGCTTAAAACAATAATACCCAATACCGCAATCGCCAGTAGCCCGGCAGTGCGGGCTACAGCATTATTAATCCCGGACGCAATCCCGGCGTGGCTGTTATCAACCGAGCCCATTACGGTGGTTGTCAGGGGGGCAACACTGACGGACATTCCCAGAGCCAATATTACTATAGCCGGGAAAAAGCTCGTCCAATAATCGGTATTCTTTCCAGGTAGGGAAAATAAGAATAACCCGGCAGCGGCAATAGTCGGCCCCACCACTAAAGGTATCCTTGAGCCAAAGCGGCTGACTAACCCGCCTGCCCAACGGGATAAGGTAAACATGATAATAATAAATGGTAGGAAGGCCGCCCCCGCCGCCGTGGTGGAATAACCCTGCACTTGTATCAGATTAAAGGGCAAATAAAACATATTGATGCTCAGGGCAGCATATAATAGCAGGGTTAGTAGATTTGCCCCACTAAAAGTACGGGAGCGAAATAAACCAAGTGGTAGCATCGGCGAACGACTGCGCCTTTCCACTATTACAAAAGCAGTGAGGATTACTACACTCGCAATTAGCGTCAGAATAATCACCGGATTGCCAAAACCCTGGCTACCAGCTTCAATCAGGCCATAAACCAGAGTGCCTAATCCAACCGTAGCCAGACCCGCCCCCCACCAATCGAGTTTGGTATCCTGGCGGGGATTTTCGGGAACGCGCCACCATAAAATAAACAAAACCAATAGCGATATAGGTAGGTTAATAAAAAAAGCGGCTCGCCAGGAAATATTCTGAATTAGCCACCCGCCCAGCACCGGACCGAGTGCGGCGGTAATAGTAGTAAAGCCTGACCAGGTACCAATGGCCCGCCCCCTGGTTGCCCCGTCGAAATTGGCACTGATTATTGCCAGACTGTTGGGAACCAGCAAGGCCGCCCCAATGCCCTGCACTGCCTGCGCCAGAATCAGGAAAAGAGGAGTTGTGGCGAACCCACAGGCCAACGAAGCTAGCGCAAACAAGCCAATACCTATAGCAAAAATACGCCTTCTACCCAAAAAATCACCCAACGACCCGCCCACCAATACCAGAGCCGCCAGAATAAGGGCGTAACTTTCAACTACCCATTGAACCTCCCCGGTAGTAGCGTTAAGGTCTGACTGAAGAATGGGTAAGGCGATATTAACTACCGTGCCATCAATAAAAGCCATGCTCGAACCCAATATTGTCGCTACCAATACCCAACGCTGGGTTTCTTTCTGGTAATCGGTGCTATGGTTTAAGTTTTGAATAACACCCTCGTCGGAAGGGGGTTTGATAATATTGGTCACTTACCAAATCCTTTGCTTTTTAATTATTTTATGACTTTCGCTTTGGAACTTACTTACTGTAATAAAAGGGTACAAATGGAGTCTAATAATTGGACTCAAGCGAAAGTCCTATATTTAATATTATTTAATCACAGGCATAGTAACATAGCAGATCTGCTCTGGGGAACTTAAAAAGAAAGAAGAGCAGCGAATTGTCCCAAATTGTACAAGGTTTGTTTCAACCCTGGTGAAACCACTTTCTTTAATTCGGGTAGTTGCTATAATAGAAAGAAAATATGTATTTAAGGAGTTATAGTAGATGGCGAGCCTGACCTTTAAGTCTTTACCACCAATAATAAAAGTAGTCCAGCAGAATGAACTAACCGGGATATTGGTAGTTCAACATGATAATATTCCAGCCGCCCTGGTATTCAAGAAAGGGAGTCTGGTACATTCCCAATTCGGGGCAGGCCAAAACCATCTTGAAGGCGATGATGCGGTTTATAGCCTCCTGGCCTGGGAAGAGGGCGAAATGAAATGGAAAGCGGGCATTCTGAACATTGAGCATACCATTGATGAGGAGCAAGAGGAAACTTTTAACCAGACCTTAGATTATCTAAGCAATGGTGGCACTTTTGAGCCCAATATCCCAACCGCTGAGATAGTTAACGACTTTTTTGGGGCGACCATAATTCCGGTGGCTCAACCCGAACCGATTGCCACACCTGTTTCGCCAACTCCGCCAGTAGCCGAAATTGACCCAGTTCCGGCGATAGTACAAAGACCAGTGACCGCTCCGCTAATTATTCAGTCAGAGATTCCAATGGCTCCGGCAACTACTGAAATCGGGGCGGCGGTTTCGACTTTAATTCAAATGGGTTTGCCTAATCTGGTTAGTACCAAAAAATTCTCGCTCAATTCCCATTTTTCCAATACCCTGCATGTGGCTCGAAATGTAGCGGGTGGGAGTTGGGCGCAAATTGTCCAGGTAGCCCAACTGCCGCAGTATCTTTATGATGACCCCGAAGTCAACGAGGAACGCAGCACCCCGGTTGAATATCTTAGCCGCCTGAATTTTGCCTTTGAGCAGGTTTTTGGTAGCAACTCAACAGAAAAAATCAAGCAATGGGGAAGAATTGCCACCGAAAGAGCCATCAGTTTACGCAAATCCAGTGGGGCGGAGCAAAACGTTATTCGGATATTGCCCGGCAAGCATCGCCGTCTGAGCATTTTGTTAAACAGCTATACCAAAACAATGGACACGGTTCGGGGCGAGAAACTCCACGTCTGGAAACAACTGGACAATAACCAATACTGGCTGCTGCATTACAACAACCTTTACACTATCGGGCGGCGTACCCAGCTTAATTCCTGCCATATCTGGACTTCTTCTTACGAAGCAATGTTGCGCTGGGCTGGTCTTGCCAACGATTGGTATGTGGAAGAGGTTGAATGTGGTTGTGTGAATGGCACCTTTAACTGTGTATTTGCCCTGCGCGCGGTTTAATGTAAGGGCAGACCAGGGTTTCTTCCCGGTTTGCTTGGACAACTACAAGGGTTGTCCGTGTGGACTGGCTTCTGTCCGGGCTTGTCCTTGTCCTCGATTAAGGCGGTTTCGCCAGCTACCTTGATGCGGTACATGCAAACTGGTCATTCGACTGTAACTTCTCCTACAAAACCTATATGGTATAATACGATAAACTAGACAAAGGTTAATTAGCTTAAGCATCAAATTAGGCTAGCTATATAAATCTATAACTAAGGACAAAGCGTTGAGAATTATCGTCTATACCGGCAAGGGCGGCGTAGGTAAAACCAGCATTGCCGCTGCCACTGCCCATCGTTGCGCTGATTTGGGATATCGCACAATAATAATGAGTACCGACGCGGCTCATAGCCTCTCTGACTCCCTGGATATACCGTTAGGGCCAGAACCAGTTATAGTAAAAGATAATCTCTGGGCGCAAGAAGTTAATGCCCTGCACGAGATGGAGCGCAACTGGGGTACTATTCGGGACTTCCTGATTGAGGTGCTGGCCTGGCAAGGTCATAACGATATTACCACCGAAGAAATGGCCATTATCCCCGGTACCGAAGAACTTTTTAGCCTGATTCAAATCAAACGCCATCACGATAGCGGCTCATATGACGTAATTATTGTAGATGCCGCCCCTACTGGCGAAACGCTGCGCCTCTTGAGTCTGCCGGATGCTTTGCATTGGTGGTTGGAAAAAATACTGCCTTCACTGCGTAACCTGATGAAACTGGCTCGCCCGGTCCTGGGTAAAGTAACTAACTTGCCCCTAGCCAGCGACGATGTTTTTGGCAACCTTGAAGATATTATGGACAGGCTGACCAAAGTACGGGATATTATCAGCGACCCGGCAATAAGTTCAGCCCGAATTGTGGTCAACCTTGAACGTATGGTTATCCGGGAAGCCCAACGCAGCCTGACTTACCTGAACCTTTTCGGCTATAACGTAGACGCGGTTATGATAAACCGGGTATTGACCCAGGATACAATTGAACGTTCGCCCGCCCGCGCTTATGTCAGCGAAATGCAGGACAAATATCGCCAGCAGGTCGCTGATTCGTTTATGCCCTTGCCAATGTTTCCGGCCCGTCAGTTTGACCGCGAAATTGTGGGCGAGGATATGCTCAAACAACTTGCCCAGGAATTGTTCGGCGACAAAACTGACCCTACCGCCTTTTTCTTCAGAGGTCAGTCTCAGGAAATTATCAAGCGGGGCGATACTTACATTATGAAGTTGAAATTACCCTTCGCCACCCAGGATGATGTTAAGTTGATGCAAACCGGGGATGATCTGGTAATTGAGGTAGGCTGGCATCGTCGGGCGATAGTGCTACCAACCGCCCTGGCTCGTTGCACAGCGGTAGATGCTACTTTTAACGGTGATTTTCTGGAGGTGATTTTTAACGCCCCCAAACCTGTATTCAATACTGCAAACGTCGCTGCCGCTAGTAGTGATAACAAAAAGTCCTAGAAAGTTTGCGTTTAATGATCATTCGTACTGCCCAGGCACTGGTTGTTTCTGCTCCTAACGTAATGTCACTTACCGATGTTAGATTGCGCGAAATAAAATCGGATGAAGTGTTAGTCCGAACCCGCTACACCTCAATCTCTGCCGGAACGGAACGCCTCTTGATGGCGGGGAATCTGGTGGAAATGGCGGGATTGCCCTTCCCCTGTATCCCCGGCTATGAAACAGTGGGCGAGATTGTCGAGGTAGGCGAGGATGTTTCACCTAACTTCGTGGGTGAAATGGCTTTTATCGGGGGTAGCTATGGCTATGAAAACGTCACGCCGGCCTGGGGTGGGCAATCCAGCTATATTTCCGCCGACTACCGCAAAACCTATCTCCTGAATGGCATTGACCCGGTTTCCGCCGTGGCAATTGCCCCTGCCGCTACTTCCTATCACGGGGTTGAGTTAATAGACCCGCAACCGGGGGAAATTGTGCTGATTCTGGGACAAGGTTCAATCGGTCAGCTTGCCGCCCAATTCGCCAAACTCAAGGGCGCGACGGTGGTGGTTAGCGACACGGTGCAAGACCGCCTGGACCATTCTTTCGCGGCTGATGTCAAAATCAACGTTTCCACCGACACCCTCAAGGATAAATTACCCGGCAAAGTAGATGTATTGATAGACGCGACGGGCAAAATGGAAGTTATCTCCGCCAGTGTTACAGCTTTGCGCGAACGAGCGCGGGTCTTGATGCTGGGTTTTTATCGCAAAATTGAACTGGATTTTGCCTGGCCTTTCCTCAAAGAGCTTTCTTTCCACGCCAGCCGCGAATGGAGTGCTGAGGATATTCCGGCAGTGATTGAGGCTTTAGCCAGTGGAAAAATCAAAACCGACTATCTATTCACCCACCGTTACCCCTTCACTAATTACCAGGAGGCTTATACCGCCGCCTTCCATAACCCCTATTGTTTAAAGGCTCTTCTGGAGTGGAGCTAAATATAACAAATCGTTAAAAACTTATTAATAGCTCCTTAAAAACCTCTTCATAACTGCAAATTATAATATTCTAATGGGTATATTCCCCCGCAGAAACTTTTCAATTAAAAATTTGAGTTTATAACGAAGAGGAGACTTTTAATGAGTCATTCCCACGACCATGATACGGAACACGATCATGAGCATGACCACCAGCCCGAACACCATCATCACGACGGTGAGACCCACGAATGTTGCTCGCCTGGCGCAGATTACGAGCGCAATATTGAGGAACAACGCCAACGCTCCCTTTCGCGCCGCACTATGCTCCGAAGAATGGCAGCAACCGGGGCAATAGTGGCAGGTAGTGGCCTTGGTACTACCAATGTTTTTGCCAGCAGTACCAACCAACCCCTGAACGTGAAAGCTTCCGGCTATGTCGCTGACGAGAACGACGATTTCCTTTATCTCTCCGGCGACCACCATATTCACACCCGCTACAGCTCGGATGCCAAGTACAATGTTCAACGTCAGGTTGCCGAGGCCAACCGCTATAACCTCGATTGGATGGTTATTACCGACCATGGCAGCACTTTCCACAATAAACTGAGTATTGACCAGACTGTTCCCGATATTATCCGGGCGCGTGGGGTTTTCAAGAACATGCTGGTTTTCTCCGGTTATGAAATGAATATCCCCGGCGGCGAACACGGCACGGTGATTATGATGCCGGGTGCCAAAGAACTGCAAAACCTGAAGGAATTTGAAAAGAACTTTGACGGCGCGATTGCCAAGAGCGAAGAACAGACCATGCTCAACGGCCTTTTCTGGCTTGACCAGCTAGACCCCAAACCGTTGTTTTTCGCCAACCACCCGGCCCGCCGCGGTCTGGACAGCCCTCACGAAATCCGTAACTGGAAGCTTTCGGCCCCCGATGTGGCGATGGGCTTTGAAGGCGCACCCGGTCATCAGGCCGCCGGGATGATTAAGGATGCCGATGGGAAGTATGTAGCCTATCGCGGTTTCTACGGTAATAAACCCGGTGGGGCTGGCGCACATGATAACATTTACGGCCCGGAAACCTATTTCACCTATGGCGGCTATGACTGGATGACCGCTAAACTGGGCGGGCTGTGGGACTCGCTGCTGGGCGACGGTCTGCGCTGGTGGATTACCGCCAATAGTGACTCGCACACCTATTTCAGCGACTTGCAAGACCGCGATAACTCCAAATTTGACGATACGGGTTATGTGGTGGAAGTAGACAAATATTTTGAACGCCCGGTTTATGGCGACTTTGCTCCTGGCGAATATAGCCGCACTTACGTTGTCACTAATGACCGCAGCTATGGCGGAATTATGAACGCAATTCGACAGGGCAATATGTTTGTGGTGAACGGCGATCTGATTGACCGTTTGCGCTTCTATGCTACTGCCAAAGGGCCGGGCGAACGCGAATTCGGCGGGGTGGGCGTGCTGACGGGCGGTACTTTCGTGGTGAAACGGGGTAGTGATGTGCGTTTCCAGGTGCGGATGCGAATACCCAAGCAGCCAAACGCTAATAACAGTCGCCCTAAAGTTGACCACTACGACCTGATTGCGGGAGATATGACTCTGGCGGGCTATCAACCAGGCAACGCCGATCTGCTTTCTAATCCAACTACTAAAGTTGTGCAGACTTACGGGGCGGGTGATTGGCGGGCTTCGGAAACGGCTAACGGCTTCATCATCGAAACCGAGTACGTTTTCAAGAATGTTCAAAATAATTTCTATGCCCGGTTGCGCGGCACCAACACCCAGGACTACGGGGCAACCCCGAAGATGGATGTGGATATGCGCGGCAAAACCGGCCCATCCCTTTCACCCTGGGACTCGCTGTGGTTTTATTCCAACCCGATTTTCGTGGTGCTGGCGGGCTAAACGGTTTTTAAGAGTGGGGCAGGCATTTAGACCTGCCCTATTTAATGTGTGGAAACACAAACGTTTTAACTCACGACTCTTGACTATACCTTGATTAGTATCTGCTTATTTTAGTCTTAACTTATTTTTCTTCGGGATCTTACCCTCTAATAACCCATATTTAATTACATCAACGGGATAATCTAAGATAGGTTCTAGTTCTTTTAGAAATCGAGGTGAAATTGGATCAACATTTGGGTCAAGTACCCAAGGTCTTTTTGTACCAGGTATTCTAACTTTGTAATGGCTTCCACCATGAGGTTTTTCAATTTCTACGTTCGGAAATATATAGATATTTTTTAGCGCAGTGGCAAAGGAAATGCTTTTTTGGTGCATATCACTAGTGCATAACCAAAGGAGCTATTGTGCAAGGAAGGAAAGAGGCTGAAGGTCAAAATAATGATAAACCCTGTTAGAAAGCTCGGTGCCACTCAATTTAGCCGTAGGCTCGACCACCGCCCGCTTGCCGTGTAACCAACA
>JBBQZS010000053.1:0-43175 GCA_038207495.1 Chloroflexia bacterium
GAAGGTTTTAGCCCGGTTGAGCTGGCTGGGCTAGAGTTAAATGGCCTACCCTGGTTGCAATTCGTGATGATTAACTTGTCTAAGTGCCGCTGGTTAAAGCCTCACTCACGGCTTTTACCACACAATTGAGGGACTGTCTGCGATTGCGAGTTATTTATATTCTTTCAGGTTATTGGAAAAGGGTGGTAGAAATTGTTAACCCCCGGAGTAGCCTCACCGCGCAACAGCATCACACTTGGCAAGGGTTGTGGGGCAGTTATTTGGGCGCGAGTTGAAATATAACGAATGCTGAGGCCCGCCCGCCGTTTGTCTGAGCGATTAGCCCCAGAGCTATGAATAATATTAGGATGATGTACCGAAATATCGCCAGCTTTCAGGGGAACATCTACCGCCAGAGTTTCATCCACCAAAGCGGGGTCAATTTCACCACCAAAAATATTTGGTATATCGGGTCGGGGTTGCAAAGGATGAAGGGGCAGTTTATGGGAGCCAGGAATAAAACGCAAACAGCCGTTTTCAGGCGTGGTGTCGTCAAGTGCCAACCAGACCGTCACGACTTCTATAGGCTCTAAAGGCCAGTTGTAGCCGTCCTGATGCCATAAAACTTCGGCCTTGTCATGGGGCGGTTTAACCACATAATTGGAGGAAAAGAGAGCCAGATTTGAGCCGAGAAAAAATTCCACAATGTCTAGCAAGCGGGGGTTCGCCACAATCTTTGCCCAAAGTGGGTCATTTTGAACCGGGGCAGATAACAAATAAGCGGGTGGGGGTAAAAGAAGGCGGGTCTGTAAATCTAGCAGATGATGATTTACTTCCACCAGTTGGCTACTATCCAGCACTCCCCGGAATACGCCAAATCCATAAAGTTCATAATTAACCTGGGTAGGGTTAAGAAAATCCAATTAGCGGGTACTCAACACTTGGGGGTTAAGTACCTGAGTTAGAATGTTCCTGAGTTCCTCGGCCTTACCTGGAACCAGGGAATAATAAACCCATTTGCCGCGCTTGTCACCTGTCACCATTCCGGCCTCTTTGAGTATCCGCAGGTGATGTGAGATAGTTGGCTGACCTAGTTTGAAACTGCCAGTTATATCGCACACACAGACTTCGCCTCGACTTTCAGCCAGCAAATTCAAAATACCCAGCCGGGTAGGGTCAGCCAGCGCAGCAAAAAGGGTGGCCGCCGCCTCAGCCTGTTCTTGCCCAATGGTAGATAGGGTGGTGGGGGTGCAACATTCTTCGTTTTCAATTGTAGCAATTACTTTGTCTAACATAGCTTAATCCTAGCATATCAATTGAGGTGGGTCAATATATAGCCAATAATATATTACGCTTAATCAAAAGGCCAGCCTTGGTAGCTGTCCGGGATTACAAATCTTAACAACTGTAGTGTAACCGTTCACTACCATTGTCACCCTGAGCTTGCGAAGGGTCTCGTTTATAGCCTTGAGATTCTTCGGCTTCGCCTCAGAATGACAGATTTCGTGAAGGGTTACACTGTAGTTATTACTATTCCCACTCAGTTTTATCCCATTCAGTCAGGTTAGTAACTTCCTCATCTAAAAGTTTATCATCACCATTTTCCGCCATTAGTTTAAACTGCTCGGCCCAACCCTGGCGAGGATTTTGAGCAGAACGAATCACAAGCTGGTTTTCGTGCACAAGAATTTCTACTTCATCTTTTAAGCCGACTTGATTGACTATTGTTTCAGAAATGGGGATATTGTAGAAATTACCAGTTTTAACTATTAGGGTTTTTATAACATCCTTCATATTTTTTCCTCTAACCAGGGTAGACACGGAGGTCAACCCCTACAACTATTCTGACTCCTTTCCCCCTAAAACTGGTGACGATGGTAGCCAGGGGTATAGAGCAAGGGGGGCAACTCGCGGTTGGGGGCAAGCGGCGGGGTAACTTTCAGCGAGAATACCGTGCCTTCCTTGTGGATAGCTTTAACTGAGGGGTTAAAGAAACTGCCAAGATTAGTTTGGGATTGGTAGCGGTCTTGTAAGCGGCGCAAGATTACATTCATAACCTCGGCGGTGGTGCGCTGGGGCACTACCGGACACAGGCTATCGGGAGCCCCCCCTAAATCCACCTGTATAATAGACATCAGGGAATTGGTACGGCGCAGGGTGTCAATCGCCATCCCAGCCAGGAAGCCCGACCCAGTAAAAAAAGAAAGCTTTTCCAGATGGTCACGGCGGGCTGCCCCAATCAGGCTCAAGGGGTTTATTAGCCCCGAAAGTTTGGGGAAGAAACCGCCCAGCAAAGGCCGAACCGAAAGCTCGGTTAATTCGTCCAGCACCGGGTGAGTGCCAGTTTCATCCTCATAGGAGAAAAACCCGCCCGCCAGCATAAATTTCAGGTCAGTTAGCAACGGCCCAACCAAACCATAAATCTGACGAGCCTCAAAGCCTACCATGCTAGGGTCAGCCCATACCACAATATCGCCCCGCACCTCTCGAAGTGCTTGCCACAAGGCTTCCCCTGGGCCGGTGGCAGAATCTGAGGGGGTAGGGCTATCTTTGGAAAGATAAAAAACCTCGTTCTCGGAACCTTCCACCAGGAACAGATTTATTTCGTCGCGGTCAAATTGGGCACCCGGGGCAGAAATAATAATTTCATCTACCAGCGCGCAATCATGCATCAGGGCAATGCGGGCTCGACGAACCGCATCTGCCAAAGCCATAGGCTGTACCCGCCCATAAACCGGGAAAACCAGACTAATACTAAGGTTATTGCGCTCTTTCAGCAGAGTCAGGCTGCTCATAGTGCGGAATTCGCGATAATGAAAAGTGTTCTGGGCAAACCATTGGTCGAGAGTTTCGGCTAAACGTTCGTCCTCGGCGTGAGGCAGGGATTGCTGGCTGATTTCGGTCAGGTGACGCTTTACCACCAGCAAGGGTTTATTTAATTCGCGTGCCAGGCGCACTGCCATCGGCTCGCCTTCGCTATTCACCAGCATTTCAGTCCCACTGGCTCCAATTATCACCAAATCCTGGTTTTCGGCCTCATCAATAATCAGGTCAGCCGGATTCCCCTGAAGGGTTACAATCCGGGAATTGGGGGGTAATTCACTAAGTAAAGAAGGAGGCGGATTCAGGCTATTTTCGGGGTCAAAACTATCAGCAAAGGCTGGGCTATAAGCCAGGGGGTCGTCCTCAAAAGATTGGATGGCGGCAACTGGTTCGGGCGGAGGTAAACATCGCAGCACCGTTGGGTTTGCTTCCCAACGATTACATAGTTTGGTGGCTAACCGTAGTGCCAGATTATTATACCCGCCACCCCTAACAGGTATTAGCACCTTCTTGATGGTAGGCAAGTTGCTTAGGCGGGCTAGAACAACATCGCAAGGAGGGTCCAGTAACAGGGCATCGTTGGTGGTGCCATATATCGCACCAGGGGTCTGGGTAGAACCTTTCCAGTGCATCAGTAATAAATCGGCCTTTTCCTCCCGAACCTGCTCCTCAATCCCCTGCCAGACCTCGCGAGCCACCCGTACCTCGGTACGCACCTCGATTTGCTCATCACTCTCGGGAGGAATATAACGGAGCATAGTACGATAAGCTTTTACCAGCCCCGCCCCCTGACCCAGTGGGCTTTCTTCGGGGACAATAACGATACCAAGCACTATGATTTTTACTTGTTGTTTTTTATCTTTGGAGGAAATGCCCGCCAGCGCCGCCGCCAGATGCACCATCGCCTCTGCAATATTAGGATTAAGGGTAGGGATAACTACTTTATACATAAAATATGTTTAGACACATCCATTCAACCTCAGTAAAAATTATTAGCCACGCCGAAGAGGTTATGTGTTAAAATCATAAGGCAGTGGCATAGGATTGTCAATCCTAGTTAGTTTAACTTGATTTGGCGGAACTTTTTTACCAGCCAAACGTATACCTTTTACACCCTAGCAAATAGTTCAAAAAGGAACTTTTTTATGGCTAACTCCTCCAATAAAGCGAAAAAATCCAAAAAATATGGCGGTGTGAAAAA
This sequence comes from Chloroflexia bacterium, assembly GCA_038207495.1. GTDB lineage: Bacteria > Chloroflexota > Chloroflexia > Chloroheliales > Chloroheliaceae > Chlorohelix. The sequence goes on from JBBQZS010000053.1 coordinate 4,004, forward strand.
CGCCAGTGGTTGCGGTTGCTTTCTTTTAGGCGCGGGCGGGTTAGTCTGGATAGCCCTGCTAATTTTTGGGCCTATAAGTTTGCTGGATGCTCTGGATCGGGTAAATAACCCCAATACTGTCGCCAACGGCCCGGTCACATCGGTGGGCACTCAAACAGTTGAAAATGATTCATTTAATATCCTGACTATTAATTCCAGTAGTGGGAGTGTACAGGCCGCTGTGCCGCCTCCCGTCTACAGTGCCGCTCAACAGTACTGCAATAATAGTGCCAAACCCTGTTACGCCGAAGCCGAATTTGAGGATAATAACGGCCTGTTCAAAATGAAATTATATTTGAACCAGGGCGGGCCGCTCCTGGCTACGGTTGCCAACCATTCGGCGGAACAGGATGATGTTGACCTTGCCATTGCCCTTTCGATTGCCTTCGCGGTAGTGACAGTTCTTTGGATTATCTATTTTGTAGTACCAAAACCCCAAAAAGCCGCCAAGTCCCTTACTCCAAGTCAGGCCGCCGCGCTTACAGCCGCTCAAACGGGTATGGCGGCCTATAATGCCAATCAGGTGAATTGGGCGGGCGGTTGGCCTCCCCAGGGCGGAGTTAGTAGCGAAGGTAAGTGGATGGTTCCTCCACCAAGTGCGGTACAAATAGCTGCGGGCAACCAACCTCCTCAAATGCAATCCGGCAACCAACCCTCTCAAGCCTTGCCACCTTCCTCTTGGCCCTCGACCGAGCCGCCAAAGAAATAAATTGCGGTTAAAAAATTTGCCCGGTTTCGTGGAGATTAACAACAGAGAGTGTTATACTATGTTTCGATATAGGGTTATAGAGAGATTAATGTGTACTAATTTGGGAGGAGTGTTTTAGTAAAAGATGAAAGAATTAGCTTCAAGACCCCAACAATTACGGCGGAGTGGTATCCGCGAGATTCTGGAAATTGCGGTGCGTACCCCCGGTTGCATTCGGCTTGAGATTGGTGAGCCGGATTTTAATACCCCCACTCATATTATCGAAGCGGCTAACAAATCTTCGCTGGAAGGTTTTACCAAATATAGCCAAACGGCGGGTATGCCAGCCCTGCGTGAGGCAGTGCTTACCAAGCTTCATAACTTTAATGGTTATCGTGGCTTGACTGCCGAAAATGTGCTTATTACTCCTGGCTCAACCAACGGCTTGATGGCAACTTTCATAGCCCTGATTAACCCTGGTGATGAAGTCTTGGTGCCCGACCCGGCCTGGCCGATGTATGCCAACCAGATTGAGCTTTGTGGTGGCAAGACCGCTTTCTATCCCACTCACGCCGATAATGGTTTTGTTCCCCGCTTGGAAGAAATGGAAGCGGTTATTACTCCCAACACCAAAGCCATAGTGTTGTGTAATCCTAGCAACCCCACCGGTGCGGTCTATCCCCCGGCGGTGGTGGAAGGGATTGTAGAATTGGCCCGCAAGCACGACCTCTATGTTATTTCGGATGAAGTTTACGAGGAATTGATTTTCGAAGGCGAACCCACTACGGTGGCTCTTTATGCCCCGGAACGGGTAATTGGTGTGCATAGTATGAGTAAAACTTATGCGATGACCGGCTGGCGAGTGGGCTATGTGGTGGGGCAACAACCTCTGATTGGGCTGATTCTCCGCACAATGGAGCCAATGTTAAGTTGTACTGCGATGCCTAGCCAGATGGCAGCCCTGGCAGCCCTGGCAGGCTCCCAGGAGTGTGTAGCTGAAATGCGCGAGAGCTATCGCCAACGCCGTGACGCTGTTTGTGATATTCTGCAAAAGCGCGGGCTATTCCAGTATAAACCGAATGGCGCGTTCTACGTAATGGTGGACATTAGTTCAACAGGCATGGACAGCTATGCTTTCTGCAAAGAGCTGATTCAGGAACAGAAAGTGTCAACCGCACCGGGCGCAACCTTTGGGCCAAATTCGGGCGGCTACGTTCGGGTATCGCTGGCTACCGCCGAATCGGCTCTGGTGGAAGGCGTAACCCGTATCTGCAATTTCATTGACGCCCACCAAAAGTAAAAGTTTAGTGGGCGGCGGGTGGTTTTGGGAGAAATATTTTGGCCCTTGAGTTTTACGTGAAAGTATTCAAAAAAGCGGTCAAAGACAGCGAATTTCGCCACAACCTGCGCCACGAAGTTTGGGATATGGTTCGCCAAAAGTTACCCGGACGGTTGGTGACACCTCGCTCGAATTATATCCACTGCCGGGAATCTAACCCTAAAGTGCCGCAAGGACGCTGGCTACCGCCCCAAAGCCTGGGTTGGCGGCCAGCAGCCTATGGTTTGCTCTTTAACGAAACCGATGAAGTCCTGATGGTCTGGGACATCAGTATGGGGGCATACTGGCATTTTCCCGGCGGCGGGATGAACCGGGGGGAAACCCAGCAACAAACAATTGCTCGTGAATTTGTCGAAGAAACCGGCCTGGTGGTGGAAGTCGGCCCGGTAATAGATGTCTGGGACGACTTTTTTATCATGCCCACTGGACGAGCCACCCATGGTGTGTTATGTTTTTATCTGGTAAAAGTAGTGGGTGGGGAATTAAAGGCTGACGGCAACGGTTTTGACACGGGTGAGGCCAAATATTTTCACACTCACCCCAATTTGGTTTTGTCTCCTCATAAAGTGCACCCTCAAACCAGCAAAATGCAAGCCCTGATTGAACGCGCCCGCACCCTCCGCCACTCCCTCAGTTTTGATTCTGGCACATTGAAATAAAGGTAACTGTTCACCACGATTATCATCCTGAGCTTGTGAAGGGTCTTGCCTAAACTATTGAGATTCTTCGGCTTCGCCTCACGCCCCTTTGGGGTGTGACAGCGCTATTATTTTCCTGCAATCGCCCTGATTGGCCTCCCAACGTGTTTGACTTAAAAGCAGTGGGGGATTAAAATAAATTGAAATAACTGTTACCTATTCAAGCCACTTAAATACAGATTACATGAGGTCTATAAATACCATGGCTGACAATGGTGCTGCCGCCACAATAACTGGCTATAAAACCCCCCTCTATGATACTCATATTCGCTTAGGAGCGAAGGTTATCGAGTTTGGGGGCTGGTTGATGCCAGTTCAATACAGCGGAATTATCGAAGAACATAAAGCGGTGCGAACTGCCGCCGGACTTTTTGACCTTAGCCACATGGGCGAATTTGAGGTCAAGGGCTATCAAACCGAAGAATTTCTACAATATGCCACCTCTAACGACGTAACGAAACTGGCAGAGGGGCAGGCTCAATATAACCTGATGCTCTACCCTGATGGCGGGATTGTGGATGACCTGATTATTTATCATCGGTCAGACAAATATTTGCTGGTGGTAAACGCAGCCAATATTGATGAAGACCTGGATTGGCTCAACGAAACCCGCATGATAAAAGGCTCAGAGGCGGTTTTAAGAAACGTTTCCTATGCTACGGCTCTGTTATCGGTGCAGGGACCAAAATCCCTGGAGATTCTACAACCCCTGACTGATATTAATTTGTCCGAAATTGCTTACTATCACTGTGCCGAAGGTCAAATTAACGAGGTTAAGGTGCTTTTCGCCCGCACTGGCTATACTGGCGAGGATGGTTTTGAACTATTTTTTCCCCGCACCAAAGCAGTCGAGATGTGGGAACTGCTAATGGAAGCGGGTAAAGGTAAGGGAATGCTACCCGTTGGTTTAGGGGCCCGCGATACCTTACGCCTTGAAGCTAAAATGGCCCTCTATGGAAATGACATTGATGGCACAATTAACCCCCTTGAAGCTGGTCTGAGTTGGGTGGTCAAATTCGATAAGGGTAATTTTACCGGACGTGATATATTATTAGCTAAGAAGAAAAAAGGGGTTACCCGTAACCTGGTCGGCTTTGAAATGACCGGACGGGGCATTGCCCGCCATGGCTACCCGGTAGCCAAAGACGGTAAAACCATCGGCACCGTTACCAGTGGCGCGCCTTCCCCAACTCTTGGCAAAAATATTGGACTGGCATTAGTGCCACCCGAAAACAGCGAAATTGGCTCAAAGTTCGATATTATGATACGCGACCAACCAGTAGAGGCGGTAGTGGTTAAAACTCCTTTCTACACCCGGAAGAAATAGTTGGGCAGGAATCAGAATTCAGGAGTCACGAGTCAGAATATAGGAAAGTCTAAGGCTTAAAACCCTTTGACTTTCGACCAATATTCGACCACTGATTTTAGATTTTCGATATTGGATTTTAGATTTTAGATTACCAAGTAAAATATAGGAGAGAAAAATGGACTTCCCCGAAGGTCTGAAATATAGCAAAGAGCATGAATGGGTCAAAGTTGAGGGCAACGAGGCCACAATTGGTATTACCGACTTTGCTCAGGACGAGCTTGGCGATATTGTGTATGTTGATGTGCCGGAAGTCGGCAAAGTTCTGGGCCAGAACAATACCTTTGGGGTGGTTGAGTCGGTTAAAACCGTTTCAGACCTCTTTAGTCCAGTTAGCGGTGAAGTTACAGCAGTTAATACTGAGGCCGTCAGCAATCCCGAACTGGTCAACAAAGACCCTTACGGCGCAGGCTGGATTATCAAGGTAAAGGCTACCAACCTGAGTGAGTTGGATGCCCTATTAAGTGTAGAAGAATATCGCGCCCTTATCGGGAAGTAATATTGGACAAACCTAACCCTACTATCTTAAATTGTAGGGGCGGTTCACGAACCGCCCGATAGGTCGGGAATAGTAAAAAACCTAGAAGCAGGAAAATTCGCCAGATGAACTATGTGCCGCACTCCGATGCCGAACGCCAGGCGATGCTTGAAAGCGTGGGCGTAAACACCATAGAAGAACTTTTCGAGGTTGTACCAAAACAGGTGCGTTTCCCCGACCTGAATTTACCCAAAGCTATGTCCGAACTGGAAGTTACCCGCTATATGGGGCAACTTGCCGCCAAAAACCAAAACCTGAAAGACAAACCCAATTTTCTGGGGGCGGGCAGTTACAACCATTATGTGCCGAGTGTAGTAGGCCATCTGGTGGGTCGCTCTGAGTTTTATACCTCCTACACCCCCTACCAGCCCGAAGTCAGCCAGGGCACTTTGCAGGCGGTCTACGAATTTCAAACCATGATGGGCGAGTTGTTCAATATGGATGTGGCAAATGCTTCGATGTATGACGGAGCAAGTGCCTTAGCCGAAGCTGGAATTATGGCGGTTAACGTAACCCATCGCCACAAAATTGTCATCCCCCGCTCGGTACATCCCGACTCTCGCAGCGTCACCCGCACCTACACCGAGCCCCAGGGCGTTACCATTGTTGAAACCAATACCCTTGAGGAAGCAATCGCCGCGCTGGATGGTGATACGGCTGCCTTGATGGTACAGCAGCCCGATTTCTTTGGTCAGATTCTAGATTTACAAAAGCTGGCGGATGCGGCCCACGCTAAAGGGGCGTTATTTGTGGTTTCAGCCTATCCTACCGCGATGGGTTTGCTTAAACCACCGGGCGATTGTGGAGCCGATATTGCGGTGGGCGAGGGGCAATGTCTGGGAATGAAACCAAGTTTTGGCGGCCCTTATGTGGGAATTTTCACCTGCCGCACCGAATATATTCGTAACCTGCCGGGTCGAATTGTCGGGCAGACGGTGGACAAGGAAGGCAAACGCGCCTTTGTGCTAACCCTCCGCACCCGTGAGCAGGATATTCGGCGCGAGAAGGCTACCAGTAACATTTGCACCAACGAGGGGTTAATTGCCCTGATTGTGACGGTTTATCTCTCGGCGATGGGTCGGCAAGGCTTGCGGGCAGTAGCCGAGCAGTGTTACCACAAAGCCCATTACGCCGCCGACCAGATTGGTAACTTATCGGGCTACGAGTTGGTAACAACAGGCAATTTCTTCAACGAATTTGTGGTGCGTTGCAGCAACTCGCGCCCTATAGAAAAGGTGCAAGCAGCTTTCAGTGAAGCAGGGATTCTGGGGGGCTATCCTCTGGCAAAACATTATCCCGAATATGCCGATTGTTTGCTTTTTTGCTGCACCGAAACTAATACTCGTGAGGATATTGACCAGTTGGTGGAAGTTCTAAGCAGGGTTTAGTGGACGATTACGACCGCTTTGCTTATTTCTACGATTTGCACTACGGCCAGTTTACTGGAGATGTTTCATTCTTCCTGAAGCTGGCCGAAAAGCTCGGTGACAATCCCCGTTTGCTGGAATTGGCCTGTGGTTCGGGCCGCATAATGTTACCACTCCTTCAAGCAGGCTATCAGATTACGGGTCTGGATTTATCAGGCCAAATGCTACAATTAGCTAAGGAAAAACTTTCTAAAACCGCCCCCGAAGTGCAACAACGCGCCCACTTCGTGCAGGGTGACATGAGTAATTTGGACGAGAGTTTGGGCGGAGAAAAATTCGACCTGATAATTCTGGCCTTTAACTCATTTTTACATCTGTATACCCCTGAAAGCCAACTCGCATGCTTAACTTCCGCCCTGGAGCATTTAACCCCAAATGGTCGGTTTGCCCTGGTGATTTATAACCCCGAAACCGAGCCCGGATTTCCGGCTAACAAGCGAACTGATAGTAGTGGGTCGGTGGCAAACCCCTTGCGGGATAGTAAAGTAAATATGCTGATTGTTACCACCGATTTTCCGGCAGAGCAACGGCGTATTTTGAATCATGTTTTTTACGAACGGTTGCCGGATGGTACCATCGAGAAAACCAGTGCCCCAATCTTCCAGCGGTACTTTACCCGACCCGAAACCGAAAATTTATTACAAAAGTCCGGACTCAAGCTTATCGAAAGTTACGGCGACTATGACCATCGCCTCTTGCAGGACGATAGTGTGAAGTTTATTTTTGTTTGTGGAAGGGGCTAAAAATGGCTGAGGATTACGATAATTTTGCTTTTTATTATGACCTGAAATATAGCCAGATTGACCTCGACCTGGGTTTTTATCACGAAATGGCGCGGCGGGCGGGAGCTAATCCCAAAATTCTGGAGGTAGCCTGTGGCACCGGGCGGGTGGCTTTGCCCTTGCTGGAAGCCGGATTTAAAGTAACCGGGGTGGATATTTCGGAGAAGATGCTCGATATTGCCCGTGCTAAGGTGGAAGAAACGGGCGAACCTAGTATTATTATGTCAAGTAAATTTATTCAGGGCGATATGCGCCACTTCGACCTGAAAGAACAGTTTGACTTGATATTTATTGCCCTGAACTCTTTCCAGCATATGCTGACCCAGGCTGACCAGCTAGCCTGTCTGCAAGCCGCTCGTCAGCATCTTGCCCCGGCAGGTCGCTTTATCGTTTGTACCTATAATCCTGAAGAAAAAGAAAGTTATCCGGCAGATGGGCGGGTTGAGTTTGAGCAACAACTTGAAAACCCCGAAAACGGCAACACAGTCCAAATTTTCCTTAGCACAATCGCCGAACCCGCCGAGCAAATTCGCCGCTATACCTACTTTTTTGACGAGATTAGCGCGGAGGGCAGCCTTAAACGCACCACTGCCAAACTTAATCTGCGCTATTCTTACCGTTTTGAACTGCAACTATTACTGGAGAAAGCCGGGTTTTCGATAGAGGATTTCTACGGCTCTTATGAATTTGATGAATATGGGCCGGGCAGCGATAAACTGATTTATGTTTGTCGTAGGGGGTAAATGTTGCAAAAGGTTGACTGAAAGTTTAGCCAGCCTCTTCCAGAGTATAAGTATCTTCTTCCAGGCGGCTTTGCAAGGCCACCGACAATTGCTTCTGGCTTAAATGCCCTAAACCAACCAGCAGTTGCCCGATAAGTTTGTGGCGACTGTGTTCATCCAGAACTTTCTGATAGTTAAGGGCCTCCTCTAGCTGTTGAACAGTTACATAGCCTTTTGAAACGAGGTAATCACCCAAGAATTCAACGGAATCCTGTATAGGAATTGGCAGGGCGGGAGTTTCAATTTCTTCAACCTCAAGATTGCTCTGGGCTTCTTCCAACTCACTTCTTTGGGCTTTAGCCTGTTGCAAATAAACTTTGGCGATATGATTGTTGGGCTTGAGGGCCACGATTCTTTCTAATAGTTCGACTGACTCGTGGGGGCTTTCGCTTAACCAGGCTAACCAGAGGAGGGCCGTATCGTTAGTATTATCTAATAATAATGCACGGCGGAACAGAGCTACAGCACGACTTTTGTCCCCATTGGTGGCTTCTTCCACCCCTCTATTGACCAAAACAGCCACGTCATTACTTGTTAACAAGTCTTTCATTTTGGACCCCGAATTTCAGTATCGCTAGAACAACGTCTAACAGAGCGTTTATACATCACATCATTGGATGAACTCATTTGTGATAATTATACCACCAACCTCAAAAAAATTTATTACGGCTTTGTATCGGTTCATTAATCCTGGGATTAATAATTGTATAGTTGACTGTCCAAGATTAAAGCGAGTCATCTCTGGTGGAGTTTTGAGAAAAAACAAACCCAGAAGTTGACTTGTTTTGCTCTATCAATTTCTGCTCAAGTTGGGCAATTTCGTGTGCAAGTTGCTTCTTTTTGCGTTTCTTCCAGATTAAATATGCTCCACCCGCCATCAACATCGCCATAACTCCGGCAACTTTGAAGAAATTTTCAATCGAGTTCAAACTATCGCCAATTAAATAGCCTGAGCCTATATAGATAATATTCCAGAGTAAAGCCGCAAACAGTTCAACCGAAGCAAATTTACGAAAGGGCATTTTAACAATACCTGCCGTAACCGCTACAAATGTACGTATCTGACCCATAAAATGAGCCAGAAAAATTGCTATCCCGCCCTTCTCATATAGCAAAATCTGTGCCTCTTTTAAGCCCGGTTCAAGCCATTTTCTGAGACGGGTTTTTTCGATAGCCCGCCAGATTCCCGCCCGCCCAATCCAATAATCGGTGCTTGTGCCCAAAAACATCCCAATCCAGCCCAACAAAAGTGCCAGTGGTAACGAAATCACCCCCTGAGCGGCAAAGACCCCTCCTAAAACCAGCAATATTCCACCGGGGAAAACCAGACCCATAAATATGGTATTTTCCAGGTAAGCCCCAATCAGGATGATAAAGTAGCCATAATGGACGTAGTTATCTTTAACCCAGGTGAGGATTTCGTTAAAATCTGGCATGTTTTTTGCTTAACCTGCTTTCTTGCGCTTTTGAAAACTAAAACAACTTGTAATATTACGTTACAAGTTTGAATAAAGTTAGCCAAAATTTATTCAGGGCTCCAACTTTAATCCAGCTTTAAGATTCTTTTGGCAACTATGGAGCAGGGAAAATGCGTTTGGATAAAAAGGCTCAGCTTTGGTAAGATTTAAGTTCTCAAGCGAAAATCAAACCAAAGGAGAGCCAAATGGAATATACAAGCATGCCCCCTAAGAGTGGCAAATTCATCTGCCAACTTAAAAATAACCTTCCAGGATTTAAGAAGTGGCTTTGCCAGCCAGCGCGATCTCAGACGTGGGCCGAACCTGCAATATACTCTGGCAAGTAGGCTCTTAACCGCCACTGCCGCGCTTTTGTCCAATCATTTAGGGGTAACAACCATCGCCAAGTGGTTAGCGGGTCAGGATGAGGGAATTAAAAGGGTTTTAGGTTTTGTTAAAGGGGTGACCCCTAACCAGAGTACCTTCCAACGGCTATTTGCCCGGCTTGACCCAGTGGCACTAGAGGAAGTGCTCAGGACTTTTTTTGATGCTAAATCCCTGACGATTCGGATGAAAATGCCAAGTGGATTATTATGGTGTACTTAGCACCAGTGTAATTTATGTTCCCGGAGAAACAGCTAACTTTCAATCAGATACCAGGGGTCAGGACAGCCCATCCCTTACCAACCTCGTACCTCACAACCAAGAACGTGCGGATTTATCATGACACAGGCGGAATATGGGTGTATAATCAGATTCAAATTAGCAGGGGTAGGCGTTTTGAAACATTCCAGCTTCTTTAGCGTAATATTTATTACGGAAAATCAGAGCGTTCCGGTAGCTAAAACCCGGCAGGATTGACTGGCCCACAGGGGCTACCAATAGGGGGAGCGATAATCACACAGATGTCCCTTGACCAGGCATTAAACGAACTCAAATATGGTGGGCCAGAACTAAGAACAAGAGCGGCCTTGGCATTAGGCGAATTAAAAAACCCTTCGGTAATTCCCTATCTAATTCAATCTCTTTCCGACCCGGAAGGAGAGGTAAGGGCAGCGGCGGCCCAGGCTTTGATTGAATATCGCGACCCTCGCTCGGTAGTCCCACTAATAAGTTTACTCAACGACCGCTATTGGCCCGTCCGTGAGGCTGCTGCTATTTCGCTGGGCTTGATTGGCGACCAGAACGCCCTTAAATCCCTTTTGAAACTGGCTGAATATGGTTGGCGACACTCCCCAAACAGCGAGGCCCAACATAAAGCGACAATGCAAGCTACCATTGCCATCGGACGTTTGAAAGCCGAAAAAGCTACCGAACCCCTGACTAGAGTTCTGAAAAAGGGCTATAACAATGCTCCCAGCGATTGGCAACTACAACTACGCCAGGCTGCCGCTTTATCGCTTGGCTTTATGGATAATCTGGCGGCGGCGGAAGCTCTGGTAGAGGTGATGCGTGACCAGGAGCCGGGGCCAGTGCGACGTAGCGCGACCACCGCTCTGGGGCTGATGCAGAATGATAAAAGTTTTCGTTTGATGCTGGAAAATCTGGCTTTTCGCCCTTTTGAGAATACCGCCGATGTCTGGCGACGACAGGAAGGCATTATCACCGCTTTGGGCGAACGGCATGATCGCCGAGCTGTTCCCTATATTTTACCAATGGTGAACAGTGAATATGCCGAGGTGCGGGTCGCGTTGGCTCGTACTCTGGTGCAATTAGGTGAAGACCAGCAGGCCGAGGCCCTTTTGCAGCTCTTGCGTGACCGAATGCCGGAAGTGCGAGTGGCGGCGGCCCAGGCTCTCGGCGAGTTGAATGTTCAGGAAGCGGCAGATGCCCTGAACGTGGTTTTGCAAGACCCTAACCGACAGGTAGCAGGGGCGGCAGCGGTGGCCCTCGAAGCCATTAAACAACTGCCCTCCGGCGCAACCGAGGGTCGGTTCTTACCTTCAGGCAGCAATAATTCCGAAGAAAATTAACAGGTAGCCATCAGACATCAGCTATCAGTAATAAGCTAAATCCAAAAATTTTGGCGGATTTAGTTAATTACTGAAATTTAAAAAGCTGATAGCTGATTACTGAAAGCTGATAACTAACATGAGCTACTTCATGGGGGTTGACCTGGGCACAACCGGTGCGCGGGCTATTATTGTGGAAGGGGCTAGTGGTCGAGTAGTGGCAGGGGCAACCAGCGAATACCCGCTTTATACCCCGCAGCCGCTCTGGGCTGAACAAGAGCCAGCCGATTGGTGGCGCGGCTCGGTGGAAGCCATTCGCGGAGCTTTAGCAGCAGCCAGCAAAGAACTCGGAACTACCCCCGAAATCGCGGCAGTTGGTCTGAGCGGGCAAATGCACGGGGTGGTATTACTGGACGAAGCCGACCAGGTGCTTGGCCCTTCGTTAATCTGGTGTGACGGGCGGACTCAGGCTGAGTGTGATTTTATCACCGAAACGGTAGGGGCGGACTACCTGATTAAACTGACCGCCAACCCAGCCATCGTCGGGTTTAGTGCCCCCAAACTTTTGTGGTTGCGCCAACATCGCCCCCAGGAGTTTTTGAAAGCCTGTCATTTCCTCTTACCCAAAGATTTTATTCGCTTTAAATTAACCAGGGAATATGCCAGCGAAGTGAGTGATGCCAGTGGCACCTTGCTTTTTGATGTAGCACATCGGCGTTGGTCAAGTGAGATGCTGCGGCTGCTGGAAATTGACGAAGGGATTTTGCCGGACGTTTACGAGTCGCAAGAGGTTTCGGGGCAAATTTCCCCCTCTGCCGCCGCCGAAACCGGGCTAAAAGCCGGAACGCCTGTGGTGGGAGGCGGTGGCGACCAGGCTGCCGGGGCGGTGGGCAACGGAATTGTGCGAGCCGGGTTAGTTTCTAGCACCATTGGCTCAAGCGGCGTGGTTTTTGCCCATAGTGCCACCCCCGCCCGTGATGCTGGAGGACGGGTGCATACCTTCTGTCACGCGGTACCAGGGGCATGGCATGTGATGGGCGTGACCCAGGGGGCTGGTTTAAGTTTTCGCTGGTTCCGCGACGAGGTAGCCGGGCCTATAGAAAAAGAGGCTGCCGCTCAAGCGGGTCGCGATATTTATGAGCTATTAACCGAACAGGCCGCCGAAGCCCCTCCCGGAAGCGATGGGCTGATTTTCTTGCCCTACCTGATGGGCGAACGCACTCCCCACCTTGACCCCCAGGCCAGGGGAGTCTGGTTTGGCATGACGGGGGCGCATAAACGTAGCCATCTGGTGCGCTCGGTGCTGGAAGGAGTGGCCTATAGTTTGCAAGATTGTCTGGCTATTTTCACCGAAATGGGCTTGCCAGTCGAAGAAATCCGGGCCAGTGGCGGCGGTGGCAAAAGTCCACTCTGGCGACAAATTCAGGCTGACGTTTTCGGGCGAGAAGTCGTAACTATCAATGCGGCGGAAGGCCCAGCCTATGGGGCGGCCTTACTGGCGGGTGTTGGGGCTAAATTCTGGTCGAGCGTAGAAGAAGCATGTGCCGCCACTATCGGAATAACCACCCGCACCAGCCCGATAGCAGCAAATGTGGATATTTATAAACACTATTACCCGATTTACAAAGATATTTATGTAAAGTTAAAGCCTTTGTACAAAACTCTCTAACCGCCTAGGGCGAAAATTCTGCGTTTAGCCAATTTTATTTAATAGAACAGGTGAAAGATGGAAACTAAGCGAGTTATCGAGATTCTCAAAAACGTGCCCTTGTTTGCCAAACTTGACAAGCAAAATCTGGAAGTTCTTTCCCGAATTATTGTGGAACGAAAGTTTGATAAGGGCAGTGTTATTGTCAGTCAGGGCGAGAGTGGCATCGGGTTTTACATAATCGAGTCGGGTAAGGTTGAAGTTTACCGCGAGAAAGATGGCGAGAAGTTTAAGCTGAACGAAATTAGTGGTGGCGAGTTTTTTGGGGAAATGGCCTTGTTTGATGAATTGCCCCGTACTGCCACTGTGGTCGCGCTTGAACCAACCAACTGCTACATTATCACCAACTGGCACTTCCGGGGGGTGATTGATAGCAACCCCAGTGTCGCCGCCCAAATGCTGGAAGTTATCGCCAAACGCTTTAGCCAGCTTAACGAGCAAATATAACTTGATTCCATCCCTAGAATTTAGTTGGAAAACCAAAGGTTGAAAGCGCATTAAATTTCCTTTCGACCTTTGACAGTTGAGGTTCGATTAATCCAGGATGCTGCATAATGATTAGATTCAAGAAGAATTATGACACCAAATCCTACCGACTAAACTATCAAAACTATGTTAAAGGCCCTCAAAAATACTAATTTGGCTATGGCTTTTTTCCTGGAGCTAGGTGCTCTGATTGCTCTGGGGAATTGGGGATTTCAAGCTGGTGCGGAAACTTTTACTAAAATTCTTTTGGGCATTGGAACGCCGCTTGCAGCAATTGTGATATGGGCCGTATTTGGCGCACCCCGCTCAAATCGCCGCTTACCTAACCCCTGGCTCATGCTTTTACGGGCTGTTTTCTTTGGTAGCGGAGTTGTGGCCCTCTTCGCTGCTAACCAACCCGGTTTGGGTTTCGTTTTTGCTGTATTGGTAATACTCAACCTTTTCCTGATATATTTATGGGCGCAATAATACCCTAGCCCCAAAATGTCCCTCAAGTTCCGATTTCTATAAATTTTATTACTTCGCCTGTTTCCAAAAAAATCAATTAACTTCTTACTAATGGACTTAACCTAATGGCTGGGGTAAAATAATCCGATAGCTTTATAGTTTTAGGCAACAAAGAAGGGAATCATAGATAAAATGAAAAAATTCGGTTTAGTAATAATTTTGCTGGTGGCTTTATCGTTGGTACTGGCGGCCTGTGGCGACTCGCCCACCGCCGTTACCACTACCAGCAGCGCGACTACCACTGCCGCAACTGTCTCCAGCAATACCACTTCGACCCCCGTTGTCGCAAATAGCACGCCCACTAAAGCCGCCGCTACCCAGGCTCCTGCTGGAACAACCGCCACTAACCCCACTATTGCAAGTGCTACTACCAGCACCGCCAACGGCACACCAATTCCGGTGCCAACCGTAGCGGTCTCGGCGGAAGCCCAGCAAACAATGGACAGGATTGGGCAGGAAGCCAGTAAGGTGCGCGGCTTAAACTTCAAAGACAAAATTGGAACCAACTTCATGACCCGCGACGACCTGGGTAAATACAACCTTGCCACCTTCAAACGCGATAACCCGCCCGAAGAAATTACCAAGTACGAGAAAATCTTTGAGGCTTTTGGTTTTACCAAGCCCGGTTTTAATTTACTCGATACTTATGTCAAGCTATATACCGAGCAAGTGCTGGGCTTCTACGACCCTGATACCAAGAAGCTCTATGTGGTCACCGAAGACCCCAGTAAAGGAGCCAGCCCGTTAGTAAAATTTACTGCCGAGCATGAATTAACCCACGCCCTGCAAGACCAGAATTATGACCTGAACAAACTGCGTCCAATTCGCAAACCTACTGACAAGGAAGGCAACGATGACCGCGATTTAGCCATTACGGCTCTAATCGAGGGGGATGCGGTGCAGTCCCAAAATCTGTGGCTGACCGGGCGTTATCTCAGCAGCAGCGACCTAAACGACTTGATTAAGGAAACTCAAAATTATTCGAGCGACTCGCTAAATCAAGCCCCGTTAATCTTGCGGGATAGCCTGGAATTTCCCTACAATGAAGGTCTGTCGTTCGTGACAAATCTTTACAAGCAGGGCGGTTGGGCAGGAGTTAACAAAGCCTGGACAGATTATCCGCCCGCTTCCACCAGCCAGATTTTGCATTTTGACAAATACCAGAAGAAAGTCGAGCCGGTAAAAGTTGATTTATCTGACCTGACCGGGCTGTTGGGGGACGGCTGGAAATCGCTGGATATTAACACTATGGGCGAGTTTCAGACCCGCATCTGGCTAAAAGGCCAACTAACCGCCGACCAGGCGAGCAAGGGGGCGGCTGGCTGGGCCGGAGACCGCTATCAGGTTTTGGATAAAGATGGAAAAGCGGGCTTCGTCTGGCGCAGCAGTTGGGATAGCGAAACCGAAGCCAAAGAGTTCTTCGACTTCGCCAACCAATACGTTGTGCCTACCTATAACCTTCAGGGCAACGGCGGCAGTGGCGACAAACGGGTCTGGCAAACTGCCGACAAGGATGTGCAGCTAATCCGCAAAGGTCAGGAAGTGCTGGTGCTGGCAATGCCTAAGGGCGATGCCGCAGCTAAAATCGTGGGTAAGTTAGGGTTTTAGTGTTAACCTGACCCCCTGGCCCCATTCCCTGAATCAGTGAAGGGGAAATAAAACTTGAATTGAAAATATTAGAAACTGCTCAAAGAGGAGAATTTGAATGACAGACATGCTTTCCAAAACCTCAATCGGGGGCGCGATGCCGACCATTCCGGTTTTCGATACACCCGCCCAGGAACGCCAGCACCGCAAGGAACGATTAGCCGGAGCGTTCCGCCTTTTTTCGCGCTTCGGCTTTGATGAAGGGGTAGCAGGCCACATTACGGCGCGTGACCCGGAGTTAACCGACCATTTCTGGGTAAACCCCTTTGGGATGCATTTCAGCCAGATTAAAGCTTCCGATTTAATGCTGGTAAATCATCAAGGGGAAGTGGTCGAAGGCAACCGCCCGGTTAATCGAGCGGCATTTACCATTCATTCCCAGGTACATGCGGCCCGCCCGGATATAGAGGCCGTAGCCCACGCCCATTCTCTTTACGGCAAAAGCTGGTCGTCGCTTGGGCTCTTGCTTGACCCGATTACTCAGGATGTCTGCGCTTTCTATCAGGATCACAGCCTGCTTAACGATTTTTCGGGGGTGGTTTACGACCTGGAAGAAGGCAAGAAAATTGGCGAAGCTCTGGGCAATCACAAAGCCATAATCCTGCGCAATCATGGTTTGCTGACGGTGGGCAAAACCGTAGATGAGGCCGCCTGGTGGTTTATTACAATGGAGCGCAGTTGTCAGGCTCAACTTCTGGCGGAGGCCGCCGGGAAACCAATTTTGATTGACCACGAAAGTGCTACCAGAACCAGAGAAATTGTGGGCAATTCGGGGGCGGGCTGGTTTATGTTCCAACCCCTATGGGATCGCATCACCAAAGAACAGCCTGATTTGTTTAACTAACGATAAATCTTGTCTCTACGATTATTGGGGATGGCGGGCGGTGCGCGAACCGTCCCTACGAATTGGGATTTATTCTTTTTTCAAATAAATTCCAGGCACAATAATTTCCATATAACGCTCCGGGCTGGCAACCTCCTTGAACCCAAACTGGCGATAGAGGCCGTGAGCGTCCCGCGTTACCAGATTCCACCGCCGCAAGCCCTGTAGGTCGGGATGCGCCATTATACAGGCCAGCATAAACTTTGAAAGACCCTGCCCCCGATATTCTTCCAGAATAAAAACGTCACAGATATAGGCATAAGTGGCACAATCGGTAACCAGGCGGGAAAATCCCACCTGCCTAAGTTTATCGCCTGTTTCCTCATATACCCCAAAACAGAGCGAATTGGCAATCGCCCGCGCCAGCAACTCTTTTGGAATACCTTCCGACCAGTAAGCCCGCGCCAGATAAGCATGGGTTGCTTCCAGGTCTACTCTGGCGGGGTCAGAGCTCACTAAAAAATTGCCCTGGCGTTGTTCGTAAAGCGTCATCCCTTACCCCCCAAACGAATATTTATTGACCAAAAATTTATTCAGAGCCGCCTCATCTATTTTGTAACCAATTCCCGCTTCAGTGTTCGGCACGGTAATGCAGCCGTCTTTAGCCAGAATCGGCGGTTGGACAATATCCTGAACAAAATATTTATCGCTGCCGGATACATCCCCCGGTATTGAGAAATTGGGTAAACTGCTGAGAGCCACGTTATGCGCCCGCCCTATCCCGTATTCATGCATACCGCCACACCACACCGGGATACCCTGCGACTGGCAATAGTCGTGGATTTTCCGGGCTTCCAGTAACCCGCCGACCCGTCCGGCCTTGATATTGATTATCTGACAACTTCCAAGCTCAATTGCTTTGCGGGCATCTTCCGCCGAGTGAATACTTTCGTCCAGGCAAACCGGGGTTTTGAGAGCCTTTTGCAAATGGGCGTGATCCACAATATCATCGTGGGCGAGGGGCTGCTCGACCATCATCAGATTAAATTCGTCCAGCTTCTTCAGGTGGGAAATGTCAGCCAGGGTATAGGCCGAATTAGCGTCAATAGTCAAAGGTAGATTCGGGTATTTCTGACGCACCGCCGCCACCACCGCAATATCCCGCCCCGGCTTAACCTTGAGCTTCACCCGCCGATAGCCTTCCGCCACAAATCCGGCAATTTTATCCAGCAAAACCCCAATGTCGGCCTCAATCCCCAGGCTAACCCCGCTTTCGATGTAACTCCGGGTGCCACCCAGCAAATGGGCCAGTGGTTTGTTTTCGAGCTGGGCCATCAAATCCCAGACCGCCATCTCTAATCCGGCTTTGGCAAAATTGTTGCCGCGCACCCAGCCGTAAAAGCCCACAAATTCTTCGATAGTTTCAAAAGGTTTGCCCAGAACCGCCGGAACAAGATAATCGCGCTGTAGGTGCAAACAAGTTTGAATGGTTTCGGGGCAATAATCAGGTTTGGTGGGGCAGGCCGTTTCGCCATAGCCCACCACCCCGTTCGCGTCCGTGACCTTCACAATCACATGGTTCAGCTCGGATTTACCGCCGAAACTGGTCTCAAACGGATTTTTGAGCGACATACCAACGTGTAATAGCTCTATATTTTGCAGTTTTAACATTATATTTCCTTTGAATTCAGAATGTAGTAGGCTCTTTGACCGAAATCCCCCGCTTGGGTGAAAAAGTCGGACACCTCGTAGCCATTCGCCAGATAGTGGCTGAAAATAGCGCGGGTTTGGGTGCGCCACTCCTCCGCCAACCCGAAATCGAATTGCTGCACCTGTTTATAATGAGAAGGAATTTCCAGCTTGAGGGTAGGGGCAGCCAGGGCTAAAGATATATTAGACACCTCCGGAACATTCTGGCCTAGCCACCGAACTTCCACTAAATCAGGGGCGGCAGCATACTCAGCCAGGGGCAGGGTGGGCTTCCTCCCACTTTTAGCCGCGCCCACCCGCTCCACCACCCGCGCCGAATTCAGTTCCCAATCAACCGTCAGACGGTCAGTATCCAGTTGCCCGAAAAGTTCACCCCGCCCCGTCCCGTACATATTCGGGATATACAGACAAGCTACCGCGCCCAATTTCGCCAGATTAAAATAAGCGTTACGCGCCAGCAAAGGGTCAAAAGACCAGCGCATAAGGCGGTAGCCCCGCGCCAGAGCCGCCTCGCGTTGGGTCGCTTTCAGAGCCAGCCCCACCCCCTGGCTTTGCCACTCGCTCAGGGCGGCGGCAAGTTGGGAGTACAAAAAATATTCCCCGCTTACCTCATCCTTGCCAAGAAAAGCCAGACTGAACCCGATTAATTCTTCCTGACCGTCGCCTCTGGCACAAAACGCCCCCAACACCTGCCCGCCATATTTTTGCAAGGCCACCATCATCGGCAGATGCATTACCGTATCTTCGGGGCCAAAGCCAAAGGTCTGGCGTTGTACCGTCTGCACCGCCTGAAATTCGGTTACACTTTGGATCGGGCGGATATAATATGCTTGCTCTGACATAAAGCTATAATTTGGCTTCTACCGTCGCTTCTGGTATATACTTTAGGAGCGCGGATTTATATTAAGCTAGAAACAGGTAAAAATATGACACCTACTAATTTAACAGCTTTTGAAACTCTTTTGCAAGAAATCTGGAACGGCCTTGAGCGGGGAGTGGCGGACTCCCATCATGCTTTTCACACTCCCGTGCTGGGTACGTTCAGCCAGCGGGGAATTAGCCTCCGCACGGTAGTGTTGCGGAAGGCCCAACCCGCCCAACGAACCTTGATTTGTCATACCGATGTACGCAGCGACAAAGTGACCGAGCTGCGCCAGAACGAAGCGGTAAGCTGGATGTTTTACTCGCCGGAGGACAAAATTCAGATTCGAGCCGAGGGAACCGCAAAAGTTTATCACCAGGACGAAATAGCCCAGGAAGGCTGGCAAAACTCCCGCCTTTCCAGCCGCCGCGCTTATGTTGCCCTGACTGGCCCCGGCACCCCCACCCCTGAACCTGAGTCGGGATTGCCGGATTTCCTGATAGACCGTTCCCCCACTCTGGAAGAAAGCGAGGCAGGTTGGCCCAATTTTGCGGTGATAGTCTGCACTATCGAGCGATTTGATTGGCTCTATCTGGCGGCAAAAGGCCACCAACGCGCCCAGTTCAGCTGGAACGGCACAGCTTTTGATGCTACCTGGACTATTCCTTAACTACCAGATGGGCGATACTTCCCATACGTCCATTGACCGGGCAATAGCCTGACTATCTTCCGCTACCAGCCTCAAATCCACGCTATCGCGGCGGGTAGGATAAATCCGGCAGGCCATCGCGCTCTGGTCATTGGCAAATACCTCGATTACCGAGCGGTCAAGGAAAATATGTAACTTGATATTACCCTGTGCGTCCAGGCGGCAGGGGCTGGAATTTCGGGCATGCCCCACCGTCGGGTCAAGACTGGAGGCCGTCAGGTCAATTATCAACTCTTCTGATTGCCAGTTATAAAGAATTAAAGTCTGCTCCGCCCCATCCGGCGAACAACGTACCGCCAGCCCCGCGCTTTTGCTCTGATTAGCTTCGAGTTCCAGAATAATTTCAAGACAATCGCCCTGAACTTCGGCTAAGGCCAGACCCGCATCTGCCGGAATAACAAGCTGCTGATAGTGTTGATGGTTGGTGCGGAGCTTTTGCAATTCCGGCACTGGAGCCTGAGCCAGCCGCCCGTCCGGCAAGACCGACAATTGGCGAGGTAGGGTCATTGTGCCAGACCAGCCCGCTAAACGTTGCGCTTCCAGACCGCGTTGCTCACGCAGCCAGCCCCACATCAAACGTCTGCCCTGATTATCCAGCATAGTTTGGGGAGCGTAGAAACTGCCGCCATTATCCACTATCGCCGAATATTCCGGGATAAAATATTGCTGCTCATATTTCCCCACGTAATAGCTACTATTGATAAGATTGTGATTAGCCCACACTGAAATCAGCAGCACATGTTTGTTATCCAGCGAAAATAAAGCTGGACATTCCCACATTTCGCCCGTTACAATCGGCTTGGTAACGGTTTTATCGCCCACCAGAATCGGATTCAGATATTCCCAGGTCAGCAGGTCAGGCGAGCGGTATAACAGAGCGGTACCGCCTAAGTCCTGAATCCCTGCCCCTATAACCTGATACCAGGTGTCGCCTTCTTTCCAGACCGAGTGGTCACGATAGGCTACCAGTTTCAGGTCGGGAGGGGGCGCGGCTATAACCGGGTTGCCGGGATACTTTTCCCAATTTAGCAAAAGCTCATCGGTGCTGGTTGCCACGCAAGCTAATTGGTCTTCCATCAAATGACCTCTAACCCCGGTGTAAATCAGGGTCGCCACTCCATTATTATCAACCGCACAACCCGAAAAACAGCCTACCTGGTCGGGGCCATTGGGGGTCGGAGTCAGGGCAATGGGCAAATGTTCCCAGTGTACCAAATCTTCACTGACGGCATGCCCCCAATGAACTGTGCCATGAAAAGGGCCATTAGGATTATATTGATAAAAAAGATGATAGCGTCCCTGCCACTGAATCAAGCCGTTAGGGTCGTTCAGCCAGTTGGCTTCGGACAAAAAGTGATAAGCGGGACGGTGGGGGTCGTCAAGTTTAATAGATATGGGCTGACCTGCTGCCTCGGATTCGCTCATAGGAGAATAATTTCCTTTTTTTAACTGATTAATAAAGCTAACCCCTGATAGCAGAAATTGGTTAAAATCCCTACTACCAGAGGTTTGTGGTTACCTTTTTTTGTTTTTGGGTTCAGAATTTGGCCTGATAAGGATTAGCCCTTAACCGAACCAGCCAGCAAACCGCGTACAAAGAAGCGTTGCAAGGCAAAGAACACCGCCAACGGCAGGAGCATGGACACGAAACCCCCGGCGGTCAGCAGATGCCAATCCTGACCACGCGCCCCAATCATCTGGGCCAGCTTTACCGTAACCACCTGACTATCGGGCGTAGCACCCAGGAAGATCAAGGCGTTCAGGTAATCGTTCCAGACCCACATAAACTGGAATATCGCGAAGGAGGCCAGCGCAGGCACCGAGAGCGGCAATATCAATTGCAGGAAGATCGTAAACGGTGTTGCGCCGTCAATGAAGGCCGATTCCAGAATCTCGCGTGGCAGCCCACTGATATAGTTGTAAAGCAGATAAGTCGCCAGCGATAAACCAAACCCGGTATGCACCAACCACAACGACAGGAAGGTACCGTTGATTTCCAGGCCACTAAAGGCTCTTAGTAGCGGTATCAAGGCTACCTGACTTGGCACAACTAACAACCCCACTACCATTGTGAATAACAGCTTCCGCCCTGGAAACCGCATCCAGGCAAACGCATAAGCCGCAAATGCAGCTATTAATATCGGGATAATCGTCGCAGGAACCGCCACCGTCAGCGAATTGATGAAGGCATTGCTCATGTTCTCGCCCTGCTCGGTTTTGGTGCTACCATCGGCCTGAGTGTAGGTATAATTCTGCCCAATCAACACGTTCTGATAATTAATCAGGGTGAAATTGGCTTTGGCCGTCCATTGCTGGGTCTGGACATCCACCGTTCTGGCGCGCCGATTGATCCAGATTACTTTTCGTCCGTCTGGTAGCTTGTAACCCGCCCGCAGTTGGTCATCGGTTAAGGTTTGACCTTCAACGGTAATCGGTTGGTCAAGCGGCAGCCCGGCGGTCAGTTGCACCTGACTTGAGCTAAGATATTCCTGATGCGGGAAAACTGTCCACCAACCGGAAGTGGCAATATCGCTCCGCTCTCTAAGTGACGATACAAATAACCCCAGGGTGGGTATCAGCCACAATAAACAGAGGAAGCCCAATGTCCCGTTTACCAGGATACCATTTAGCAATTTGTTACTCTTGGTACCGGCAGTCTGTACTTTTGCCATTGACGACATTAGAATCCCTCCTGTTTCCGCAGTTGGCGCAGATTATAAATCAACACCGGGGAGATCGCGATAAACAACACAATCGCGATAGCCGAGCCATAGCCAAAGTTGCTATTAGTGAAGAATTGGCGGTAGAACTCGGTGCCGACCACCGATGTACCATACTGCCCACCCGTCATAACAAATACCTGATCGAAAATCTTGAGGGTGCCGATGGCGGTAGTAGTGGTGACAGTCAGGATGGTACCCTGAATGTAGGGAATGACAATCGCGAAAAAGGCCTGAAACTCGGTAGCTCCATCCACCCGCGAGGCTTCGATAAGGTCGCCCGGCACGCCCTTGAGAGCCGCCGAGAATAGCACCATCGCAAAGCCGGTTGACCCCCAAACCAACACTAAAATCAGGAACATGTTATTCCAGGGTTGGAGAGTTAGCCAGGATTGAGGTTCAACCCCAAAAGCGGTTAAGATCGCATTTTGTATACCAATTTGAGGTTGGTCGGCAGGAGCGTAGGCATAAATGAACTTCCAGATTACGCTGGCCCCTACCAGAGAAATCGCCATTGGCATAAAAATAATGGCCTTGGCAATAGTCTCAAATTTACTACGGTCAGCCAGCACCGCGATCAACAACCCCAGACTGACACAAAAACCTGTGCCGAAAAACAACCAGATCAGGTTGTTGCGGAACGACTCAAGCATTGAGCGGTCAGTGAAGGTGGCAACATAGTTATCAAGCCCGACAAAGGAAGTAGAGTCCCTATTGAAGAAGCTCTGATAAAGGGTGATTAAGGTTGGAATAGTCAGAAACAGGAATAAGATACCCACCCCCGGCAGGAAAAATAGGAAAGGTCGGACAGAGTTTCGGGCTTTGTGGGGTAAAGCCTCGATCAGGTAATTAGCCGAAAAGAACAGCGCGGCCACGCCCCCTACCCCCCAAACAATGGCGATTACCGCATTTAACAAACTGGCAGTCTTGGTGCCTTTAAGGTAGATAAACCCCAGCCAGAGTAGCACAAGTACCACCACCAGTCCCAGGAGTGCAATCAAGAACTGCCCTGGAATCCAGCCACCTGCGGCGGTAGACGAGGCTGGCTTTTTATCAGCTTCTCGCGTTTGTTGGATCATCTTAGATCTCCTATATTTAGTCAGGCCGTTTGGCAGCCTGGAGCAGTTTGGGCTAACTTTTGAATATAAGATTAGGGGAATAGCCGCGCTCAACTGTTAGGTTCAACGCGGCTGTGTTAACCGGGCCGACTAACATGGTTGTGTTAGTCGGCCCGGTTTATTAGTTACTTCTTGACGTTGGCCCAGCCTTTTTGGATAGTGTCCAGAGCCTGGTCGAGAGTTGCCGCACCACTTACGTAGTCGGTGACACCCTTCCAGAAACTACCGGAACCCACCTCAGCCGCCATCAGGTCGGAACCATCAAAGCGTACGCTGGTGGCATTCTGGATGTACCCAGCCGCTTTGCGTTCCAGGTCAGTAGTGTAATCCGCCAGATTCGAGTTTTTATGAGGCGAAAGAGCCCCAGTCCCTAGCTTGATCCAGGGTTGAATCGACTCGTAAGTGGTGAAGAATTCCATTACGGCCCGAACTTCGGGGCGATCCTTGAACATTGCAAACAAGTCACCCGCGTACAGCACTGGTTTGCCATACTGAGGATCAATTGGGGGCAAGTAGAAGAAGTCGTAGTCAACGCCCGCCTTTACCCCTGGCTTGTTCTTCTCGAAAAAGCTGGTGATAAAAGTACCCTGGCGGTGCATCCAGCACTTGGGTGGGTTCTGGAGCATCGGGGTTGGCGCGTCGCCAAAGTTGGTAGTAGCGATACTCTTGCGACCACCATAGACGTTCTTGTCGTTGAACCAGATATTGGTCAACTGCTGGAAAGCATTCTTGACTTCAGGAGAAGTGAAGGGTAAAGTTCCAGCCGTCCATTTATCATAGTTTTCCAACGAAGTAGTGCGAAGCATGATGTCTTCAATCCAGTCGGTAGCAGGCCAACCAGTAGCTCCGCCACTTTCAATGCCGATACACCACGGTGTATCACCATCTTTAACAATCTGGTCTTGTAAGGCGGTCAATTCAGTCCAGGTTTGGGGAATCTTGTAACCAGCAGCTTCAAAGGCTTTCTTGGGATACCAGACCGCGCTCTTGAAGTTGATACGCTCGAAAACGCCACCCAGGATTTTACCAGAGGGGCTATCTACAGTGTTGGTATCAATAAAACCCTGATTGTAGTTTTGTTTGAGCCAATCCTTATTCATAAAGGTATTGAGGTCAATTATCTTGCCTTGCTTGGCATAAATCGCCATTGTCCCGGGCTGAGGAAAGTTTACGATATCTTCAATCGTACCACTTTGCACCTTAACGGCATAGGCTTCTATGCTAGAACCAGGCACTAGGTTGATAGTAATACCAGTTTTGTCCTGGAAATCCTTAAAAGTAGCCTGGAACTTAACCAGTTCATCGGTCTGTAAACCGTGAAATACGCTTACGGTTGTACCTTTGTACTTGCCAGTATAAGCGTCGGCCAGTTCTTTACCCACTTTAGAAAAGTCGGTCGGGCCAGCGGCGGCGGCAGTGGTTGTCGCGGCGGCGGTGGTCGTAGCAGCAGCGGTGGTTGTCGCGGCGGCGGTGGTCGTAGCAGCAGCGGTGGTGGTAGCCGCCGCCGGAGCGGTAGTCGGTTTAGGAGCGGCGGTAGTTGCCGCAGCAGTAGTAGCTACGGGCGCAGTGGTGGCGGTTGGGTCGCCGCAAGCTGCCAAAACCATTAACAAAGTCATGGCTAATACAGCCATCAGACTCTGCTTCCTGAATTTGGAAGAGGTAGCACTTGACATCTTCAAATCCTCCTTGATTCAATTCTCGGTCACATATTGACAATCCTATTAAGGAAATTGATGTGCATTGCGAGGTAAACTTATCAATTTGCTTACAACAGGTTGCCATTTTCAGTTGGAAAAATGTGGACAGATTGGCTTGGAATAGCTTCCAAGGTTACTTTCAGCATAGCATACAATAATAAATTTGTAAAGGGGTTTTAAAAACTGTTTTTGAACCTGTAATAAAGGGTCTATATAAGGTTTTAAGCCGTTACAATCGCCTATTCAGGATAAAATATGAGGTACTTATTGAGCTTATCTATTTTAACTTTTGGAACTCAATTTCCATTTAATAGCAGCTATTACCTTAAAGATATGGAAACGCTACCAAATACTTAAGGCCTGGCTTTTACTCAACCCTATGATTGGCGAGCTTTTCGGCAAAAAGTAGCAAAACCGAGTGATCAAAATCAGCGTAACCAGCCTGCATTAGTGTGCTGAACATTTGCTCAACCAGTGTGGTTGCGAGCAAAGGCACTCCCAGGTTTCGGGCCAACTCCCTAACGATACCCAGGTCTTTATAGTGCAGTGCTAACCGTCCCCCTGCGCTAAAGTCGTGCGCCACCATACTCCTTCCACGCAGTTCCAGGACTCGGCTGTTTGCAAGACCGCCTCCTAATGCTTCCAGAATTTTATAGGGGTCAACCCCTGCCTTGGAGCCCAACACCAGTGCCTCGGAAAGTGCTGCATAATTCAAAGCCACTACTAGCTGATTGCAGGCTTTAATTGTGGCGCCCGCCCCGCTCTCCCCCGCATAAACCACTGTTTTGCCCATTGCTTCAAAAACAGGTAAGCAGCGTTGATAAACTGTTTCATCGCCTCCTACCATTATCGAAAGGGTTCCGGCAATTGCCCCTTTATCACCTCCACTGACCGGGGCATCCAGCAAAGTGATTCCCACTTTCATAGCTTTTTCGGCTAATATGCGGATTAGCAAGGGTGAAGTGGTACTCATATCTATTACTACCTGACCGGGGCGGACATTTTCAAATATTCCGCCCGCCCCATCCAAAACCTCTTCAACCGTCGCGCTGGTGGGCAACATTGTAATAATAATATCGCTCTGTTCGGTTACTTCCCCGATATTGTTAGCGACCTTACCACCAGTTGCTACCAGCTTTTGACCCGCTTCGGGGCTGGGGTTGTAGCCCGTAACCTCAAAACTAGCCTTAAGCAAGTTTTGTGCCATTGGCAAACCCATAACCCCCAAACCGATAAAACCAATTCTATTCAAATTCCCCTCCATAAAAAATACCCCCCTTTCCATAATTCATAGAAGGGGGTTAAAGAGTTGCGTTATCTACTTTATATTCCCCTTGAGCAACTCACGGGCAATAACGATGCGCTGAACCTCGCTGGTGCCTTCGTAAATCCGCATTACCCGCACATCCCGATACATCCGCTCGATAGGTAGTTCGCGCATATAGCCCATACCACCGTGCATTTGAACGGCCCGGTCAGCCACCCGCCCAACCATTTCGGTGGCAAATAGCTTGGTCATTGCACATTGTTTGCTAACCTTCTCGCCCTGGTCATATCGCCAGCAAGCGTTATAGAGCATTTGTTGGGCGGCATAAAGCTCGGTGGCACTATCGCTTAACATCCACTGAATCCCCTGATTAACCGCAATCGGCTGACCAAAAGCGACCCGGTTCTTGCTCCATTCCACGCTCATCTCTAAAAGACGTTGGGCGACTCCACAGGCCGAAGCCGCCACATGCAAACGGCCTTCATCTAGCGTTTCCATCGCTACTCTGAAACCATCGCCAACCGTCCCCAGCACCATATCATCCGCTACAAAACAGTCGTTGAAAACCAGCTCGCCATGATTATGCGGCATACTACCCATTGTCTCCAAAATTTTGGCTACCTGAAAACCAGGATTAGTACGTTCCACCAGAAAAGCAGTAATCCCGCCTCTGGCTTTCTTCTCACGGTCGGTGCTGGCGATTACCGTAAACAGGTCGGCATTAACCGCATTGGTTATGTAAAGTTTAGTGCCGTTTAGTTTCCAGCCGCCCGGCACTTTAGTCCCGGTGGTCTGGATATTAGCGGCATCGCTGCCAGCCTGGGGCTCGGAAAGGGCAAAGGCGGTAATAATTTCGCCTCTGGCAATCCGGGGCAGATAATAGTCTTTCTGAGCCTTGTTGCCATGCGCCACCAGGCTGTGGGAGCCGAGGCCGTTAGCGATTACCAGTTCGTTGAAAAAGGCGTTGTGGGCGCGGGCAAGCTCTTCCAGAATGGTGCAGTGAGGCAGTTGACCCAGCCCCATCCCGCCCCATTCTTCGGGAATCGTCACGCCATAGTAGCCCAATTCGCGGAGTTGTTTCAAAGCCTGGGGCGGAATTTCGCCAGTTCTATCCAACTCTGGTTCAAGGGGAATGAGGGAAGTATCCACAAACTCACGGGTAGCCTGTTTCATTTCCTGAATTTCAGAGGGTAAAGTGTAATCCATAATATTTTCCTTTCTCGACGCAGAGTAGATGGCAGCGTTGCCGCCGTTTAAAGGCCTGGGTTAATCTTGCTAATATTATGCCACACTCGGATAATTGCCGCATCTGATATTGGCGAGGGGATTAGCCCTTCTCCCCGGTGAGGGAGAAGTTTGGGATGATGGGTGTGAACTCGTTACTCGGCCCACGTTACTATTGTCAGAGGGGAGATTTTAGGGAATGTAACCGATTCCCGGCCTGATGCTGTAAACCACATAATAAAATTCGTTCCAGGGAGAAGGGTCAGCGATCACTTCCAGGCGCACTTTAATATTTTTCTTGCCTCTGGTGAAAGTTGCCGGGATAACAAAATCCTCGTCTCGCCAGCGTTTGAACTGATTCTGACCAGGGCTGTACCACCTACCGACAAATTGACCATCCACATAAACATTAGCCTGGAGATTAATATTGTTAAAATCGAAACGCCGACGCAAAATAACTCCGGCATTATCCGGCTCAATATTAGCGGTAAAGCTGCTGTAACCCTGAAACTCCATCCCATAATCGGTTACTAGCTGACTATCATTTTCGCCCTCATAGCTGCTGGTAAGTTGTTTGGGCCGGGCACTGCTATCATTGGAATAATTATGGTCACGGGCCGCGCCTGGGTCACCCACATTCAGGGCATCGGTTTGCTCAAGGGTTGGGTCGTCGAGACCATACCAGAAAGCAGCACTGCTATAGATTTCGTTTTGCAATTTTCGGTCGTTACCAATATAGCCATGCTCAACCCCAATTTTGATACCAGAATTGAAGGTGGGCGCGTCCCCAAGCTGAAACCGCCAACCCACCAGACTCTTGAAACCATCGGTAGGGTTAGCCAGGGAAGTAGCCGCCGTTCCGTGCAAGGGGCGGCTGAAAGGGCCACCATTGAAACCAAAGCCGCCGTTAAAATAATCCTCTACGCCCGTACCATAAAGTTGGGGAGTGCTGCTATCGTCCAAATATATCCGGGTATCGCCCTCCATTGCCGAATAGTGAGAATAAATATTCAACACCGTGCCAACATACCGCCCCCGCCCCTTGAATTTCAGAATATTGTAATCCTGACCGTCGGCGGGCTCACGCTCTTGCTTGTAGATAGCATAGAAATAGCCCGTATCTGGAGTGACCAACTTCCCGGTGGGATCGGGGTCGAAGCTTATTTCCCAATCCACCTGGGCAGTATTATCGCCCTTGTTAAGCAAGCTAATGCTGGCAACATTGTGAAAAGGCATCGGGAAATAGAAATAATACTGATGATTGGCGGGGTCTATACCCGACATTAAACCAGCCACCTTGCGCTCGCCAATGCCGCTACCAAAGAAATAATCGAGTGGCAGATCCACATGATTCCAGGGCCGCCCGTCCAGATTCACCTGGATAAAGGTCGAGGAGAAGACTTTAACCCTTGAGAAGTCCATTTTAAGCTTAATCGCGCTAATTACGCCAGGGCCAAGCAAATTGCTACCAAGTTTTAACTGACCATTAGCCCGAAGTGCGCCGTTCCCCGAAATTGTTTGACGGCCTGGGTTAGCGGGTTTGGGGTCTTGCCCGATATTGTTAAAAACATTCAGCAAGCGACCATAATCCTCTTTGCCCGTGAAGGAGCTAACATATTTAGGATTATTTATTTTCTGGTAATCAATCTGGAAATAGCCCGGCTTGCCCGTAGTGGCAATTCGCAGGCGAGTGGTATAGGGAATCGGCACATAGCTATAAAAACCACCACTGGAAACAGCCGCATTGCCCACCAACGGCGTTAAAAAGGGCGCAGACTTGCCTGAAAAGAAAGTAGTAACAGGTAAATCGAGGCGGGGCGAAGCTTCATCATCCAGGAAAAACTGAATCCGCCCAACATCGGTAATGGGAGTGCTGGTCATCCAGATACGGTAAACTGAACCGGAGCCGCGCTGGTCGAAAATAATATAGCGTTTATCCTCCTGGTAAAGATAGTTACTCCGGTCAAAGTTTTCCCCGGCGGGCTCGTGGCTGCTGGCCTCGTAAGTCTGGGTATAAGCACCAAGTTGGGGTAAGTTATAAATATTGAGCAGGGCGTTTATTCCTACATCCAGGGGCGGGGTAGCGGGGATAGGCGGTGGCGGTGGGGGAGGAGGAGGCAAGTTATTTTCGATATAACGCCAGCGATAGTAATGCTGCCCGACATTGCCCATCTCCACCTTAAAGCCAGAAGGGTTAGAGGGCGTGTAGGTCAGGGCGCGTCGCTCGAAAAGTTGCACCAGCACATACTGCTCAACCCCGCCTACTACCGCCCGCACCCAATAAGGCTCAGTCACAGGGCGGCCCAATACATAGGTCGGGTTGCCAAAAAACACCGCACCAGTAGAGTAGCGGCTGCCGCTCCAGATTAAGCCGTTCTGATTGCCATAATCCACAAAAACATCGGCAATGTTGTGGCTGGTAATATCATCATAGGCTTTCAGGCGGCGGACTTCGGGCGGGGTAAAGCTGGTAATATTTCCGGGGCGGTCTAGCTGGCTGGTTATGAGTGACCCTAGAGCTCTGGCTACCCAGTTTTGATTCCCGGCAAAAGTCACGATATTCTTGAAACTGGCATAGGTAGGGGCAATCGTATTCGAGCCGGAGTCGTTAGGGTCGCCCGCTACCTGTACCTGGCTGGGCGGGAAAGGGGTAAAACTATTATCGCCATCCTGCCTTAACCCTGTCACCAGCTCTTTTATCAGCAACCCGGTAGTAATATAAAAAAGGTCGTTGGGATTCCCGGAGAAATTATTGATTTCCATGCGGGCTTTGTCAAAATATTGCACCTGGCGAGTGCCGCCGTTATAAGCCTCGTTGATAGGGTTAGCACCAGTAGTTGGCCCCCAGGTATAGCCCCTCCCAACATTGGGGATTTCCTGTACAGGCCGATCCACCCGGTTCCAGGTATTAGCAAAAACCGGCTGATTAAAGACCGGAGCAGCCATAACCAGATTTACACTCAGGAGGGTCAAGAATAGCAGAAACAATGTAGTTAGCTGTATCAAGAACGTTTTACGCATCTGAGCCTCTATCGGTTGTGAGTGGGAGAAATTCGGCGGGACAACTCTTGTCCCCAAAGGTTTAGGGGCAGACCTCTGTGTCCGACCTAAACCTCTTTTTGGCAAAGGGCTAATTGAGCTTGACCAGCCCCTTTTGGACGGCGTACATCGCGGCTTCGGTACGGTCAGTAACATCCAGTTTTTGCAAAATCGAGGTAACATAGCCCTTGACGGTGCTTTCGCCGATAAACAGCTTGGCGGCAATTTCGCGGTTGCGGTCACCCCGCGCAATCAACTTTAATACCTCCAGTTCACGCTCGGTCAACAAGGCATCATTAGCTCTGAGGCCACCCTTCGCTACTAGCTCAAACAGACGGGCGGTAATTGAAGGCTGTACCAGCGATTGCCCCTGACTGACCAAACGCACCGCCCGACATAGCTCCTCTTTTGGCACATCTTTTAAGAGATAGCCTCTAGCCCCGGCCCGAATTCCCTCAAAAATATATTCGTCGGTATCAAAGGTGGTCAGGATAATTATTTTTATCTGGTCATTTTCACTCTTTAAGCGTTTGATGGTTTCGACCCCGCTCATTACGGGCATCTGCAAATCCATCAATACCAGGTCTGGTTGTAATTCTTTAACTCTTTCCAGAGCCTCTTGCCCGTTTCCAGCCACACCCACCACCTCAAAATCGGCTTCGGCGTTCAGGATATAAGTGAGACCATCCCGCACTACGGTGTGGTCGTCCACTAATAAAATTCGGATACTACCAGTGGTTTTATCGGTAGCAACCGTGGTTAATTTTCGATTCGGCATCTTTAAATTTCACTCCGCATAAGCTTATGAACTCTGGTGTAGGAAACAATCGCCCGAATGCGGCAACCTTCACCGGGACTTGTTTGAATTATAACCCATCCCCCGATTAATCTGGCTCTTTCTTGCATGGTACTTAGACCAAAAGTTTTGTGCCCGTTGCTGGATTCGTTATCGGGATTTATTTCAAAACCCCGCCCGTTATCCTTTATTGTAAGGCAAACTTCATCCTCATCATAATCCAGGGCCACTTGAACCTCGCTTGCGGCAGAATGACGGGCCACATTGGTCAGGGCTTCTTGAGCGATGCGATATAAAGCCCCTTCAACCTCTCCCGACATACGGTGAATAGAGCCACTGGTTTGAAAAATAGCTTCAATTGCCTGTTCTTTCTGAAACTCTACTACCTTGCGGCTTAAAGCTTCAGCTAAATTGCTGCCGTCCAGGGGTAAAGGGCGTAAATTGGCTACCGAGCGGCGAGCCTCTTGTAGATTATGGTGGGCCAATTCATCTACTTGATTTAACCGTTGCTCCAAAACTTCGGGGTTATCCTGGTTAAGTTTTGCGGCTTTCACCTGCAAAATTATCGCCGTTAAGCCCTGAGCCAATACATCATGAATCTCGCGGGCCAGCCGATTACGTTCCTCGGTGATGGCTAATTTCAGGTTCTGTTGATGGAGTTCCTGCGACTCCTTATACAGTTGGTCTAATTGCTCTAATTGAACTTGCAGATCGCTACGAGCTTTCGCCAGACGGCGTTGGTTAAGCAAGAAAACATAAGCTCCAAAACATAATAAGATTAAGAAGAAAAAGGTAAAAATTATGGAGGCCCATAGACTGGGTTGGGCATTGCGGTTGAGGGCATAATTTGAGACGTAATAAAGTATTGTTGACCCAACCGAAATAATTGTGCCGCCCAGTAAGCCAAAAGTGAGTAACCCCAGCCACATTGGGAGTACGTAGAGGGCTTCGACGGGAACTTCGGGCGGAATCAAGTAATCCAGGAAGGATATTCCCACCGAAAGACAAATGATTGTAATCAAGCTCCAGATTTTATTCCGGGCAATTTTGTTGAAAACCTTAATCAAGGGATACATATTTTGTTTTGCAGCATTAAGTTTCTTTTATCTTAATTATTAATAGGGTGATTCCAGGTTATTCTAGCAGATGTGTTTAATTTGTATCAAATAGCGGCCCAACGGGGATTTTTATTTGAAAACCCACCAGCTTACTGTTTTAATTGACCAGGAAACTAAAATCTTGACTGCGCCGGAAGGGGCGAATTTACGCAGAACCTTGCTTGAAGCCGGGATTTCGCCTTACGCCAGAGTTACCCGCAAACTGAATTGTGGAGGGAGAGGGCTTTGTGCTACCTGTGGCGTATTTATCGAGGAAGGTAAACCTGACCCCAGCCAGTGGCATGACCATTTAGCCGAGAATTTTGGCTACCCGCGCCTTTCCTGCCAGATTATTGTCAGCCAACCCATGACAATCCGTATTCTAACCGATAAAATAATCTGGGGGAAAAGCCAAAAATCCAATAATACCAAACGCCAGGGCTAATCGAACCGCTAGATATTTATTTCGGGTTTATCCGAATATCACCCATCCGCTCAGGATGTTTCCCGGTAAATTGGCTATAGAACGGCTTGATTACCGCCATATCGGTCTGAATATCCTCGCTGGGGTTAATGGTCGGGCCAATCCCTACTACTCGGCGTTTGTAATCAATATAGGCCAGCACCAGCGGAACGCCCGCCTCTTTGGCAATATAATAAAACCCGCTATGCCAGTGGTCAGTTTTCTTGCGTGTTCCTTCGGGCGGGATTACTAAAATCAACTTTTCATTAGTGCGGAAATGCTCAACCACCTGCCCTACCAGATTAGTACGAATCCTTCTATTAACCGGAAGGCCGCCAAACCAGCGCATTATTATGCCAAACGGCCCTTTGAAAAGGTTATCCTTGCCCATCCAGGAGAACTTAGCCCGCAGTACATAGGCCGCCCCCATCATATACAAAAAATCCCAATTAGAGGTATGGGGCGCAGCAATTATTACCATTTGGGGAATGTCGGGCAAGGAACCTTCGACTTTCCAACCAAGCAGTTTCATGCCATATTTGCCTATAAAATGGAAAAACTTGCCGGATTTTGAGGGCTTTAGCAAAAGCGGTTTCATTTTTTCGCCTTTTTGATTTTGATTAAAATCTCCGACAGATTTTAACAGATATCGCCGAGGAAGTACATTTTAAGAGGCAGAATTATCTCATTTCTTCCAGGATAATAAAGGAGGGCTGGTTGGCTGGGGGCTATTGAGAATATTATCTTCCAGCGTAATATAACAACTGGTAATTTTTAGGGCATTACGGTCAGGGTCATTAATAATCAGGCTGGCAGTGCCCCGTCCATCCAGGGAAATAACCCCGCCCGACTCAATCTGGTCGCCTATAACATACCACATTTTATAGGCCTTGCCGGAAGGGGCAGGCGTAATATTAATCGCCGTGACCAGGTAAATTTCGCTGGCCTGGCGGGCATACATGCGGGCGCGGGGGGCAGTCGGATTAAAAGGCCCATCGCCGGGAGTCATCAGCCAGATTAAAGTATCGGGCATGGAAGTCAGTTCCAGCACTTTCTGGCTCTGTTCCTGCTGTTTATTAAGGTCTTGCACTTGCAAAAAAAGTATTACCGAAAAGGCCAGCAGAGCCAACGAATAAGCCGCAATCCCAGCCCCCAAAACCGGAGCAAAACCAGAACGGAAAGGCCAAAGGTTTCTGTTACTTTTCTCTTTTTTAGCCGTTTGATTTGCATGGGCAATAACGGCATCGCGGATATCGGAGGGCGGCTCCAGGGGGGCGACAGATTTGAACATTTGGCCGAGCAATTCTTCGTAGCCATGTATTCGTTGGCGACAACTTGCGCACTCTTTTAAATGTTGTTCGATTTGGTTCATCTTCGACCCTTCCAATTCTCCCAACAAATAGCTATCTTCGATTTCGGCGACTTTTTCACACTTCATCATAACGACTCCGGTAACAGCTGGCGCAGTTTTTGCAGACCCATTCTGGCGCGTCCCTTAATAGTGCTAACTGGCAAGTTCAGTTTTTCTGCCACCTCTCGCTGACTAAGTCCGCCAAAGTAGGTCAGCAAGATGGCCTGACGTTGGTCGGGGGGCAAATCTTTCAAAGCATTTCGGATTTCTTCATCCCTGAAAAGGTGAATAATATGTTCTTCCATATTAAACTTGCTCTCAACCAGTTCAAGGGGTGAATTACCCGTTGCTGGTTGAGAGGGCAAATTACGGTTAAGCCGTTTTTGATAGCTCGGCAAGGCATCATACAGCCGGTGCCGCACCAGCGTAAAAAACCACGCATCAAAAGAGCCTAATCCAGGCTTGTACATATCAGCTTTTTGCCACAGGGCTAAAAATACATCCTGTAGCAATTCCTCCGCCATCCCTTTATCTACCGACCTGAGCAAAAAAGCGTAAACCCGGCCTGAGTAGCGGTCGTACAATTCACCGAGGGCTTCGCTATCGCCCCGGCTGATTAACTTGACCAGTTCCTCTATGGTGCTATTTGCCCAGGGGTTTTGCAATGGTTTCTCGCTGGTAAATCGCAATCCACCATACTCCTGGTCGAAAATCGGTTAGCGGTGGACTGCTAAAATAATTGAAAGTTATAAGTTTAAGGGAGAAGGTTTATAAGCCAATAACCAACAACTATTAATACTGACCACCGCTAACCAACAAACCCTTTAATTCTTATGAATCGCCTTCAGATATAATATCAGACTTTCGATCTGTTCGTCAGAAACCTTCGTTGCATCGAAAGCGGGCATCCGAGTTCCACCATTCCGAACCTGTTTACGCACAAAATCGGGGTCAATCGCTTTGGCACTGGTAGCTAAAACAGGTGCTCTACCGGACTGGGTACCCTGTCCCAAGTGGCAACCAGAGCAAGTCTTGGCAAACACTAACCTACCAGCCTCCGAAGCGGGGTCTGCCAGGGTAGGCAGGGGCGGGGTTGGGGCGGCAGTCGTGGTTGCAGCCGCAGCCGCAGCCGTAGTAGTAGCGGCGGCAGTCGTGGTAGGAACGGCGGTAGGGGGCGCGGCGGTGGGCGGAACATTAGTGGCGGTCGGGTCACCGCAGGCCACCATCAGCAGGGCCACCAGTGGTAGCAGCCAAACAAACCTTGTCAATTTTTTGTGTCCAGGCATAATGCGTTGTTAATCTCCTCTCGAAATAGTAGGTGAGAATAAGTTGAAGAAGGTTGTGCATCCCCGAATATAACGGGTTTTAAGGGCTGCTCTTTGTTCTATACCTTTGTATACGGCAAAAGTAACCAATAGGAAAAATCCGAATTTAAGGGGATTGTATTTATAGCATTGGGTTGTGCAATTCCATAAAAGGTAATGTGCGAAGGGGAGTGGTCTTACCCCTTCTCCCTTTCCCTTGTACGCAGGTGAGAAGCCAGCTTACAGGCTGGGATGAGGGGTCAACTTCTACCCCATTACTTTTAACGCAAGGGTCAGGCCAAGAAACCCTCACCCCAACCCTCTACTTTAGAAAGGTAGAGGGTGTAAGCCCGCCCCTTGCACATTAGGTGTTGTGATTCTGCACTAGGGAAGGGTTGTGGTCTGAGGAATTTTTATAAAGTTTAATATATTTTTAATAATAGTTCGCTCTTTCTTAATTCTTTTTTTATTAATCTATGTAATCATGGATGTAGTGAATATTTAGTTTGAAATTAAGTCAGTTCAGGGTTAAACAAAAAAGGTTGTAGAAAACAAGCCAGAATGCCACTTTTTCAAGGTAACTTGCAAGACTTAAACCTTACACCATTTGAGTGGCGTAAAGTCGTAGCCCAAAATAAACCAGGGTCAGATTCGGCTGACCAACAGTGGCGGCAAATCACCCTCCCCAAACTTTTTAAAGATTTGGAGAAATGGGCAACCCTTTATCAACTTAACTACAAACGCATGCAGGTCAGTGCCTACACAGGCATTGTAACCACCCTTCCTCCGGGCCTTAGTCAAGACCCAGCCATTTCTTACCAAATGGCTTCCCTGGTAAGTAAAGCTACCCTCTGGCTTTTTGACCTGGATGATTTTATTGATTTTTATGTGCTTCGTCACAATTCTTCCGGCCAACTTTCCCAAAATTGGCTGCCTAATTTAGAACTTCAATTGAGTTATATCCTAGGCCCACTTTTCGAGCTGGCTGCCACCAGGCGCGAGCCTTCATTGCCAGTAGATAACGAACCTCCGCTTAACTTCATTATCGAAGAAGCCCAGATTGAACCTAATTCCGCCGGGTTGCGGGGAGCTCTCCAGGATTTATTCCACGAGATCCAAGCCTTAGTCCCAAACCAGAATTCAGCTGATTTTCGAGTTATAAATTTTGCGACACAGGCTGCCCGCTTATTACAATCAATGCGCTGGGACCTGGTTATCAGTCAGGAATTCGGTCAAAATCCCGCTAACCTACCCAATCCCGAACTCTATCTAAGTACGGCGGGAGTATCAATTGGGCTACCGTTTGTGGCAGGGGTGGTAATTGGTTTGGAAAACTCCGCCCAGCAAACCTGGATAGCCGGTTATGAAGTTATGATGCATGCTGCAATAATTGCCCGCCTAGTTAATGATATTGGTAGCTTCTGGCAGGAGCTTGAGGAACGCAAAGTTAATAGTATGACAGGAGCCCTCATCCAAATCGGCGCAACACCATTTGGTCAATATCACTCTGACAGCCCCGAAGTAGCCCAAGCTAGAGCATTGGTTTCAGCTAATGTTCAAAAGGAAGTCGAAGCCTTTGAAAGTGGCCTTGCGAATTTAGCTGAAACGTCTTTTACCTATTGGCTGCGAAACACGGTTGCTTTTGCTCTGGTTATGTATGAAAAAGGAAATTACGTCGAACCAGAATAACCTCGTTTTAGTTACATTTTAATATTTTGGTAGGAGCAAAATGAATATTTCTAGCACTTACGATACTATTGCCATTCAGCAAAAAGAAGAAAATCGCCAACGTTGGAGAACATTGTTGAATCTAATTAACAAGGTTCAACTCATACTCACACTTATTAGTACCGTTTTTTGGGTAGGTGTGATTCTTGTAACCGGGCAAGATAAACTTATTCAACCAGCCCTGGTTACAGTTTTAATTTTGATTTTTACAATTTGTAGCTCTTTAATGCTTTTGCCTAAAAAGGCTGGCTGGCTTGAAGCATCAACCGCTGTTGCTATCGGGGGCTTACTCATATCAATGACCTTAGCCGCATTTGTGGTTGGGGTTAATAGTGGTATTTTAGCAGCTTTAATCTGGGCACCAATGCTGGCAGCGGTGCTAGGTTTACCCAGCTTGATAATTTCGGTAACAACCGTAATTTCTATCGGGGTAATAGTTATATCGATTTTTCTGGAAGCTAGCAAGATTGTAAAACCAACGCTCGATTTGGCAAAAGAACTTCCAGTTGCAACCGCCCTAGTCTGGTGTTTGTGTTTATTGATGGTGTTGGCTGGATTGCTTATTTTCAAACGCCGCCTTGAGAAAGTTATCGAGGATCGTTCTGAATATAACAAAAAAATGGAGCTGTTAAACGAAAAGCTAAAGGGAGTGGCAACCGCCGGTAGCGATATGAGTTTACAGGTGAACTCGATGAGCCTCGAACTTCGCGCCACTTCCCAACAACAAGCCAGTGGGTCAGCCGAGCAATCCGCCGCAGTGGTGGCTATTACAACTTCACTGGAAGAAATGGGGCAAAATTCGCGGCAAATTTCCGAAAACTCCCGGCAGGTTTACGAGGCTGCCGCCAAAGCATTGGATATTGGGCGGGAAGTAAGACGGGTAAGTGAAGAGGCTGACAGTGCGGCCCAACGTGGTCACCAATCAGTTGAGACCGCCATTCAGGGTTTTGAGCAGGTGCGCGACGGGATTGAAATGCTAGGGCAACGGCTATTAGCCTTGACCACCAGCAGCAACCAGATTGGCTTAATAATTGATATTCTGGGTGGCATCGCCGACGAAACCCATTTATTGGCCCTTAATGCTGCTATTGAAAGTGCCGGGGCGGGGGAAAGTGGGCAGCGTTTCGCGGTTGTCGCCAATGAAGTCAAGAGTCTGGCGGATCGCTCTATTAATTCTACCCAGGAAGTCCGCCAAATTATTGCGCAACTTCAGGGAGCGGTAGCCGGAGCAGTGTTTGCGGCAGAAGAAACCAAGAAAGAAACTACCAAAGCTGTCCACAAATCCTACGAAACCGGTCTGGTTATAAATGAAGTGGGTAAAGTAGTAAATATTACGGCGGGTTATGGCAGCAATATTGTGGATTATATCGAATTGGTTAGCCGTCTCTCGGAAGAAATATCCCTGGCAATGCAACAGCAACAAAATGCTAACAGCCAGATTATCAACACTGTGCAATCAATTAAGGGAGTAGCCCAGGAGTCAGCCGCCGGTAGCCGTCAAGTTGCCGAATCAGCCCAACAGCTTTCAGTTATGATTACCGAATTAAGAGAAGTTTTAGCGGTTGAGCAGTTAGGCCATCTTGGAAAAACGGCGGTGTAGTTAAACGTAGGGGACGGGGGATAGGGGTTGGGGGTTAGGAGAAATTCGTAGGGGCGGGGTTGCCCAGCCCTGAAACCCAACACCTGCAATAATTTCATTCACAAAATAGGGTATGTCAATAGGACTGTGTAAATGGGATTTGTCACCTAACATCAGAGTTTCAACCTACCCTCATAATGGATGGCTAACTGGTTCAAAATACTGGCCCAATTGTGCATGGGAGCGGTCCAGTCGCTGGTGATGTCCCG